>JAEENO010000009.1 GCA_016283755.1 Lachnospiraceae bacterium | reverse complement strand
TGCTCTTATATCTGACCAATTCGATAAGCATACGTTCTCTGTCAAAAATCTGCAGATCATAACCCTTATACTCCATTGTTGTCCTTCCCTGACCAAGGAGTTCCTCCGGCATGAATATCTGTTTCACTCGCTTATCCGATATGGGTGCGGCTTCTCTTTTTGTCGCCATAGTACACATGTCCGGGACTTCATCCGTAAATCCATACAGATAAAAAGCCGTATCCATCGTGATAATTGCATTTGGATACTTGAATGAAAGCAGCGCCAGTTCAGGGACATATTCTTTCTCTGAAAAAATACCCTTATCCACCCGGAAAAGCTTTCCTTTCGCAACCATCTGATTGATAAAATAATCCGATCCGTATTCTTTTAGGCATTCATTCCGTGTCTTCATCAAAATCACCGCCTTTACACAAACATCTGCATTTTTATTTGTTTTGCATAGGATTGTATAAATTATAGATTCCTCTATAAGTAATGTCAATAAATATTTTAATAATCCTATGCAAATAATTGTGTTTTGCATAGGATTATCAGAGTCTTGCTTATTAAATATCAATCGAGTTGTTCATCCTAAAAGGTTTAAACGAGGTGTAATCTTTGTCTTCACCCCGATGGTACATAGTTTCTCCTTTTTCATTCTATAATTACCAGCGTATTCGGTTCTACATGGCACTGTAGGAATAATACCTCTACACCTGCTGCCTTCGCTTCATCAAGTGCGGTTCCGAACTCTGCATGGGTAACAACATTTGCTCTTACTTCTGCAACTCCGTCCATTTGAATCACAAAAGCCAGCATTGCTTTATATCCTTTTTTTACCGCAACTGTAAGCTCCCGAAGATGCTTGACTCCGCGCTCTGTCGGAGCATCGGGGAAATATCCGATTCCGTTAAGCTCTAATGTACAGCCCTTTACTTCCATTAAGTATCGCTCTTCTCCTCTTTCCATGTAGAAGTCGATTCGCGAATCGCCATATTTATATTCCGGTACAATTCTATCGTAATCCTGCCTATCCAGCCACTCTTTTACCACTTTGTTCGGTGCCTGGCTGTCTATATTGAACAGAACCCCTGTGTCCTTCCTGACTGCCACCAGGTCATACGTTGTCTTTCTGTCGGGGGTTCCGGGTGCAGTAAGCCATACCTCGCATCCCGGTATCAGAAGTTCCTTACATCTCCCTGTATTCTTAACATGAACGATTTCTCTTCTGCCATTTATATCCACTTCTGCTATAAATCGATTCGGCCGCCTTAAGAATATCGCTTTTTTAATGTTATCGTATTTCATAAATCACCTTCATTCGGATACTCCTACTTCTATCTCTCCATCCCAATCCAGAATCCAGCCAATCTCGATTATATTCGTATAACCAAGTGCCGCAAGTTTTGCTGATGCTTCCTTACTTCTTCGTCCACTTCTGCAATATATGAACAACGTATTTTTCGCATATACAACTCCTGAATTTATCACAAAACACATCCAACGACTTATGTCCTCTGTAATTTCCCGACTTCACCTCTATAGGACGTTTGCGGGTATCGCATCATATCACTTCGATTTTCCTTCTAAATACCGGTTTTTCCATACTTCAATCCGTCCTTTCAAACCGAGTATAACGCAAATCCCCATTCGTGTATATACATTTTTAACGCAAATCCCCATTCATTAATTTTAGATTTTTGAAAACTTGTTTGCACAACTTGAACAAACAAGTTTTATGCGTTATAATAGCCTAAAAGATATGAGGGGGATTTATGATGAAAGTTGATTGCGGATATAAGATTAAAGAAGATATAGGTTTTATCTTAGAGACGGAAGGATTGAATCAGGCAGAGCTTTCTGAGAAAACAAAGATTTCCAGAACCACGCTTGAGGAGATTAAAAAGAAGGGGAAGACTACAGATGGTGTCTGCGAGAAGTTTTACTCTTTTATATACGAAAACAAATATAGAATTAATGCAGTTAAGGAAGAATTGATTAAGGAAAAGTATCAAAACGTTCTGTTTCATGGTTCGAAAAAAGGTCTAGTTGAGATTAGTGTAAACGGAGCCAGGAACAATTGTGATTTTGGTAATGGATTCTATATGGGAGAGACCTACAGTCAGGCATTATCGTTTGTTTGTGAATATGAGAAATCATCGGTATATTCGTTTAAATATGCGCCTAAGGATTTGAAGATTAAACAATTCGATTGTTCGTTGGAGTGGATGCTTTCAATTTGTTATTACCGTGGAATGCTTGGCGCTTTTTCTTCAAATGAACAGATTAAAAAAATGGTTAATGAGATTGAAAAAGCTGATCTTATAATTGCACCGATAGCAGATAATAAGATGTTTTATATAATGACTCAGTTTACAGAAGGCGAGATTAACGCGGATGTTGCTATTCATTCCTTGTCGGCGTCAAAGCTCGGATTACAATATGTGTTTAAGACAGAAAAAGCAATAAAGTGTTTAACTCCGATTGAGAAGTATTATATTTGCGAGCCGGAAAGAAATGATTCAAGAATGCTGATTAATCAGCGAGGCCTTGAAATCGATACAAAAATTAAACTTGCAAAAAGGGAATTTAAAACCGGATTGTTTATAGAGGAGTTATTGAAATGAGGAAATTCGATCATAATGGATTATTGCTTGCAGAATATCAGGGTAAATTGTTTGAAAAATCGGTTGAGCTTAATTGCTCAACGGGTATTTTTGTGCGTCGATTTATCCATTCGGATTTATTAAAGAAACTTGATACAAATAATCCGGTATTGGTGTCGTTGGAGGTTAACGAAGGAATTAAGAGTATAACAGAGCAGTTCGGAGAGACGGATTATGGTAAAGATAAGTATTCGGCAGAAGTAATGTTCTGGATGGGGTATATGTACAGATATATCGCATATACCAGGGAAGTGTCGTCGAAGTTTGTCATGGATCTTTGGGATTATAAAAAAATGAATGCTCTCTATTATTCATTTCATACGCAAGATACTGAGTGGTGTGTCAGAAGCATGCTGGAAATGATAAATTTCACAGAAGACATTTTTGATAATAATTATAGATTGAAAGAACTTATAGAGAAAAACGGAAACTATTAAATATGGTGGTTATAAATTCATAACTATAACGCATAAAAATACCCTCCTTACTGGTTGTCCGGTAAAGAGGGTACATATCATATCAATCACATTGGCGTCCTTCAAGCTTACTCTATTATTATTCTAGTATAACTTAGCTCCGGCAGGAATGTGATTATCAATCATAAGAAGATGAAGCTCTTCTCCGTCTGAATCCTTGAGGTTATTAACTGCCGAAAGCAACATACCGCATGATTCAATACCCATCATAGGACGTGGCGGAAGATTTGTAATTGCTACAAGTGTCTTGCCTACAAGCTCTTCCGGCTCATAGAATCCGTGAATACCGGAAAGGATTGTTCTGTCTACCCCTGTACCGTCATCAAGCGTAAACTGAAGAAGCTTCTTCGACTTCGGCACTGCCTGACAAGCTTTAACTTTTACCGCACGGAAATCTGACTTAGAGAAGGTTTCAAAATCAACCTGCTCCTCAAATAACGGCTCTATAGCTACATTTGAGAAATCAATCTGGTTATTCGGTGTGAAAAATCCTGTCTTCTCGTCTGCTGCTGCGCTTTTCTTAGGTGCATCAAGGCTCTTCATCGTCGGGAAGAGGAGCACATCGCGGATGGCTGCACTGTTGGTAAGAAGCATAACGAGACGATCGATTCCGTATCCGATACCACCTGTTGGCGGCATACCGATTGAAAGTGCGTTTAAGAAGTCCTCATCTGTATGATTTGCTTCTTCGTCTCCGGCTGCAAATGCCTTCTCCTGCTCTTCGAATCTCGATCTCTGGTCAACCGGATCGTTAAGCTCTGAATATGCGTTACACATTTCCCATGTATTGATGAAAAGCTCAAAACGCTCAACATGATTAGGATCTGACGGCTTTCTCTTAGTAAGCGGAGAGATCTCAACCGGATGATCCATAACAAATGTAGGCTGTACAAGGTGCTCTTCGCAGAACTCTTCGAAGAAGAGGTTAATGATGTCACCTCTCTTATGGCGCTCTTCAAACGCTACATTATGCTCTTTTGCAACCTTCTTGGCATCTTCATCTGTCAAAATATTGGTAAAATCAACACCCGCATACTTCTTAACCGCATCAAGCATTGTAATTCTCTCAAATGGCTTACCGAAATCAAGCTCAACATCGCCGTACATAAACTTGGTGGTTCCGAGAACTTTTTCAGCAAGATAACGGAACATCGACTCTGTAAGCTCCATCATTCCGTTATAATCTGTATATGCCTGGTAGAGCTCCATAAGTGTAAACTCAGGGTTGTGTCTTGTATCTAAGCCTTCGTTTCTGAATACTCGACCGATTTCGTATACTCTCTCTAACCCGCCTACAATAAGTCTCTTTAAGTAAAGCTCAAGTGAGATTCTAAGCTTAAAGTCCTCATCTAACGCATTAAAGTGTGTCTCAAACGGTCTTGCCGCTGCTCCACCGGCATTTGCAACAAGCATTGGGGTCTCTACTTCCATGAAATCTCTGTCCGCAAGGAAGTTTCTAATCTCGCGTAAGATTTTACTTCTCTTCATGAATGTATCGCGAACGTCCTGATTCATGATAAGATCTACGTATCTCTGACGATATCTTATATCGGTATTGGTAAGTCCGTGGAACTTCTCCGGAAGTAACTGTAATGACTTGGAGAGAAGTGTAACCTCTGATGCGTGGATACTGATCTCGCCCATCTTGGTACGGAATACTTCACCCTTAACGCCTACGATGTCTCCGATGTCGAACTTTTTAAAGTCTGCATAAGGCTCTTCTCCGATAGAATCTCTTGCAACATATACCTGAATGTTACCGGACTTATCGAGTATATTCATAAATGATGCCTTACCCATGACACGCTTCTGCATCATACGGCCTGCAATAGATACTGTCTTGCCTTCCATTGCATCGAAGTTATCGATAACTTCCTTTGCATGTGCCGTTACATCGTACTTTGTTATAACGAAAGGATTCTTTCCTGCTGCCTTAAGCTCGTTAAACTTGTCATATCTGACCTGCACAAGGCGGTTTAATTCCTTCTCGTCCATCTGGGCTTCTGTTATTCTCTCTTCTGCCATATCGTCTACTCCTTTTATTGCAAAACCCGCCTTAAACTAAAGGCGGGCTCTTTCTTATACTCTTTGAATGTCTAAAACCTTATATTCGAAAGTACCGGCCGGGGTCTCAACTTTAACCTTATTTCCGACTTTCTTGCCGATAAGCGCCTTACCAAGTGGTGATTCGTTGCTTATCTTGCCCTGAAGGCTGTTGGCTTCCGTTGAACCTACGATGTAGTATTCTACTTCTTCCTTATACTCTACGTCGAGAACCTTAACCTTGCATCCGACATTAACCTTAGCAACGTCAACTTCTTCCTCAACTACTACTTCTGCATTCTTAAGTATTGCCTCTATCTCTTCAATTCTAGCCTCAATATCGCGCTGTTCATCTTTGGCTGCATCATATTCGGCATTCTCGGAGAGGTCTCCCTGCTCTCTTGCCTCTTTAATCTTCTCTGCAACCTCCTTACGCTTGACAACTTTAAGTTCCTGAAGCTCGTTCTCAAGCTTCTGTAAGCCTGCGTAAGTCAATAAGTTCTTTTCCATATCTGCACCTCTTGTTGGTCTATTCTAATACCAATTCCATAATCGACAGAGGCTTCGCCTCTATACTCCGCCCATTATACTAAAGTGTTCGTTGACTGTCAAGGAGAGTTTTTACATATTTATATAAGTCATCCAAAGTCTCTACGGAATTAAGCATTACACGGGCTTTTGCCGCATTCTTCTGCCCCGTCAGATAGAAGCTTGCGTGTGTACGCATCTCCCTGATTCCGATGTATTCGCCCTTGAATTCACATAATGCCTTCGCATGGTTAAGCATCTCCGATAAAAGCTCTTCCAATGAAGGCTTCGTATAATCGCGGTCTTCTTCTCCTGCAATTAATTCATCGAATATCCAAGGGTTACCGCGGGCGGCCCTACCTATCATTATAGCGTCCACATTCGTTTTCTCAAACATCTCGTTTGCGCTTTTATAATCTATTACATCGCCACTTCCTATAACAGGAATCCTGATTCTATCCTTGACTCGCGCAATTATGTCCCAATCGGCTTCTCCGCTATAGAACTGCTCTCTCGTACGACCGTGTACCGCAACTGCCGCTGCGCCCGATTCTTCAGCCACATGCGCGATCTCTTCCGCGTTAATGTGGTCCTTATCGAATCCCGCACGGATTTTCACCGTAACCGGCTTATTAATAGCTTTTGCCGTAGCTTCCACAATCTTACCGACAAGCACAGGATCCTTCATAAGTGCGGAGCCTTCGCCGTTACCGACAACTTTAGGAACCGGACATCCCATATTAATGTCCAATATTGAAAACGGGCGCTCCTCAATGCGCTTTGCCATCTCGCTTATAATCTCAGGCTCCGAGCCGAATAACTGTAACGATACCGGCGCTTCTTCAGGCGATATTCCAAGAAGAAAGACCGTATTCTTATTGTTATAATATATGCCCTTGGCGCTTACCATTTCCGTACACACTAATCCCGCGCCGTGTTTACTGCATAAAACGCGGTATGGCAGGTCTGTTACGCCTGCCATAGGAGCTAATATATAGCGATTATTTAGTTCTACGTTACCTATCTTAAATGATTTCATTATTTCTGCTTTGCAAATATCTTCTGCATTCCCTTTAATGTAAGATTTGCGTCGTATACATCGATTACTTCGGTCTCTTCCGCAATCAACACACCGAGTCCGCCGGTTGCAACAACCTTAATTTCGCTCATTCCGGACTCTTCCTTCATCTTCTTGATGATATATTCGGTCTGACCGATCTGTCCGTATACGATACCCGCCTGCATACTTGTAATAGTCTCTTTTGCCAGGATGTGCTCAGGCTTTAAGATTTCAATCTGCGGTAACTGTGCCGCCATTCCTGACAAAGCTTCCGCACTGGTTTTGATTCCCGGTGCCGTAACTCCTGCAAGGAATGTTCCATCCTTATCAACAAGGTCATACGTTGTCGCGGTTCCATAATCTACAACTATTACAGGGCCACCGTATATCTCATATGCCGCAACCGCATCCACAATTCTGTCGGAACCTACCTGCTTAGGGTTAACCGTTGTAATTCTGATTCCGGTCTTAATGCCGGCTTCAACGATTATCGGCTTAACTCTGAAGTACTTCTCCACGCATCTTCTTAAAGAATACATAACGTCAGGCACAACGGATGCGATGATTACATCGGTTATATCCTCGATCTGTACCTTGTTATAGCGGATCATATCACAGATATCGATACCGAACTCATCCGCAGTTCTCATTCTCTTTGCAGTCATTCTTGACGTCGCTTTAATCTCTTCGCCGTCAAATACACCCATCGTAATATTGGTATTTCCCACATCTATCGTAAGTAACATATCCTTCTCCTATTCTTCGAACTTGCCCAAGAATACCTTATAGAACATCTCGAGTGATTCAAAAAGCTCTGCCTTTTCATTCTGTAACTTCTTAACTTTAAGAGCGGCACCGATATCGTCATACATAAAGTCGCCTTCATCATGCTCCGTCTCGATAAGCAGCCTTCCGTCTTCTTCATCAAAGTAAAGCTTAATTATTCCCCCGACTTCTTCAACAAAAAGTACACACATTATCTTAAGCTCGTCCTTTACCGACTGCGGTATATTGTTGAACATCTCATTTAAGTAAAACTTCTGTTCATACTGAGATGCCACGCACAAAACTTCTTCGTTATCCATCATTATCCCTGCCTTTATACATATCCGTATACGCCGCGGACAGATACCTCTCCGCTCCGTATCGTCTTAGTCTCTCCGTTATCAAGCCTTACGAGTAATTCGCCGTCTTCATTAACACCCATTGAATCGGCCTCATATTCATTACCCGGTTCAATTACTCTAACCCGTCTTCCTACATTGACCGTAAGGCTGTTATATTCCTCCGTAAAAGCTCTAAACGATTCTTCACGGATAAAAATATCATAATACCTATTAAACGACTTTACAATCGAATTTTCAAGGTCTTCCCTGTTAAATTTCGCACCGTTTAATCTAAGCGATGTTGCGGTCGCACTTATTTCCTCCGGAAAAAGCTCCTGGAACATATTGATTCCTATGCCGATAACTATAAATTTAAGGCTGCTTCCTTCGATTTCACTTGCAGCTAATATACCTGCAACTTTCTTCCCGTCAATAACAAGATCGTTAGGCCATTTAAGTCTTGTGTCTATCCCGGTTGCTTCTTTAACCGCATCATGCGCAGCAAGACCCATAATAAGTGAAAGTAGAGGCGCTTTTTCTAACGGTATATCAGGTCTTACAAGAATTGACATGTATAGACCGTCGCCCTTTTTTGATACCCAGGTTCTGCCTAAGCGACCTCGTCCCGCAGTCTGCTCTTTTGCTATTAACACTTGCGGCATGGCACCTTCTCTTCCGCGCCTTATAAGTTCTTCATTTGTAGAATCTATTGTTTCGATACGTTCTATGTTCATAACTTTTACCCGACAAAAATAGTAGGTGGATAAATATCCACCTACTAATTATAACGATATATTTAAGGATTGTGAATTATTTTTCTTTTGAAACTTCTGTAACTGCCTTAGCAAGTCCTGCAATACCCTGGATCTCTGACGGGATAATAATCTTGGTTGCCTGGCCTTCTGCCGCACGGGCAAATGCTTCAAGACTCTTAAGTCTTAAAACTGCCTCATCTGCTTCTGCACCCTTTAATGCCTTAAGACCGTCTGCATTAGCCTGCTGGATTCTCATAATAGCTTCAGCCTGACCTTCAGCTTCCTTAATTGTAGCCTCTCTCTTAGCTTCTGCTCTAAGAATTGCGGCCTGCTTCTCTGCTTCTGCGTCAAGGATTGCGGATGCTTTCTTACCTTCTGCAACAAGGATTGTTGACTTCTTCTCACCTTCTGCACGGGTTACGGCTTCACGTCTCTCACGCTCTGCCTTCATCTGCTTCTCCATTGCATCCTGGATAGCTGCAGGAGGAATGATATTCTTAAGCTCTACTCTGTTAACCTTGATTCCCCAAGGATCTGTTGCAACGTCAAGTGTTGCTCTCATCTTGGTATTGATTGTCTCTCTTGATGTAAGTGTCTCATCAAGTTCAAGGTCACCGATGATATTACGTAATGTTGTTGCTGTTAAATTCTCAATTGCCATTATAGGATTCTCAACACCGTAGCAATAAAGCTTCGGGTCTGTAATCTGATAGAATACAACGGTATCGATTCTCATTGTAACGTTATCCTTAGTGATAACCGGCTGAGGATCGAAGTCAACTACCTGCTCCTTAATGGTTACTCTTCTTGCCACACGATCGATAATCGGAACTTTGAAGTGAAGTCCTACACCCCATGTTGCCTGATATGCACCGAGTCTCTCGATAACTACCGCATGTGCCTGAGGAACGATCTTAATACATGAAACAATAAGTGCCAGTACAATGATTAATAAAATGATTAAAAGAACTGTTTTTACGATTGGATCCATAATGATTCTCTCCTTTTATTTACTCTCTACTATAAGCTTAACTCCCTGAATCTCTTTAATGGTAACAACCTTATCTTTTTCGATTACGCTGTTGTCTGCAGTCCTTGCAGTCCATTCAAGACCATTAACGGATACTGTTCCCTTGGCCTTCAGGTTATCAATCTCTTCTATAACAAGTGCCGTCTGTCCTACAAGACTGTCTGCATTGGTCTTGATCCTGTCCTTGTTCCAGTACTTAACCGCTATCGGTCTTGTAACAACAAGAAGGATAATAGACACTACTATAAAAAGTGTAACCTGCACCCAGAACGGGGCTCCGAATAAAGCTGCTATAAGGGCTATAAGTGCGCCACCGGCAAACCATATGGTCGTAAGTCCAAGTGTGATAAGCTCGATTACAAGTAATGCTATCAAAGCTACCAACCAGCCTATTCCGTAATAATCCATACCGCTCCTCCTTTTCGCTTATTTAAAACCTCTAAGCTTATAATATATATAATGCACCATAATTGCAATTAAGATAGTCTTTTTTAATTATAAAATATTTATAAAGTCAGAGCTTTTATAAAAAATGCCCCGTAAGGGTAATCCCTACGGGGCTTAGATTCATTTCAATTTATAAATCGTAGAAGAATACGTGATCTCCGATAACAAGTCCGTCATGTCCGCTTCTTACGTCCCAGAAGAATAATCTTCCGTCTACATTATCCACGCCGGATAATGCTTCTCTTGCGGCTTCATAACATCTTTCAGGAACGACATTACCTCTTTCAAGAACTCGGTCAAGCTTGCCTGTCATAGCCGGTCCGAACTGACCTCTCTGGTAGATAACCTCAATCATTGTATTCGGAAATCTCGCACTTCTGATTCTGTTACATACAACCGCACCTACTGCAAGAAGTCCTTCATAACTCTGGTCGCCTGCTTCACAGTAGATAATTGCGGCAAGAAGTGTTACCTCATCAACGGTTGCCGCGATAGCACCACGATTCTGATGTGTTACACCCTTCTTTTTTGCTTCTTCCAGCTTCTTATTATACTCTTCAATGGTAAGCGCTGCAGAGAAGTTAAATCCAACCTCTACATAATCAGCTGCTACATATGCTGTCTTCTCCTTATAGATAACAGCTATCCAGCCCGGAATCTGTTCCGCATTCATATCGATTGGAAGCTTTGCATTAAGATCCATTGTACTAAGGATCTCTCCGCCTGCTGTCTCTCTTATTCTAAGACCCTGTGTAAGACTTGTTGCACAGTAGAGATTAAGTTCTTTTGCCATTTCTTCGGCATCTTCCGCAACCTTGCAGAATTCTGCCTTAATATAACCGTTAACATTACCTGATGTGATCTTGAGCCAGTCACCTTCAACGCCAAGTATTGTTGCGGCATCGCCTTTGACCATCTTTCCGACTATCTCGGAATCTGTAGAAGCCTCAGCTCTTACATTAAGAGTCTCTTCTACATCAACTATTGCAATATTGGCAAACGGTGATACTTCTATTGGCTCAGTTACGATAGTCTTATCAAGTTCTCTGTCTTCCTCCTCGGTTGAAGAAACCTGAGCATCATCAACTTTTTCTATATTAGCTTCAGTTTTTGCTTCCTTTAAAAATACATTGGTTATTCCCGCAAACCAGGAAGTTGAAGCTGTATCTTCTGTATCCTTACCCGTGCCGTTAATTGCGATTGGAATTATAATAACAAGTGCAAGTACAACTACAGCAGCAATACCTATAATTCCTTTCTTATTTAACTTCATAAGTATTTCAATCCTCCTAAAAATGTCGCTTCGCGACTACAAACGAAAATATTACAAACCTGTTCGTATTATTACAAACATGTTACATTCTAACACCTTATTTTTTGTTTGTCAAATTTTTGCATTAAAAGTGGTGCAACTTAATCAAAAATCGCCCCGCTTCTATAGGCGAAGTGGAGCGATTCCATCATTTTTACATATAATATTTAACGATTATTTACGATTGATTAATGTCTGTCTTAACTCTTCATAACCCGGCTTACCGAGAAGCGCGAACATATTCTTCTTATAGCTTTCTACGCCCGGCTGATTGAACGGATTAACGTCAAGTACATATCCGCTTACACCGCATGCAAACTCGAAGAAATAGAATAACTGTCCTAAGTAATACTCGTTAAGCTCAGGAATATCTATTCTTAAGTTAGGAACACCACCGTCAACGTGAGCAAGAATCGTACCCTTCATTGCATTCTCGTTAACAAAATGCATATCGCGTCCTGCAAGATAGTTTAATCCGTCAAGATCTGAATCTTCGTTCTCAATCTTAATCTGTCTTCTTGACTTGACTACATTAAGAACCGTCTCATAGAGAATTCTTTCGCCATCCTGTATATACTGACCCATGGAATGAAGGTCTGTTGTAAGATCTACTGCTGCCGGGAATATACCCTTCTTATCTTTACCTTCGCTCTCACCGTATAACTGCTTCCACCACTCGCTTACATAATGAAGCGCCGGCTCATAATTTGCAAGTATCTCTACATGCTTACCGGATAAACGAAGTATATTTCTTGCTGCCGCATACTGTAAAGCATCATTCTCTTCAAACGGGGCATTTATGGCAATCTCTCTCTCATCTGCTGCCCCACGCATTAATTCATCAATATCTGCGCCGCTTACTGCTATAGGAAGAAGACCTACGGCTGTAAGTACGGAGAATCTTCCGCCGATATCATCCGGTACAACAAAAGTCTCATATCCTTCTGCATCGGATAAAGTCTTTAAAGCTCCTCTTGCCTTATCTGTTGTAGCGTAGATTCTCTTGGTTGCTTCATCCTTACCATACTTCTTGATAAGAAGCTCTTTTAATACACGGAACGCTATTGCCGGCTCCGTCGTTGTTCCCGATTTTGAGATTACATTAAGTGAGAAATCTCTGTCACCAATAACATCAATAAGATCTGCAAGATATGTCTCGCTTATGGAATTACCTGCGTAATATATCTCCGGAGTCTCTCTTACGGACTTATCTACGCTGTTATAGAAAGAATGTCTTAAAGCCTCAATTGCTGCTCTTGCTCCAAGATAAGAACCACCGATACCTATAACTATAAGAACATCGGAATCGCTCTTAATTTTCTCTGCAGCCTTTTTAATTCTTGCAAACTCTTCCTTATCGTAGTTTACAGGAAGATCTATCCATCCGATAAAATCGTTGCCTGCACCCTTGCCTTCGCAAAGAGTCCTGCTTGCCTTAACTACTTCGGCTTCCATCTTCTTTAATTCTTCTGCTTTAATACCTGCGTTTTCTTTTACTAATGTTACTTTCATCAAATCTCTTCTTTCTTATAAATATTACCCACCAATTATTTATTCTTCTTATTGCTTCCCACAAGCTCCAATATCATATTAAGAATTGTATCAACCGCATTACTTGCCGGACTTTTTGCCATAGCCTCTACATACTTCTCTTTGTTATCAAAAAGATCGTTAATATCGTTTAGAAGCCTCTCGTCCGTCATATCTTCCTGCTTAAGCATCTTGGCAAATCCCTGCCTCTCAAAGGATTCCGCATTAAGAATCTGGTCTCCTCTGCTTGATGCGGCAGGAAGCGGTATTAATATGCTTGGCTTTCTTAATGCCAGGAATTCACATATCGTATTGGCTCCCGCTCTTGATACCGCCATATCGGCAAGTGCAAAAAAGTCTTTTAATTCTTCGTTGGCATAACCAATCTGGAAGTAATTCGGTATATTATTAAACTCAGGGTCTACATTAGCTTCTCCGCATACATGTATAACCTGATACTTCTCCGTAAGCTTAGGAACTATATTCCTTACCGCATTATTAATCGCAACGGAACCCGTAGAACCTCCGATTACAAGAATCGTAGGCTTATCGGTTGTAAAGCCTGTGATTTTCGCTCCTCTTTCCTTATCTCCCGATAAAAGCTCTTCTCTTATAGGAGAGCCGGTATATACTCCCTTTCCCTTAGGAAGATACTTTACCGTCTCAGGGAAGTTACAGCATACCTTATTGGCAAACGGAAACGCCAATTTGTTGGCCAGTCCCGGTGTACAATCCGATTCGTGGATAATAAGCGGAATTCTAAGTCTTCTTGCGGCAATCGATACAGGAACCGATACAAATCCGCCCTTTGAGAATATAATCGAAGGCTTCTCATTACGCATAATCTGCTTGGCTTCTCTTATACCCTTAAGCACTCTGAATGGATCTGTAAAATTCTTCCAGTCGTGATATCTTCTAAGCTTACCCGAAGATATTCCCAAGTAAGGAGTACCGGTCGGCTCTATAAGAGACTTCTCGATTCCGTCATAAGATCCTATATAAAATACATCAAACCCATGCTCTTTTAATTTGGGCATTAAAGCAAGATTCGGCGTTACATGTCCTGCGGTGCCTCCGCCCGTAAGTACTATCTTTGGCACTTTAATTCCCCCTTATTTCTCCTTAAGAAGATCTCTTATACTATCGAGCTCTTCATCGGATAATGATAATGTCGGCCAGGATACTCTTCCTTCATGACCATCATTCTTATATCTCGGAATTAAGTGCAAATGGTAATGGAATACGGACTGTCCCGCAACTTCACCGTTATTCTGCATTATATTAAAGCCGTCGGCATGAAGCTTCTCGGTCATATGTGTTGCAAGCTTCTTTGCTAATATCATTATCTTACTTGCCTCTTCATCAGGAAGCGAATAAAGATTATCCGCATGACGCTTAGGCACGATTAAAGAATGTCCGCGTGTTACCGGACCTGCATCCATAAATACTGTAAATAAATCATCTTCATATATCTTTCTCGTCGGTATCTCGCCATTTGCGAGCTTACAGAATATACAATCGCTCATCTTAATCCTCCTACGTAAATATAAACATCTTATCAAGATCGCTCATAAGACGGAAATCGCCCTTGGCCTGTAACTGGCCTGTCATAAATGCCTTCTGGAAAGTCATTCTTCCGTCCAATATTCCTTCAAGTACATCAGGCGTTATCCTTATGTACTGATCCGCATGATTAATCTGTCCGTAACGAACCGATAATTCCTTACCGAGAGTCTCTATGATAAGTGACTTCTTCTTACCACCTATCATAAAGGAAAATGTCATATTCTTTCCTTCCTGCGGAACGAAATGTGACTCAAACTCTATTATGTACTCGGTCTCTTCATCGTGATCGTCCTTACCGATCTTTTCCTTGAACATTGAAGTAAGTTCTGCCAAGTCCTGCTTCTGCTGCTTTACGTATTCGTCATCCGATACAAACTTTGATAACTGCTCCGACTCCTGCGGCGTAAGCTCTAACTGCTGTGCTCTTGCAACAGTGCGGTTAACAGCCTGTGATGATGAAGGGAGGCTTCTTATATTCTGAGAAATGGTTCTATATAAAGTCTCTGCCTTCTTTTCTATAATTAACGTATAATCTTTGTTAAGCTCAAATAATGTAAGATCCTCTACATATCCGCTTATACCGCTGCAAGGAAGACCTCCCAAGGTATCCCATGCACCCGTAAGCGTAAGATATGCTTCTCTCTCGCCGTATGTTGTAGACATTACAACCGGCTGCATATATAAGTTCTTAATCTTTTCCTTATCCGCATATAACCAGCAGGCATCAAGAAACTGATGCATATAGCCGCCTATTCCGAGCCACTCCACGGTTGTTGCGAATATAACGCCGTCAGCATCCTTTAAGGTCTGCGGCAAGGTAGATATTGAATTCTTCTGCTCATATATATTGAATCTCTCTACTTTAACGCGAAGTTCTTCCAAAACTTCGGTCATTTTATTGATTACATATATGGTAGGATCATCAAGTAATCCTCTTCCTCCGTAGTAGATATTAATCTTCATCCTGTACTCCTTACGATACGTTATCGATATAAATACCTACCTTAAAGTATAAAATCCAACGGGGTAATAGTCAAGCAAGATAGACTAACTCAGAGTCTTTCTCTTCATAATCTTCTTCGTTAAAATCTTCCTTCTTCTCGTTAAACTTGTCATGCTTTGTAAATGAGAAGTCCATATACTCCAGGAGCTTTTTCTTTCGCTCGCTTATTACTTCATTCTTTTTCTTCTGCCTCTTTGCTTTCTTCTTAGCCTTTTCATCAGCCTTTCTTATCTCTTCCAATGAAGGGTCTTTTTCTTCTTCAGGTAAAACCTTCTCGACGCGAACACTCTTCATCGGCTTCTCTTTCTTTACTTCTTTTGCCTCTTCCGAAAAAGTTATTCTCGCTGCCTTTTCTATTGCGGTTTTTAATGTGCCGTTTTCTTCCTTTAATTCGCAGATAAGCGTATACATATACATAATCACTTCTCTGTCTATATTCTCTGCCGTATTAAGAATCTCTTCCGCAAAGTCTATTATCTCCTCGTTACTCATAGGCTCAGCCTCCTCTTTCGGAACATACATAAAAAGCGCTTTTCGTAAGTCATCCGTAAAAAAGACCTCGCTTTGCATAAGAAGTATATTCCCCGGTGTCAGCATATAATCCGCAATTTCATCAAAACAATTATATAGACTTTTAAAAAGCGTATTTACGACTTCTCCCGTAAGCTTCCCGCTCTTTCTTACATTATCAAGAGATAGTAAGCCGCTTATCTTATAGTTATAGCTGACTCCACCGGACAGAACCATCGCATCCATCTTAAGCAGCGATCTTATGTTGCATTCCGTCATCATCCCTACTTCGAAGACTTTTACCGATGCTATATCCGGTGTTATAACGCGGTAGCTCTCCGACATATTTCTCTTCCTTACTATCTCTTTGTCCAAACTTCTCATACAATTCCCCTCCGATATGTTTTATTGATAATATCTGATATACCGAATATAACGGCTTCTTTAATTCAAATGATGCTGTCTCTACTATGTCTTTATGCCCCGTAAAAGCATATGACATAAGAGAAGACAACAGTATTACATATATTGATACAATAACGGCAGCCTCCACGGTAACCGTTCCTTTCACACAAATCTTACGCATATACTTATATAAGACAGCAATATATATGGCATTAAAGGCATGGTATCTGCTGCCATCTTCCTCCTTTTTCTTATAATGATTAGGGTAATTGCACCTATTCCTGCAAGAAGCGCGGTTCTTATTATGAGAATAAGATTAAGATATGTTCCGAGCGCTGCTCCCGTTACGATTAACATAATCCCATCACCGATCCCTATGCTCTCGCGCTTTAGATATGCGATAACAAGTACTATTGCACCAATGCCGGCCCCTCCCAGGCATGAGAGGATATCTCCCTGCCCCGGAATAAAATTAGATATAAACGCAATAATACCATATGCTATCGGTACACCTATATCGATCTCCCGCTCCCTTATATCCCTTATGGTTTCCCGAAGCAAGATCGCCAAAAGCATAAGATACTTTATCAATTCAATAATCTGCCAGATGTCCGCAGTCCGAACACGGGGCATGAGTGTCAATAACATCACTTAACTTTACCTTTCTGATATTTCTAAGTAGTCCTCTGCAATCCTTTTTTGTATGGTATCTGTCACCTTCCGGTGTTATATAAACCGTTCCTTCACCCTTTTTACTTGCGCAGTATTCGCAAGGCTTATACTTTCCACCGTTTTTATTGCGATGTCCCGCAATTTCCGATGCAGGTATTCCGATTATTGTAATATTAAGATGCTTACAGGTTAAAAATTCGTGATATACCGTTCCGTACTTGGTAATATAGACATAATGTGCATCCTCTTCTTCGCTGTTACCATCAAAAAGCTCTATTATTAAAGTCCTTTTAAGATATATGCCTTCCGTCCCAAGCTTAAAAAACGGTATCTTAAGTCGAAATCCTCCCGAATAATGAAGCGCTCCATCCTTAATTACCGCTGTAAAGTGCGCATTCCCCACGCCTTTACTTACCGCTCTTACCTTACTGTCAGCAATAATTGCGGCGACTGCTTGTGGCTTATCGAGCGTACCGGTATATATCTTTACATCTTCACATGCTTCATACATGACGCGTGTTATCGCAACCTGCTTCTTCATAGCAACGAAAACAAGCAATACCGATAAAAGCGCTAGCATTGTAATTAACGAAGCAATCGCGGCTTCCGCGGTAAGCCCTCCTTTTTTGCGGCTTGGCCCGGATGTTCCCCGGATTGTATTATGGGTAGTATTATTTTTGATTTGTGTGTTCGTTACAAAGAGAGAATTCAAATAATGAAATATCCCGGTAGATTCACCGTAAGAGAGATGTATAGAAAATCCGAGGAACATCCGGACCAAACCTCCTTTCTATCTGTAATATTTACTGTAATAATCATAAGTATCGTTAACGCCTTTAAGCGGCACAGGAATCATAAGAATTGCCCTCGCAATCTTAAAATCCGTATGTATCGATACATTGCCTTCTATGGCAACTATCATGTCATCCATTTTTTCACGCGAATACTCTTCAATAATATCCATAATCCTGTAACTCATCGTCTTTGTTCCCTTCGATACAAGAAGAAGTGCTACATGCTCGACATAATTAAGCTGCACAACATCAGCGTTAACGTACGGTACAAGCGCAACCCTTTTACCCGAAAGTAAAACCTTACAGTCGGTAACGGCTTCCATAAGAGACCAGCATATAATTAATCCCGTCTTAACTATGGGTATAAGGAACAATAATCCTGTAAATCCAACAAGCATTGTGGCAAGACTCTCTGCGGTCGCAAGCTTTCTTGCATCTACCATATTGGTCATAAAGCGCACCGCGGTCCTTAATATATATATCTTCTTAACGGTATGAGATAAATTCTCTTCATCAGTATCATGTCCCGCACATACATATTCAAGCTCATAGATAAGCCCGTCCTTATTCTCTTCGCCTTCCTCATCTTCGGAAAAGTTCGCATACTGATCCAGATAACTTTTAAGCGTAGATCGCGCGTATAAAAGCATCAATGCATATTCAATTCTGTCGGTTAATATAGGCTCCATCGTACCTCGCCTTAATTCGCGCTTTTCTATCGGGTCGTAATATAGCTTTCTTCCTTTTGATATACTTAATCCTGAAGGAATAAGATTTAAAAGCGAAAAATGCTCTATTCTGTTCTTTGCTTCGAGTATTTCACAACTGTTAAGCCGATCGATTATTGCTCTGATCTCCGGATCTTCGACAGTTATCTCATTACCGTCTGCATCGGTTTCCATCTTATAAAGCATGCTCTGCGCAATTGCAAGTGCACGTAAAACCGCATCAACCGCCTTATCTATAAGCCCCAGAATCTTGCTTCCGTCGATATACTCCGCTATGGAACTGAAATTATCCATAAGTTCATCCGCCTTATCCGAAAAGACATCCGGAATAATCGATTTCATATAAGATGCCGCCAGATGCTGAAAAGCTTTACCTTCATCATCCGTCATAAGCTTATAGTTTAAAGTCTCAACATTTGCACTTTTCCCTCGTAATAGGTCCCTTTCGTTAAGCTCTTCCTCACGATTAAGATATTCATTTAATGTATCTTCAATCATTCCGTCGTTAAGACGCCCGAAAAGTCCGAATCTCTCATATATATCCGTATCGTAATGCGCTAATACGTTTTCCGCCTGAAGGTGGACATATTCCGGATAAAAATACCTCATTCCCTGTATTCTCGCACTTTCCAATAAACTTAAGAATAATGATACGGTTAGAGCAAAACTAACAGCGGAAAAAACCGTTATTACGCCTTTTTTCTTATGTAATCTACGCACTTATCTCGCCCGCACCCTTCGTTATGGTATCGAATATACCGTTAACAAGCTCTACAAGCTGCTCTTTAAAGATTAAAACAAGAGCAATAAGCACGACCAAAATAAGAATCAATTCAACCGTTGTGATACCATCCTCGTCTAATTTCAATTTCTTCCAAAATCCCATTTTTCTTTCTCCTTATATTACATACTTTTTAATTGGATAAATGCCGGTCCCATAAGAATCAATACAACCACGAATAAAAGCATCGTTATCGGAATAAGCATCTTCACCTTTCTCTTTTCGCTCTTTTCCTTGATAAGACGTATCTTATTGTTATCCGCTTCAATTAACTCCATCGCCAATACTTCGGATAATTTAACGCTGCCCTTTCTTTCGTTCTGTATCAATAATCCGGCAAGTTTCTTGTATTCATTAACCCGTACTCTTCCCGCGAATTTAAGCAATGCTTTTTCCAAGCTTAATCCGTTATCTAATTCATAGTTTAGAAGCTTAAGCTCATCATATAGAAAACCTTCCCCCGCTACATCGCGTCTTGCGATGCGCTTTAACGCTTCTCTTGCGCTCATTCCTCCCTCCGTAAATGCCGTAAGCGCGTAGACAACCTTTGGATACCTCTCCTTTAACAAGGTCTCCTTCTCTTTTCGACTCTCTTTTTCTTTTTGAATACGATTGGCCACAAGAAGTCCCGCTATCAAAACCCCTAAAACAAGCATTAGTATCGGTCTTTTATCACCATGCGGCATAACAAGTTTTGATAATACCGTCATTAATAACGTTGCGATTCCGATTATGATAAGCCGAACCTTAAGCGCCTTTACAGATGCAATTATTTCGTTTTTTAGCTTCAAGTCTCTTCCTCCGTAATTTTTATGCCCCAGATAACCGACGCGATATATAGACTTAAGCACATTCCCATAAATACGTATCCTCCTGCGCTTTTATAGATAACATCAAGATAATCGCCTGTTGTCGCCCTTATATAGATTAAGAAAAATACCGGCATAAAAGACATGATCCTTTGCTCCATCGTTGCTTCCGACATAATATTACGCGCTTCCTCCGCATTCTCGATGTCATTACTTATCATCTCCTCCATCTTAAAGGTAAGTTCCGCGATATTCTTACCCGTTCTCTTACCGTATGAAAACACCTCGGAGAACATTAAAAGATGCTCTTCCCTTCGCTCTTTTGCCCATTCTGTTAAACTCTCTTCTATAGACATTCCAAGCATAAGTCTTTTATTTAGGCGCTTTAGGTCTCCTATAATAAGAGCTTTCTCTGAGACTCTCTCCGCGATTCCCTCTGCTATCTCATTAACTGCGCTCTCAGGCGACGTCCCCGCAGCTATTTCCGCCTCAAACATCTGTAAAAACTCTTTAAAATCAAGGCAGAACGCTTTCTTTTTCTTCTTTTTCCTGGCATCTCCGGCAAATTTTGTATAAGGAATCAAAAGCACCGACAAAATCGCTGCAAATCTTATATCCGAGAAGAATAGATATGAGACTAGTATCAATCCTGCTGCAGCTACCGCATACATTAGAAAAGAATCTTCTAACTTATATCTATTTTTTCCGATATAATCTCTCCATTTTCCACTCTGCATAATTTTATGATCTCGTTCACCTCTCTTTTTCCACATGAATCCCTTTTCATCTGCACTATATAATCAATACCCGCGACAATCTGCGACAAAATGGCATCCATCGGAAGCTCCATTCCCATAAGCATAAGTATCTTAAGTCGTAAAATCGCATCTTTACAGGAATTTGCATGAAGTGTACATAATGAACCTTCATGTCCCGTATTAAGTGCCTGCATAAGATCTAAGGCTTCAGCACCTCTTACCTCTCCTACTATAATTCTGTCGGGACGCATTCGTAACGACGCCTTGATTAAATCTCTTAAGGTAATCTCACCCACACCCTCTGCAGTCTTATTCCTGCATTCAAGCGATATTGCATTCTCCCTTCCGTCAAGCTTTAATTCTGCGGAATCTTCAATGGTTATTATCCTTTCCCCTTCGTCTATCTCGTCTATCAAAGCATTCAAAAGCGTGGTCTTACCTGAAGATGTTCCGCCCGATATCAGAATTGTCTTTCTATCTCTTATCGCATTCTTCAAAAATCCTGCTGCCGCTTCCGATATTCCGCTACAGGCTATAAGATCGTTAAGTGTTCTTGCCTTATTAAGAAACTTTCTTATGGTGACAACAGGCCCTGTAACCGATACCGGAGGCAATACAACATGTACACGGCTTCCATCCGGACATTTGGTGTCAACTATCGGTTCCTTAAGATTGACTTTTCTGTTATGCTTAGAGACAATCCTCTCTATCATAAGATATAAGTCGTCTTCCGATTCAAAATTCTCGGAAAACTTCCTTATTACGCCGTTCTTCTCATAGAAGATTGATTCCATACCGTTAATCATTATCTCCGAGACTTCTTCATCTTCCATAAGCTCCTCGATCACGTCGTACCCCCGCATCGCATAATATAGCCTCTTTTCTGCCTTTTCCCATTCATAGAAACTCATCCCTTCCTTATGCTGCTCTGTTGATATAACAGTTCTTATAGCTTCTTTAACGCGACCGTCCGAAGCATCGTTAATATAGATTTCTCCGCCTTCTTCCAAGATTCCGATCGCTCTTCTCTTCAATTCCCCGTAATTAGGCATCCTATCTTCCTTTCCTTAATTCTGCTCTTATCGGTACATACCCGGTCCACATATTCACGAAGTCCTCTGTACGCTTCGCTTTCAACATCCGTCTCTTCTTCGCCCGATGCTCTTAATATTATTACTTCCTTTGCCTTAACAATGACCTCATCAATTTCCGGAAAAAGTGTCTCTACCCCGATGAAAAGCTCATCATACTTACACGTTTTCACTATTATATTGATCAACTCCGCAAGTTCACCCCTAAGTTCAATAAGGTGCACCGGCGAAGAGAACGGACGTATTACATCCATACCGTCTCTGCAATAGATAGCCTTATCTATATATTGCTTATCTATCGTACTTCCAAACCCTTTAAAAATTTCAAAGCATAATTCCGAAAGACCGATTCCTTCAGCATTTATGCGATTGTCACTAAAGAAACCTACATTAATTGCAAGAACCGATCTGTCTTTTGATCTTTTTTTCACTTCTTCGTATATATAATTTCTCTGATATGCGTTACCCGAAGGCGAAAGCACTATCGTAAGGTCTGTATCATCAACACTTTCTGTATTCCCGCATCCGCCGCTTTTCTCTTTTATCTCTCTTCTTATATCCGCTGCTTTCTGAAACCTGTATATCTTCCCCGGATCACCGGTTCTTTCATCGGAAAATACAAAAATCTCATCTTCATTCATTTCGCTTATCTCATCTTCATATACAATTAAGATATCTATCTCGCCATATAGCTCATTTAATCTGTCGATAAGCCTTGCGGCAAATTCCTTTTCACTGTCCTTAATAAGTAAATACTTCTTCACCATCTTCCCAATCCGGTTATAATAAGGCCTACAGTTAATGCCGGTGCAAAAGGAAGCTTCTCTTTTCTGTTAAGAATAAAGAAAAGCGCCTGCACAAGAATTGATATAATAAGCCAGTTTGCCGTCTCCTCCCATTTCATCAATATAATAATCGTGGAAATAAATTTGACATCGCCGCCGCCCATAAGGCGGAGCATATAAAAAATAAGAATTACAGCAAGAATTAAGATAATAAAGAAAATATCTGTTACCTGCTGCCTTAAGAATAAAAACCTGTAAGTACCTAAGATAATAAACCCGAATCCTGTAAGTTCATTGGGTATCTTACAGTTCTTAATATCGAAGTAAGAAGCTATAACCGAATACGGAATCAATAATCCGTATCTATCTATGTCGCTCATTCCTTTCGCTTAAGTGTACTTCGAATTATAGTCTCGAAAATTAATTTTTACAACCGAACAAATAATAAAATAATTATAAAAAAGAGCGGTTACGAAAACCGCTCTTTCATCAATTCTAAAATTTTTATAAACCGCTATCCGCCTAAGCATAGAAACCACGCTTATTTACGCCGGTCGAGATTTCATTTAAGGAATTTTTACCATATGTAAGTCCAAGATACATGTCTTCTCTATTCTGCATTAACGCAGGAGAATTATCTTCCGCTGCCATATCAAGCATTCCTTTATAGAGATTTCTTAGGATAGTTTCCGCCTGCTTAACAGGCTCAGCGCTTTTTTTGATTCTGGCTACCGCGAAGCGCCTTAATACGAAATCGTATAGCGGAAAAAGCTCTTTGGCTATATCGTAATTAAAGTCAAGATCGTCGATAAGTCGTCTTACAACCGCTTCCGCATGGTTAATTGCTTCTTTCGCCTCAACCCACTCATCCTTATCAATGCCTGCGTACACATCCTCCATATAAGAGAAAAGCATCTCATACATGATTACGATAAGCTCGCTTCTGTTTGCCGCGATTATTCGCTCCTTATACTCTTTTTTCTTCTCTAACTTCATCTATATCACCTTACTGCAAAAGCTGTAATACCTGCTGAGGAATGTCGTTTGCCTGCGCAAGTACGCTTGTTGCGGCCTGTACAAGTACATTCATCTGGGTGTATGTTGACATTTCGGTTGCCATATCAACATCTTCGATTCTTGATAATGCTGAAGACATATCAAGTGTAACCTCGTCAAGGTTCTCGGTTGTGTAGTTAAGTCTGTTCTCAACCGCACCGATCGAGGATCTTATGGATGTAACCTTGGCAAGTGCGTTATCAAGCGCCATTAAAGCTCTGTCGCAACCATTAATAGTTGTTACATCAAGGTCATCAATGAAAAGTGTTCTTGTTGATACTTCAGGGATGCTTATTGCAATTGTCTCGTGCTCGTTAGCACCAACCTGGAATACCATCTTGCCGATATCGGTTATGTTAAGCTCTACATCAAGATTTCCGCCATTCTTAAAATATGCTCCGTCTTCAACCTTAAAGCTTATTGATACACCGTTCATCTCGGTAACGGTTACCATATTTCCCTTGGTAATGGTTGTTGCCATACCGGAGAAATCATTCGAATCTGCGGTAACTTCTACATCTTTTCCCTTTTCTTTTACATCATAGCCAATTCCGAATGCATCTAAAAGACGCGGATTATTGCTTGTAATCTCTATTGTTTCGGAACTTCCCGTATGTGCCGAAAAGAAATATAAAGCATCGATGTTCTTGTATTCATTATCTGCCGGTTTAAAACCGTTTGTTGAAGGATACTCATCGGAATTTGCAACATATTCGCCTACAAATACGACAACCTCACCGATTTCTGCTGCGTTTCTAAGCATCTCATAACGCTCTACCGCAGTTTCTTTTCCTGTAAATGTAACCTTAGAACCGTTAATACTGATTGTTCCGGCTTCAGGACTAACTATATCAGGATTTGTATCTCCTTCATACATAAATGCCGTTCCGTGCGTACCAATATACTGAGCTCTTTGCGCGTCAGCGGTTACCTCAAAGTGATACTTGCCTACTCTTACTTCAGAACTTGCTTCTGCGAGAGTAATATCTCTTGAATTTGAATAGATTCTTGCGCACATCGATCCGTCAAGCACGTGAAGCTTGTTAAATTCTGTGTCCTCAGAAATTCTGTCGATTTCTTCCTTCAATGCTTCAATTTCATCCTGCATTGCTTGAAGATCTTCCTGTGTATAGGTATCGTTTCCCGACTGAACAGCGAGTTCTCTCATTCTCTGTAAGATAGAGTTAACTTCATTTAACGCACCTTCCGTAGTCTCAAGAACGGAAATACCGTCTGATGAGTTACGATTGGCCTGATCTAAACCTCTTATCTGGGATTTCATTTTGGAAGATATAGCCATGCCGGCAGGATCATCCGACGCATGGTTAATCTTATAACCTGAAGACAATCTCTCAAGTGACTTGGTAAGAAGGTCTTCATTCTGTAACAGACGTGAATTAGCCACATAGGCTGACATATTATAATTAATCTTCATGTAAACATCTCCTTTGCCTTAATTACGATAATTCCTTTATACGATGCTTACACTTCCCTGTGTTTACATTCTTATGGTTTATATTTCGGATGAATCCTGACTTCTCTTAAGAACCGTAATGAAAACTTTTGCAATTCCGTATAAGCTTTCGGTAAGTACGTTACTATCTTCATCCGGTGTCTCAAGACCCTTGCCTGCATCTTTTCTAAATCCTGATAAAGATACCGTATTACTCTTAATAGCATTAAGTGAAAAGCTCAAATCTTTTAAGCTCTCGTCTTCATTAAGAAGCTCTTTCATTCTATCCTCGGCGTCTCTTAAGTCTTCATATAACTCTTCATCATCCGTGACAAAGTAGCCTCTGATATCGCCGTTTTGTACTTTAAACTCTGCCGCAATCTCTTTTTCATTAGGCATATGAGAAGTAATGGTTACTTTACCCTTATCCTTCTTGCCCTTAACTATTTTTAACGAAACCGTACCCATCTTTCCTTTGATAAGTACCGGTATCGCAAAGTCCTCTTTCTTGGCTGCGTCCGCAAATAATCCAATCTGTGAGCAAACCATTCGCATAGCTTGTAAATCGACGGATTTAGTTTCTTCATCTGTCTCCATGGTATCCATAACTTGCGTTGCCAGCTCTTCAAGCTCTTCTAAAGCTTCTCCCATTGCGGTAGGGGATTCGATATTCTCTTCGAAATGCTTTAATGCTTCAGCCTTAAGAAAATCGAACATTTCCTTATCGGAAAGTGAGTTAATCTCTTCATATAACTTACTGTATGTCCTGTTGGATCTGAAATAGTTATATACAGCCTCGATATTTTCAACCGACTTAGGTGCTTCTATCGATTCAAGATAGCTTCTTACCTCTTCATCGGTTTCAAGTATCTTAAGACTGTCCGCTATTCGCTGCTTAATCTCTTTATCTTCTTCTTTAATCTCGTCCTTAATATCAGCATTTATAAGACGTAAGGATTCTACGAATTCTTCCGGAGTCTTATCTAAGATACTCTTTCCGTCCGTCATCTCTTCACTCATCTTAACGAGTACTTCAACGTTGACTTCTTCAAGGGCATTCTTTAACGCATATGCTTCGTATGCGCTGTTTACCTGCTCGGTTATTGAAAGATCAGCAACTACGCGCTTTTCCGAAGCTGCAAGCGCGTCGTCCACCGTCTTATCGACATGTCCCGTATGGCGGCTTCTTACTTCGGTAATAAGATTCTTTAAAGTAAGCTCTGCGTTACTTGCAACAGCTGCTCCTATAACCGCACCGTCGGACTTTTCAACCTGACGAAGAAGACGGTAGATTCCCATGTAGGATTCGCGTTCTTCTTCGGTTATTCCGTCTTTTTTCGTAAGGTCATATAAAAACTTGCTGTATTTCTCAGTTCCCGCATCTCCTATGCGCTCTTTAATCTCAACCGCCTTATCGTTTAGTTCGGTTAATTCCACATTAAGTGGGTTATATCCCTCGCGAATCATTGTAAGAACTACCTTAGGAGTAAGGTTATTAAATACGTTCTGCCACTTCTCGTCGTTAAGCTTGATATTCTCTACGGATTCTTCCGTAATTTCCATATTGTTATAACCTAAGATTCGGACGGCACGCTCATTTTCCGCGGTCTGCTCCATCCCCATCTCGGATAAGATATCCTTAACGTTGGCAAATGCCTTCTTAATGTTATCGCCATGGTCCGGTCTTATCTCGGTTCTCATGGTATCATAAGCGGCTGCTGCCATATCAAGCGCTTTTTCACCGATAGAATGTGTACTTACAAAGCTGTCTATAGCTTCCTTGATTTCAGGAATCGTACTTGTAAAGGAAAGTGCCGGCATTGCATATGCAGGTGCTTCCTTAATGTCGTCGATTATGGAAACTGTCTCGTTAAAGTCCGCAAATCCTTCAACAGAGCCACACATTGCCTTCTCTAATGCAGCCTCTTCTTCCTTTAAGCCGTCGACTATTTTCTGTAAGCCCTCAGTATCTATATGCATATCCTTCTTACATAAAGTAAGATTTGCTTCTTCCGAAAGGATAAGCGATGCTTCTACTATTCTTCTTTTTGCGCCGACTAACGATAACTTCTTATTTAAGTCCTTATCGTCCATGTTCTTAAGGGCGTCTGTATAGCTGTAATCCTTTAATGCGATTGCTTCCTGAGGATTAAATCCTAAGGATACGGCTTCTTCTATGCTTGCGAGAATTTCTTCATCTGTCGCGATTATATCGCCCTTTACAAGGTCTTTTCCAAGTATAAAAGTTCCCTCATTAAGTTCTACGCCGAGTTCTACGATTTTCTCGGCAAACTCAAGGTCTTCAGGAGTCGGATTTTCTACAAAAGTTCTGACCTTCTCTTCTATCGCCGGCTTTAATTCCGTAATGTTCTCCGTCTTAACCGGAGTATTATTCATTACATTTTCTGCCTTAAACACGTTCTCTATGGTAGGCTGTAATTCATTCTTAATGATATATGCCGCATCTTCAACTGTAGGAACGGTTAATTCCGTTGCCATTTCGTATGCTCTTGCTACATAAGGAGATACCGCGGTTAACTGCTCTTTAGATAAGTTCTGAACCGCTACATCGTCTGCTCCCGCAATTGCTCGCTGAAGGTTGATCTTATCAACTACAGTAAGCATAACATCGCTGTCTTCTTTCTCGACATCGATGCCTTCTTCGGTAAGAGCTTTTGCCATATCTTCGTCCATTGTGCCCGCAACGAACTCTGCGTTATTTAAGGATAACTTATCCATACGCATCTTAGATTTTGAAGAAATATCGGCAAAGCTTAAGCCGCCTTCTTTTCCAAGCGTGTCAAGCGGCATGTTAAAAGAAGCTTCCTTAACCTTCTCTTCCTTGGAATTAATTGTATTTTCAGGGATTATTCCGTTATTGATTGATTTAGTATTAAGAATCTCGTTTATATTCATATGTCCCACCTCATATCTACTATTTCGGTCGAGAGAAGTTAATTCTTTAATGAATTATTGATGTACAAAAAAGGAGGTGAATCTCACCTCCTTTTTACTCTATATCCACTATTCAGTTGGCTTTATATAGGTCATGAATACATTTCCGGCATCCTCAAACTGCTCTCTTGCGTCATCAAGTCGCATAAGCTTTGCCACGTTATATTCAGGATCGTAATAGAGAATATCTCTGTTGGTATATCCGCATAATATAACCGGCTTACTGCCGAGCATCGCATATACAGGTGTATCCTGACTTATGTAATAGAGCATCTGATTTAAGGTCGCGCCCTTAAGGTCAAGTACGAAAGCGCCCTGCAAAGCATCATTTAATATCTTCTTAACGCTTCGTCCGTTACTTAAAAGCTCTCCGACGGCAAGGGATATATTCTCATGCTGTAAGATTACCGTAAGACAACGCTCTTCATATCCTGTACCAACCTGCGATGTATCTACTTTCATTCCGGTAAGTCGGTCTGCATAATTCTTCTTACCCTGCTGCCATACATAATTTAATTCATCATCTATTACAACTCCGGCATTTTCCGCAGCAACGCTTACGGCCGTCGATACATCAGGCGTAATGAAGATCATTCTGCCCTTAGCATATACATAGTAGTAATCTTCCGTACCGGTGCCTTCTATTGAAACAACGTTATTCTCATCGTTAACTATAAGCTTTGATGAAAGAAGATTCGGGCTTTCGCTTTTAACATCCTTGGAAAGCTTGATTATCGTAATCTTCTGCTTAATCTCGGAATATAGGGATGTTACCTCTGTTATACTCTCGGTATCGACTTCCATATCCATAATCGTATCCTGGAGCATTTCCTTATATTCGTCACCACTGCGCTCTTCTCGATTAAGTCTTATAACCGACTCTTCGCACTTAATACTTGTAACGTAGATATCTTCTTTCTTATATTCTTTCTTAACCGTACCGTCTTCTGCAATTATATAAAGCGCATACATCGGGAAATGAATCGCTCCCGAGATACCCTCTGTTACATCTTCCTTTCTTGCAACACCGTATATAAGGTTATGATCTATAAAGCCTAATGGCCTTATCCACTCATCGTCGGATGCTTTTATCTCAATCTTGGTTCCGGCCTCAAGGTTGTAGTACTCTATCGTCTTACCTTCGTTCTCATTTCCCTTACTAAGATAAGCCATTCTCGACGAATCATCGGACACACTGTACCAGCCTTCTCCGTGACCGCTACCAAGGACTTTGGCTTTTCTTGTCGTAAGGTCTATATCATAGATATTATTCTCGCACTTTATATAGAAGTGGTTAAGGTCGTTAACATAGAGAATCTTACCTACCATCTGTTCAATCATCTGATAAGACCTCGTAAATGGTATGTAGAGAATCTCTTCATTCGCATTGGCTACGGAATCATAATGATATACGCTTATTCCAACCTGTCCCTCATGTGGACCTCTCGGTGCGTATCCATAGATAATAAAGTCGATACTTCCGGTCTCATCTACTCTTATTACGCGTACCGCGTGGTCAGAGTTATTCTCTCTTTCGTCAAGCTGCTCGTAACCTCTATATGACCATACACGCGAAAGCGAATTATTGATATTGGAATATTGCCATAGATCGCCTTCCTGTACAAAGGCAACTATCGTTCCGTTCTCGCTTGTCTTATAATCTACTCCGTCTTCGCCTACGATTCCTAAGCGGATTGAGTTTTTTCCGAAGTTATCACCATCTTCTCTGAATATCTGATTAATTGTTCGCTCGAAATTAAGAAGATACATTCTCTGGTTACCGCAGCGTACTCTGTAATACTCAACTACGTTATAGTACTCCGCTTCACCGTTCTCACCCTTGGCACCGATACTGTATTCTATCGTAACTACTGTGTACTCCGCCTTAATCTCCTTAACATTAACCCTTATATCCGTTATCGGCGCACACTCAAAATCTGCGTAGAAAAGCTCTTTCATTGAAGACTTAATAGTCACGTAATGAAGGTTATCGTTAGCCATAGTGTGGTCCGATTCCATATAAATTGCAAGATCCTGCTTTTTCTCCGTAACAAAAGTCTTCTTATGGAAATCCACACAGAAGAATATACATTCCTTTGCATACATATCGGTCGGAACTATAATTCTCGTATAATAATATATATCTTTACCGTCTACCGTAAGTGTAATTATAAGCTGATACTCAACACATGCGTCAAGAAGATTTTGTATCGGAAGGGTTACATCAATCTTGTTGCCGTTAACAGAAAAAGACTTAACATTCGTATCCTCCACAAGACGGTCTCCCTTAAGGGTTCTTACCTTATAATTAATACCGTCGACCTTTGCGCCGTATGTATTAATTGTAATAGGAAGTGCGAGATTATCATATAAAGGAGTGATCGTATCTCGCATATAATTGGTATTCATCTCAGTTGTATAACCGAAAAGCGTATTAATCTCCTGCTTATTCTCATATAAAACAATGGTCGGCAAAGAAGCCGCGCTCATCTTCGCGGTTCTGTCCTCTCCCGATATACTCGAGAATAATTCCATTATTATTACGCTTATTACGAATATACCGGCTAAAATGCCTGCTTTAGAGAGAATCTTCGCCATGTTAAGAGTAATCTACCTTTCTTTATCAAGTAACTTAAGGATCATAGGCTCGACCCCAAGATAGTTGACTGCATCCTTGTAGGTTTTTTTATTAGCCTTAATCTCGATCTTTTTCTTTTCCCTAACCGCACGAATAAGAATATTCTTCGGCGTATGTTCCATATCAATAAATTCTAACAGCTGAACCTCAAATCCGCAATCCCTTAATACCTCCGCTCTAACCGCATCGGTAAGAAGCGCAGCCGTTCTCTCCCTTATAATACCATAGGATAAAAGCGCTGATAATTCAGTATTCTTATAAGTCGAATTAAGCTGTTTATTCATCTCATGCTGACAGCAAGGAACGGACAGGATTACATCCGCATCCCAGGTTACCGCTTTATATAATGCATAATCCGTTGCGGTATCGCAGGCATGCAGGGTTACAACCATGTCGACCTTATCGACACCTTCATAATCCTTGATATCCCCGACAAGAAACGAAAGCTTCTCGTATCCGTACTTTTCTGCCAGTTTATTACATTTATCTATTACATCTTCCTTAAGATCAAGTCCTATCATTCGCACATTATATCCGCGTAATACGCATAAATAATAGTACATCGCAAAGGTAAGATAGGATTTTCCGCATCCAAAGTCTATTATTGTTAACTCTCTGTCCTTAGATAATGCCGGAAGTATATCCTCGATAAATTCAAGGAATCTGTTTATCTGCCTGTACTTATCGTACATCTTGTCGTGTATCTTGCCATCACTTGTCATGACTCCAAGATCCATAAGAAACGGCACCGGTGTTCCTTCCGGAATTAAGTATTTCTTCACTCTGTTATGAGTAAGATCTTTTTGAGGCTTTTCTTTAGAAGCGCTTTTAACTAAATTGTTCTTTTTCTTAATGGTTATTTTGCCCTTCTTACTTATAATACAGGTTATGATTACATCCTCATGATCTATCTCAAGCTGCTTAAAGTCTTCGGTAAGCTTTATTACTTTTTCTATCATGGCATCTCGTTCGAGATTTTCATGAAATACCTGCTTTTCGGTATATGACGCCATCTGGAAAATAAGCTTTCCTTTCAGCAGAATCGGGCGGATGTGAATCTTGTTCACTCCGCCCTTTAATTTACTGTTACTTATGATGATTCTATTAAGTTTTTCGTTGATTGTCTCTTTCAAGCAATCTCTTAATTCATCCATAGTATGTTCCTTATTTATAAATGTGAGCTTCCTCTTCCTTATTAAGTACACGAAGTCCGCCCTGTGCTAATGCAAGAAGCTCATCCTCGCCCGGATATACAGAGATAGGTGCGATATGTGCTACTCTCTCCTTGATGTGCTCTACGATATACTTATCATGTGCAACACCGCCTGTAATAAGAATCTGATCTACCTTACCTTTAAGTACTGTAGACATTGCTCCTATATCCTTGCTTATCTGATAAAGGAATGCTTCACGTACCATATATGCTTCATGATCGCCTGATTCCGCGCGCTTTTCTACTTCAATCATGTTATTGGTTCCAAGATAAGCAACAACTCCGCCGCCGCCAACGATCATCTTCATAGCTGACTTGGTATCCGGATACTTGCCGCTCATAAGTACTCTTACAAGTCCGCCTGCAGGAAGTCCGCCTGCTCGCTCAGGTGCAAAAGCGCCGTCTCCGTCAAGTCCGTTAAATACATCAACTACACGACCTTTCTCGTGTGCTCCGACGGAAACGCCTCCGCCCATATGAACTACGATTAAGTTAAGGTCTTCGTACTTCTTATTGTTCTCTTTAGCATATCTTTTTGCGATCGCCTTCTGGTTAAGTGCATGGAAGATACTTACACGAGGTACATCCGGATGTCCCGAGTATCTTGCTACTTCTTCCATCTCATCTACTACTACAGGGTCTACAATATATGAAGGGATGTTGCCCCACTGGCTTGCAAGCTCGTGTGCAAGGAGTCCTCCTAAGTTACTTGCGTGCTCACCCTGAACTCCTGCCTTAAGATCACGGAGTAATTCGTCTGTTGTTGTATAAGTTCCTGATACGATTGGCTTAACAAGTCCGCCACGTCCTACGATTGCATTAAGTGATGTAGGATCAACGCCTGCGTCAACAAGTGCCTTCTCGATAAGAGCTTTTCTAAAATCAAGCTGATCGATTATTCTTGCATACTTCTTAATCTCTTCTGTCTCATGATGAATATTGGTAACGAAAATCTGCTCTTCATCCTGATAGATACCTATCTTGGTTGATGTTGAACCCGGATTGATAACTAATATCTTATACATCTTTATTTTCCTTCCTTTTTAAGCTTTTCTGCAACCATAGCTGCAAGAACGATTGAATTCATCTTGGTCTCATATGAATCGGATCTTGATGTAAGTACTACAGGTGCTGCTGTACCTACGAGTAATCCACCATTTTCTGTATCGGATAAGTGACCTAAGCACTTATATAACACATTACCTGTCTCAATTGCAGGAACAAGGATGATATCTGCATCACCGGCAATCTTTCTGCCTGTGGTTCCCTTGTGCTCTGCTGCCTCGTGTGAAATTGCAAGGTCAAATGCTAAAGGTCCGTCTACGATACATCCTGTGATTTCGCCTTCCTCATTCATTCTTGTAAGTTCTGCTGCGTCAAGTGTAGGCTGCATCTTCGGGTTAACTACCTCTACAGCTGCGATCGGAGCTACCTTAGGACAGGAAACGCCGCATGCATGTGCAACTACTACCGCGTTCTCAAGAATCTGCTTCTTATCTTCAAGTGTAGGATACGTATTGAATGCTGCATCTGTGATGAAAAGCATTCTGTGTAAGTCTTCTACTTCAAAAACACCTACATGGGAAAGTAACTTACCTGTACGTAAGCCGTTCTCCTTATCAAGAACTGCCTTAAGTACTGTCTTGGTATCTACGATACCCTTCATTACCATGTCGGCCTTCTTGTCGTGAACATACTTAACTGCTGCCTGAGCTGCTTCTGTATTGTCCTCGATATCTACTATCTCATATTCGCTAAGGTTAATGTCTACTCCCTTTGCTGCTTCTTCGATCTTAGCCTTTGATCCGAAAAGCACTGCATTGATAACTCCTGCCTTCTTAGCACCTGCAATAGCTTCAAGTACTGCAGAGTCCTGTGCAACTGCAACAGCGACAACTTTGGTCTCTAAGTTCTTGGCTTCTGACCAGATTCTGGAAAACTCCTTCTTCATCGTTTAACCCTTTCTAAAATACATTATATTATTTATTCTCAAAATCCTTTTCACGGATGATGATATACCCGTTATCCTCACGGCGCTTCTTAAATAAGCTTCCTCTGTCTGCCTTTTGCATAGCAGCATCCATTATAGACTTAACTTCGGATACGTAAGTTGCTCTATCAACCTTCTGTATTCCGCTTATTCTGTTATAAAGCGCAAGTATTGCGAGTTCGTCGATATCGAATCCGCATTCATATGCATAGCTTCTTGCGAAGTGTACAAGCTCGTCGGATGTAAATACCGGAATCGAAATCGTAGTCTTGAATTTATTGGCAAGAAGCGGAGCTTCCGCTTTAATCTTGCTTATTCCCGATCTTATGTCTTCCATAATGATTATGGTTCCGTCTGTCGGGCCTTCCATTGCTATTGTAAGACCGTCCATTGTCTCCTTGGACATTGAACCTGCCTTCTCAATAATAAGAAATCCACCGTGTATCTTGGCAAATAAGTCTACTATACTTGTCTTATTAAGGGCATCTGCGTTAATCTTGCCGACTTTACGCTGTCCCGCAACCACATTCTCGTTCTTTAATGCTTTGATTAAGTCAAGAGCAAGCATGGTCTTACCTGAACCACGGCCTCCTTCAATAATTATATTGCCTGTAACGGAAGTGTCAAGGTCTTTCTTATGAATAACCGTATCCATTGCCTGACATATCTGCTTCTCCATTCCGTCTACTTTGGCAAAATATGAAAAGATGTTCTTCTGCTCCTGATTAAGATGCGTTATTGCCTCTCTCTCAAGACCTAATTCTTTTCTTATGTCTTCTTCTATATCTTCAGGAAGAGTAATCTCTTTCGTCTTCTCGCCTGCGACTTTCTTTCTTATTTCGCTTTTTAGCTGTTCTTCTTCTGCCGGTGTCTGTGCATTCTCAGGCGCTGAAAGCTCTGCAGAATAGATTCTGGTCTCTCCCGATAAACCTTCGACATCCTCAAGCTTCTGGGTATCACTTGATTCTGCGTTTTCTTCCGGAATATCTTCCGCTTCTTTTGTCACATCCGGGATCTTCTTGGTCATAACGCCTTCAAGTAATGCGTCAAGGCGCTTCTCCGTAACTTCGATAAATCCTTTGCGCTCTTCTTCCGTAGGCTCTTCAAGTTCTACTTCAATTCCGTCGTCGTCGTTATTCTCTGCCTTCTTAGCGTATTCTTCTTCCATGAGTTCGCGAGGGGTCTTCCCTTCAGAAAGCTTCTGTGTCATATCGTTAAGGCGATCCATAATGCCTTCTGCTTCCTGTAAAGCTCTTGCTTTTGCAGACTCAAGGCGCTTTGCTTCGGCAACTTCCATACTCCTTTTGGCGGCCTGCTTGGTTCTCTCCCACTCATCAAGAACGTCCTGTATACTCATCTGTCCCGTAATCTGACGCTCTGCTTCAGGCTTATTCTCAAATGAAAGCGACAGCTGTCCACCGTGCTCTTCTTCGAACATCTCCTGGAAATCAACCTTTAAGGAACCGTCTATCTCTTCATCAGTCTCTATATGTCCGTACTTCTCCTCATTCATGGCATCAAGCTCTTCCTTGGGCATATTAAGATAAGGGATTGTATTAACAAGTTCCTTGATCTTCTCCTTGGCATCATTAACCTCGTCCTTAGCTGTTGCTTCCATAATCTTCTGCATATTATTGGCAATTTCCTGCTGAAGGTTGATGGTATTATATGCTTCCGGATTATATGTAACCTGCGGTATCTCGCGCTTTTCTGTAATAATATCACCGCTTCTTAACACTTCGCCCGGGAATACTTCAACTACTCCGCGCTCTTTCTGGCGGATCTTTCGGTATTTCTTCTCCTGTTCCGGTGTAAGAGGCTGGTAATCCATCTTAAGTTCAAGCGCTTTTTCAACATACTTACCTTCACCGTACCAGAGAACTATCTCGTCACAAAGGTCTACGCACTTATTGTTCATCCCTGCCTTATGATAAAGTGTTGCAAGCTCATAGCTCCATCGCTCGGAGCTCTCGCGCTCTTTGTACTCTTCAAGAACGCTTATCATCTCTGCAATGGAAGCGCCCTTTGCCTTCAGTATCTGATACTTTAATATATATCTTAAGTTGTCGGTCGGAGCGATATTAACGAATTCGTTATAATATTCTTCTGCTTCATCGGGATTGCCTGCTTTAACAGCAACAATTGCAAGTCGGTATAAAATGGTGCGGCCTATAGGGGAGCGTTCGTACGCGCAAATAAGAGCGTCCTTGCTTTCTTCGTAACGCTCGGCTTTCTCGTATACTTCTCCTATAAGACACAGCATCGATACCGTCTTCTCCTTACGATAATTAATGCTGTCCGCTATTAAGCATGCGTCCTCAACTCTTCCTTCTTCGAGAGCGGTTCGCATTTCATTCATTTTAAGCTTATGCTCGTAACGATCCATTACCTTTTCCTCCGACTGGACATAGTCCGACCACTTTAATTGTTTGTATGCTCATTATACCACATTTTGTGGTTTCAAGTCAAAAGAAACGACAAATCTTGCGGTTTTAATTCTTACACAAAATTAAAGCGCCCGCTAATTGATATGATTCCCCTTAAGTAGACAAGGTAAATAACCAAATCTACTTAAGGGGATTTTTTATGGCTAAATCCAAATACTCTTCCGAAATGAGGATACTGATTGCTCAGAAGTATCTTGATGGGAAAGCTTCATCATGTGAGCTCTCTAGCATCTATGGGATACCAGATAAAACTATACGAAGATGGGCACAACGACTAAAAGAGCAAGGCGTGCGTGCTTTTTCCGAATCAAATAGTAATTCGCATTATTCTTCTGAATTTAAGCTAATGTGTGTGGAATTATACATTTCAGGTGAATTATCATTAGATGAAATTGTTGCTAAATATAACATTTCAAGCGATTCTGTTTTACGTAAATGGCTAAAATTGTATAATGCCAATAGAGAACTTAAGGATTATGATCCTAAAAGGGAGGTCTATATGGCAGAAGCAAGAAGAAAAACCACTATTGAGGAACGTAAAGAAATCGTTGAATACTGCTTATCACATAACAAAGATTATAAAGGCACCGCCAGCTTGTATGATGTCTCATACAGCCAAGTGTATTCATGGGTAAGGAAATATGATGCTACTGGAGATGAAGGATTATCAGATAAACGAGGTCGTCATAAAACTGATGATGAAGTAGATGAATTAGAACGTCTTCGAAGAGAAAACAAGCGGCTCAAACGTCAATTAGAAGAAAATGACATGTTGGTACAACTGTTAAAAAAAGTGAAAGAATTCGAAGGGATGTGAGGCTTGGCAAACAACGCTATGAATCAAAGTATATGGCTATCAAATACTTTTATGAAAACAATGGATGGAGTATTAACTGGATGTGTAAGCAGTTATCTATTTCAAGAGCTGCTTATTACAAATGGTTACATAGAGAAATACCTATTCAGGAACAAGAAAATATTGAATTAGCTAGTCTTATTAAAGAGTATGATGAGCGTTTCAATCATATATTAGGTTATCGTAGAATGACCTCTTGGATCAACCACTTCAATCATGCTAACTATAGCAAGAAACGCGTTCACAGAATAATGAAGAAGCTAAATATTCATTCTGTTATCAGAAAGAAAAAGAAGAAATATTTATCTTCAACACCACAAGCCATAGCTGAAAACATTCTTCAAAGAGATTTCTATACAACAGCACCAAATCAAAAATGGGCAACAGATGTAACTGAATTTAAAGTACCTGGTGAAAAAAAGAAACTATATTTAAGTGCCATTATAGATTTATATGATCGTTATCCGGTTTCATATGTAATTAGTTGTAGAAATGATAATAGGCTTGTATTTAAAACATTTAATAAAGCTATTGCTGCAAATCCCGCTGCTAAACCTGTTTTTCATAGTGACCGAGGATTTCAGTACACTAGCAAAGTTTTTCAGCGCAAACTTGAAAAACAAGAAATGCAACAATCGATGTCCAGAGTTGGGCATTGTATTGATAACGGACCAACAGAAGGTTTTTGGGGAATCATTAAGTCCGAAATGTATGCAATGTATGAAATCAAAGATGAAGAATCACTTAGGTTTGCAATTAAGGATTATTTGAGGTTTTATGCTGAAGAACGCATACAAGAACGATATAAATGTAAAACTCCACTCGAAGTAAGAACAGAGGCTCTCTCTGCTGTAGGTCCTATGGAATATCCTATTCCAGAAAACAAACGAAT
>JAEENO010000008.1 GCA_016283755.1 Lachnospiraceae bacterium | reverse complement strand
CCGGATACCATATTAGGTAAGAATTTCTCGTGTCCCGGCACGTCAATAATACCTGCTTTGGTACCGTCTTTAAGGTCAAAGTAAGTATAGCCTAAGTTTATCGTTATTCCACGTTCTTTTTCTTCCTTCGCGGTATCAAGGTCACGATCCGTAAGAGCTTTTATCAAAGCCGTCTTACCGTGATCTATATGCCCCGAAGTTCCGATTATAAAATGCTCTATCATTTTACTCAAATAGTTCTTAATTATGCAAATTCTTTGTTGATAATATCAGCAACAGTCTTAAGTTCTTCATCATCTATAGTTCTAAGTTCAATAATCACCGCATTGTCTTCAACACGGACTATCAACGGTGTCTTGATCTTGCGAAGATTCTCCGCATGGACGTTGGCCGGCACTTTATCGCTTAACCTGATTGCTACCCCCTTAAGCTTCTCTTCCGGAAGCGAACCGCCGCCTGCGTAATTATCTGTCTCAATTATATCAAGATTTACACCCTTTTCCTTAATACCCTCAATCATTAAACACAGCTTTTCCGCACGAGACCATACTGCAGCCGCATCTTCCGTAAGCATCCGAAGAACAGGTATATTCTTAACCGCATATACCGGGTCTTCATACATCTTAAAGATTTCCCCGATTAAAAGCGCCTGCATCTTATCTATTCTAAATGCACGGGTTAAAGGATGCTTCTTGCACTTTTCTATTAATTCCTTCTTTCCGACTATGATTCCCGCCTGGGTACCACCTAATAGCTTATCGCCGCTAAATGATACAAGATCTACGCCTGCCTTTAAAGAATCCATAACGGTAGGCTCTTTTCTAAGTCCGTATCTCGAAAGATCTATTAATACTCCCGAACCCAAATCTTCTATTACAGGAATGCCATGTGCATGCGCAAGACTCACCAATTCATCTCTTTCCACGCTATCCGTAAAGCCCACGATCCTGTAATTGCTTGTATGAACTTTTAATATTGCAGCAGTTTTATCACTTATTGCCTCTTCGTAATCTCTTATATGAGTCTTATTTGTCGCTCCGACTTCCACCATCTTCGCATTTGAACGCTTAATGATATCAGGAATTCTAAACTTTCCGCCAATCTCTATCTGCTCACCGCGTGATACGATTATCTCTTTTCTTGTACCAAGTGCAGCACACATAAGCATTACCGCTGCTGCGTTATTATTAACCGCAAAGGCTGCCTCCGCGCCCGTAACCTTACAGATTATCTCTTCTATATGCTCGTATCTCTCGCCTCTTGCGCCCTTTTCAATATTATATTCAAGGTTCATATAGCCTCGAAGGTTATTCGTAAGACGCTCAACTAAGCGACGCGGCATCGGTGCACGTCCCAGATTCGTATGAAGTACGACTCCGGTTGCATTAATTACTCGCTTTAACGAGCCCTCATCCTCGTTTAAACCTCTTAAAGACTCGCTTATCAATTCTTCGCACTTAACTCTGAGATTATCTTCAGTATCAATCTCTCCGCTCTTTACAAGCTCACGTACCTTAGAAAGTGCATCATTTAAGACTTCCTTAACAGGCTCTTTTCCGCACTTTTCTATGGCATGGCTTATATCCTGTCTTTTAAAAAGCTCATCTATCTTAGGTAAAAGCTTAAATAACTCATTTGCCATCTAAAAGAACCTCCCTTTTTCAGCCTTAACTCTGTGAAATACGGAAACCATATAATAAAACCAGAATCCGAGATACGGTACTCCAAGAAAGCTTTCTGCATTCTTACTTATCTTAAAATCCATAAGTGCCAAGACAAGCAATATAATACTTACCAGGCTTACTCCGCAAAGAGTTATAAAGCGCTGTACACGTAAAGCCTTATAGCCTTCCGTCTCACGTCCTAATCTCTTACCCGCATATATATCAAAAAGTGATGTTAATATATACGAAATACCTGCATATAAAAGCACATCCGCCATAAGCATCTTAGATGAGATCATGTCTTTACCTCGCTAATCTACAAAAATAAAAGGAGAGCATAATACTTATGCTCTCCTAAAATCATATCATACTTTCAATTATTTTGCATTCTGATAAAGGTTATTTTCACGAACCTTAGGGTCGATTCTTTTTCTCTTACCCGCATTTGCAATGTAAAGAATGATACCGATTGCCATCCAGCCGATAAACATTATAATTGCTGTAGTTCCCATAAATACAGGGTTACCCGGAACAAATAAGAGAATGAATACAACTGTTGCAACAATTGCTGCAAACCAAGCCATTGGAAGACCACCCGGGATCTTGAACGGACGATTTGCATCAGGCATTGTCTTTCTTAAACGGATGAGGCAATATGCTGTAATCATCCAGGAAAGAACGAATGCTGCTGCTGAGAAGCTTGTTACCGCATCTATAAGACCGATTCCGAGGAATGGTCCGATTAAGGAAAGTACAAGGCACACAATAAGTCCTGCACGCGGAACTCCGTTCTTATCCTTCTTAGCAAATACTGAAGGAACAAGTGAAGCACGTCCCATTGCCATTAAAAGGTTAGCCGATGCAATAAAGAATCCGTTCCATGTTGTAAACAAACCTGCTATAGAACCGAGTGTAATAAGCCAGTAAAGGAATACTCCAAGGCCACCCTTATATACAAGTTTGAACATCTCTGCTGCTGCAGGAGAATTAAGCTTAAAGAACTCCTGCCAAGGCATTCCCATACCGAATGCGAATAAAAGCACCGAGTAGAATACGCAAGCAAGTCCTACGGATAAAACAACCATCTTACCTACGCTCTTAACATCTCCACCTGCTTCTTCGATTCCCTGCGGAATTGTTTCAAATCCTGCAAGAAAGAATGGTGCTGATGCAAGGATAGCAAGTGCTCCTCCGATAAAGCTCGAATGTGATAAGCCTGCCTTAATTGTTCCGTCATATAAAGGCTGAAGATTTGAAATGTGACCACCTATAACTGCAAATACAGCACCGATTACAGCTGAACCTACAAGAATAATACAAAGTACCTTCTGTACGGATGCTGCCGCAGCAAGTCCCCTCATATTAAGAAGGAATAACAGAATCGAGAATACCGTACCGATTATAATCGTTACAAGATAAATATCGGTTCCTGCAAGTGTATAAAGCGGCTTACCGCTTATGATTCCCGGGAATAAATAGCTAAGCATTGTTGTAATCTGAATAGCCTCCCAAGGGATGATAGATACAAATGCACCAAATGCTGCCCATCCGGAAAGAAGTGATACTTTCTCACCGAATGCCTTATAAGCGAATGCCATTCCGCCGCCCGCTACAGGGAGCATAGGCGCAAGCTCACAATATACAAGTGCTATCGGAATCATCATTACAAGTGCAAGTATATAGCCTATTGCTGCAGGAAGCGGACCACCACAGTTAGCCATCCAGTTATTAATGGATACTGCCCAGCCTACTCCTACGATAGCACCAAAACCGATGCAGAAGAAATCCAAAGCACCGACGCCTTTTTTATTACTGTTTTCGTTACTCATTTTTCAATATACCTCTATCTGATTATACCTGTGCAAATGCCTGCTTAAAGTCTGCAATAATATCTTCGATATTCTCAAGACCTACAGAGATACGTACCAATCCCTCATCGATATCTGCTGCCTTTAATTCTTCAGGTGAATATGTCGAATGTGTCATTGAAGCAGGATGCTCGACAAGTGTCTCTGCATCACCTAATGAAACTGCGATAACGCACATCTTAAGTGAGTTAACAAACTTCATACCTGTAGCCTTACCACCCTTAACTTTGATAGAAATCATACCGCCGAATCCGTTGTGCATCTGCTTAGCAGCAATTTCATAACCCGGATGATTCTTAAGGCCCGGATAGAATACTTCAGCTACCTTAGGCTCTGACTGTAAATACTCTACAAGCTTAACTGCATTCTCGCAGTGACGCTGCATACGAATCTCCATTGTCTTAAGACCTCTTAAGATAAGGAATGCTTCCTGAGGTCCCATAACGGCACCTGTCATATCCTTAAGGCCGAACATCTTAACTGTTGTGATGAATTCCTTGCTACCTACAACGAAGCCCGCGATGACATCGCCGTGTCCGTTAAGATACTTTGTTGCGGAATGGATAATAACATCTGCGCCAAGCTCTAACGGTCTCTGAAGATAAGGTGTTGCAAATGTATTGTCGCAAACTACCATAATCTCAGGATTATAATCATGTGCAACCTTAGCTACTGCTGCGATATCTGCAATCTTAATTGTCGGGTTAGCCGGTGTCTCAAGATATACACAACATGTATTCGACTTTAATGCGCGTCTTACGTTCTCAGGATCTGAAGTATCAACGAAATCAACTTCTACTCCGTAACGTGTCATACCATGATTAAGGAATGCAAAAGTGCATCCGTATAATGTCTTGTCGGCAATAATGTGCTTGCCTGCTGCAGCGATTGACCAAAGACATGCTGAAACTGCGCCCATACCTGATGAACATGCAACTGCTGCCTCTGCGCCTTCAAGTGCTGCAACCTTCTCCTCTAATAAATTGGTTGTCGGGTTACCAAGACGGGTATAGATAAATCCTTCCTCTTCTCCCGCAAAGCACTTACCGCCCTGCTCGCAATTATCAAAATAAAATGTCGATGTCTGATAAATAGGCATCGCGAGGGAACGGTATCCCTTCTCCTTAGTTACGCCCGCATGAATTGCAGTCGTAGCAAAACCTCCATTGTGTGCCATTTTAAAGTACACTTCCTTTCATTATTCTTCGTTCATTATAGCACAAAACACCTATAGATAAACTATAAATCTTTTATTTCTCAAGCTTAAGATAATTCCTAAGCATATCAAACAAAGTCTTTGCAGAATATACAAGATTGTCAAAAGCACCCGACTTGCAAAGATTAATAAAAAGCATAGCAACAGGTACAGCGACGATCATTCCGAGTACGCTTCCCCAAAGGTAGCCAAGATACATAAAGAAAAGCGTTGCAAACGGGTTCATTCCTATAGAATCACCGAGTAGCTTCGGCTGAATAAGCTGACGCACAAGCTGTGTCACAAGGTAAAGGATTATAAGATATACAGCTTTCGCATATTCGCCGGTAAGAATTTTTATAATCGCCCAAGGTCCGAGGATTGTTCCCGTTCCGAAGAAAGGAAGCATATCCACAAAAGCTATTCCAAAAGCAGATGCTCCGTAATAAGGTGCTCTGAAGATACCGAGGCCTATAACAAGCACAACATATACAACCGCCATTATCTTAAACTGAGCCTTAAAGTATCCGCCGATAACGTCAAGACAGTCAACTTTAATAACCTTAATTGCATTATTAAAGCCTTCCGACATATTCTTCTTAAGCCACGATTCAATCTTAAGCTTATCTGCAATAAAGAAGTAAGCCGATAAAAGTCCGAAGATTATACCGATTAAAAGTCCCGGAATGTTACCTGCCATCTTGGATACCTGCGTAGAAACCGTACCGGTGCCAAGGCTTGATATCCATGAAGTAAATGCTTCCTGAATCTTACCGCCGAAGTTCTGGAAGCTTTCCCTTAAGTCACGAGGCATCGTATATGATATCCTGGTAAGGGATGCCGTAAGCTTCTCATACTCAAGTCTTATGGATGTTGATATTGCAGGCAGGTTGTCCATTACATTATTAAAGAATACCGAGCATGCAAGGAAGATACCGTAAATAATTAGTACAACAAGTGCAAGTACAAGTACGATAACCACAACAGAACCCATCTTTCTTTTAATCTTGATCTTCTTATCAAGAAATTTTACCAATGGGTTTGCAATTAAAGATATAATATATCCCACAACAAACGGCAGGAATAAGTTGCACAACTTAGGCACAATCAATATCAGCAAAACAATCGAGAGTATCGGAAGCACAACATTAAGAATTAATTTGAGTACACTGTTTTTTTTCTCCATAACTTTTCTCCTATGCATTAGGATTCTTTCTTGTATATATATAAGTTCCAAAATATATAATTGCTGCAATCAAAACTATCATAGGGCCGGTTGCCACATTAATGTAATAAGAGATTATAAGTCCCGTCATCCCTGAAAACAATGAAAACAGTATCGAGAAAAAACTGTATTCACGGACATTGTCCGACATATTGGCTGATGCTGCAGCAGGTAATATTAAAAGCGCGTTGATTATAAGTATTCCTACCCACTTGATCGAGAGTGTTACGACAAGTGCTACAAGCACCGAGAATATGTTTTCGAATACTCCTACAGGAAGCGATCTGCTCCTTGCAAGCGGTGCGTTTAAGCTTATCGCCATAAGCTTATTACCGAATACAATAAAGAATCCTATTGTTACAATCAATATAACGAATAGATAGACTATTTCTCTTCTCGTAATCGACAATACATCTCCGACAAGAAGTGAAGAATACTTACTGAAATTACCGCCTCTTGAAAGGATTGCAAGGCCTAACGCAAGTGACGCGGAGGAGAATACCGAAATTATCGTATCATGCGACGCCATCGTTCTTCGACCTATCTCATTTAATAGAAGTGCGAAGATAACAGCAAATACAATCATCGAAATCGTCGTATCATTGACTCCTAATACAACACCTACCGCAATTCCCGTTAATGCGGAGTGCCCCAAAGCATCCGAGAAAAATGCCATACGTCTTGTAACAATCATAGTACCGAGCATTCCGAATAGCGGTGATATAATAAGTATCGCAAGGATTGCGAGTACCATAAAATCATATCTTAAAAAAGGAAATATACTACTCATCTTTATTTCCTCCCGTCATAAGCTCATAACCCGGAAAAGCGCTTTTAAACTCATCGCTTGTAAATACCGCATACGGGCTACCCTGCTTTAATATTGTATGGTCAAGCAATACGACATTGTCGGCATACTTCATAACAAGGTCAAGGTCATGCGATATCAGTATAATCGCCATGTCGTAGTTACGCTTCAACTCATCTATTATTCTGTAAAAGTTCTTCTCGCCCTGTGCATCGACGCCCGATACAGGCTCATCAAGTAAGAGAAGATTCGGACGGTTCATAATCGCAAGTGACAAAAGCACACGCTGCATCTCACCGCCTGATAAGTTACACATCTTCTTATCTATAAGTTCTTTTGCGTTAAATACCTCTAACGCTTCTTCTATTCTTGCCTTAAGCTTGGCTGATTTTCTGAAGAATACCGGCACGTTCGACTCGTAACTTGCCATCATATCATATACGGATACCGGTGTATTCTTCTCTATATTCATCTTCTGCGGCACATACCCTATAGTCATCTTACGGATATTTCCGTTTTCTCTGTCCTTAAATTCTATCGTACCGGAATGAGGTACATCATTTAAAAGCGCGCGCATTAAAGTAGACTTACCCGCTCCGTTTTTGCCAATAAGCACGGTAAGTGTTCCGCAATGAATATGCATATTGATGTCATTTAAGACTTCTTCTTCGCCGAAATGCACTTTTAAATCATTAACCTTAATGCAGTGCAATCCGCACGGCGCTTTAATAAGTTTCACTGTTACTGTCCTTCTGTGTATAAGATTTCTATATTCTCATTCATCTTGTCGATGTAATAATTCTTGTCCGTAAGCTCACCGCGTGTAAGCGGATCTATATAATAGACTTTAACTTCCACTTCGTTCTTAACGGTTTCGGCCAGCTTTTTGCCATAGACCTCATCAACCATAATAAAGATACCCGGATTCGCATTAATCGCATCAATTACCTCTTTTACTTCTGCAGAACTAACCTCTCGTTCCTCATCAAGATCAACTGTAAGAAGTACATTTAATCCAAGATACTCAGCGAACGGTTCAAAAGCTTCCGAGAAAAGTATAACGTCATTACATGCAAATATCGGAAACTTTGACTTAGAAACGCTTATTCCCATTACCTTCTTAATATAAGACTTATAGTTTCTTTCTATCTCATCAGTATACTGCGGAAGCGCATCAATAAGTCCATGCGAAATATTCTCTGTTTCCATAAGGTATTTGATTGGATTCATCCATGCATGCATAAGAAGCTCTTCTTCACCTTCTATACCTTCTGTTCCATTAATTATCGTAATACCCTCACAATCAGATATTATTTTATCCATAAAGGACTCTGCTCCGGAACCGTTAATAATAAAAATATCAGCCTTTTCAAGAAGCTTCATATCTTCAGGTGTTAACTGAAAATCGTGAAGGCATCCTGTCTTCGGTTCACTCAGCGATTGTAGATTAACATCATCGATACCGTCAAGTAAGTTATTGGCAATTACATAAACCGGATAAAAAGATGCTACAACTTCAGTGGATTCATTCTCGGGTTTATCTTTTTTATTGCTCACAACGCCTATAACTACTGTAATTATTATAATAAATACAAGAAACGCACCTGTGAACACATATTTATTCTTCATTTTTTAACCCTCCCCCTATCTTATCCGATTCGCTTATAATCGAATCGATTATCTCATATATCTCGTCACGGCCTGCCTTAGTCTCAGCTGAAAACGGAATAAGAATGCCGTCTTTATCCATCTTAAGCCCTGTACGGACGATTTTAAGCTGCTTAGGCAGCTGAGATCTGTTAATCTTATCTGCCTTGGTTGCGATAACTATCGGAGCAAAGCCCTGGAACTTCATCCATTCATACATATTAACATCGTTAGCCGAAGGCTCATGACGAATATCGATAAGTAAAAATACCGCTTTTAGCTGCTTCGAATTATGCAGATACTTCTCGATCATCTTGCCCCATTTTTCCTTTTCGGTCTGACTTACCTTTGCATAACCGTATCCCGGAAGATCAACAAAATAGATCTCATCATTAACATTGTAGAAATTGATTGTCTGCGTCTTGCCCGGCTGTGCAGAAGTTCTTGCAAGAGCTTTTCTCTGCATAAGCGCATTGATAAGAGACGACTTACCGACATTACTCTTACCTGCAAAAGCTACCTCCGGATGAATATTCTCCGGAAGAACCGACGTTACTCCGCACACGGTTTCAAGTGCAACATTCTTAATCTTCATAAAAACCTCTATTCTTTAACAAAAGCATACTTTGCTGCATCCTGGAAGGACGAGATGTATATAATATTAAGTCCCTTTGTTATCTCCTGCGATAAATCCTCAATGTCAGGCCTGTTCTCTGCAGGAATCAAAACCGTCTTAAAGCCGTTCATCTTGGCAGCAAGTGTCTTTTCCTTAAGGCCTCCTACAGGAAGTACACGACCGCGAAGTGTAATCTCACCTGTCATTGCAACATCACTTCTTAAGCGCTGTCCCGTAATTGCAGATAACATCGCACATGCCATTGTAATACCCGCCGAAGGACCGTCCTTTGGTACGGCTCCTTCAGGGATATGGATATGAATATCATTCTCTTTAAAGAATTCCTTAGGTACTCTGTACTTAAGCGCAATCGAACGAATGAATGAAAGTCCCGCCATTGCAGATTCCTTCATTACGTCACCCAAGTTACCCGTTAATGCGAGCTCACCCGAACCCGGTAATACATTAACTTCAACGGATAACGTATCTCCACCGACTTCAGTCCATGCAAGACCGTGAGCAATACCCACTTCTTCCTTGGTAGACTGTCTGTCGGGACGATATATTCTCTTTCCTAAGTAATCCTTAAGATTGGTCTTGGTAACCTTAATTCCCTTAACATCATTAAGAAGGATTTCTTTCGCTGCTTTTCTATATACCTCGCCTATCTTACGCTCTAAGGTACGGACTCCCGCTTCCTTCGTATAATATGCGATTATATCTCTTATCGCACCATCCGTAATATCGCACTGACGCTTATTTAATCCGTTCTTCTCTGACTGACGCTTAATCAAGTATTCTTTGGCTATATGAAACTTCTCGTTCTCCGTATAACCGCTTACTTCAATTATCTCCATACGGTCAAGAAGAGGCTTCTTGATCTCCGATAAGGAGTTAGCGGTTGCAAGGAAGAATACCTTGCTTAAATCAACCGGAATCTCAAGGTAATGATCTCTAAACTTGCTGTTCTGATCGGGGTCAAGTACTTCGAGCAAAGCAGATGAAGTATCTCCTCTTGCATCGGAGCCTACCTTATCTATCTCATCAAGAAGCATTAAAGGATTAGCCACGTGAGCATCCCTTAAGCCCTCGATAATACGTCCCGGCATAGCACCTACGTATGTCTTTCTGTGTCCTCTTATCTCGGCCTCGTCTCTTACACCACCGAGACTGATTCTTACATATTCTTTCTGCAAAGCTCTTGCGATAGACCTTGCAATTGAAGTCTTACCGGTTCCCGGAGGGCCTACAAGGCAGATTATCTGACTGTCCTGAGACTTAGCGAGTGCGCGGACCGCTAAAAATTCAATAATACGCTCTTTAACCTTCTCCATGCCGTAATGGTCTTCGTTAAGAACTTTTTCAGCACGCTTAAGATCTATTACATCAGGCGACATATGATTCCACGGTAGCTCAAGTGCAGTTTCAAGATAAGCGCGAAGAACCGCACTTTCCGAAGAACTTGAGCTTACATGCTCATATCTTGAAAGCTCTTTTTTAAGCTTAGCCTTAACAGAATCATCTGCATCAAGCTTCTCTATCTCAGCCTTGAAATCATCGGCTTCACTTCCGTCAACATCATCACCAAGCTCTGTTCTTATTGCTCTCATCTGCTCACGCAAGATGTAGTCCTTCTGATTCTCATCAATCTTCTCCTTGATCTTCATGGAGAGTTCTTCCTGAACCTTAACGACATTGATTTCGTGAATTATAGCATCAGCAAGAAGACTCATCTCATCTTCAAAGTTCTCTGCTTCAAGAATCTTCTGCTTGTCTTCATACTTCATCGGAATAATTGATGTTACTATTCCGGGTAATTTCAAAGGATCCGGCTCGAATAACACTTTAAATACAGCATCCTTGCCGATTTTTCTGTTAACGCCGGCGTAATTCGTAAATGACTCACGTATGGTACGAACCAGTCCGTCTACCTTCTCATTATCAATGCCTTCCGTAGTAAACTGCGGTAAAAGCTCAACATCAGACGCCATGTAATTCTTAATTGATTTAAGATCAAGAATCTTGGCTCTATCCTTACCTTCAACCAAAACTCTGATTGACCCGTTCTGCAATTTAACAAGCTGCTTAATAACCGCAATTACGCCCACGTCAAATAAATCCTGTAAAGAAGTATTCTCCGCAAAGAAGTCTCTCTTCGTTACAAGAAATATCTGCTGGTTGCCCATCATTGCAATATTCACTGCATTGATTCCTTCATCGTTAACTACATCAAAGTGTGCCGTCACACCGGGTAATATTGTTATTCCCCGCAGTATGACTGTGGGGAATAGAATTTTATTATCACTCAAAGCTGCTGCTCCTTATAGTGCTTTATGCGCTTTTCTTCGTCTTATGTTCTATCTTGGCGACACCCGTATCTATGGTATCACGTGTAATAGTGCATTTCTTAACATTACTCTCAGATGGTAATGTATACATAACGTCAAGCATTGCCTTCTCTAAGATTGCACGAAGTCCTCGCGCGCCTGTCTTACGCTCCATGGTTCTCTTCGCAACTTCGATCAGAGCATCATGCTCAAACTCAAGCTTAACGCCGTCCATTGCGAATAACTTCTGATACTGACGTGTTAATGCATTCTTAGGCTCTGTAAGAATTCTTACCAAAGCTTCTTCGTCAAGTCCCTGCAATGAAACTGTCAAAGGAAGACGACCTACAAATTCAGGGATAAGACCGTACTTAATAAGGTCCTGCGGCTGAAGATCCGCAAAAATATCCATTGCGTCTCTCTCCTTCTTGGATAAAACCTTCGCATTAAATCCCATCGAATGCTCATCGAGTCTTGTCTCGATAATCTTCTCGAGTCCGTCAAAAGCTCCTCCGCAGATGAAGAGAATATTGGTTGTATCAATTCTTATCATCTCCTGCTGAGGATGCTTACGTCCGCCCTGAGGCGGGACCGATGCAACGGTACCCTCTAAAATCTTAAGAAGTGCCTGCTGTACACCTTCACCCGATACATCACGGGTAATCGATACATTCTCACTCTTCTTGGTTATCTTGTCAATCTCATCAATATATACGATTCCGTGCTGCGCACGCTCAACATCATAATCCGCTGCCTGAATAAGTTTAAGAAGAATATTCTCAACGTCTTCACCGACATAACCTGCTTCTGTAAGTGATGTGGCATCTGCTATCGCAAATGGCACATTAAGAAGCTTAGCCATGGTCTGTGCAAGATACGTCTTACCTGAACCCGTAGGTCCCAAAAGAAGGATATTACTCTTCTGGATAACCACATCGTCATCCGTATCATCGCTTAATACTCTCTTATAATGATTGTAGATACCTACCGACAATACTTTCTTAGCTTCTTCCTGTCCGACAACATACTCATCAAGCAGAGCTTTTAACTCCTCAGGCTTCTTAAGGTCGATTACTTCTTCTGAATCGCTCTCAAAATCCTTACCGTAAAGCTCTTCATCCATGATCTCCACACATATGGAAATACAGTCGTCACAGATGTATGCTCCCTTCGGACCTGCAATAAGCTTTCTTGTCTGGTCCTGCGTCTTGCCGCAGAACGAGCATCTTATCTTATCATTGTTCTTCTCTGACATTAAAACTACCTCAATTACTTACTTGTTTCTTTCTTGGTAATTACACCGTCGATAAGGCCGTAAGCAAGAGCTTCTTCAGCTGACATGTAATTATCTCTTTCTGTATCAATCTCAACCTGTTCTAATGGCTTACCTGTGTTAGCCGCAAGAATCTCGTTCAATTTCTTCTTGGTCTTGATGATATTGTCGGCAACGATCTTAATATCCGTAGCCTGACCTCTTGCACCGCCGGATGGCTGATGAATCATAATCTCTGCATTAGGAAGAGCGAATCTCTTGCCCTTAGCTCCGCCTGCAAGTAAAAAAGCGCCCATACTTGCAGCTAAGCCGATACAGATAGTTGATACATCGCACTTAATGTACTGCATTGTATCATAGATTGCCATACCTGCAGTAACCATACCGCCCGGAGAGTTGATATAAAGGTGGATATCCTTATCAGGATTCTCCGACTCAAGGAAAAGAAGCTGCGCAACAACTATACTTGCTGTTGTCTCATTAACTTCTTCGCCGAGGAATATGATTCTGTCCTTTAATAATCTCGAATAAATATCATAAGAGCGTTCGCCCCTGCTTGTTTGTTCAACTACATAAGGTATTAAACTCATGTTTCTTATACCTCCCTCAAGGTTAATATATTTCCGGGGGAATTATCATGCATTTAAACGCAGAACCCCACATAATATTGTTACAAATATTCGCTAATATTGCAATACTTTTTAACGTTAAAAATTAAACTTGTAAGCTGATTTTCGGATAAAAAAGCGGGCGCAGCAGCCAAAATTTGCCGCCACGCCCTTTTGCAAAAGATTATTGGTAAATTAGGGTGTTCCTTACATATGGAACTTATCAACTATCTCGTTAAGTTCATTAACAACCTTCTCAAGCTTTGTCATAGCCTTGCCGATTGTATCGATTGCTGCATTCTGTGAATCAACCTTACCTGCAATCTTCTGGCTGGATGCTGTAAGCTCTTCAGTCTCACTTGAGATATCGGAGAACATCTCAACAACATTTTCCTTACCGGTATTAAGATTATTAAGAGCAACACTAACAGTTCCTACACTGTTGCCTACCTGCTTAATACTGTCATTAATTCCGTTAAACATCTCTTCTGTGGTGCTCATTGCATCAATACATTCATCGGACTTCTTCTGCATCTGTCCCATCTGACCTGTAACCTCACCGATTTCAGACTGAATCTCGGAAATAATTGATGTAATCTCATTGGTTGCATTGGATGTCTGATCTGCAAGCTTACCGATTTCTTCAGCAACTACAGAAAATCCTCTTCCTGCTTCTCCTGCACGTGCAGCTTCTATCGAAGCATTAAGTGCAAGAAGTGAAGTCTGCTCAGCAATCGAACTGATTGTCTGGCTTATGCCATCGATAAGAGTGGACTTCTGTGAAAGGTTGTTAACACTGACTGATGCAACCTTCTGAAGATCCTGAGTCTCTTTAATCTGTGATGAAAGCTGTCTAATGGATGAGCTTCCGCTTGATGCAGCCTTAAGTGCTGAATCTGTAGCGTCCTTCATGCCCGAAGTTCTCTCGGAAATTGTCTCAATCTCGTTAGCAACATTGATAAGGCTTTCATTAGCCGTCTGTGCCTGATTAGCAACTTCATCGATTGCAAAACTTATCTGCTGGATTGTCTCCGTAATCTCTGTATTATTCGATACAGATTCTTCTACAGAACCGTATACATTCTTAAATTCATCCGCTAAAATTGTTGTAACTTCGATAAGCTGACCGACTATTCTGTTCAATTCATTGGTAAGACCTACAACTGCGAATCTCATGCTTGTAAGCTCATCATTTCTTCTGTCAGGCTCAAATTCGATAGCGCCTACTTCGAGGTCTTTAAGTCTGCTAACCTGTCTTTCTACTGCAACGATTGGCTTGGTAATATTGGTACCAACGATAAATACTACTACTGCAGCAAATAATCCAAGGATAATTGCAATAATTATAAGTGCGATAACCGCTCTGTTAAGTTCTGATGTATATGAAGATACAGGAGTTACTGTGTATACAGTCCATCCGCAGCATTTTACTTCTGACTTCATAATATACTTTTCTTCACCGTCGTAATCTTCGAATGAACCGCCCGACTCTGCAGCAGTAACATAATCACCGCCAAGTACATCGGCTATATTGATTGCATTCTCATCCTTCATAACGAACTCGTCGTTCTTATGAAGAACTATGGTTCCGTCTCCGGTGGTCATGAACGCATATGTTCCGTCTTCATCATCAATGATTCCGTCTAACATTGAAAGCAATGTAGCTATTGAAAGGTCTTCACCTACTACACCGTGTCCGCCGGCGCTTTCAAATGTAGCTGCAATGGTTATAACCATTCCGCCTGTAATTGTATCTACATAAGGAGCTGTATATATCTTCGCTCCGTTAGCAGCATCGGCATCCATGCTCCATCCTCTTGATGTATAATCAAAGTCCGCCGGAAGATCTGCGTCAATGCAAAGATGCTTATCTCTTGCAAATCCGATATAGATCTCCTGTACGTTCTCAGATACTTTCTTCTGTGTTATGGCATATTCAAGAACCTGATCGTAATCTATGGCTCCGATTCTTGCCATATAGCCCGCAGCATAATCTACAACAGCCGTCTCACGTTCCATCCATGCGTTAACGGCTTCTGCATAATAAGCTGTCTGATTCTCCTGTAAAGATTTCAAGTTATCATGGGTATTGGTTCTCATAACATAAGCCGAAAATGCAGCTGCTATTAAAACCGAGCCGACTGATATCAATGAGAAAATAATAACCAACCTTGTCCTTATACTTCTTGCCTTTTTCATATGAATACCCCTTTCAAGTCGATTAATGCAGACTATCTTTTGCAATTTATGTATAAGAAACTACCATAAATTTGTGAACATCCAATGGGTATATTATACAATTCCAAGACAAATGTGGCTTTTAACAAACATTTCACATTGTTCCGGGATTGACTTTACGGTACAAAAAAGCGCCGCACATATACGTACAGCGCTTTTATAAGCTAATAATTATTCGCTCTTCTTTGTTGTCTTCTTGGCAGTTGCAGTCTTCTTAGCTGCAGGCTTCTTCTCTGTCTCTTCCTTGTCTGCTGCCTTCTTAGCAGTAGTCTTCTTAGCCTTAGGCTTTTCTTCTGTCTCTTCCTTATCAGCTGCCTTCTTTGTTGTTGTCTTCTTAGCTGCAGGCTTCTTTTCTGTCTCTTCCTTAGCGGTTGTCTTCTTAGCTGCCGTCTTCTTAGCAGGCTTCTTCTCTTCGCCTTCCTGAGCTTCCTTAATCTTAGCCATCTCTTCAGCAGGAACCGGAACAGCGTTCTTAACGATCAAATCAACTGCTGCCTGAACCTCGAGATCGCGTCTAATAGACTCTCTTTCTTCCTCACCGATAAGCTTGTTGATCTTCTCGATCTCCATATGGTACATCTCTGCCATCTTGGCAACTTCTTCATCTACCTGCTTATCAGTAATCTTAATCTTAGCATCCTTAGCAACTGCTTCAAGTACGAGGGAAGCCTGAATTCTTCTTAATGCTTCAGGTTCAGCCTGTGCTCTTAACTGCTTCTCTGTCATACCTGTAAACTGAAGGTACTGCTCCATTGTAAGACCCTGCTGAGCCATCTGCTGTGACATGTTATTGATAATATCATCAACCTGGAACTCAATCATCGGCTGAGGAATCTCCATCTCAGCGTTCATGATAACGCCTTCGATAGCTTCATCTTCCTGAGCTGCCTTAGCTGCATTCTTCTTGCCTTCAACGAGCTTCTTCTTAAGGTCTGCCTTGTAATCCTTTAATGTATCAAATTCAGATACGTCCTGTGCAAATTCATCATCAAGAGCAGGTAATTCCTTAACCTTGATCTCATGGATCTTAACCTTGAACATAGCAGGCTTGCCCGCAAGTTCCTTAGCCTGGTAATCCTTAGGGAAAGTAACATTAACTTCTACTTCCTCGCCTGTCTTCTTACCAACTAACTGATCTTCAAATGTATCGATAAACGAATGTGAGCCGATCTCCAATGCATGGTTGGTAGCTGTGCCGCCCTCGAACTGCTTGCCGTCCATGAATCCTGCGAAATCGATTATTGCAGTATCGCCCTTCTTGATTGCTCTGTCAGTTACTGTTGTCATTCTCGCATTGGCTTCTCTTTCCTTCTCAATCTCTGCATTAACATCTGCAGCAGATACGGATACGTCAATGTCTGTAACCTTCATGCCCTTATACTCGCCAAGCTTAACTTCAGGCTTGGTTGCAACAACTGCTGTGAAGATAAACGGCTTGCCCTTCTCGATCTGCTCAATATCAACAGTCGGCTGTGATACGATATCAAGGCCGCTCTCCTTCATAGCAACCGGATACTCTTCCTGCATAAGAATGTTGGCAGCATCTTCGTAGAAAATAGATACTCCGAACATCTTCTCAATCATATTCTTCGGTACTTTGCCCTTACGGAATCCCGGTAAAGAAAGGGTATTCTTCTGCTTCTGATATGCTTTTTCAATCGCCTCATCAAGTCTTGCTGCCGGAACTTCAATGGTCATCTTGGCCATATTATTGTCCACATGTTCAACCTTCACGCTCATTTAAACGTCTTCCTCCTTAGTTAGTGTATCACTCTACACACAATTACAAGACATTATATCACAGAATAAAAAAGAGTTCAAGACACTTGTATTATCCTGAACTCTTTATAATTACTACTTTGCCTTAGATGATTTCGCTGCTGAATATGCGCTTGATAAGCTACCCTTGTTAGCTTTTACTTTATAAGTGTAAGTGGTACCTGAAGTTACGTTCTTATCTACAAAAGTTCCTGTTGTTGTATTGCCTATCCACTTATATTCCTTGCCATTATATCTGTATACCGAATAGCTCTTTGCTGTTTTTGTTTTGTTGATTGTAATTGTGATTTTTCCGGATTTGGAATTATCCAATTTCTTAATCCAGGTTGCTGCTATTGTTGCAGTAAGAGTTTTTTCTGCTGAAAAACCTTCGACATTACCTGCTACCGGAATAACTTTATAAGTGTACTTCTTCCCTAAAGTCAACTTCGTATCGGAGTACTTTAATGTTGTATTACTTACCGTCTTAAGTAAAGTGTATTTCCATTCGCCTTCTGCTTTTCTGTAGATTTCATAACTTTCAGCGCCTTCTACTTCCTTCCAGGTTAAGTCGATAGTTGCTTCCTTAGTATTATTTACTGTAAGGTTTGAATTACTTAAAGTAAGTGGTCTTCTGTTATGTCCGTTTCTTGATAGTACTTTAATGCAAGCACTTGCTTTATTGTAGTTAACTAAGTCTTCCCAATTACCACTATCTTTCTTAATGAAAGTTTCATTTGGATTAGCAGAGGCTATACTTGTTAAAGTACCACTTGAACGTCTATTATCAATATAATAAATAATCGGATTAGAGAAATGCACCGTTATAAAAACGTCTTTATTAGCTGAGAGATTAACACCCTTATTGAATTGTAATGTCTGATAGCCATTTTCCGTAAGGTTAACTGTCTGAGTGTAAATGCAATTACCTTCATTTAAATTTACTAAACTGTCTATATTGTTATACACCTTAATAGTTGCTGTTGCCTTACCTGCCACCTTAACCGCTACCCCTGTTAAAGTCTCATCACCATTTGTTTTAAATGAAATTGCAACATCACTAATGCTTTTAAGTTCTGTTAAACCTACTCCACCGTCGTATGTGTATAAGCTATCATATGTCTCAATTGGAGCTACTTCGTATGCTCTGAGATCTGCACAGTCAGAAGGAACATAATTGTAATATGAAATATATGAATAATTAAGTCCTCCACTATTCTTTACTATCCATGCCCCGTCTCCTGGCGGTGTCAATGTAAAATTATTCTTACTGTAGTTATCGTCCCATCCAATTATTGCAAGTATATGTCCACCGCTATGCTTAGACTTGTTATTATTATAATACTCTTCTGAAATATAGTAGCTATGCGTTCTGCTATTAAAAATCTTACTTTTATCTGACATACTTGCGATGGATAACTCAATTGCGCCATATTTAATAATTGCGTTCTTAATTGCATTCCAATCATTTCGTGGAATAACTCTAACTCCAATACACTTTAACACTTGACTATCCTGTGTAGTGTATAAAATATCTTCCTTAATATTTCTATATGGGTAATCTGATTCCATGGCTAGACCATACCCATTCATTAATGCATGTGTAGTCCAACCTGTCTGACCGCCTTCGTACCAATCATCTTGTGAAGTTACTACCCCTTCACCTGATATATTATTGTTATTAGTGGCAATTATATGCTTACTGCACCAACCAAAATATCTTTCTGACAAATCATAAGTTCCTATACCCTTTACAAGTGCATTACTTTCTAAAGCTGCTACTGTACCGAATGCCCAGCACATGCCATAATTGCCTTGACTTCGCTTAGCTGTTACTAAGCCATAATCTCTTAAATCAAACTTAGCGGGTAGCGGTTCATTCGAGGATTCAATAGACTCTGTCAACGCATAGTAATTTTCAATTGTCTTTGCTACGTTTGCTTTAATCGGCGTGGTATACATAACACTAATAATTAGTGTTATTACAAGTAATATACTAAATATCTTCTTTTTCACCTATATCATCCTCCTTGACCAGAAAAAAAACTATCTATTCCAATCTAACTTTATATGTCGTCATAAAAGTCAGCTTATCCATAGACAAGAACTTCACTCCATCTATAAACGACAGAATATATGATATTCCCGATATGCATATTAAAAAGTATATTATGCCTTTCTTATAATTACCGAGATAAAACCAATGCGCACCAAAGCCACCTAATAAAAACGTTAAAAGAAGCAAATTCTTTTTTTCTCTAATAGGCCAACTTGGGTCAGGCTTAAACTCATTCGAATACTCCACAGTATTAACAGTACTATTATTAGTTCCATTCTCCGCCGAGTCCATACTTATACTTTCATCAGAACAAATAGCACCACACTCCGGGCAGAACACTCCTTCTTCAAACTCAGCTCCACAATTTTTACACTTCATAATTATATCACTCCTATCAATCCTTATTAATGCTTTTTCCAATTTTCAAAATCAAACTCCAGCTTTGTCTTGTTTTCTTTCTTTGAAATAGTTTCAATATCAGTCTGTATCTCATCATAATCTTTTAGAGATTTCAGCTGTGTCCACGTCGGATACGTTTTCTTTGTTCTTCGATGCAATTCATCCAAAATGGTTGAATCTAACGGGCAATCACATTTTGATAATACTATCGTATATCCGAGTTTTTCATTATAACCATACTCTTGAATAACATATAAATACTTTAATGCCATATTAACGAGCTTTTGTATTTCGGCTATTATTTCAGGTTCCTCTTTACTCTTTTCAATAATGGCTTTAATAAGGTTTTTCGAAGACAGATTCGCCAATTGTTTCTCAATCAATTCTCTTGTACACTTAATATAATCCTCTTGATTATTCCTATAGGTATCCGAAAAATACGGAGATCTAGCCCCCGTCATAACATCTCTGTTTGCCCTTTTCAAGACAACATCCAACACTTCTAATAAAGATTCTTTCACCAATGCTTCTTTTATTCCGGGTATGATTGACTCTAAGCAAAATTCATTAACTAATTTTTTCTCCATAATCCTTCTTCTTTCTAAAAATATGTTCTATCTGCGCATACGTCATAATGTCTGCACCCGTTACAAAAATCACTATGATTTCTCTTGCAACCCGAGCTTCCTCTAAGGTGCTGTTTACTATCCTTTTCACGTTGCATCTTACCCGCTTTATAACCTACATATGCGCCAAGCATACCCTTTATTATATCTCCGCCACCATCACCTTCTAATTCCTCACGTTCTCGTGCTGCCTCACGACGCGCCAATTCCTCTTCTATCTCCTCTTCAATCATTTCCGTATACTTCGAAATGATATCTGCTATTTTCTTCGTCGGATCTTTTCCCAATTCATTTAAAATGTATTTTAATCCGGCATTACTACGCATTGCTGTCGTATGAGTTGCGCACGAAGAATTTGCCACATCGATATTTACAGGAATTCCTAATTCATTGCAAATACTATCCCTTATCGATGTATAAAGAGTAAAGATTTTATTAATTTCTGCTTCCAATTGTGCTTTTGGTTTCTTTACCATTATGTCATTTGGTAAATTATGATAGACAATACTTAAGCAAGGGAATGAGGCTTCAATAAGTTCAGGTGTATATTGTTGTCCCATTTTCAGCATATTTTTGAGATTATCATATGCCTCTGTTTTGGCAGGACCAAAGAAAGATTTTAAACCGGAAACATCAGCAAAAAGTCTTTCATATAATGTTATCTCGCCTTCAAATTTATTTTTCTCTGCAAGGTATACAGCGCACATCTGCGCCAATTGAACTTTTCTGAAGTTTGCAAGCATTTTCTGCTTAATTTGATTTCGATTTATGTCCACGTAAAATGGGAAAAGAACAGCCTCAAACTCAATTTTCGCTGAAAACTGCGTTGTTTCATCCAAACACGCATACTTTACTACTTCAGTCTTTTTCGAAATAGAAAATGATATTGCGTATTTTTCACTCTCATCAAATATATTACTTACTAAAACCTGTATTGCATCCTTATACTTATTATCAATAGCTCTGATAATCTCGTTGATCTGAGTTTCATCTTTGGTATAAATACTTACTATTGGAGTACACCACGCGCCAAAATGATTATAGTCCCAATACTTCTTAAAAACCTTACCGGAACTGTTTTGAATATCGCATTTTTTATTCTGCCCATTATCATAGTTTAACTTAATAGCAGGTATTACATATGGATACTCTAATATTCCGCTATTGACTGTTTCAATACAATTCGAAACATTCTCGCTACTGACGTATTTAATATCAAATCCTACTGAAATACTCTCACGTATATTATTGATTATTACAAAAGCCAGATTTGACAAATCTGTCCAATCATATACGCATTCGAGCGAACCAATTAAAGGTTTCATCTCTCCTTCAATTAAGTTCTTTTTCCGTTTTTCTTCTTCCTTCTCCATTCGGATTCTCTCACGTTCCTGCTCTTGCTCTCTTCTTTTTGCCTCCCGCTCTTCAATCAGTTTTCTGTTTTTTTCTTGCTGTTCACGACGTTTTTCTTCTTTCTCCTTGCGTATCTTCTCCTCCTCGATTGCTTTAAAATGAGCAGCAATCGGGAATCCACAATTAGGGCAAGACGTAGCATGCTCAGAAATACCTTCTTTTCCACATTCCGGACAATTAATCAATGCCATTTTTTCAACTCCATTCTTTATACTTAATATTGCATATCTCTAAACAATAATTTAGCACAATGGAAAAATATACGCAAGTGCGTATACGCGGTCGCGGAATGTCTATTACAATATTTCTATACGAAAGGAAGTGAAATTATGAGCGTTAAGGATGCTGTTGTTACAAGATTTACCAACATATGCAAAGAACGCGGCCTTAAGATTAATGAATTGGCAAATCTTTCCGGTGTTACACCATCAACAGCATACAGCATGTTTGATTCTTCTCGCCGTGATGTCTCAATAATAACAATAAAAAAACTCTGTGACGGATTAGACTTAACCCTGAAAGAGTTTTTTGATTCAAATGAATTCAGTAATTTAGATCAGGAAATAAAATAAGAGTTCAAGATACAATTGTTATCCTGAACTCTTTTAGTTTATAGAAATTTAATTTGTCTCGAACGTATGTTTGTGTTATGATATTATTAAGGTGTTACCATACACGGTGGACGGTTGCTCTTCTTTATCGGAGGGCTAAGCCCTCTGATTATCTTTCTTGTACTTACAAGAGGAAAGGAGGGTGATATTTATGCTGACAGTCGAAAGTCTTATCACAGTCCTTGCATTATGCATAACTTGTTTTAGCCTCGGCTACTCTATTGGAACCAATTCCAATAATAAGGCAAAATGACCGCCCCTAGCCTAATCGTGCGGTCATTTTAAATCGTCGAAGGGCAACCGTCTATCGGTAACACCTTTATTTATTTAGATTATATTACCTGACAGCGCTTTTGTCAAATGAAGTCCCCTGATTATTCAATCCCTGTAAGGTCGAACTCATTAAGCCACTTTGTAGCAGCTTCGCATACTGTCTTAAGGCACTCTTCATCAAACGGAGTCTTAAGTCCCGCATTCTTAAGAAGATCCACGAAAGTACGGCTTCCACCCTGCTTGGTATATGCCATATAATGCTCCCAGGCATTCTTCTCGTCCTTCTGTATCATAGCCCAGAACTGTAATGAAACAGTCTGTGCAAGACAATAATCAATATAATAAAACGGCATCTCATAGATATGGCTCTGTCTCTGCCAGCCTTCGCCCTCTGAATAGAAAGGAATCTCGCCGTCCAACTTAAGCCACGGCTGGTAGATTCCCAATAATCTCTTCCACTCCGCATGACGCTCTGCCGGTGTAAGTTCCGGATGCTCGTAGACTATATGCTGGAAATGATCAACCATCGTTCCATATGGTATAAAAGTTAGAGCCGCCGCAAGATGACTGTATTTAAACTTCCTTGCATCAGATCCGAAGAAACCATCTGCATTCTTCCAACCAAAAAACTCCATACTCATGGAATGAACTTCACAAGCTTCCGCACTTGGATCGCTGTATGACGACGGAACGCGGGTGCGGTTCATCCAATATGCAAAAGCGTGGCCTGCTTCATGTGTTACAACCTCTACATCACCCTGGGTTCCGTTAAAGTTAGAAAAGATAAAAGGTCTTTGATACTGACCCAGACTGGTGCAATATCCGCCTCCCTGCTTGCCTTCCGTAGATAATACATCCATTAAATCCTCGTCAAGCATCGTTCTGAAGAATTCACTTGTCTCAGGTGAAAGCTCATCATAAAACTTCTTAGCCTGTGCGAGTATATCATCTGCAGTACCTACAGGGCGTGGATTACCGGATCTAAATTCAAGTGCTGCATCCGAATATGCTATCGGATATGACACTCCAAGTCTCTTCGCCTGTTCGCGCATAATCGAATCTGCAACAGGTACGAGATACTTCTGCACTGCAACGCGGAACTTCTCTACATCCTCCTTGGTATAACAGTTACGCTGCATACGATAATATCCAAGCTGTGTATAATCCTTATATCCGAGCTTTTTGCCCATTGTATCACGAAGCTTAACAAGCTCATCGTAGATTCTGTCAAGATCGGCCTGATGTTCCTTATACCAACGGCCCTCTGCCAGCCATGCTTCATGACGAAGATTATCATCTTCATCCGTTATAAACGGCGTAAGCTGCGAAAGTGTATATGTACCGCCTCTAAATGGAATCTGTGCTGATGCGATTAAATCGTCGTATTCGCTGACAAGTTCATTCTCTTTCTGCATATCTTCAATTATTTCAGGTGCGAATGTCTTCTTATCCATCTCTGCATTGATGAATAATAAGTCGCCGTACTCTTTCTCGAAATCTTTTCTATATGGACTTTCAAGAAGCGCATCTACCCACTCCTGGTAATACTCCTCTAACTTAGGGTCATTCTCATCCCAGAAGTCCTTCTCCTCGCTGTAGAATTTGTCACGAGTATCGATTGATTGACGAACATAGCAAAGAGTTGATGTCGTATCAACCTCGTCCGACCACTTATCACGCTCTATAAATACCTCGCGCGCTTCATCATAAGACTTAGCCTCTCTAAGTCTCTTAATTAAATCCTTATACTTATTAATGACCTCGTTAATATCAGGTCTTTCATAAGGCATCTCTGAAAATTTCATAGTTTTAAATCTCCTTCTTCTTATCTTTATCATATCCTAAGGCAGCCTACACTGCCTTAGGCTTAATCTCTTCAAACTGAGCCATATAGAGCTTTCTATATGCTCCGTCCTTCTTTCTTATAAGCTCTGACGGTGAACCGGATTCGACAATACCTTCGTTATCAACAACAAATATCCTGTCTGCATTCTGAATTGTCGATAATCTATGGGCTATAACGAAGCTTGTCCTTCCCTTAAGAAGTCCGTCGATTCCCTTCTGAACCATAAGCTCAGTCTTGGTATCAATTGATGATGTTGCCTCATCCAATATAAGAATCTTAGGCTTTGATACCATGGTTCTCGCAAATGCGATCAACTGTCTCTGTCCTATGGAAAGTCCCGCACCGCGCTCCATAAGCATGGTATCATATCCCTTTTCCATCTTCATGATAAAGTCATGCGCATTAACAGCTTTAGCAGCTTCTTCAATCTCTTCCTGCGTAGCATCGCGCTTACCGTATCTTATGTTATCAGCTACAGTCCCTTCAAATATAAAGTTCTCCTGTGTCATCACACCCATCTGCTGGCGAAGGCTCTTAATGGTTACGTCTCTTACGTCATATCCGTCAACCAAGACATTACCTTCCTGAATATCATAAAAACGGCTTAATAAATTGATTATCGTAGTCTTACCCGCACCGGTAGGGCCTACAAGCGCAATTCTCTCACCCTTATTGACCTTAAAACTTACATCCGTAAGTACTCTTGTCTCATCAGGCGTTCCCACATCATAAGTAAAGAATACATTCTTAAATTCAACATTACCTTCGATAGGCGGAAGCTCGACAGCGTCGACCTTATCCTTAACATCGGCAGGAGTATCAAGCACTTCGAAGATTCGCTCTGCCGCAGAAAGATTGGTAATCATATTTCTGTAAAAGCTCGCAATGTTCATGACCGGCTCCCAGAACATACCTACATAAGTACCGAATGCTATAAGCACACCCATTGATACCATGTCTTTATTAAGAAGCTTAACTCCGAACCAGTATAGAAGCACTACCGATACAGCCCAGCAAAGATCGCAGGAAGGTCCGAAGAAATCGTTAACTCGAACTGCTTTTCTAAATACTTCCTGATGCTCATTTACAAGCTCATCGAAAGTCTTAGATGTCTCCTCTTCAGCCGCAAAGGACTGAACTATCGACATTCCCGAGATATCCTCATGAACGTATGCGTTCATGTTAGATGACTTCTTTCTGAAAAGCGCCCACATCTTGGTCGAATACTTTTCAATCGCAAGAAGCGCAAGAATCATAACAGGTACCGTCGACATACAAAGTAATCCCAAGACTACGTTCTTGCTCATCATAATGAAAAGAACACCGATGATCGTTGCGATACCCGGGATAAATGTCGTTACCGCAGATGAGAATACCTGCTGCAGCGAGTTAACATCGCCCGTAATTCTTGCTAAGATCTTACCCGTAGGTCTTGAATCAAAAAACGTAAAGGCAAGCGTCTGAATATGCTCGTAAATCTCATTTCTTATGTCACGCACGATCTTATTGGATAAAAGCGCCATAAGATAGGTTCTCGCCTTATTTAAGAGCATAAATACAACATTTAACACTACCGCAAAGGCCGCAAGCTTAAGCAGGCCGTTAATATCCTTATTCGGGATATATTCGTCGACTGCTTTTTCCATAATAAGCGGGTTAATAAGTGATATCGTAACCGCGCCGCCCATGGCAAGAAGTGTAAGTACTATCTCAAGGACGTGACCCTTAAGATACTTAAGTAATCTTACGACTACTTCCCTTTTATTCATTTTTATATCATTTTCATCATGTCTCGTAGCATTAGCCATTTATACCACCTCCATAAGATTCTGTCCGTACTGTGAGTCGTATGTTTCCTTATAGAGTCCGCCGTATGCGAGTAATTCTTCGTGTGTTCCTCGCTCTGCAATCTTACCATCCTTAAGAACGATAATTTCATCTGCGTAACGTACTGCTGATATTCTGTGTGCGATTATGATCTTCGTACCCTTAATCATCTTTAAAGCATGATGTATATCGCGCTCAGTTTCCATATCAAGTGCAGATGTAGAATCATCCATTATAAGAATAGGATTATTTCTTACAAAAGCTCTTGCAATACTGATTCTCTGCTTCTGTCCGCCCGATAAACCGACACCTCGCTCGCCGATTATCGTATCATACTTATTCTCCATCTTGGATACGAATTCATCGGCGCATGCAAGCTTTGAAGCCTCAACAACAGCGTCTTCTTCTATATTCTTTCTCTCACCCATCCTGACATTGTCCTTAACCGAATCCGAGAAAAGGAATGTCTCCTGGGACACATACTTAATTGCCTTTCTAAGGTCTGTAAGATTAAGCTCTTTTACATCAACACCGCCGACTTTAACGGTTCCTTCCGTTGCGTCAAAAAGTCTGCCGATAAGGTTAACGATTGAGCTTTTACCGGAACCGGTTTCACCCATAATTCCGAGTGTCTTACCTTCTTCAACCTTAAAAGTTATATCCTTTAATATCTCTTTTTCGCCGACTGTAAATCCTACATGATCGAATTCAACAGAACCCGCAACAGGACCTTCTACAGCATTCTCGGCGTTTTTGATTCTTGCTTCTTCAGCAAAAATCTTATTAATCTTCTTGTATGATGCCGCAATCATCGAGTATTCATTGGCAAGTTCGCCGAATACCTCCATCGGCCATACGAAGTCCATACTGTATGCAATAAATGCCGCAAGATATCCCACTGTCATTGTGCCCTTTGCAACCGATACACCACCGATTACAGCCATGAATACAGGGAAGAGCTTTGCAACGAACGGGAAGTACGGATAGATTCTGTTCTCGATCTTCGTGTACTTCATCTTCGCATTATAGTACTCTTCGTTCTTCTTTCTAAACTTATCGATTTCGTAATCTTCTGCGGTAAAAGCTTTTACCGTACGAACTCCCGATAAATTCTCCTCGGCAACCGTGGTAAGTTCCGCATTTCTCTCCGAGATATCGTCATATGCCTTGTCAAGGCGCTTTTCCATATATACGGCAAGTGCTCCCATAACAAGCATAACGCCTAACGGAATAAGTGCAAGACGCGCATTCATCGAGAACATGCAGTAAAGCACCATTCCCATACGGAGCACGATTTCAATGGTCAGCATTCCGGTCATTCCAAAGATGTCCCAGATTCTGTCCGCGTCATCTTTAACTCGGGCCATAAGCTCGCCCGTATTGGTCTTATCGAAGTAATCAAGTGACAGTGTCTGTATATGATTAAAAAGGTCTTTTCTAACCTTAGAACCTACCGAACATCCAACTATATCGAATGTATACTCTTTGAAATATCCGCCAAAAGCTCTTCCCACACCGGTTATGCATAAACCGATAAGAAGTGTCGGCAATATAGCTGTATTTCCTCCCTTAATTACGTCATCAAAAATTCTCGCTGTAAGCTGAGGACCTATTGCATCACATATGGTTGCAACTACCATACATCCTACCGCAAATATAAGCGGTCCTATATACTTACGCCCTATTTTTCCAAGTCTAATCTTATTCAAGTAATCACCTTCCAAACTATTAAAAACCTTCCGGGGAATGTAGATTTTTTGCGCGCTTGGGCGAAGATTGCATCTTCACCCAAGTGTCGCGTTGGCTGTCCAATGTGCGCTGTTGCAAGCAACGCGCCCGCTCGACAGCCGTATCGCGCAAAAAGAAAGCCGGATGTATTCCATCCGGCTCTTAATCTATACCAAAATTAAGTATATACAATTTAAATCCAACTAATCCTTGGACTATCAGTGTATATCACCCCGGAGGTAAAACTTATTAACAACAACATTATTGGATCTATAATTCGGCATATGGACATAGTTAGAGCCCGAATTAATTCCGTTAAAGAATCTAATAGACATCGTCATTTGATTTACCTCCTTTCTTAAATGCTAAACTGTAAACTACTTTTTCAAGATAACACAAGGTTTAAAACCTGTCAACATCATTTTTTGTATTTAAATTAATACTTTTCCGACATAACCCTCAAGATACGGGTCTATGTAATTAACAAGTCCCTTATTTTTCATGATTGTCGCAATTCTGGTTGCAATGCGCTCCGTAAGGCTTACTACCTCATCTTTAAGATTAAGGCGGTCCGCAACGTAAGGAAGTCCTTCCCACTTTGAAAGATCAAGGTAAGTACCCGCAAGCTTTGCAATAAGTTCAGATAAATCTCCTACTTCTTCAAGCTCTTCCATTTTCTTAAAAGTCCACTTATAGTATGGTGGATATGTACGATTAAGCAGGAAGAAAAGCTGCATTGCGGAATTAATACCCTGTGCTCTGCACATCTCTGCAGCAACAATATCCCTTCTTGTCATACAGCGTGCGTAATTAACCTGCATACTTTGTGAGAAGAGATGCAATTCCGTATCTATGCGCTCTTTTCGGATTTTATCGGGATAGTAGTTAAGAAGCGCTTTTCTATAGGCTGTAAACTTGCCAAGGTCATCTCTGAACACTACGCCATTGGTGGCAGTCGCAAGGCAGCTATGGTCAAGTCTTTGCCAGTCTTCGTCGGTTATGATTGCATTTTCCGTATCACAATCGATATTAAGGATATTGGAATAGAAGCTATGAATCGTCATAACACCGCGACGCTCCATAAGACGCTCGGTAAGGTTTGAATCATGCTTATTTACAAGTTCATTATATAGAATCGACAAAAGGTTGCCATATTTCTCGTAATCTTCATCCGTAAGCCAGAGGCCCACTCCCGTCCCGAAATCATGATCTCTTGATACGAAATCATCGAAGCCGAAGCAGTCGGAACCCTCTCCCGCAATTCCTACAGCAATTCGTTCTTCCGCCTCCGGGAACTTTTCATGTATCATCGGTGCGACTTCCGCTTCGTAGAACCTGCGGCTTCTTTCAATTATTGAATTACCTGTCACGTCAACACTCATAGACAACCTCCCTTAATAATATATTTTAATAATACAATTCTACACTTAAAGTAGCAACCGATAAAAAAGTCGGAGATAACTATTGTCATCTCCGACTGATTTAACTTACTTAAACTGAATAATTAATCTTATCGCCGATAGTTATAGGAGTCTCTTTAATGCTCTCCCAATCAAGATTCATAATCTTATCGATAAGCTCTTCTTCAGATGAGGCTTCAAGTCTCGTTCGCTTAATCATTATATCTTCAGGCTTGAAATAAGGATTGCTCTTCATCTTAGCCTCTTCAGCCTTCTTAGCCTCTGCACGCTCTTCTGCGTTCTTCTCCAGAATCTCGCGCGATTTTTCATTCATCTTCTCAAGATTTGCAAAGATTGAAATTGTATTATCCTCATTAAAGGTTATCGCAATCTCGGTTATTGCACTCTTATCTTCACCATTACCCCAGTTCTGCTCGAATCCGAAAAGCTCATTGATTCTTCTCGACATCTTAACAGCCGTATCAACTTTATGCATCTGGTCATTTGCATAATTCTCATCGGAAGCCATTTTCTCAAGCTCTTCACTCGAAAATACTACGGAAAACTCCTTATTACTTCTATTGATTAATGCAGCCTTGTCATCGCCTTCATCGGCAATTACGAAATCATAATCACCATACTGCTTACGAAGATTCTCAAGATATGTCTTCGCCTTATCGGACAACTTCGATTCACTTGACTTAACTTGAGTATCTACTGCTGCCGACTTTACATCAGCTGTCTTAACTCCCTTTTTAACAGTCGATGTCGCACCTAAATAGGTGTTGGTGGTTTTATTAATACCATTTGTTCCAACCATATAATCTACCTCCTTGTAAAATGGTTATGCGCACAATTAATCAATTATCATACTAACATAGTTATCTGAATTTTCTGTGAATTAGAGTTTTTCCTTTAACCCACTTTCATTAAGGACATAGACCTTATCACAGACTTCGTCTATATACTTTCTATCATGAGAAATACTTATAACCGCACCCGGAAATTCCGAAATCATTCGCCTTATTACAGGACCTGATAAAGGTGAGAAATTTCTCGTAGGCTCATCAAGTATCAATACATTGGCATCAGACAAGCTCATCTTAAGAAGAAGTACCTTAGCCTTCTGTCCGCCGGAAAGCTCCCTTATAGGATGCTCCATCTCATCTGCTGTATATTTCAAAGAGCCCAGATACGTCCTTATTCTCGTCCTTATCTCTTTATCACCGGTATTATCAAGAAACTCAACAGGTGTTACGTCAAGATTAAGCATATCTTCATAATTTTGAGGCATATACTGAGCTCTTATATCTTTTCTCAATAATAATTCCTCAGCCATTTTTCGAAGAAGTGTAGTTTTCCCAATTCCGTTTGTTCCGACAATACATATCTTCTCAGGGCCTCTTACTCTAAGAAATATATCTCTTGCAAGAACTTTTATACCATCAGGAGTTATTAATTCATCAAGACTATATTCTATAACCGTCTTACCCGCAGGCATCTTAGCAGTATCCCCACCAAGTTTAAAGAAAATAGCTTCTTCCTGCTCAGGCATTTCGGTCATATTCTCATCTTCACGTTCAAAACGATGCTCCATTGATTTTAATTTATGCATTGTCTTTTTTAATTGGGCGCCAACTCCCGGGGCTTGTCTTGATACCGAAGCAAGTTCATGCTCCACCTTGTTGTATATCCTTGCAAATTTTTCATCACGGATTTTCTTTTCTTTTCGCTCATTTATTGCCTGCTGTTCTTGTCGTGAAAAACTTTCCGAACGTCCTTCTATATAATGCATATAATTATCTCTTACAACAGTATATCTGCTCTTGGTCTTTCTGATTATCTGCTCAAGATGGATTATTACATTTGCGGTATTCTCTATCAACGTTTCATCATGAGAAATAAATAATATGATTCTGTCCCATTCGTTAATGAACTTTTCCAGCAATTCAAGGGTACTTATATCAATATCATTTGAAGGTTCGTCAAGTAAAAGCACCGTGGGCTTATTGATAAGAATTCTCATAAGTTGCGCTTTTACCTTCTCCCCGCCCGATAAAGAAGCCATAACCTGATCGCTGTAGAATACCGATGAAGACATATTGAAGCGTCCTGCAAGTTCGGATAATTCTCTAGGCGTATTATTCAAAAAGTGCTCCGATTCGCTGAAGTATTCGTATAAGGTCTTATTCTTATCTTCCTCCGGCAGTTCCTGTGGAAGATAAGAAAGCACTTCGTTTCCTATGATGCGCTCTCCTGTACACTCCGTGTATTCTTCAGCCAATTCGGGATTATATATCCACTTCATAAGAGTCGACTTGCCATTGCCCTCCTCGCCTATGATAACTGCTTTATCACCATCATTAAGAGTAAGGTTAAAGTCCTCGAGTATAATACGAAGATCTTTTCTATGTGTAATCGTTAGGTTTTTTATCTGTAACATGTCGCATTCCTCCCGTCTAAAGTTACAAAATGAGTCTGCTTTGCGTATGCAAAACAGACTCACACTAATAAACCTATATTATAGGCCAAAGAAATGTGATAATCCGGTTATAAGCATACGAAAAGACAGTTACTCACGGTAACTAATTTAAATCTTTAAGTCTACTTAAGCCAAATTATCTAATAATCATCTCTTCACCCATGCGACATGCGCTCTTTCTTTTATAATTCTTGTGTATAATACCACACCGAATTTAAAAATGCAAGTAACCGGCGATTAGCCCTTTACAAGCGTACCGTCCTTGATTACAGATTCTACGATATTCATTCCCGTGCAATACGGTAAGAAATTAATTGACGGCTTCTCAAGGATTATAATATCTGCCTTCTTACCCGGTTCGATACTTCCAACCGATTCGGATCTTCCGCAAGCTGCTGCACCGTTAATCGTAAGTGCAGTTATTACTTCCTCGATTGTAAGATGCATATAGATACAGGATATCGCAATAATAAGCGGTATCGAGCATGTATGACAGCTTCCGGGGTTATAATCTGATGCAATCGCAACAGCAGCACCCATGTCAATCATCTTACGGCCTCTTGCATACTCTGCTCCGAGTGAAAATGCAGTTGCCGGAAGAAGTGTCGCAATCGTATTGCTCTTAGAAAGTGCTTCAATGCTCTCATCGCTTGCCATAAGAAGATGATCTGCGGATGCCGCACCAAGACGTGCTGCCATTCCCGCACCGCCTAAGTCATACATCTCATCTGCATGAACCTTAAGCTTAAATCCCATCTCATGAGCTTTTTTAAGATAATACTCTGATTCCTCTATGGAGAATACATTCTTCTCTGTGAAGATATCCGCAAACTCAGCAAGCTCACGCTCCTTAACAACCGGCATTACTTCTTCCACATTGAATTTAAGGAAGTCCATATTTCTGTCCTTATATTCAGGCGGAGTAGCATGCGGGCCGAGATAAGTTCTTACGATATCTACAGGCTGTTCCTCGTCAAGAGCCTTCATAACCTCAAGCATACGAATCTCGGTATCCTTATCAAGACCGTAACCACTCTTGCCTTCAACTGTTGTAACGCCGTAGCTTAACATTCTTTTCAGACGGCTTAAGCCTTCATCATATAATTCCTTAAAAGAAGCCTTTCTCGTAGCCTTCATTGTCGAAGCAATACCGCCACCGCGTTCCATTATGGACATGTAACTGTCACCCTTTAAACGCCATGAGAATTCGTCTGCTCTGTAACCTCCGAATATAAAATGCGTATGTGAATCAACAAAACCCGGCATTACAGTCTTGCCTTCGGCATTGATAACTATGGCATCACCGGAATCGTACTTTGAAAGAATCTCATCAGTAGTACCAACCGCAACGATCTTATCGTCATCGATAACAACCGCGCCGTCATGAATAAGCCCTATATCAGACATTGCCTTGCCGTACTTAACGCCACCCTTACAGGTAACAAGTTCGGACGCATTCTTAATGATAGTCTTCATTATTTGATTCCCTTCTCGTTACATACCTTCTCAATAAGGTCATCGGAAGCTATGTAAGGTATTGTGATATGATCTGTACCGTTAGTAATCTTATTGTACTCTGCAACTGTCTCGATGGAATGCTCGCATCTTGCCCAGTTACGTCTACCTACACCGATCATTGTATCCCACGGTATAGCTTTATTTAATATCTCATCTACACGTTCGGAACCGTCTAATACAAGACCGAATCCGCCGTTGATACCCTTGGAGATACCTACACCACCACCGTTATGAAGAGCTACAAGGCTCATTCCGCGGCCTGCGTTACCTGCATAACACTGAATAGCCATATCTGCAGTGATATTCGATCCATCGTAAATATTGGATGTCTCTCTGTATGGTGAATCTGTTCCGCCCGTATCATGGTGGTCACGACCAAGCATAACAGGTCCGATTTCTCCGTCACGAACCATCTTATTGAATCTAAGTGCGATATCACGACGACCGTAAGCATCCTGATAAAGGATACGACACTGTGTACCTACAACGAGCTTATTCTTCTCAGCATCACGAATCCAAATATAGTTATCTCTGTCCTGGCCACGTCTGTTAGGATCGATAACATCCATAGCTGCCATATCCGTCTTATGAAGATCCTCAGGCTTACCTGATAAGCAGCACCATCTGAACGGACCGTAACCATAGTCAAATAACATAGGTCCCATGATATCTTCTACGTATGAAGGGAAGATAAATCCTTCGGATGTATCTACACCATTCTTCGCAATATCCTTAGCACCTGCATCGAATACAGCCTTCATAAATGAGTTACCATAATCGAAGAAATATGTTCCACGCTCTGTCAATGTCTTGATCAAGTGGAAGTGATGTACAAGTGTCTTATTAACAAGCTCAATAAACTTAGCCTTATCTGTTCTTAATAATTCTGTTCTTTCTTCAAAAGTTATTCCTTCCGGGCAATAACCTCCGTCGTAAGGAACATGACAAGAAGTCTGATCTGATAAAAGGTCGATATGGATGTTCTTATCAACCGCATACTGAAGAAGGTCTACTACGTTACCATGATAAGCAATAGAAATTGACTCCTTCTTGTCTAAGTACTCTTTTGCTGTATTAAAAGCTTCTTCCGGAGATTCAGCAATTAATGATACCCAACCCTGATCATGACGGGTCTTGATTCTACTCATATCAACTTCTGCAACGATACCTACACCCTTTGCAATCTCGATTGCCTTAGGCTGAGCACCGCTCATTCCGCCAAGTCCCGATGTTACGAATAAGTGACCTGTTAAGTCCTTATCCTGCGGAATACCTAATTTAAGTCTTCCTGCGTTAAGAATTGTATTGAATGTACCGTGTACGATACCCTGTGGTCCGATATACATCCAACCGCCGGCTGTCATCTGGCCGTATGAAGAACATCCCATTGCTGTAGCTTTTGCCCATGTCTCAGGGTCGTCAAACATACCTACCATAAGACCGTTGGTAATAGTTACACGAGGAGATGTCTTATGTGAACGGAAAAGTCCGAGAGGGTTACCGCTCATCATAACGAGTGTCTGCTCATCTGTTAACTGCTCTAAGTACTTCTTGATCAACTGATACTGCATCCAGTTCTGGCATACCTGTCCGGTCTCACCGTAAGTTACGAGCTCATACGGATAAAGTGCAACTTCAGTATCAAGGTTATTGTCGATCATAACCTGGAATGCCTTACCTTCGATACAGTTTCCCTTATACTCATCTATAGGCTTGCCGTAGATTCTCTCCTTCGGCATAAATCTATATCCATAGATACGTCCTCTTGTAAGTAACTCCTCTAAGAATTCAGGAGCAAGCTGCTCATGTAAGCACTCCGGTACATAACGAAGTGCGTTCTTAACTGCAAGCTTAATCTCTCTTGCATTTAATGTAAGCTCTCTTTTCGGTGCACGACGAATATTAGGATCGAAGGTCGGATACTCAGGAAGTACCGGATCAAGCTTAATCGTCATAGCATCAGCTATCTGTGAATTGGTTAACATCTGTCCATCCTCCTATATTAATTAGAATTTAATCTCGCCTGCTGCCTTTTCTACAGCGCTAACGAGTGTTCCGTCGATAATTGTATTCTCGCAATTATTGATATCTCCGTAAAGTGGTCTGTCACAATCAAGATGCGGGCAAACCTTTCTGATTACGTCATATGCAGGGCGTGTACCTACACCCATTCCCTTGTCACCGCGAAGATCGATTGCCTGACATGCGCACATCATCTCCATTGCAAGTACACGACGAAGATTCTTCATAATTGTATTTGCTTTTCTTGCTGCAATTGTACCCATTGATACATGGTCTTCCTGGTTAGCTGATGAAGGAATTGAGTCAACAGATGCAGGATGAGCAAGTACCTTATTCTCGGATACAAGTGAAGCTGCTGAATACTGTACAATCATGAATCCTGAGTTAACACCGCCGTTCTCAACAAGGAATGCCGGAAGTCCTGAAAGTGCAGGGTTTACAAGTCTCTCAAGTCTTCTCTCAGAGATATTTGCAAGCTCCGAAAGTGCAATTCCAAGGAAATCGAATGAAAGTGCCATCGGCTGTCCGTGGAAGTTTCCACCGGAGATTCCTTCCTTGGTATCTGCAAAGATGATCGGGTTATCCGTAACCGAATTCATCTCTATCTCAATCTGTTCTTTTACATAATTAATTGCATCCTTTGATGCACCGTGTACCTGTGGTGCACATCTTAATGCATACGCATCCTGTACTTTAATTTCTGCCTGTTTTGTTACGTTCTTGGAACCATATAATAAATGTGCCATTATTGCTGCAGAATCAATTTGTCCCTTATGAGGACGAACTGTATGCATACGAGGCTGTAATGCATCGATAACACCGCGCTGTGCCTCAAATGAAAGTGCTGTTGCAATATCTGCTACCTTAACAAGGTTAAGTGCATCATACATTGTAAGTGCACCTACAGCATTCATTACCTGTGTTCCGTTAATAAGTGCAAGACCTTCCTTCTCTGTAAGTTCAATAATCGGAACTCCTGCCTTTTTCATTGCTTCCTCACCGGACATTCTCTCGCCCTTATACCAGGCTTCGCCAAGTCCGATTAACGGTAATACCATATGAGATAATGGTGCCAAGTCTCCTGATGCACCAAGTGAACCCTTCTCAGGAATAACAGGTGTAACGCCCTTATTAAGCATTCCGATAAGTGACTCAAGTGTCTCCATACGAATTCCGGAAAATCCCTTTGCAAGGTTATTGATTCTTAAAAGGATAATTGCTCTTGCAATATCCTGTGGGAACGGATCGCCTGCACCTACGGCATGTGTGATAATAAGATTCCTCTGTAACTTCTTGGATTCCTCTGTAGGAATAACTGTGTTGCAAAAGCTTCCGAATCCTGTTGTAACTCCGTATACCACGCGCTTTTCAGCTATGATATCGTCTACTACCTGACGTGATCTGCGAACATTTTCTTTAGCTTCATCGGAAAGCTCAACTTCCGCACCGTTACGTGCAACCGCAACCAAATCTTCAAGTGTAAGATTCTCGCCTGTAATTACTACCTTCATTTAAATACCTCCTCGCTTTACCGTAGTAAAGCATTACAAAATTAAAGTGAAACAAAAAAGGCAGTTCATAAAGAACTGCCTTTAAAATACATATTCGGTTGATGTTCTCTATGATATAGCATATCACACCTCAATTTTCAACCAAAACCTATTAAGAATTATAACACAGCTTTAGTAAGCTGTCACGGAGTTTTTATTCTTGTAAATAATACATCTTGTAAATAATACCAATCAGTATTTCTTTACTGTGGAGTGTAATCTAATCCATGTTCCGTTTGATACTTACGAATAAAGTCAACATTATATTTTTCTATATCAGAAAGTACATCATCTGTAAAATTTTCATTAGGCCAGTACCATGAACTCTTTCATTTTTCAGAACATACATATTCTTATTGTTTTTATCCGTCTTACAATATATAATAAATATGTAGCGCATCTTTCACGATGCATTCAAAAGCTATTTTTTCCTACTTTAAAAATAAGCAAACCACATTAACTAAAGGATTTTATATGCAATCAGGCAAACTCATAACCAATGGAGTTCATTTACAAACTCATGAATTTCATACAGTTAAAATATTACAGCAAAACGGATATGATATTGAATTAATTCCTCCATCGCAAATATCCGGTGTTCATCTTCCGGATATTATGTTAAATAATATTCCATGGGAAATAAAAGCCCCTGCAGGAAATGGTAAGAATACAATTAGACATAATATCAATAATGCCCTTTGCCAGTCAGAAAATATAATAATCGACTTGGTAAGATGCAAAATTGCAGACGAAAAAGCCATAAACGAAATAATCCGATTATTTAACCTTTCAAAAAGAACCAAAAAGCTGATTATAATTCCCAAAAATAAAATAATAATTGACATAAGCAAATAGAATAATGTATTATAAAAACAACAAGGAAGGGGACTGCGTCTGGGATACGCGGTTCGCCCTTCCATTTTTTTGACTTTGTTCTATGTTGTTTTTTATAACTCAAATATATATTAACTAAGTGCTTTTAACTTGTCAGCATTCTCCTTCATCTCTGATACAAGAAGGTGAACATCCTCAACTATTGTCTGGTTCTGACTTGTTGCTTCAAGTGTCGTCTGTGAATGAGCCGTAACTTCTTCTGTTACTGCGGAGATTGTCTGAATGCTGTCAACAATCTTAGTATTGGCAACTTCAAGAGTCTCAACCGACTCTGAAAGAGTACCGGAATCCTCACTTATAAGACGTGCATTCTCAGTAATCTTCTCGAAGCTATCTGCTGTCAAGCGTGCAGATTCGTTCTGAACATTGTTGCTTTCTACAAGTGACATAATTGTTGTAGCAACTTCTTCCATCTCACCTGTAACATTACCTATAAGTGTACTAATCTCTTCTGTTGCATTCTTGGTCTGTTCTGCAAGATCTGAAATTGATGAAGCAACAACCGCAAATCCGCGTCCCGCATCACCGGCACGTGCTGCCTCGATTGATGCGTTAAGTGCAAGCATACTTGTCTGAGAAGCTACGCTCTGAATCATCTGAACGATACTCTCCATCTGTTCCGTTGAATTCTTAAGTCCTTCAACTTCTTTAACAGCACCGGTACCTGCTTCCTGGGAAATCTCTACCTGTCTGATAAGCTTATTGATATTATCTCTGCCTTCATTAATGGCCTTAACCGTATCTTCCGCATTGATACCGATATTCTTGGATGCTTCCGAAACCTTAGCTATCTGAGTCTGAATCTCTTCAGTCTTAATCATCTGAGTCTGAACAGAATTGGCGGTCTCCTGGGTACCCGACTGAACTTCATTCATCGATGCAAGCGTCTCCTCACTGGCTGCGGAAAGCATTGTCATCTTATCGGACACAACCGAAACTTCTTCTGTCATACGACCTGTAATCCTCTTAATCTCATCAAGCATATTGTTGGTCCTCTGTCCGGCTTCATCGATTACTTTAAGCTTGCTTTCATTAAGATTCACAATAAACATATTGCATACATATGTAAAGATTACAACAAGTAAAACGGCAGCTATCTCTATCTCCATAGTTGCGGTATTCTCGTTAGTCCAACCTGCTTTGTTGGTATACCAAACTGCATGTGCAAGCGCTATAACTATAAGGCTTACAGATATTATCGTAGTAAACTTTTTATCAACGTAAATGGAAACAACAACAAGCATCGGGAACGCATAAACAAATACCATCTGATCAGGGCTTACAAAACAATTAACCGCATAGAATATACCGTATCCTATTCCGATAACATGTTTTATAACACCAGACTCAGGATTCATCTTGTAGAGAATATGGGATGCAATCATCGGTCCCAAATCAAGAACCATAAGAACAGCAAACAGAGCCACTGTCTTAGTTCCTTTTACGAGTTCAAGCGTATAAGCTGCGAGAAGAATCAGCGTTACGATAGTAAACAATTTTCTGGCCAGGTTGTTGGCTTTTTGAATATCAGACATATGCATAAATCTCCTTCTGTTTGATATAAATATTATACACTTCTTGTAGCCACGATGTCTATACCTGTACCCGCAACATTTTCAAGTATAACATCACCCATTTTGACAGGCGCTTTTGCCTTAACATGGGTAAGTTCACGCATTACATCAAAAATTTTCTCTTTCGGTATATCACTTCTTGTCTTAACAGGTACTGTTTTAAATTCGCTGCCCTCTACCGGCACAATTGATGTTACCATACGAAGCGGATGAGTTATCTCATTTCTTACATAATCCTCACCGCGCTTACATGTATTACCGGTCATTTCTATTACTTCATGACCTTCGTATTTAACGTGTATCTCACAGCCCTTCGGGCAACCGATACAGACTATTGTTCTTTCTGCCATTTCGTTACCCTCTCTTTCCCTTGATATATTCTGCAGCAAAAGCTCCTGCCTTAACTGCTTCTTCCGATACATGGTCTACAAGATCATGAACGTGATATACGTTACCGCATGCGAAGATTCCGTCTACGGATGTCATAAGATGATCGTTGGCAACAGGGCCGCCCGTCTTCGGATCCATAGTCGCATTTGCACCTCTTGTAAGCTCATTTTCAGGGATAAGACCGCAGGATAAAAGCAATGTATCACAGTCATAATGTGTCTCAGTACCCGGAATAGGCTTCATGTTCTCATCTACACGGCTTACCTTAACACCGGTAACTCTTGTATCGCCTTCTACCTCTGTTACGGTATGGCTTAAAAGGAGAGGGATATTGAAATCATTAAGACACTGCTCTATGTTACGAACAAGTCCGCCGGACTTAGGCTTAATCTCTACGACAGCCTTAACATGTGCACCCTCTAAAGTCATACGACGAGCCATAATAAGTCCGATATCACCGGAACCTAAGATTACAACTTCCTTACCCGGCATATATCCTTCAATATTAACAAGACGCTGTGCCGTACCCGCGGTATAGATACCTGCAGGACGTTTGCCCGGGATATTCATTGCTCCTCTCGGACGCTCTCTGCATCCCATCGCAAGGATTACTGCGCCCGCCTTAATCTTCATAACGCCGTCATCCTTATTCATTGCGGTAACTGTCCTGTCTTCCGCAATATCCGTAACCATGGTATCAACCTTATAAGGTATCTTCTTCTCAAGAACCATGTTAACGTAACGCTCTGCATACTCAGGGCCCGTAAGCTCTTCCTTAAAAGTATGAAGACCGAATCCCGTATGAACGCACTGGTTCAAGATACCTCCAAGATAATGGTCGCGTTCAAGTATAAGTATATCTTCAATTCCGTTTTCTCTTGCGGAAAGGGCTGCGGCAAGACCTGCAGGACCTCCGCCTATTATGACAAGATCACAATTCATTTACCGCACCTCCTATATCTCTTCCTTAATTGTTCCGAGTATCTGTCTTGATGCTCCGCCGAACTTCGTTACTTCTTCCATAGAGCAACCCGTATACTTACATATAAGTTCCATTACACGAGGTGAGCAGAAGCCCGCCTGGCATCTTCCCATGCCTGCTCTTACACGACGCTTAACACCGTCTAAAGACTTAGCCGGAAGCGTTCTTGTCAAAGCATCTATAATCTCACCTTCTGTAATCATCTCGCATCTGCATACGATGCTTGAATATGAAGGTTTCTCCTTAATAAGCTTATCTCTTTCTTCATCAGACAAAGTGAACGGATGTAAGATTCCGTTTCTCTTCGGATTAAACTTTGCATTCTCCTTAAGAGAAAGCATATCGCGAACCATATCGGATACCATAACACCTATTGCAGGTGCTGATGTAAGACCCGGTGACTCGATACCCGCAACATCTATAAAGTGCGGCGCGTCCTTCACTTCTTCAATTATAAAATCGCCTCTGTCACCATGCGCACGAAGACCTGAAAACGAGGTAATTACCTGATTAAGCGGGCAGTTAACCACACGCTTATCAACCATGTCGCGAATCTCCTGTAAACCTGCAGCTGTAGTTGCGGTATCATCCTTATCCTCGATATCGTTAGCAGTAGGACCTACGATTAAGTTACCGTGAGTTGTAGGCGATACAAGAATACCCTTGCCTAAGGCTGTCGGAAGTGCAAAGATTGTACTCTTTACATATGAACCTGCCGACTTATCAAGAAGGAAGTACTCTCCTCTTCTCTCAACTATATGCATCTTGTCTTCGGAAACCATGTTATGAATCTTATCTGCATATACACCAGCTGCATTGATAACTATCTTGGCTTCATAGTTGCCTTCGGTAGTCTTAACTATATAACCGCCGGAACTTTTCTCAATGTCTGTTACTTCTGAATTGAAAATAAACTTTGCTCCGTTATCCGCAGCATTTTCACCGAGCGCAATAGTAAGCATAAACGGATCTACGATTCCACCGTCCTTCGCATATAAAGCGCCTACCGCATATCTTGTAATATTCGGCTCGAGCTTTTCTAACGCGCTTCTGTCAATTATCTCAAGATTCTCTACACCGTTCTTCTTACCGCGCTCCAATAATTCCTGAAGCCGAGGCATATCCTCTTCCTTCTCGCAAAGAACAAGTGAGCCGTTTCTTATAAACGGAAAATCAAGTTCTTTTGAAAGAACTTCCATCATCTTATTACCTGCAACATTAAGCTTAGCCTTTAATGAACCTTCCTTTGCATCAAAGCCCGCATGGCAGATTCCGCTATTCGCCTTGGATGTTCCGGTACATACATCTTCGTTACGCTCTAACACCATAACGCTTACATCATATCTCGTAAGGTAACGGGCGATAGCACAACCTGTAACACCCGCACCGATTATAATTACATCACTATTCATATATTCTACCTATTCTTCCTTTTTACTTGTATCGGCAGGATTCGTAAACGAATCCTGCCAGGTCAGTCGGAACTATGCTAAATCATGACTCCGTCATGATAGTTCCTCCTTCGCGTATCCGCAAGCACACTTAACCGACTTCTTCCAACCCTTAAGTCTTGTATCTCTTTCTTCATCTGAGATAGACGGTCTGAACTCTCTGTCAAGCGCCCAGTTTTTCTTGATATCATCCAAGTTCTTAAAATAGCCTACCGCAAGTCCCGCAAGATATGCGGCACCCATAGCGGTTGTCTCTACACAGCTTGGTCTCATAACAGGTGCATTCGATACATCAGCCTGCGTCTGCACAAGATAATTATTCTGCGATGCTCCGCCGTCAACCTTAAGGCTCTTAAGCTCGTGTCCCGTATCGGCGCACATTGCCGAAAGCACATCATTGGTCTGATATGTAATTGAATCAAGAGTCGCTCTTATAATGTGATTACGATTAACACCACGTGTAAGACCTACAATTGCACCTCTTGCGTACTGATCCCAATACGGAGCTCCAAGTCCCGTAAAAGCAGGAACTACATAGCAGCCGTTGGTATCGGGAACTTCCAAGGCAAGTGTCTCTGACTCTGCGGCATTTTTGATAAGTCTTAATTCATCACGAAGCCACTGAATTGCAGCCCCGGCAACGAACACAGAACCTTCCAAAGCATATGTAATCTTGCCGTCGATTCCCCACGCAATCGTTGTGACAAGACCGTTCTTACTGAATATTGGCTTATCGCCAGTGTTCATAAGTAAGAATCCACCTGTACCGTATGTGTTCTTGGCTTCACCTGCCTCAAAGCAGGTCTGTCCGAATAATGCGCTCTGCTGGTCACCCGCAGCACCCGCAATCGGAATCTCTCCTCCGAAAAGATCGTGATCCGTCATTCCGTATACTTCGCTGTTGCTTACAACCTTAGGAAGCATAACCTTCGGAATATTGAATTCCTTCAATATCTCATCATCCCATGTACAGGAATTGATATTGAATAACATTGTTCTTGACGCATTGGAATAATCCGTAACGTGAACTTTACCACCCGATAACTTATAGATAAGCCAGGTCTCGACTGTACCGAACAGAAGCTCCCCAGCTTCCGCTCTTTCGCGTACACCCTCAACATTATCGAGAATCCACTTTAACTTGGTACCCGAAAAGTACGCATCGATTACAAGTCCTGTCTTATTCTTGAAATAATCCGTTAACCCCTTCTCCTTAAGAGTATCACAATAATCGGCCGTTCTTCTGCATTGCCATACAATCGCATTATATACAGGCTCACCTGTCTTCTTATCCCATACGATTGTTGTCTCACGCTGGTTGGTAATACCGATTGCAGCAATATCAGCAGCTTTGGCTTTTGCCATCTGCATTGCTTCAAAAGCTACACCCGACATGGTATACCAGATTTCATTGGCGTCATGCTCAACCCAGCCCGGCTTCGGGAAAATCTGTGTAAATTCCTTCTGCGCCATGGATACTATCTTGCCCTCTTCATTGAAAAGGATGCATCTGTTGCTTGTTGTTCCGGCATCAAGTGCCATTACATACTTTGCCATATTGTCCTCCGGGTTAATGAATTTTTTAGATACATAAATAAAAAGAAGAACTATATTAATATAGCCCTTCTCTTATTATAACATAATTATTACTAAAAAATTACTTAAAATTTTGTTTATTTTATTTTAGTCGTTATCACTTTCTACGGGATTTATCTTAACGATAAGCTTTCCTATACGGCGCTCATCCATCTCGATTACCTTAAAAGTAATATTCTCATACTCGACCTCATCGCCCTTTTTAGGATAGGTTCCGAAAGTCTCGATTACGAATCCGCCGACGGTATCCGAATCACAATCGAATTCATCCTCGTCAAGTCCGCAAAGGTCAATGAAATCGGATATTATCATATCGCCGTCAACCGTAAACTCATTGTCCGATCTTTTAACGACATCTTTTTCAACCTCATCGCTCTCATCCCAGATGTCACCTACTATCTGTTCAAGAACATCTTCCATTGTGATAACACCTAAGGTTCCGCTGTACTCATCGGAAACGATTGCAAGATGCTGCTTAGCTTCGCGAAGTTCTGCCAATACAGTCGGAAGCTTGGTCGTCTTATACACAAAACAAGGCTTATAGAGAATCGAACGGATATTGGTCTTAGGATTCTCAGCAAATGTCTTAAGCAATTTATTAAGATGAACAACACCGATAATATTATCGATACTTTCCTCATATACAGGAATTCTGGTATAAGGTGTCTCGTGAATAAACTTAATTATATCTTCGTAGCTGTCGTCTACATCAATCGCATCCATATCAACACGCGCTGTCATAACTTCGTAAGCGCTGATATCTTCGAAATCAATAGCCGCCTGCACAAGTTCGGTTCTATCCTTATCAAGAACTCCCTCATCCTCAGCAGTCTCAATAATCGACTGCAATTCATCAACGGATTCCTCAGAATTATCATCCTGCTTCATTCTGCTGGTAAAGAGGTTCGCAAGAAATACAACAAGCTTAACTACAGGATAGAAGATAATCATAAAGAATCTAACAAGCCATCCGAATGCCACCGCAAATCCGTTAGAGCTTTTCTTAGCGGTAATCTTAGGAATGGTCTCGCCGAAAATTATGATAAGTATGGTAAGAACGGCTGTCGCGATCGTATTAAGCTCATCCTCACCCATAACGGTAACTATCTTCTGCTCAATAAACCAAAGTGCAAGAACCGTCGTAAGCGATGAAGCTGCAATGTTAAATAAGTTGTTGCCGATAAGAATTGCACTTAACGCATCATCAAAATTCTCTGCAACTTTTAAAGCTGTCTTCGCACCACGCTTGCCATCCTTCGCATCGTTTTCAAGACGCACTGTATTAACGGATGAGAATGACATCTCTGCCGCAGAGAAAAATGCCGAGAATAAAATGGTTAATACTATTCCGGCTATTACAAGATACAGAAACATTATTCATCGCCCCCTTCCTCTTCTACCTTTTCAGGGACTATGATACGAACCTTCATAATTCTGTTATGTATGATCTCGGATACGTTAACCTGCAGGCCGTGATATTCAAATCCATCACCGGGCTGCGGAATCTCACTGAAGTGCTCGTATGCCCACTCACTTATAAGTAAGTTCGTAAATCTCTCATCTTCTTCAGGATCTTCGTATCCAATCTCATCAAATACATCTTCCACCGTCTCGTCTGCATTTACAAGATATACGTTATCGCCGAGCTCTTCGATTGCATTCTCGACAACATCGTCTTCATCCCAGATCTCACCTACAAGCTCTTCCAGGATATCTTCCATCGTAACAATACCGAGGGTCCCTCCGAAGTTATCGGTTACTACCGCAATATTGGTCTTATTCTGGGAAAGAAGCGGTAAAAGCTCATCAATCTTGGTTGTCATAGGCGTATAGTATACTTCATCAAGCATTCCCTTAACAGCCTTAAGCGAAGGGAGCTTTTTATTCTCCACATATGCTTTAAGGAATTTTCTTATCTGAAGGATACCGATTATATTATCAGTCGTGTCCTTATATACAGGAATACGGCTATGGTTCTGTTTCTTAATAAACTTGTACATCTCTTCCGGTGAATCTTCAATATCGATTGCGGCAATATCAACTCTCGGAGTTAAGATGCTTTCAACCGTAAGTTCACCGAACTGCAATGCGGAAGAAATAAGGTCGGACTGCTCTTCATTGATATGACCCTGCTCTTCCATATCTTCTATCATGTCATAAAGCTCATCTTCCGTAACGGATATCTCTGAATCACCCTTCATAAGCTTGGCTACGCACTGTCCCATAAAGGTTAAGAACTTTACGCACGGTAAAAATAAGTACATGAAAAACTTGACAACCGAAGCGGTTGACAATAAAAACTTTTCGCTATGCTTTTTTGCCACACTTTTTGGTAACATTTCACCGAAGAAAAATACAACAATAGTTGTTATTAATGTACTTGCGGTTACGGCAGACATACCGAATGCATGTACAACAGCCTTTGTAACTATTGCTGCGGCTGCAATATGAACAATATTCGTGCATATAAGCAACGTGCTTATAGCATTATCAAAATTGTCCATCAAAAAGAGTGCGCTCTTAGCTCGTGAATCACCACGATCCGACGCAAGTTTGATTTTGTTCTTGGATGCAGAGGCTAAAGCTGTCTCAGCCAATGCACAGAAAGATGCACATAAAAGTAAAATAATCGCCGCTATATAGGGCCCCAGACTATCGTCCATTGAAAAAAAGTTTCACTCCTTTAAAAAATACTAGCATTGTGAATATATCATAGAATACGGAATAAGTCAACGTATGCGGATAACAATGCCTATAAAGAGCATTTTGCAAACGGGAATTTATTCACTATATCTTTGTCTATTTCAATCATACTAAGGATTCTGCTTGCAGGGCCGGACGGATGATTTGTTCCCGCTTCCCATGCCTCTATAGTTTTATTTGATACTCCCAGATAACTTGCAAATACAGTTTGCGACATGCCGACGGACTTTCTTATATTCTTAACTTCTTCCCCGGAGTACTCTTTCACAGGTTCTATAATTACAGTGTTTCGCTTTAACACCGGTTTTTCACTTTTTATATCTTCATGGATTTCTTTTAGGCCACGCATTACGCTTTCATATGCACTCTTACTCATCTTTTCTCCTCCAAATCTTTTTCTATCATTAACAAATAATTCTTAATATCCTTTCTTTCTCTCATAGAAAGATTGCTTTTTTCATTCTTGGCGAAAATAGTAACCAAAAATATTGTTCCGGCAAATTCAAAATCCGCATAACAAAACCGTGCGCTTCCCCTTTTTCCTCTGTTATGAAAAGATATCCTGCCTTTTCTTAATTTACCGGTTCCTCTTATCACCGGATACTTCTTAGGATTTTCACCAATATCACGCTCCAACATTCTTAAATCATCATCGTTAAATCCCAGCGCATCCCATTTGTTAGTGAACTCTTCCGTTTGAATAAAAGTTCTGATCATTAAGCCTCCTTCTGAGTTTAATTATACGCCCTATTGTATAGGGTGTCAATGAGTGTAATAATCAAACCCTTTAATTATATTATTATATTGTCAGGGAATATTCTTTATAACGGTATGAAACCGATAGTTGCTGCTATAGAAATAGCATGAAATATTCGAATAGAAAAAGCCCGACCCGATGTCATCCAAACTTCGAGTCGGACTATCTATTCCTATGATATCATCCTTATATCAAAAGTCAATCAATTATTATTAAGACAACTTACCTAGAGTACACTTGCTGGTTTGCCTTTAATAGTATGTGCATTATAATCAGCACATCTTTTGGCCAATAGTTCATTTAATTCGGCGATATCATTGATTCTAATTTGAGGTTTTATGCTGAAGAACGCATACAAGAACGATATAAATGTAAAACTCCACTCGAAGTAAGAACAGAGGCTCTCTCTGCTGTAGGTCCTATGGAATATCCTATTCCAGAAAACAAACGAAT
>JAEENO010000007.1 GCA_016283755.1 Lachnospiraceae bacterium | reverse complement strand
AGCGCTAAGACACGAGTTTCTGACGGTGTATCCGTGTTGCAGGAGTGTTTCAGTATCCTTTCACCTTTCCACGGAAGAGATTACTTTACCGTGGCAAAGAAGTATAACACCGTATTTCAGACGTACGGCGTCTTGGAGGAAGGCTTCCTTACATCGCCTGAGTTCATGAATAAAACCTTTGAAAAGACGGATATTCGCTCCAGAATACCATGGGTGGAAGAAAAGTATAAGGAAGGACTTCGTAAGGCATTTAAGGCATGGGAGCCATTATGCCGCGACCATAACTGCAGCTTTTCAAATCTTGTGGAAGCCTGGGCACTTACCCAGTATGACAGAATGAGTTTACTTGTCGGCATGCGCCGTGAGGAAACCGTAAAAGATAATGTAAAATGCCTCGATATTAAGTTATCTGCTGATGAAGTTAAGATGATGGAAGATGTTGTAAAAGATATTCAGGTCGAGGTACTGGATAAATAATAATACGAAAAATGTGGCGTAAAAAGGCTCAACCATATGGTTGAGCCTTTTTGGTGTAGTTTTTAGTGCGGAAAATGGGGCGCTACGTGCCGGTGGCACGTGTTTAGCGCCGACCGAGCCGAAGGCGAGACCTGAACTCTGAGTTCAGGTCTCTTTTCGCATTAAGAGGAGAGAAATATAAAAAAGAGAATCAGAAATATACTGATTCTCTCCTCTTAATGCGGAAAATGGGACTTGAACCCACACGATATTGCTACCACAGGCACCTGAAGCCTGCGCGTCTGCCAATTCCGCCATTTCCGCGTCAGTAGAAATTATACTATCATAGACTAGCCAAAGTCAAGGATTTTTGCGTTATAGCACAGGGAACCTTTTGCTATAAGGAGTGCATGTTTTTATAACAAATATTCTATCTCGAAAAATATTTGTAAAATACAAAAAGGATTTTAAGGAATGGCGCGTAATAATACCTCTGTGAGTGCTTTTATAAAGAAATCTTCTTAGGAGGCAGAATCAACCATATGACAATACGTGAAAGTCTTGAACTTATGGAGAAGGAGACATTAAGTCCTTACGCTTCTTTGAGCGTTAATTCCAAGGGAAGAGACAGAGAAGAACCACAATGCGATATAAGAACAGACTACCAGAGAGACAGAGACAGAATTCTTCATTGCAAGGCATTCCGAAGATTGAAGTCTAAGACGCAGGTCTTTCTTGACCCGCAGGGCGATCATTACAGAACTCGCTTGACTCATACTCTTGAGGTATCCCAGAACGCAAGAACGATAGGTAAGGCGCTTCGTATGAACGAAGAGCTTATTGAAGCTATTGCCTTGGGCCATGACCTTGGCCATACGCCGTTTGGTCATGCGGGTGAGCGTACGCTTAATGAGCTTTGCTCGGTTGGATTCAAGCATAACGAGCAGTCTGTGAGAATCGTTGAGAAGCTTGAGAAGAACGGCCAGGGACTTAATCTTACGGTTGAGACAAGAGACGGAATCTTGAAGCACCAGATTGAGCTTATGCCGGAGACACTTGAAGGACGAATTGTTCGTCTCTCCGATAAGATTGCATATATCAATCATGATATAGATGATGCGATAAGAGCGAAGGTTCTTATGGAAGAGGATATTCCTAAGGATATAAGAGATTTCCTCGGACATTCGACGAACGAGCGCTTGGATGCTATAATTCACGATATCATCATCAACAGTATGGATAAGAATGACATAGTAATGTCGGATGCTGTATATGATGCGACGAAGGATCTTCGTGAATTTATGTTTGAGAGAGTATACCTTAATAAAACCGCCAAAGCGGAAGAAGTTAAGGCAAGAAGACTGGTTGAATTCTTATTTGAATACTTTATGGCAAACTTTGATAAGCTGCCTGAGAAATTCAGAAGATTTCACGAAGTTGACGGCGATACGACGGAGCGCGTTGTGTGCGACTATATCGCCGGAATGACGGATGAATTTGCGGTTAACTTATTTGAGGATTATTTCCTGCCGAAGTCGTGGCAGATATTTTAATGAGGAAGTAAGATGGCACGTTTTTCAGACGAATTGATTGAAGAAGTTCGTTCTGCCAATAATATAGTTGATGTCATAGGAAGTTACGTAAGCCTTAGGAAGAAAGGCAATTCTTACTTTGGCTTGTGTCCGTTTCATAACGAGAAGACGGGTTCGTTCTCCGTATCTGACAGAAAGCAGATGTATTATTGCTTCGGATGCGGTGCGGGCGGTAACGTGTTCACGTTTCTTATGGAGTACGAGAATTTCAACTTTACCGAAGCAATGGAATTTCTCGCGGAGCGTGCAGGGATAAAGCTTCCGGAGCACGATATGACACCGAGTGATAAGGCTAAGAGCGACAAAAGAGAGCAGATACTTGAACTTAATAAGAAGGCGGCTACCTACTATTATGCGCTTTTGCGGTCACCGCAAGGAGCGGCAGGTCTTAAATACTTCAAGGAAAAGCGCGAACTTGATGATGAGACGATGCGGAAGTTCGGACTGGGCTTTGCCGATGTTCACAGCAACGCATTGTATAAGTACTTAAAAAGTCAGGGTGCATCGGACGAGATTCTTAAAGAATCAGGTCTTGTCAACATAGATGAGAGAAAAGGCGGTTATGACAGATTCTGGAACAGAGTAATGTTCCCAATCATGGATATAAGAGACCACGTAATTGCCTTCGGCGGACGAGTTATGGGAGACGGCGAGCCTAAGTACCTTAACTCACCGGAGACGATGGTATTCGATAAAAGCCATAACCTGTATGGTTTAAACCTTGCCAGAAAGACGAAACGACCGTATTTTTTACTTTGCGAAGGATATATGGATGTAATAAGTCTTCATAAGGCAGGCTTTGACTGCGCGGTTGCGTCGCTCGGTACGGCATTTACTGACGGGCACGCGAACTTAATCAAGCGCTACGTCAAAGATGTATATATTACTTACGATTCCGACGGAGCCGGCGTTAAAGCCGCACTTCGCGCAATCCCGATATTGCGTAATGCGGGCATTAACGTCAAGGTCGTTAATATGCGGCCGCACAAGGATCCGGATGAGTTTATAAAAGCGCTGTCGGCGGAAGAATACGAGAAGCGAATAGAGAATGCGGAGAACGGTTTTATGTTCGAAGTAAGGCATGTCTTTGAAGGCTTTGATATGACGGACCCGGCCAAGCGCACGGAATTTCAGAATGAAGTTGCTTCAATGCTTACGGTATTTACCGACGAGCTTGAAAGAGAGAACTACTTAACGGAAGTTTCCCGCAAATATGAGATTGATGTTAATATGCTTCGACGTAAAGTCAACGAAGTAGCGAACAGTAAGGCGGGTAAGAAAACTCCGGAGCCTCTCAAAGACGGCAGAGCGGTGAATAATAAGAAAGAAGACGGAAGGCTGATATCGCAGAGAGCTTTAATTACGGCTCTTGTGGAAAACCCTGAGTTGTACGGACAGATCAAAGATCTTATCACACCATCGGATTTTACCGAAGAACTCTATTACAAGGTGGCAATGCTTGTGTATGAAGGTCTTGAAGCCGGCGACTTGGTACCTGCCAGAATAATAAGTGCGTTTCAGAATGAAGAAGAGCACAGTAAAGTGGCAGCGCTTTTCCAGACAGAGATCGGTCATCTTCAAACGGATGATGACAAGAAGCGGGCGATAATAGACACGTTACTTAAAGTTAAGCAGAACAGCATAGACTATAACAAGTCTCATGTTGGCGAAGCCGATATTAATGCGGCGGTCGCCAAGATGAAAGAAGATCAAATAATACTTGCTAAGATTAAATCACTTAATATAACGCTTAGCAATAACGGAGGTAATTAAATGAGCGAAGCATCGTTTAATTTCGAAGAGAAACTTAAAGAACTGGTTTCTCTCGGAAAGAGCAAAAAGGGAGTTTTGGATGATACAGTCATCTCGGATTTCTTTAAGGATGTAACGTTAGAGCCTGAGCAGTACGAGAAGATTCTCGAGACACTCGACAATAACGGTATCGATGTTAACCAGGCTGTTGATGAAGAGCCGGAAGATATTCCGGATAACATTCCGGATGACATCGCGGGCGACTTGGGCGGAGATCTCGGTGACGATATGTTCTTAATCGAGCCTGATGATGATGACTTAAGCCTCGAGGAAGACATTGAAATCGAGAATATCGATTTGTCGGTTCCTGACGGAATCAGCATCGAGGACCCGGTAAGAATGTACCTTAAGGAAATCGGTAAGGTGCCGCTTCTTTCGGCACAGGAAGAAATTGAACTTGCGAAGCGTCTTGAAAAGGGCGATGCCGATGCTAAAAAGCGTCTTGCGGAAGCCAACTTAAGACTTGTAGTTTCAATTGCCAAGCGTTATGTAGGCCGTGGAATGCTTTTCCTCGATCTTATTCAGGAAGGTAATTTAGGTCTTATCAAGGCAGTAGAAAAGTTCGATTACAAGAAGGGATTCAAGTTCTCAACATATGCAACATGGTGGATAAGACAGGCTATTACAAGAGCCATCGCAGACCAGGCAAGAACTATAAGAATTCCTGTTCATATGGTTGAGACCATTAATAAATTGATCAGAGTTTCAAGACAGTTACTTCAGGAGTTGGGCCGCGAACCAACTCCGGAAGAGATTGCCAAGGAAATGAACCTCTCTGTAGACAGAGTACGTGAGATTCTTAAGATTTCACAGGAGCCTGTATCACTTGAGACACCTATCGGTGAAGAAGAGGATTCACATATCGGTGACTTCATACAGGATGATAAGCTTCCTGTACCTGCAGAAGCTGCAGCATTTACGCTTTTAAGGGAACAGCTTCAGGATGTACTCGGAACGCTTACAGACAGAGAGCAGAAAGTATTACGCTTAAGATTTGGTCTTGATGACGGAAGAGCTCGTACACTTGAAGAAGTAGGTAAGGAATTCGGTGTAACCCGTGAGCGTATTCGTCAGATTGAAGCTAAGGCTATAAGAAAATTAAGACATCCTAGCAGATCAAGAAAGCTTAAGGATTACCTTGAGTAAGGCACATTTGACGAAGAGAATGCAGGCTGTCTGCAATCTTATCAAAGATTCCAAGACGGTTTGCGATGTCGGATGCGACCACGGCTTCGTGCCAATATATCTCGTAAAGGAGAGAGCTTTTACCTCGGCACTTGCAATGGATATTAATGAAGGCCCTTTGGCTGCGGCAGGAATTAATATTGAGATGAACGGTGTGGCCGATAAGGTCAAGATAAGGCTTTCCGACGGACTTAAAATGCTGCTTCCCGGTGAAGCGGAGGCGATAGTCATTGCGGGAATGGGCGGCCGACTTATTGTAAGAATTCTTGAAGATGATCT
>JAEENO010000003.1 GCA_016283755.1 Lachnospiraceae bacterium | reverse complement strand
TATTTATATCAGAAGTTGCTTGTGCTTATTTAGTATCAGTGGTATTATCAGTTGCGCTTTCCGAGGAATATGAGCTAATAGCATATTGGGGAATTGCAGCGTTGGTATCAATATTGTTAGGAACAATGTTAATAGGTATTCTTGTCAAGGTACTTGAAAGGAATCGTGAAAGGGATACTTTGGTATGTAAAAAGCACATAATTGAAGGAATGATTGACCGAAGGATAATTATAGATTCGGAAGGAGAAATGGATACTAAGCTTACCGGGGATGTCGATAATATACAGCATTATTTTGCGGTGACATATCCTAAGATGATTGCGGCAATGCTTACATCAGTTGTTGTTATTTTGATTATTACAATTACGGACTATAGACTATCAATCATTTTTCTATGTATGGGAATGCTGCAGTTATTACCCGGTGTAATATATGAGAAGTGGACTAAGAAAGTATATATGAATACGATGACCAATGAAGAAGTGTATACAGACTGGATGCTTGAGGGACTTAAGGGCATAAGGACGATAAAGTCGTATATGCAGGGAAAATGGTTCTTAAATAGATTTAGGGATAATTGTCGAGATATGATTGATGCGGGAAAGAAAGAGAATCGTACAGCGGCAATTGAAGATATAATATCTGAGTTTATAAAAACGGTACTTACGTATGGAAGTTACATCGTTTTAGGTATATTTGCACTTGAATTCGGAACGTCTATAGCAGTAATCCCTATTCTGGTAGTGCTTGCCAATACTCTGTTTTCCGGAATTGATGCAATTGTCCATGCAGTAGTCGGCCGAACAAGATGTAAAGAAGCAATTAATAGAATTGGTGAGCAAGCTAGTATTGAAAAAGTAGACGAAACAAATGATTTTGTTATCGATGCAGTGAATCTGTGTAAAAGCTTTGGAGATAAAGTAATATTTGAAGATGTGAAATTACATATAAGTAGTGGAGACAAAGTCCTTTTGCGTGGCAAAAACGGAAGTGGCAAGACAACACTTATGCGAGTTCTTTTGGGCTTTGATGATTTAACTGATGGTATTCTAAAACGTAAGAATGTGGATATGGCATATTCTTTTCAGGAAGAGCCGGAATTAAATCTAACAGCCAGAAGCATAGTTGCCGGCTTAGATGATGAAAAGATGATAGATCTTTCGTTATTTGAGACAATAATGAAAGGTTTTAATAATATGCATATAATGGATAAAAAACCGGAAGATTGCTCTGGTGGTGAGAGAAAGAAATTCTATTTGGCGTTGACTTTAGCACGTAGGGCAGAATTTATAGTACTGGATGAGCCAACAAATCATTTGGATTCGGAAAGCGTTGAATATCTTGTTAGTATATTAAGAAATCTGGATACTACCGTGTTTGTTTGCACTCATGACGAAAGAATTGCTCTTTCGTGGGATAAGAGATTGCAAATGGAGGGAGGCAGATTGAATGAAGCATAATAGACAAATGAGAAAAGACTGTGCGTATTATATGCGTGGTGTTATTGTTGCTGATTTTTTTGCCCAGTGGATGCAGATATTGTTGCCAACGATAAATGCATTTTTGATTGGGGAAATGGCAGATTATTTAATCAGTTTGGACTCTGTGGGGATATTAAATAGACTTCCCGGATTCGTTTTGGCAATGATTATGACGATAATAGTTGTTCCAATATTTGTGATGTTGGAATACATATATATGAATAAGCAAGGTTTTAAATATGATGCATATATGATGGAAAGGTTTATAAAAAAGCCATTAAGAGATATAGAAAAAACTGATTCGGGCGAAGTAATTGAGAGACTATCCGGAGATTTGGGAGATTATAATTGGAATACCGTATATATATATGATATACCGATTGTGATGATAACGTATTTTGTTGTTGCAGTATTTCTATTTATAAAACATAAGATTCCAATAATGTATGTATGTTTTATAATTCTTCTTCCGGCGATTAAAGTGTTTAAGGCAAGCTTTTTAGCCGGTAAAAAGGCAAGATATGCGAGAGAAACTGCAGAATATGAGGAGGCGCGTCGTACTTCCGAAAATAATGTATTTATATCAAAGGATTTCGTGAAGAATAATAATCTCATAAAATTGCTAATGAAATATTATGAGAGTACGTTTTTTAAGTACTGGGATAAGACGGGCAGAAGAAAATCAAGTTTTATTGGAAGAAATGAGGGTTATGATTTTATAATTAAACAGATAATCCCCCTGATAATTACTTTATTGGGAAGTTATTTTGCATATAAAAGATATATGTCTGTAGGAATGATTTTTACAGCAACTCTTGTTTTGCCGATGATAGATCAGTGGTATAGTTATGCTGAAAACTATATTAATCAAGTAAAAGCAGCACCTGAATATGAAGAGCGCCTTATGCTTTTTTATGGTGATATGGAAGATAAGAGCAGAAATACCGCTGATACCGATAATATATCAGAGTTAAAAGGCGATAATCTGAGCTTTGCGTATGATGAGAGCGTAGGACCGGTTATTGTAAATCAGTCATGTATTATAACAAAGGGAAGAATAAACCATATTAAGGGAGCGAATGGAACGGGGAAGAGTACTCTTATGGCACTTATGGCTGGGCTTTATGAACCTGATACAGGAACGATTAAGGGTGATAATGATAAAAGTCTTACTATTAGAGACTTGCGAAAGTTTGTATCATTGTTAGAGCAAGATGGTTCGATTTTTTCGGGGACAATAGGGGATAATCTTTTTGTTAACAATGAAAAAGAGAGTCAAGTAAAAGAACTTTTTGAATTATTACATATGGATAAAGAGCTTGATTATGTTGTTGAACCTGGGGGAACAAATTTATCGCCGGGTGAGCGTAAAAAGATACTTATAGTTAGAGCGATATTAAAAGATTCTGATTTCTATATTTTTGATGAACCATATAATCATCTTGACGATAAAGGAAAAGCAGGTTTTATGAAAGCGATAGAAGGAATCGATAAAGGAATTGCGATTGTATCACATCAATAGATATGTGGTATAATACCATATATAGTTATGAGTGGATTGCTGAAAAGGAGGTATGAAGATGACAAATGCACAGGCGTGGGATTATGCTGTAGGCATAATTAAAGTAGATGGATTAGAACCAACAGATGAGTTTAAAAAATACGTAGAAAAAGAAAAGCGCGGCGAAGTTACAATGCAAGATATAAAGGAGTTTCTCGATAAAAATATAAAGTGAAGGAAGCATAGATTAAGGGCTTGTAAAATGGAAGGCTTGAAAACCGTATTTGAGACGGAAAAGATTAAGTTTGCTGAACTTACGGAGCTTTTTATACCGGAATACCTTAGGAGTGTAAAAGAAGATAATGTTGCAAGCCTATTGGGCATATCGGAGGAAGAGGCTGAGGAAGACGAAATATACTGGATTCGTATGAATATCGAGAAAAAAGCGCCTGTATTCCCAATGATTGAGAAAAAGACCGGCGAGTTTATTGGTAGTATTGAGCTTATGGATGTTCATGATTCGGAAGGTGAGATAAGCATTACAATAATAGAAAAAATGAGAGACAAGGGTTACGGAAGCGATGCTGTTTCTGCAATTGTTGAATATGGAATGACGGAGCTTAAATTAAATAGAATTATATTAAGTGTGGCTCGTGATAATCCAAGAGCAATTCATGTGTATGAAAAATGCGGCTTTCGCGAGTATGGTCGTACAGAGGAAGATGTATTGATGGAGATAATGTAGTGATGCACATTGCTGGTATTATATTTGAGGTAAAGTAGAAATATGTACAGAACGGAAGAGAATATTGAAAATGAGCAGTTAAGAGAGTTTCTGGATGTATGCTTTAGCTATGCGGACGTTTTTTCGCTTACTAAGGGGTATTTTGCAGATGCAGAAACAGAGAAAATGCTGGACAGGTTAAGGCCATATTTGATAAAAGATATTAAGACTACACATTGGTTTTCTTATTATGTTATGCCGGATAATAAAAAACATGTTTACCTTTTTAAGGTTTGTCCGGAATCGAGAGAAATAGTAATCGAATTGTATAAGTCGTTACTTTTTGGAATGGGAGATGAATCGCTTGAGGATTTATGCTTCTTCAGGGATAAGAAGCTTTTCTTAGGTACGGTATCTCATGAAATAATTTGTTTCCTTTATCCGGTTGATGATGAAATGGCTTTGGCTTTTAAGAGAATTTGTGACTGGGAAGAGGTAGATGATATTTCGGCGGAGCAGATTGTATATGATTAAGATCTGATATATGCGCGAGACGGGGTGAGTGTGGTCCGGTGGACCACAAGGTACGAACCGACCGAGCCGAAGGCGAGACCAGAGGAAACAACATGATTGCCTACGGCAATCATGTTAAGTCGTCCCGTCTCGATTCGAAGTTCTAGTGCGAGACGGCGAGTGCGGTCCGGTGGACCGCGAGCTACGAGCGGACCGAGCCGAAGTTTACGCGCGAGACGGGACACAGAGGTAGCGTTGCGAATTCCTTCGGAATTCCCAACAGGTCGTCCCGTCTCGATGCGAAGTTTTAAGAATAATAAAGGGTATCCCTTATGGGATACCCTTTATTATTCTTAAGCGCGAGACGGGACTCGAACCCGCGCCCCCGACCTTGGCAAGGTCGTACTCCACCAACTGAGCCACTCGCGCATATTCAGTTCGTTGCGTCAGCAACATTAATGATTATATAGTATGGGCTATATTATGTCAAGGGGAAAATGTAAAAAATATAAAATTTTTGATTTATGTACAGGATTCAATTCTAACAGATTTTTAATTGAAACTTGGAGGGCTATTATGTAAAATAGGTTATGTAGTTTTTCTAAAAATGAAAGAGGTAATATTATGAGTCTTGCTGATGGAATTTTTAAGAATATGTGCCGCGATATTATCGATAACGGTACCAATACTATGGGAGAAAAGGTTCGCCCGAAATGGCCTGACGGTGAGATGGCTTATACGGTTAAGAAGTTCGGTGTTGTGAATAGGTATGATCTTAGGAAAGAGTTCCCGGCGCTTACCCTTCGTAAGACTGCTATTAAGCTTGCCGCTGACGAGGTTTTATGGATATGGTCTAAGAAGTCCAATAATATTAATGACCTTAAGTCACATGTCTGGGATGAATGGGCAGATCCTGACGGCTCTATCGGTAAGGCATACGGTTACCAGATGGGTGTTAAGCATGAGTACAAGGAAGGTATGATGGATCAGGTTGACAGAGTGCTTTTCGACCTTAAGAATAATCCATACAGCAGAAGAATCATGACTAATATATATGTGCATCAGGACCTTCATGAGATGAACCTCTATCCTTGTGCATACTCGATGACTTTTAATGTAACGAAGGAAAAGGACTGTGACAAGCTTGTCCTTAACGGAATCTTGAACCAGCGTTCCCAGGATGTGCTTGCAGCCAATAACTGGAATGTCTGCCAGTATTCAATTCTTCTTATGATGATTGCCCAGTCGGTTGATATGATTCCCGGTGAGCTTGTTCATGTTATTGCGGATGCGCATATCTATGACAGACACATTCCGCTTGTAGAAGAACTTATAACAAGACCTGAATTTCCTGCACCGCGTGTAACGATCAATCCTGATATTAAGAATTTCTACGACTTCACATCGCAGGATATCACGATAGAAGGATATGAGGCGGGTCCGCAGATCAAGGATATTCCGATTGCGATTTAAGCACTTTTACATAAGGATAAAGGGTGATATATATGAATATAATTGTTGCGGTTGATAAGAACTGGGGAATTGGTTATGAGAATAAGCTTCTTACCTCAATCCCTGAAGATATGAAGTTTTTTAGAGAGACTACAACAGGTAAGGTTGTGGTTATGGGAAGAAAGACTTTAGAGAGCTTTCCTAACGGATTACCGTTAAAGAACAGAACCAATATAGTGCTTACAAGAAGTAAGAATTACGACGGACACGGCGCTATTGTTGTGCACGATGAAGAAGAGCTTATGAAAGAGCTTTCAAAGTATGAAAGCGACGATATCTATGTCATTGGCGGACAGAGCATATATGAGATGATGCTTGATAAATGCGATGTGGCGCATGTGACCAAGATTAATTATGCGTATCGTGCAGATGCGCATTTTCCTAATCTCGATGAGAGAGATGACTGGAAAGTAACGGGAATGAGTGATGAGAAGACCTACTTCGATCAGGAGTACTACTTCTATAGATATGAGAGAGTGTAAGAATGAATAAAGCTTTGATTTTTGATGTGGATGGCACGCTGTGGGATGCGGTATCCGTTATAACGGATTCGTGGAATTTAACAGCGGGTAGATATAAGGAGATTACGACGACAATTTCACCTTCCGAGATGTCTAAGTACATGGGACAGCCGATGAGCGCTTTTGTAAAGCTTTTCCCTACGATTGATGAGAGAAAAGCGCTTGAAGTACTTGATAAGTGCTGTAAGGAAGAGATTGATTATCTCTATGACCATCCGGGACGCTTGTACGACGGCATGAAAGAGACTATAATCCGTCTTTCAAATGATTATGACTTATATATAGTAAGTAACTGCCAGGAGGGTTATATAGAAGCGCTGCTTCATACGACTGGTCTTGAAAGTTACTTTAAGGATTTCGAGAACTTCGGAAGAACCGGTAAGCTTAAGGATGAGAATATCAGAATCCTTATGGAGAGATGTGATATTAAAAAAGCTATATACATAGGTGATACTGCAACGGATATGGATTCGGCTTTTAAGAACGACTTGCCGTTTATATATGCGTCATACGGTATGGGAGAAGTTGATAATGCAAGATACTTGATCAATTCTCCGTCAGAATTGCCTGAAGTAATAAAGAGCACCAGATACTACGAACTGTAAGCGCTTTTCTTATCTTGATTTTATGTAAATTTTATAAAAATTTAATCGACTAATCGATTGAAAATGCTTAAAATATATACATAGGATTAAAGATTAGGAGGTAAGGATTATGGGTTTATTTTTTCCGATCATAATTGGTGTTGTTATGCTTACTGTAGTAAGCAGGCTTACGAAGGCTGCGAAGGATGACTTGGCGGGAGAGAAAAAAGTTGACGGAATGACACAGGATGATTTAAGACAGGCGGCATTCGGTACTACGGCAAATGCAAAGCCGATGAAAGCTTCAAAGCCTGTGAAACCCGTATTTACAGCAAAGAGCGAGCCTAAGAAAACTGCTAATACAGTTAAGCCTGCTAAGGCATCAAAGAGGGCAGATAAGCCTACTAAGAGCTATCAGGAGAGAACGGCTTACGAGACTTCAGCCAAGAAGTTCGAAGAAGATATTCTTACCCGTTCATTAAATAATACAAGTGAGAGCTTTGACGACGACTCAATTAAGGACGTTGCGGATAAGCATGAATATTGCAGCGCTCCGCATTTTGAGGAGACGGAAGATTTCAATAAGACAGTAATGGATTTAATCGTATTCGGTCCGAACTGTAAGATGAGTTATGAGAGAGATTTTATTGCCGAAGGCGAAAAAATGTTAAATATGCAAAAAGGTTAGGATTTTTATGAAGTTTGAAAACGAGATGGATGTTATTAATCAGTTTCTTGATGCGGATACTTACCAAGAGAAGTATAACATCTTAAGACTTACGGAAGACTTTATGTCAGATAAGGTAATTGACACACTTGCGGCATCACTTGATACCGTTATCGCGGATGGTCCGCTTGACAGAAGATTTGAAGAACTTAAGGGAATTGTTTTTACCAACCGTAAGTTTGAAGTTATTAGATAATTATCCGATGAGAGCTTTTATCTCGTAAGGATTAAGGGATATCATTTTGGCGTTCTGGTAGCGGCTGTCCTCTGTTATTTCCTTTTTGAACCAGGACGGAGCAACGAATTCGCGGGCTTCTTCGGTTGAATCGAATTCAACCTCGGCCATTATAAGTCCCTGCAACGCACCCTTAAAGATGTCGAGTTCGATTGTTGCATGGCACTCGGACATACGGGTAGCGGTATTATATGTATAAGGAATCAGATAGCGCGTCTTCTCAATGATGGCGTTATCTGATTTTTTGATTAAGCTGTCGAAGGCTTCGTGCGATAAGTCAAGATTAAGCTCTTCGCGAGCCAAGAGTCCCTTGCCCTTGACGGTAAGGTAATACTTATCGTCTTCACGGCGCGCTCTTATTACGGGATCGGTTAAGACATAGCCCTGCATTAGTTCTTTTTTAGGATAATCCTCAAGGTGAAGACCTGAAATATCAACCAGGAATTTCTTTTCTATTTCCATTTATATTCCCCTTATAATAAATCTTTAAATATATAAATATATGTAATCAAATTTCGTAACTTTATTATTGCACCTTTTATAAAAAAATGCTACACTTGTCGTTGCGGTATGCGTAAAAATATGTCTGCGCGTACTAATAAAGAAATTTTGTTATGCAGGAAGGAAACAAAGAAATGAGAAAATTGTATGTAAAGTTGGTGGCTGTCTTAATTGTCACATTCATGGGGGTTGGCCTCATGGCAGGCTGCGGAAGCTCTGCCGCTGACAAGGAGAATACCTTGTATATCTATAACTGGTCCGAGTATATTCCTCAGGAAGTTTACGAACTTTTTGAGCAGGAGACCGGTATTCATGTAGTTGAATCTACTTTTTCGAGTAATGAAGAGATGCTTGCCAAGCTTGTTGCAGGCGGCACCGGTGAATATGACATTTTCGTTGCAAGTAATTATGTAATCCCGGCGATGATTGCACAGGGACTTATTAAAGAGATTGATACGTCAAAGATTGAGAATATGGCTAATATCAGCGAAGATAACCTTAATCTCGGTTTTGATAAGGGCAATAAGTATACGGTTCCATATATGGCAACCATCACTTTAATAGTAATGAATAAGGCAAAATGCGCAGAACTCGGAGTAGAGATCAACAACCTTAATGATTTGTTGAATCCTGCACTTGCCAATAATATAGTTGTTCCGGATGACTGCCGTGAGCTTGTTGATCTTGCATTAAAAGCTCTTGGAGAAGATCCTGACTCAACAGATGAAGCAACAATTAATAAAGCAGAAGAGTGGCTTGTTAAGCTTGCTAACAATGTAAAGTTATATGATTCCGATACGCCTTTCTCGGCACTTGCAACCAATGAAGTAGCCGTAGGTATCGTATATAACATGGATGCCGTTAAGGCTCAGGCAATCAACAACGATATCGTACTTGTTGATATCCCTGAAGGAAACGAGATGTCATACGATAACTTCGTTATGTCATCAAAGACTACAAAGGAAGATCTTGTATATCAGTTCATTAACTTTATCCACAGACCTGAGATTTACAAGATGTGCTACGACGAGTATCCTTGTGTATGCTTAAATAAGGGTACCATGGAATTAATGGGTGAAGATTATTACAGCAATCCTTTGAAGAACATCAGCTCCGCTATTTTCGCAAAAGCTCATGTTATCGGTGATGTAGGAGATGCTGCAACATATTATGATAACGTATTCTCTAAGATGAAGAACTAGGAGGCACGTATGAAGAAAATCGAAGTCATTACAAGAACGGAGAACCTTGAGACCGTTAAAAAGGTACTTGCCAAGAACGATTATTCAGGTATGACCGTTACAACCGTTATGGGTTGCGGTAATCAGAAGTCGGATTCAAGCGAGTTTTCTGAGTTAAACGTGGAGATTAATTTACTTCCTCGTATTCATGTTATGACAGTTGTCTGGGACGAAGACCTTGATGATGTCGTGTATGAGTTACAGCAGGAGTTATCTTCGGGATCCGTCGGCGACGGAAAGATTTTCGTATCTACCGTGGACGAGGGAATCAGAATTCGTACAGGTGAGCGTGGAGACAAGATTCTTTAATTGTCGGTTCTATTTTGGAGGATAAATAATTGAACAGTGAGAACGTAATCGTCAGACTTAACGAAGTGGAAAAAGAGTTTGACGGCGTTAAGGTTGTAAAAAAGCTGTCTCTTGATATTAAAGAGGGCGAGTTTCTCACACTTCTCGGACCGTCAGGATGCGGTAAGACGACAACTCTTCGTATGATTGCGGGCTTTTCGGAAGCAACATCCGGAGAGATAATGCTTGAAGGCGTTGACGTATCGGGTTTGAAGCCTAACGAGCGTAACGTTAATACGGTATTCCAGAATTATGCGCTTTTCCCGCATATGAATGTAGAGGATAATATCGCATTCGGTCTTGTCGAGAAAAAAGTTCCTAAGGCAGAGATTAAAGAGAGAGTCAGCGAGATGATTAAGCTTGTTCAGCTTGAGGGACTTGAGAAGAGAAAGCCTGCCCAGATGTCTGGCGGACAGAAACAGCGTGTTGCTATTGCGCGCGCTTTGATAAATAAGCCTAGAGTATTGCTGCTTGATGAGCCTTTGGGTGCACTTGACTTAAAGCTTAGAAAGCAGATGCAGCTTGAATTAAAGCATTTACAGCAGAAGCTTGGAATTACCTTCGTGTATGTAACGCATGACCAGGAGGAAGCTCTTACAATGAGCGACAGAATCGCGGTTATGCATGAAGGTGTTATGGAGCAGATAGGTACTCCGGATGAGGTATATAATCATCCTAAGACAAAGTTCGTTGCAAGCTTCGTTGGTGAATCCAATATATTGGAAAGTTATGTAAGATCCGTTGACGGTGATCTGTTACATATCGATCTCGAAGCAGGTAAGGCGGCTCTTCATGCCAAGGGATTCGGCGTGGAAGAAATGATCTATATCTGCGTACGTCCGGAGAACGTTAAGTTATCGGAGACTCCGGTGGAGCATTTCTCTATCAGAGGTAAGGTAATAGAGCATATATTTGCGGGTTCCGTTGTGAAGACCGAAGTTGAACTTCTTACCGGTCAGATACTTAAAGTAGCGTCCCATCCGAATGACGACCATGTTGAAGTAGGTAAGCGTGTCTACGTCCACTGGCGCCCGAAGGATGCTATAATCGTACATACCGTGGAAGAGCAGATCTACAACGTAATCGAGCAGACAACCGAGAAGCTCTACAAAGAAATGGAGGGCGTAGATGAAGGCGAAGATTAAAAATTCACTTCCTCCGCTTGCCATGATAGGGCCAAGCGTTGTATGGCTTGTGCTTTTCCTTGTATTGCCGCTTTTATTGGTTGTGGGTATATCGGTGCTTAAGAGAAACGGATACGGCGGCGTAGAGTTCATACCGTCAATCGAAGCTTATAAATCGCTTCTTTCGACAGATTACCTTAAAGTATTCGGAAGTTCGTTTTTGCTCTCGATTGAGACTACGGTGATATGCCTTGTTGTCGGCTATCCTTTTGCGTATATAATTGCCAATTCGTCGGAGAAGATTAAGCCTTTTTTGGTTTTATTATTGATGCTTCCTTTCTGGATTAATTCAATGATAAGAATCTACGGATGGAACACTCTTCTTCGTTCGTCGGGAATCGTAAATCACCTGCTTATATCGCTTGGTGTTATTAAGATTCCGATTGAGATGTTATATACGGATGGCGCGGTTTTACTCGGTATGGTCTATGACCTTTTGCCATTTACGGTATTACCGATATATACATCTATAGAAAAGCTCGACCCGTCACTTATTGAGGCCGCAAAAGACCTCTACTGCAATAAGCGCCATGTCTTTACGCGAGTAATCTTGCCGCTTACTATGCCGGGAGTTTTCGCGGGTTCCATACAGACATTCATTCCGTCACTGGGCTTATTCTATATAGCCGATATGATGGGCGGAGCGAAGACCATGTACATTGGTAACTTAATTAAGAATCAGTTTATGTCAGCCAGAAACTGGCCGCTCGGAGCATCGTTATCGATTATCTTAATTGTAATAACACTTTTGCTTATGAGGTTATACGGCAAGGTCGGTTCGCTTGATGACATGGTTTAAGGAGGGACGAGTATGAAAGAAACAGAAAAGACCTTCCTTAAAAAATCGCGTAAGATTAAGAATAATCCGTGGTCGGTTGTCTATGCGTGTCTTGTGTATATATTCCTATATATGCCGATAGCGGTGGTAATAGCTTTTTCCTTTAATACTTCACGAATGAATGTGGTATTCGAGGGCTTTACATTTGACTGGTATATATCGATGTGGTCCAATACACTTTTGATGCAGGCATTCAAGAATACGTTGATAGTTGCTTTTGTAAGTACATTGTTATCAACATTCCTCGGAACGCTTTGCGCTGTAGGACTTAACAGATTTGAATTTAAGTTAAAAAGCTTGATAAGTACGTCGCTTTACATCCCGATAGTTATACCGGAGCTCGTATTTGCAATTGCAATGCTTATTCTTTTTACGTCGGTTAATATAAGCATGAATATGGCGACACTTATAATATCGCATGTAACCTTTTCAATGCCGTTTGTGGTAATAACGGTACGCTCAAGAATGGCGGGCTTTGATAAGAGTATTGAGGAGGCGGCGCACGATCTTGGTGCTAACGAATTGCATACATTTACAAGAGTAATACTTCCGATGATTGCACCGGGCGTATTATCGGGTGCGATGCTTGCGCTTACCCTTTCACTTGATGATGTAGTCGTATCGTTCTTTACTGCAGGTCCGGATTCACAGACATTGCCTTTAAGAATATTAAGCATGGTTAAAAAAGGTGTATCGCCTGACGTAAATGCTTTATCGACATTGATAATTATCGGTTCGGTGCTTTTACTTGTATCGACTACGCTTATTCAGAATAAGCTTGAGAAAGAAGGCTAATATATGGATTTCTTTATTAAACCGGATGATAAGCCATGCTGTGGTGTAAGTCCTGAAGATAAGATTAAAAGTGAATATCCGGACGCTCGTGATGCGGATCCGGAAAAGCTCGGACATATATGTGAAGAGCATCAGGATGCGTACGGAATATGTAGGCTTTGTGGAAGAGTTATTCCGGGAACCATGGCAGCCTTTGATTTACTTGGTGAAGAGCCAATAGAGGAAGAATAAATTATTTAAGAGCATATCGATTGATATGCTCTTTTTTATTAAACTTTTAATGGTCGCGGGTAAAATGCGACCTGTTAACGGAATAATTGAACCTGTCAGAAAATATACCTTTAAAGATTAATGATTATACTATATAATAAAACCATAATCTTAACAATGTTAAGGAGGGTTAGAAAAAGTGTTACAGGACAACATAGCAAGTTTGAAAGAGTCTTTTGAAACCGGTCTTATGACAGAACTTAGAGAACACGAGAATCGTGAAAGACAAGTTGTGGTTACGGACGGTGATGTTCAGAATAATGTGAGAACCAATTCTTCCGGTGTATCCGCAAGGGTAGGAAAGAATGGTATATATGGTTTCTCGTCAATGGCTGATACATCAATTGAAGCAGGAAAAGCAGTGCTTAAAGCAGCTACCGAGAATGCTTTATTTATGGATAAGCATATCAATAAGGAACGTATTCTTCCTGCTGATATTTCTACGGGCAAAGAAGAACTTCGTCACGAAGTTATAGATACAGAGCAGAAGCGCATCGTGGAATTTGCCAAAGAACTTGATGCATATGCGGCAGAGAAATGTAAGGGTCTTAAGAGCCATTCGATAGTAATAAGGGAACAGAGCAGAGAGAAAATATTATATACATCCGATGGATATGATGCACATACAGCAATTCCGAGATCCACAATATATGTGAGAATGACAGCACTCACTCCTGACGGTAAACCTGTAGGATTATTCTCTTCAGATTCATCACTCGGTAATTTTATCGATAAATTCAAGGATCCGAGAGATTACTTTAAGTTAATTGACAGTACATACGAGTCAATTATGAGAAAGCGTGAAGGCGTATATGCAGAAGCAGGTGTTAAAACCGTAATCTTAGGTGGTAAGATGGCAGGTATGCTTGCACACGAAGCTGTAGGTCATACGGTAGAGGCAGATCTTGTACGTGGTGGTTCGGTTGCAGGACCATATCTTAACAAGCAGGTAGCAAGTCCGCTTATATCACTTACGGATTTTGCATATGAAGCATTCGGCAAACCGGTTCCACTTCCTGTATATGTTGATGAAGAGGGAACCAAGTGTACGGATTGTGAGATAATTAAGGATGGTATTCTCGTAGGATATATGAATAACAGAGAGACCGCCAAGCAGTACGGACAGAAACCTTGCGGTAACGCCAGAGCTTACAGCTTCTCGGATGAACCGCTTATTAGAATGAGAAATACTCTTATTCTTCCCGGCAAAGATAAACTTGAGGATATGATAGCATCTACCGACGATGGATATTATCTCGTAGAAAGCAGTAACGGTCAGGCAGACTATACCGGTGAGTTTATTTTCGGTGTTAATGAAGGATACGAGATTAAGAAAGGAAAGATTACACGTCCTATTTTAGATACAACGGTTTCCGGCATAGCATTTGATATGCTAAAGACAGTTGATATGGTATCAGATAATATTACATGGTCAAATTCGGGTACATGCGGTAAGAAGCAGCCTATGCCTGTAACGGATGGCGGTCCGGAGATCAGATGTAAGATTACTATAGGAGGACGCTAATATGCAGAAGATAGATAATATAGCAACATCTACTCTTGCAAAGTTTGTAAGAGAAGGCGTAGATATGGCACGTTGCGTGGCAACGTTATCCGAGAAGCAGGAATTCAATGTTGAAGGCGGTGAGTTCTCGCTTTTCAGAACTGTATTTAATACCGAGATGATTCTCGGCGCCTATAAGAATAATAAGTACGGAAAGGTTAAGATTAACAGCTTTTCGGATGAAGATATTGAAAACGGTATAAGAGATTGTCTTGAGGTAGCTGAAGCTTCTGTTGCAGACGAAGCATATGATATGGCACCTCGTCAGGGAGAGCATAAGTTTAGAGAAGGCGTCGATAAGCCGGATCTTGATAAGTTTTTTAAAAGAGTTACGGAATTGCTTGATACGATTAAGAAAGAGTATCCGAAGATTTGCGTAACGCAGTCTATAGCAAGTTATGACAGCAATCATACCGAGTATCATGATACTAACGGAACCAGAATTACACAGATTACAGGTTCGTATTCCATTATGATTGCGATGACCGCAGTTGATGGTGATAAAGTTACCTCGGCGAAGTATGCGTGGTTTACGACAGGAGATCTTGAGACACCATTTATCAATCAGGCCAATACAAGAGAAGAAATAGAGGATACTGTTAAGCTTCTTGAGGCTAAGCCGCTTGATCATAAGTTCACCGGCACAATGGTATTAAAGGGTATGAGCCTTTTGGAATTTGTTGAATTCCTTAATGAGAATTATCTTGGAAACGAAGTTATCAAGAATAAAACTTCGCAATGGTACGGCAAGAAGGGCGAGAAGGTAGCCGATGAGAAGCTTACCATAAGAGTATCTGCGGATGATCCGAGAATCCTAGATAATAAGCATTTTACAAAAGACGGCTTCCTTGCTGAGAATGTTGATATTATTAAGAACGGTATCTTGGAAAATTATACAATTGACCTTTATACAGCCAAGAAGACAGACTTTGAACCGATTAAGAATGCTTGTGAGTCGCTCATTATAGAGCCGGGTGATATTCCGTATGAAGATATAATCAAGGGTATCGATGAAGGTATTGTAGTTGGCTCTTTCTCCGGTGGAGAGCCGGGTGTAAGCGGAGAGTTTTCAGGCGTTGCAAAGAATAGTTTTTACATTAAGGACGGCAAGATTGCAGGACCTGTATCCGAAGCTATGATTAATGGTAACCTCGGTGATATTTTCAATAATATCAAAGCTGTATCTAAAGAAGTTACTACAAACGGAAGTGCTATAATACCGATGATGGCATTTAATGGAGTTGTTGTTTCAGGTAAATAATAAAGTATGAATAAACAGGAAAAAATCGTATTAGAAGATTACGAGCACGGACTTGAGTGTCTGTGGCGAGGCGAATATGAGAGGGCCACAGAGATTTTCGAAGAGTGTAAGAAGCAATACTTTGAAATTGGTGATTCTGTCATGTATTGCAGGTCACTTAGCTCACTGGGCGTAACTTTCGAGGAGCTCGGAAGCCGGGATATGGCGATGGACTGCTACTTACAGGCGCTTAATTACGTTAAAGCCAATGGCATTAATTATTATGTAGGCGTATATTACGGAAGTATCGGTAACTGCTTTTTGGAACTTAATGATTACGAGTCAGCGGTTAAGTATTTTAAAATGGGTGAGGAAATCCTGCTTCGTGAGAAGCAGGATACCTTGCTGTACGAGAAATGGCTTGCGATATGCCATCTTAATATCGGTGCGGCTTATCTTCATATCGGAGAGTATGAGAAGTCGGAAGAGTATATAAGCAAAGGATATGAAAGAGCCAAGACAATCGGTGAGGAATATTATACGGACACTCTTATGACTGAGTTATGCAGAGTAAGGTGTAAACGCGGTGATAAGAAGTTTTTCGAAGAGCATTATAATGAGCTTCCGAAGGAGTTCAAGCCGGGAAGTGAATCCCTTACTGATATTTTCTTTACAGTAAGGGAGCTTTCGCTTCTATATGAAGAGAATAAATGCTACGATGATATGCTGCGGATTTTAAAGAGCTTCGAAAACCTCATTAATGATATCGATCCGCCGCGTATGCGAGTTAAGCTTTATGAGCTTTATCTAAAGTATTATACGCTTGTCAAGGACAGCGAGAATTATAAGAAGGCTTGCGTTGATTATGCCAAATATTGTAAGATTCTGTCCGAAAAGGAGCGAATTGAGAAGATAAGGGCGATTAATGTTAAGATTAGCCTTGAGGAAGTAAGAAGTTCATTGGCAAGTGCCAATTCGATATCGGGACGTGACGGACTTACGGGCCTTAAGAACAGATACTCTCTTAATGAAGACGTTAAGAGAATGATTGCGGATTGCGAAGCCAATAATGAATCCCTTCTTTTGATGATTATAGATGTCGATTGCTTTAAGATATTTAATGATACTTATGGACATGTAAGAGGCGACGAAGTTTTGATTATGGTTTCCGATGTGATAAGCGGAGCGATTAAGGATATCGGTAACGGATACAGATTCGGTGGTGATGAATTTGTTATTCTTGTAAAAGCGCCGCTTAAGAATGTCGGCGACAGAATCGCAACAGAGCTTAGAAGCCATCTTCATCATTTGAATATTAAAAACGAGGCTTCGGATGTAAGATCCGAGCTTACGATTTCAATCGGAGGCTTCCTTGCAAAGAAGCCGTGGGAATTTTCACTTGACGATCTTCTTAATAAGGCCGATGAAGCGCTTTACGGCGTTAAGGAGAGCGGACGCAACGATTATAAGATTAAGGTACAGGATGATACGGAATAGATATTGTACCGGGAGATTTTTACATGAAAGATTTTATAGCTGCAATTACAGATAAGAAGAAGGTAAGAAATTTCGGAAAGGGAATTGCATCGCTTGTTAAGTGGTTTGTGATTTCTGTAGTTCTTGGCACCGTTATCGGTGTTATTGCATCGGGATTTTTATATGCGGTTCATTTTGTTACGGAATATCGCCTTGAGCATTCATATATGGTTCTTTTCTTACCGGTTGGCGGTCTTTTGATTGTATTTTTATATAAGGTCTTCAAGAAATCAGATGATACCGGAACAAGCCAGGTGCTTGAATCCATTAAAGAAGGCAAGGTAATAAGACTTATGCTTGCACCGCTTATCTTGGCGGCAACGATTATTACCCATGCATTCGGTGGTTCCGTAGGCCGTGAGGGTGCAGCCTTACAGTTTGGCGGAAGTATCGGAAATTTTCTTGCACGTAATTTAAGACTATCCGATGATTCGGTTAAGATTATTACAATGGCCGGAATGGCAGGCGCTTTTTCAGCATTATTCGGAACACCGCTTGGAGCGGCTGTGTTCGCGCTGGAAGTAACAATGGTAGGAATTATGCATTATTCGGCTCTTGTTCCTTGCGTATTTACGGCATATTTCTCACATTATATAGCTAAGCTTCTCGGAGCACAGAGCGGTAAAGTGCCTCATCCCGTTGTATCGGTACCGGATATTTATTCGGCTGCATCATTAAAGGTTGTTTTACTCGGCGTTATCGCAGCACTTGTCGGAATAATCTTTATTCTTGTAATGCATGGCACACATCACTTATACAGCAAGTTTTTAAAGAATGCCTACTTAAGAGCTTTTGTGGGTGGCGTTATTGTGTGCTTTTTGGCATCACTTCTTCATACCCAGGATTACTTGGGACTTGGAGAAAGCGTTATAAATGCAGCTTTTGTTGGAAAAGCTTTTGCCGGAGCTTTTATTTTAAAAATAATATTTACGGCGCTTACGCTTGAAGCAGGATTTAAGGGCGGTGAGATTGTTCCGACATTATTTATCGGTGCTACACTCGGTTCAACATTGGCACCTATAATGGG
>JAEENO010000052.1 GCA_016283755.1 Lachnospiraceae bacterium | reverse complement strand
TAGATGTGTGTATAGCATCTCGAGCTCGTTGTCGCTTATATTCGGGAGCTTTTCCTTCCACAGCTTATAACTTACAGGTCTTGCAATGTCCAACATCTTATCAACCATATGGCGGCTTTCGGTGTTGAAGAGGAGGATGCGACATGCTTCCTCGTGCTGCCGTATTATGGTATATATAGCCATTATAAAAGCTCTCTCGTCAGGCTCTTTTATAAGCTTAAGCGATTCTATGAAATCATTGATTATCTCCTGTTCTATAACTTCAAGCACCTCGAAGCAGTCGCTGTAATGTGTGTAGAATGTAGAGCGGTTGATCTGCGCTCTTTCACATACCTCTGTAACTGTGATTTTGTTAATCGGTTTTTTCGCGAGTATTTCAAGAAATGCATTTTTTACTACTTTTTCCGTATATCTTACTCTTGCGTCACTTTTTCTCATTGATTATTCCTCCGGTTCTCAACAGTATTTATTAATCTGTTGTTCTATACAACGTAAGTTGATGTATGTTCCTGTTTTCCGCCATTTCCTGCCAATCTGACGGTTGTAGACTACTGTTATCTCCGATTATACTGGACATATGAAAGATAATCAACATATGTCTTTTAACTTCTTACGACTAATGAAGGAGAAATTATGTACGAACGCTATCTTATAACCGGAGCTACCGGGTTTCTCGGAAGAGCTGTTATAAATGAACTCCTGATTCAGAATAAATCTGCACAAATATATGCGCTGGTTCAAAAAGACGATCCTTTTATAAGGAAGCTCCCTTATGATGTTTCGGTTGTCTTCGGAGACCTGTGCAATGATGAATCATTAAAACGCTTTTTCGCTCATTCGGGTCCCAACACTTGCGTCATCCATTGCGCGGGTATTGTATCGGTTGCATCCAACCCTCATTATAGGATATACACGGTTAACACAGGCGGAACTATTAATATATTGCGCTATTGCGAGGAAGCGAAGGTTCGCAAGCTCGTATACGTAAGTTCCGTTCACGCCATCCCGGAAAAGCCTCGGGGTGTGGTTATTACCGAGGATACTTCAATTTCTCCTAAATTAGTTTGCGGCCATTATGCTAAAACCAAAGCAATTGCGACTGATCTGGTATATGAATCTTCTCGCCGCAGGTTAGATGCAAGTATTGTATTTCCTTCAGGCATAATCGGTCCCGGGGATTTCGGTAAGGGCAGCATGACGAGTATGCTGCTCTCCTTTCTCTCCGGCAGGTTGCCGGTTGCTTTACAGGGTGGGTATGATTTCGTGGATGTGCGTGATGTGGCTTGTGGGATAGTTGATTGCGCTAATAAGGGGCTTCCGGGCGAGGGGTATATATTGTCGGGGCATTACGTGACGATTCGAGAGATTCTTGATATTGTGAAAAAGGAGCGTAGGCTTGGGTATAAGACTGTATATCTGTCGGAACGTATGGCTCGATTTATTGCGCCGCGGTATGAGAAGCATTGCGTGAAGCATGGACTGCCGCTGTTCTTTACTCCTTATGCGGTGTCTGTGCTTAATTCGAATGGGGTGTTCAGTCACAAGAAGGCGAGTGAGTTATGGGGCTATGAGCCAAGGCCTATCGAAGATAGCGTGAGGGATATGCTGTGCTGGATGCATGCATATAAGGATGCGCTTTTATAACATAATAAAGGAATCCCTCTCGGAGGGTGTTCTTCTCCGGAGGGATTCGTATTGTGTTATTTCATTTCTTTTGAGATGTTACGTATCTGGATTACCGGCATGTCGAGGTACTGTGCTATCTTCTCTTCCGGGATGCCGTCGCGGAGAAGAGCTTTGGCAATCTCATAACTCCTTTCCTAGTTGTTTCAGCAACAACGGAATATCATATTTCAAGGTCTCAAATACAATATCAAGATCAACATTTCCATAATCATGGACAATTCGATTCCTTAATCCTATCATAGCATCCCAAGGTATGGATGTATACTCATTCTTAAATGCTTCTGTCAATTTCTTCGCATTCTCTGAAATCTGAACCATTCGGAACATCATCGAATCCTGGAGTAATTCATCATCCTCCAAATCTTCTATTTCTTTGTCTTGCATATGCGTTATTATAAACCTTATATCGCTTTTTATCTTTTCTATATAGTAGCTATCATCTTTAATATTATCCATATATCCTTATTCCGTCCTTTAGGATTTCATTTGTAAGTTCTAAGTTATCCTTAAGCTGAGATACTGTCAGAAGTTCAATTTTCTTATTAAAAGTCTCTCTTAATTCTTCTATAATTCCAAAAAACTTTAATCCTGTTACATCTGTCGATATGAGGAAATCGAGATCGCTTTTTTCATTAGGATTTCCCTTGGCATATGAACCAAAAAGGATGCAATAATGCACCGGATACTTACTGAAGACCTCGCTACATTTTTCTCTTATATCCTCAATCTCAAGGATTCCGTGTTCTTCATCAACAATGGTTATGGTCTTAAGCTTATCCAATATATAGTTATATTTGAGGGTGTCCTCTTTCGCAGGATCGTTCTCGTATGTTTTATATGAACGAAGAGAAATTCCGACAATGTCTGCGACCTGCTGCTGGGTAAGTTTCGCTTGATTTCTTAATTCTTTGATAGTACTCATATTGCACCTCTTATATCTGCAAAGTGTATAATTTGCACTTGTATCCATTTCAATTATGCAATATTTGCATCTTCTTGTCAAGGATATGTGCAAAATCCCTCTCGAATTACGGGAGGGATTCGCGTCTTTTCTTATCTACTTCTATCCATTCGTCGAGGGTTAAAGGGACGTAATCGGAGAACATGCAAAAGCAATTGATCATGTTGCACGGGATCGTAACTTCGCGGGACATGTTATCGATTAAGCGTCTGCGACTTGTTGCTTCCTTGATATAATCATTGATCAATATCTCGTCGTACGTGTTGTGCACGTGGCCGTAGAGCATATAGGTCGTCGACTCCTCGCCGCCGTTATAGTGATACTGCCCGTTATAGCACATGATCGGGTAATGTGACAGGATGACCTTGCGCTTATTGTCCTTCAATTCCTTGTAGGTCTCGATACCCTTAAAATGGCTTCTGTCGAAGCTTCTTCGCTCTATATATTTATCATGATTGCCGACAATTAGATGCTTTCTGCCCTTAAGACGCGCCAGGATTTCGTTTACTTCCTTACCCGTAGTTGAGATACAGAAATCCCCGAGGATTATAACTTCGTCGTTTGCGCGGACCTTCGAATTCCACTGCGTAATCATATATTCATTCATTTCTTCGGTGGAAGAAAAGCCCCTGCAATCCATCTTCTCGTTAAGATTTCCGTGACAAAAGTGCTGATCCGCTATGTAATATCTCATTTTATTACCTCCGCAATCCTGCCTCCGCCGACGACGTTGGTTTCCTTATACATTACGACTGCCTGTCCTGTGGTAAGTGCCCGCTGAGGCTCATCAAAGACTATCTTGATACGTCCGTCAGGAAGAGGATATACCGTTGCCGGCTGCTCTATCTGACGGTAACGCGCTTTTGCCTTAATCTTCATAGGCTTATCGATTACGTCGACCGACATAAGATTGACTTCATCCGCGATTAATGTATCTGCGTATAGGTCGGTTTCCGCGCCAAGATAGACTATATTCTTCTCGATGTCTTTATTAACTACATATAACGGCGCTTCCGCCGCAATTCCAAGGCCCTTTCTCTGACCTATCGTATAATGAATGAACCCCTTATGCGTGCCGCGCACTTTTCCGTCCATGTCGATAAAAGCTCCCTCGGAAGGAACTTTTCTATCTGTATGCGCTTTGATATAATCCGCATAATCTCCGTCTATAACAAAGCATAATTCCTGAGAATCTGGCTTACTCTCAACTCCGAGACCTGCCTTCGCGGCAAGTTCGCGAACGCGCTCCTTGGTGTAATCACCAAGCGGCATAAGCGTCCTGCTAAGCTGCTCCTGCGTAAGCTTATAGAGCATATAGGTCTGGTCTTTTTCGGCGTGATATGCCTTCTTTACGGTGTAGCGACCGTTATCGAGCTTTACTATTGAAGAATAATGACCCGTTGCGATGTAATCAGCCTCTAATACATCCGCATAATAGAGCATACGCTCCCACTTGATATAGCGATTGCATTCTATGCAGGGGTTCGGCGTAAGGCCGTCAAGGTACGCATCGACAAAAGGCTTGATTACCTTCTCGTCGAATAACTCGCGGCAATTAAGCGGATAGTATCGAATATTCAATTTCTCGCAGATGCGGCGGGCATCTTCCATCTCGCAGCAGCGACCTTCTTCACCTGTGTCGGACAGCCATGTGCGGAGGGTTACTCCAACCACCTCGTATCCCATGTCACGTAGTAGAAGCGCTGCAACCGCACTGTCTACGCCGCCGGACATGCCAACTATAACCTTACTCATATCTGATCCTTTAAAAAT
>JAEENO010000051.1 GCA_016283755.1 Lachnospiraceae bacterium | reverse complement strand
AAAGTATACAAAAGCTCCAACAAATATGGATACAACCGTCCAAAGTTTCGTAACTATCGCTCTGTCGGAGTAAAGAAGCATAAGGCCGTATCTTGTAAAATATACGGCAACACCCATTATAGCCGCCGCAAAAGCAGGAATAATGAATGTTCTTAAAACCTCTTGCCTATAGCGCAAATATCGCCTTATAGATAATCCGTTAAGAACGCACATTAAGAATGCGTAAAAAGCATTTGCATAGACTACAGCATAAATATTAAGGTCAAAGCCATACATTAACACAACAAGTACGATGCAATGAAGAACCAAGGATATAATCGCATTCTTAACAGGTTCGTTAAGTCTGTTAATACCCTGCAATATACCGTTTGTTAATGTAGACAGCGAATAGAAAGCAACAGAAATCGCACCGCTTACAAGCATCGAGCCCGCAAGCTCAGAACTATCTCCGAACAAAAGCTCCATAATCGGAGTAGCAAGAACCGCAAGACCGGCAACGCAAGGCAATGCAATAACCATTACAAATCTGGTTGCCTGATATGTCTTCTTTCTCGCCTGTTTCATATCCCGCTGTGCAAATGCCGCAGTAAGCTCAGGTACCGTAGACGCAGCCATTGCGGATGCTATCGCAAGAGGTACATTGATTAAAAGCTTATACTTACCGATATATACACCCCAAAACTGACTGACTTCTTCAGCAGTATAGCTCTGAGTTGCTATAACGTTCTTAAAGATTGCCTGATCTACAAGACCGCTTATATTATAGATCGTAGTACTTAAAAGCACCGGAACTATTGTAAGAATAAGAATCTTAACAAGCTTTCCGTAAGGAACGGTCTCCGTATTCTTCTGCTTTTTTGCCATAGCTGATAATGCCGGAACAAAAGCCACAAAGATAAATCCTATAAATATAAGTCCCGATAAAGCACCGAGCGTTGTACCAAGTGTACCGCCCGCAGCACCGAATGCAGATGCATACTGCTCGGAATTACCGAGTACAGCACCGATTTTCAATCCTCTGTTATATAAGACATATGCGAAAGTAACACTTATTATTGCATTAACTATCTGCTCTATAATCTGAGAAAAAGCCGTAGGAATCATTGTTCCCATACCCTGGAACAGACCACGAAGCACACCCATTACAGAAAGTATAATAAGAGACGGTGCAAGCACCAAAAGCGCATATACGGAAAGCGGTGTTTTTAAGATTTTCGTTATCGTAGAAGCTCCGAAGAATACTATTAAAGCAGCAATAATTCCACTTGTAAGTGAAACCATAAGTGCGGCTTTGTATATTCTTTTAACGGTTTTATAGTCTCCGACTGCTCTATAACCCGATATGAACTTAGAAACTGCGGTCGGAAGCGAATATGACGAAATAAGCAACATAATATTATAGACTTCGAAAGCCGAACCATAATAATTGTTACCGTCATTACCGATTATATTGGTCATCGGAATTCTGTATAAAAGGCCGATGATTCTTGATGTTATTGAAGCTATCGCAAGGATTGAACCTTGAACAATGAATTCGCTTCCTCTACGTTTCTTTGGTATCATAACGTTCCTACTTTATAACAACTTTATTTGCACTCTTTTTATTAACAAGTAATATCCATGTCTTACCCGGATTAAGTTTTATTTCATTTCCTTCGGAATCGTAATAATGCGTAATCGCAAATTCCGAATCCTTAGTCCAGGTTATATTTATCTTCTTACCGTGTGTAATGAAGAATCCTTCACCCTTACCCACTGTACCTATTTTCAAAGATTCGTTATCATCAAAATAAGATATTCCTACAAACTGAATGATGATATTTGTGCATGTAAGCTGCTCTCCCGTCTCAAGATCTACATGCTTGCCCTTATACTGATACCTGTAATAAAGCTCATCATCGGCATTATATTCAAAATAAGGCGCATCAACCGAATATCCGGGTTCCACATAAGACGCATCTTCACCCATTGTAAGTTCATTTAAGTCATTCTCATCGGCAAACAAGAAATGATCTTCCATACCCTCCGGAAGATAAACTCCGTAATTCTTTTTCTCAGCAAATTTAAAAAGCGCTTCACCGTTAGCATAACAGTTATGCGGAGCTTTTCTCTCGGAAACTCTGAAAAATACGGAATCCGTCTCACCCTTTAAGCCGTTAATGCTGTATACCCTGCTGTTTGCAAGCGTATCTTTTGCATATTTCGACTGGCCGACATGTGCATACAATGCCTCATATTCTGCTGCATAATGACAGAAATAATATCTGCACGACCTTGCGGAGCCAATCTTTTTAAGTGTTTTGTAATTTTCGATTATAGACATAAGTCTTGTGATTCCGCCTTCAACAGGGATCTCATAGACAACGGATGCCTCTCCTATGCCGCTTTGAGGAGCGGCTGACTTGGTGTTACCCATCATTATTGCAAGCGGACGATATTTTGCATCATTTTCATCGATATAAAGTCCTGAAATACCGCTTCTGACCATACCTTCATGAGAATTATCCTCTTCAGGCTTTTCCTCTTCTTCTTCCGTACCGCCTTCGTCTTCGTTTTCTTCACCGAACACGTTACTCGGTGCGAATTCATCATCTTCTTCGCTATTATTGCCACAAGCGGAAAGCGCAAGCACAAGAACAATCAAAGAAAGAATAAGTTTTAACTTTCTCATTTTTTAACCCTACCTAACAATGTTTAATATATTTAATATTTCGCGCTGCTTTGCGAACATTACTTCTTCGTCTTCAGGTGTCATATGATCGTATGACAGTAAATGAAGCATACTGTGGCATATTAAAAATGCATACTCACGAAGCCTTGAGTGTCCGTACTCTTCCGCCTGATCGATAACCCGTTTTAAGCAGATAACGATATCTCCCAATATAACCTCTCCGGAATCAGGATCAAATACTGTATCATCGTCATCCAAAAATCCGTACTCACCTCGTGCCGGAAAATCAAGAAACGGGAATGACAACACATCCGTAACACTGTCAATATCTCGATTATCTCTGTTAATCTCTCGTATCGTATCTTCGTCGGTAAGTGTAAGGCTTACCTGCACATCATACGGAAAGTTCTCGTGATCAAGAGTAGCTTCAATGACTTTGGTTGCAATCTCCTCATACGAAAAATCAAATTCGATGTCGGTTTCATTCACGAAATCGAGTGTCATAGCTTTTCCATCTCCTTTACAAGATAATCACGCATCTTAATAAACGAATTCATCGAAAGTCCGCTCTCATCAATAATTCCGGAAGTCGATATATCGTTAAGCATGCTTATTATCACAATCTGACGCGGTATATCCTTGTTCTCAAGCTTAGGAACTTTGGTAAGAAGCTCATCTACTATCTCTATAACCGCACCTTCTCTTGTCTTAATAGGCTTTTTAATTGCTTTATATGCACTGATAATATTGATAATCTGCGGAGGTAAAGCATTTTTACGACCGAGTGTACATGCAAAATCAATCGGGTCATCTTCGTCATTATCGCAAAGCGCATAATAAAAGCCGGCCGTCATACAAAGTTCTACGTCAAGGTCTATAAGACGTGCCACTCTCGATGATAAAAGCGCTACCTTTCTGGCGTGATTATACTTTATAAGCGATGAATTCTTCATTAACAGCACAAGCGGGAAGGACTCCGAAAGAATCGTCTCTGCGGCAAGCGGAATATCATGCTTACCGAACTTTTTCATAAGCAAATGCCCAACCTGCATAATGATAATGTTGATTATCGCAACAATACAGTTATTGATAAGAAGCTTATAATCGGTTGCTCTGCCGTTAACATACTGAAGAAGATACAGCATTACAAATATAATTCCGAATATAACAAATATTAAAACCTGTCTGTTCTTTTCGTTTTTAACGGACTTTGCGAATAAAAGTCCCGCAAGCACAAGTGTTAGATAAATAACCGTTTCATAGGTATTGTATCTGTACAGTACTGCGGTATAGATAAATAGTATTATCGAAAGTTCCATACCGGTATAAAACGGTAACGATGATGCAAATAAAATCGTTACTGCAGTACATAACGTACAAGGTATCTTAAATATAGCAAGCGGCACTGCGATTACAAACATAACCGCAAATAATATAACCAGTTTCGATATCTCATAATGTATATTATTAAACGGATCCTGCGTCAAATAATCATATTCAAACGCAAACAGGAATACAGTAAATGACAGTGCCATACAGATTGCGAGTAATACCGTCTCCTGCAACGATATTATATTATAGATTGCAGATACAATAATCGCTGCAAGTCCCAACACAGGGATTACGGCAAATTTAAACTTATCGCCTCTGTTAATGGAATCTTTTATTCGCATTTTAATCTAGTTCCTTTTATCGATACTTCTTTTTGTTCTTCTTACAGAAGGCTTATCTCCCAAATCCCTCTTGGCGCTTTTCTTCTCAAATTCTTCGTAAGCAAGAACTATCTTCTGAACAAGTGGATGTCTTACGACATCTTTACTTGTAAGCTTAATAATGCCGATTTCTTCAACATTCTTTAAAACTTTAAGCGCTACATCAAGACCGGATTCAACCTGAGGACCTAAATCCTTCTGAGTGGCATCACCGGTTATAACAACCTTTGAGCCGAACCCGATACGTGTTAAGAACATCTTCATCTGCGCAGGTGTTGTATTCTGCGCTTCGTCCAGTATTATAAAAGCGTTATCAAGTGTACGTCCTCTCATGTAGGCAAGAGGTGCAACCTCGATAAGTCCTTTTTCCATATTTTTCATAAAGCTGTCCGCACCCATTATCTGATAAAGTGCATCATATAAAGGTCTAAGATATGGGTCTACCTTACTCTGAAGGTCTCCGGGTAAGAATCCGAGCTTCTCGCCCGCTTCAATTGCAGGTCTTGTAAGGATTATCTTGGATACTTCTTCATTCTTAAAAGCTGTAATCGCCATTGCCATTGCAAGATAAGTCTTACCCGTACCTGCAGGACCAAGTCCGAATACAATCATTTTCTTTCTGATTGCATCTACATATTCCTTCTGTCCTATTGTCTTAGGCGCAACAGGCTTACCCATGACCGTATGGCATATAGTCTCCTTATCGGTTACAGGCATATCTCCTATTCTGTCTTCAAGACAAAGCGAGATTGAATAGTCTACGTCATGTTCTGTTACTTCTTTGTTCTTTTCTTCTATATCGAGAAGCTTAATTATTGTCTTCTCGGTTAATGCAACATCTTTTTCGTCGCCGATTATCTTAACGGCATCATTTCGCGCGATTATTGTCACATGGAAAGCTTTTTCTATCTTCTTCAGGTAATAATCAAGCTCGCCGAATATACTCTTTAAATTCTTATTCTCAAGTGAAATACTGTATTCTTTAAGTGCCATCTATAACCTCCTATTTATGATAGGGTTCGTTATTCATAATTCTGAAAGCCCTGTAAATCTGCTCAGACAAAATAACTCTCATAAGCTGATGCGGGAAGGTCATTTTTGAAAAGCTTAAGGAATAATCCGCTCTTCTTACAACCTCATCGGATAAACCGAGAGAGCCGCCTATAACAAAGGTTATATTAGACTTCCCTTCATTCATGAGATTCCCTAATTTTGCCGCAAAGCTCTCCGAAGAGTGCTCGTTTCCGTTAATCATAAGTGCAATTACGTAAGAGTTATCCGCAATTTTCTCAAGAATTCTCTTACCTTCCTTCTCTTTGACAAGGTTATTCTCATTGTCGGATGCATTCTCTTTGGTCTTTTCATCCTTAACCTCGACTATCTCGAAGGTGCAATATTTCGAAAGGCGTTTCGAATATTCTGCTATAGCATCGGAAAAGAACTTTTCCGTAACTTTACCGACACAGCAAATTGTGATTTTCATATAATTCACCCATTCTGGTTATCATAATCAACCTATTCTATTATACACAAAATAGACAATTTTGCCTATATGAGTTATAATGTATTTTAAGTAATACATCAAATAACGGAGGCCTACAAATGAGCTCAAATAAACCTTATGTAGAAGCTACGACGCGTGAATCCGAGAACCGTTCGAGTTTTTATTCATTTTTAATAATGGACGTAATTCTTTTAGTACTCGGTGTTCTTATCTTCTTTGATATAATCCCGATTGCCGGTGGTGACACAACAGCTAAGATATTCGATCTTATAATCCTCGGATTATTGTTAATTATCTTTACTGTAATCGGTATCATGTCTTACAAGAAGTCAAAAGTTTTAAAAGGCGATGCGGTTCGAGAAGAACAACTTACCGAAGAGATAATAGAATACATCGTCAACGCTTACGAAGATCCTGATTTAACCGACATGAGCGATGAAGAAAAGTACTTCGAACGTGATAAAAAAATAAGAGAACTTATTACCGAAAAGTTCAAAGGCTTAAAAGAAAGCTATCTTGATTATGTAAGCGAAATTGTATATACCGAGATTTTCCCGGATAATAAGTAATATAAAAACCTCCGATAATAACCGGAGGTTTTATTATGCCTAATTATTCATTTCCTTCATCATCGTTTGTCGGATAATAGATATAATTAAATCTTGCTACATCCGAACTTTGATTCTTATCATTTATAATTATAACCGAAAGAATGTTGTTGCCTTCAAGTATATCAAACGGTCCCGTATAAAGAATCGAAGATGCGTTAGGTGTGCTTCCGTCCCAAGTGTAATATGCCTTACAGCCTTCAGGAACGAATATTGACACCTGCATAAGCTCAGAGTATGTACCGCTTGGAAGAGATACAACAGGCTTATCAGGAACTTTAAACTCAACGGTAAATTTACCTGTAATCTCTTCACTGTAGATTCCGTATTCATTGGCAGCAACTGCTCTTATTACTGTGGTTCCTGCCTTAATCTCTATAGGTTCGGAATAAAGCACTCCATTCTCAACAGGATCGCTGCCGTCAAGTGTAAAGTAGACCACACTGTTATTGTCGGTAAATATTTCAAGCTGAAATTCGTCGTCATATTCGCCCTCTTCCGTTCCGAACTCCGGAGCTTCCGGTAAGTATTCTCTGAAAAGAAGAATTATGGTATCATCATTTACATTATCGGATAATGCTTTTATGGCTTCAAAATCACCCTTATTATCGTATAACTTAATTAAAGCCGTATAAGCTTCAAATGACTCCGGATTATAGCTTATACAGGATAATAATGCGTCAATCGCACCATCTTCATCGTTAAGCTTAAGGCAGATATTGGAAAGAAGTAAAAGTGCCTGCTCGTCCTTAGGCTCGATTCGAAGAGCATTTTCAATAGCTTCATAAGCTTTGTCGGCAAGTCCGTTCTTATAATAATCCTTGGCAGCATTAAACTGAAAATCAAAGGAATTATTGTTTTTCTTATTGCTTATCACAACAGATATCGTAAAGATAATTGCCACAAGAGCCACAACACCGACTAATGAGTATATAATCACATTCTTTTTGCGATTCTTTTTCTTAAGTTCTTCCTGTCTTACTGCTTCTGCTTCTTTCTGTTTTAATGCAGCTTCTCTTATGAGCTTTTCACTGATATTCTCTTCGGATTCATTATAATCCTGTACTTCAAGAATCTTGTTACCGCATTGATCGCAGAAAATCGCTCCCGTATTTAGTTCTGCTCCGCATTTTGGACATTTCATACACTCGACTCCTTTAACTCTATTCATTGGTATCATCCGAATTAAGCATATTCTCAAATTCGGCAAGTGACAATAATATTCTTCTCGGCTTCGTTCCTTCTTCAGGTCCTACCACGCCCGCTTCTTCAAGCTGGTCCATAATTCTGGCTGCTCTGTTAAAGCCAATCTTAAACTGACGCTGAAGTAATCCTATAGAAGCTCTTTCTTTCTCGATAATAAAGCGTCCCGCATCACCGAAGTACACATCTCTGCCGTCGTCGGTAGATGCTCCGAGACCCGGTGCCATAGTATCTGAACTTAAGACCTTTTTCTTAATCTCTTCTTCTATGTTCTTGGTCTCTTCCACTGCCTTTTGATTATTGCTCTTAATAGCATTACATACAGCCGAAACCTCTTCATCCGATACAAAAGCGCCCTGAACTCGTAACGGTTTCTGATATCCTTGCGGATAGAAAAGCATATCGCCCTTACCGAGAAGCTTCTCTGCGCCGTTCATATCCAAGATTGTTCTTGAATCCACACCCGATGATACGGCAAAAGCAACACGTGAAGGCATATTGGCCTTAATAAGACCGGTAATTACATTAACCGAAGGTCTCTGAGTTGCAAGTACAAGATGAATTCCGGCAGCACGTGCAAGCTGTGCAAGACGGCAGATTGCTTCTTCAACATCTCCCGGTGCAACCATCATAAGATCGGCAAGCTCGTCGACAATAATAACTATCTGTGGGAGCTTTTTCTTAATCTCGTCCGGATCTTCCTTGGCCTTGAACATAATGGATTCATTATATCCCGAAAGATCACGAACGTTTTCTTCAGCAAACTTCTTATATCTGTCAGTCATTTCGCTAACCGCCCAGGCTAACGCTGCAGCAGCTTTCTTAGGATCAGTTACGACCGGAATCAGAAGATGCGGAATATCGTTATATACACTTAATTCAACCACCTTAGGGTCTACCATAATAAGCTTAACCTCATCAGGTCTTGCTTTATAAAGTATACTCATTACGATGGTATTGATACATACCGACTTACCGGAACCTGTGGAACCCGCAATAAGTACATGCGGCATCTTGGCAATATCGGCAATAATCGGCTTACCGGCAATATCAAGACCCGCTGTAAACGGAATCTTGGTCTTAACGGTTCTGTATTCATTGGATTCAAGTAAGTCTCTTAATCTGACTTCCTTGTTCTCTTTATTCGGAACCTCGATTCCGACCGCGGATTTGCCCGGAATCGGAGCTTCGATTCTTATATCCGCAGCTGCAAGATTAAGCTTAATATCATCGGCAAGCGCAACAATCTTACTTACCTTAACACCCGTATTTGGCGTAATCTCATATCTCGTAACAGACGGACCGCATGTTACGTCGGTAACGGTTACGTCTACGCCGAAATTCTTCAAGGTCTGTTCAAGCTTATTCTTGGTATCTTCAAGGAATGCGCTGTTATCGCTTCCCGCATTCTTGCTTCTTTGTAAAAGGTCAATAGACGGAAATACATAATCGGAATTAGTATTGTCATTCTCGATATGTACAGCCTTACTTGCTTCTGTAATTACATCTTCCTTTTCAGGAACTTTTTCTGCAACAGGCTCTTTCTTCTTAGCTGTTTTCTTAACCTTCTCTTCAGGCTTAATAACCTTAGCTTCTTCAAAAGCTATATCCGAAGTAAGTTCAGCCATTTCGTCCGATTTACGAACTTTTTTATTAATCTCGGTATCATATGCAACACCGGTTACAACTTTATCTCTTCTGAAAAGCTTATTTCTTCTATCTTCGACAACTTCAGGTTCGCCGAAAGGTAATTCATTGGCGTTAATCCTAACTTTCTCTCTTACTTCGTAAGGATCGTCGTAATCCTTATCATTCCTTATAAAATATCCCATAACCGTTGAGACAAAACGCTCAAAGATAATAAGAAACGCGATAATTATAAGTAATATCGAAAGCAAATACGATCCGAAAAGTCCGATTCTCGGCACAAAAAATGATACAAGAGCCGCACCGACGACTCCGCAGCCCTTATGAAGATTATAACCTTCAAACCACACATCCGGAATCTTTTCAGGATAATTGCCCTCGAAGCAAAGCGCAATAAAGAAGCACAATCCGATTACAAGTATAATAGACAATACCGCCTTTACGATTGCCCAGAAGTTCTGCTTATTGGCTATAAAGAAAAGCACTAAAAGCACAAGATAAATCGGGAAACCGTAGCATAAATATCCGAAAAGCGCAAAGTTAACGGAAGAAATGAAATTACCTACAGTACCGCATACGCCGAAATTACAGATAAATATAAATAACGATATGGCAATAAATACAACAAGTAACGCCTCCTTAATAGGCGTCATGTTGTATTCGTAATTCATTTCTTTCTTAACGGTCTTACTCTTAGCCGAAGTCTTAGCTTTGGATGCCTTGGTACTTACGGCTTTAGAGCTTTTCTTCTTACCTTTGCCCGTGGCTTTATTTGCCATAACCTATTCCCCTATAACATAAAGTATCCGATTATCGATATAATACCG
>JAEENO010000050.1 GCA_016283755.1 Lachnospiraceae bacterium | reverse complement strand
CTCGAGGAGTTTTTCTTAAGAAGAAGATAATTATGAACAATTTGTAAATATATGACAAAAATGTAAACAAACCATTGACTATATATTCATTCCATTGTATTCTAGCTTTAGGAGGGTGGCAATATGAAAAAGATAATTGCAGTGATATTGGTGGGTTTTACAGTTTTTGTTTTGGCTACTTCTGCAAAGTCAAGTGAGACTGAAGAAGTAGATGTTCTTGATCTTATTAAAATGAGCACCTCGGCCCGTGTAGAAATACCGACCGGTGCCAGTGCAGTGGTAAAGAATGATATATACGATCTTCGTACATTCGGAGACCTTATGATATGTAAGGCTGAAGTTGTTCCGGAGGATACGGATAATGACTGGTGCTATAGAATTACTTTCAATCAGCCTGAAGAAGGCGAATACGTGGAGCCGATAGTGGTATGTATTCATAAGAATTATATTAAGATAGGAAACGATTATTATGTGGCCGAGGAAGGAATGCCATATAAGGGCATCTATGACTGGACCAAGAAAAAATGTAACAGTTTCCTTAAGTGGCAGGTTGATTAATATATGATGTTAAGTCCTGATGCAGTTGTAGAATATGAACTTAAGGGTAAGTCAAAAGAGAGAGTACTTGCCTGGATTCACGGTGCAAGAAGAAGAATGCTCGAAATGAAGCGTGAGGCGTTGCGGAGAGATTTTGATGAGGAAGAGGTAATGTGCCCTTCCCTTCAGGTGCGGATCGATGTACAGAGAGAGTATATCAAAGAAGCGAAAGTCTATTATGAGAAAATCGGCGGCAAGTATGTAATGAATGCCAATGAACAGAAAGCAGCGGATTTTGAGAATGCAATAGAGCATATCATAGAGCTTTCGGTTGAATTTACCGGTCATGATAACGGAGAGAGAAGAACTTTTACAAAAGAAGGCGATAAAGTCAAGGTGGTTCGTGATGAACTTGCCTTCAACAAGATGACGGAGTTCGAGGAAGACATCTATAGTGAGTGGTCATGGGACGATGTCCTTGAGGTTATCAGGTGCTGTTACTTAAGTGAGTGGAAGCGTAAATATATATCTCACGAGATGCTCGTACTTGATGGAGATTACTGGAAGGTTGAAGTTAAGTATGATAACGGATTAAAGAAGTGCAAGTTCGAAGGAAGCAATTGCTATCCATATAACTTTAAGCATTTCTTAGAGTTGCTTGAATGGAATATATAATTAATAAGCTCAGATGGTTTTCATCTGAGCTTTATTTTACATCTTACTGTCTAATGATTTGCCGGTTTCTATATGTTCGAAATTCGGCAAGTAGTTTTTGATAATTGTAACTATCTCTTCCTTGGAAGTCTCTTCTTTTGAAAAAGCGCTGTAAAGCTCGGCGAAGAGCTCCGCTACGCGCTTCTTGTCAGGAATCGTCTTTCCTTCTATAACTCCAAGTGAACTGAAGCGGTCGTAATCTGCTGTCTCTTCATCCGTTACGAATTCTTCGTACGGCTTTTCTCCCGAGGTATCGGAAATTGAATAATGAACCGGATACTTGTTGCTTCCGTTACATAAGTCCTTGGCTTTTTCTATTGCTTCTTCATCTGATGAGCAAAGAAGAGGTTCGTAACCTTGTTCCCTAAGCAATGCGGTTCCTATTGCATCGAATGTCATCATCTGGGCTTCTTTAAGCTTCGGGAAGAAGATTGCACGGTTCTCGCCTAAGATACAGGAAAGAAGACATATCTGACCCGATTCTTCAGGGCTTACAAAGTAGCGCTTGACATCGCTCGGTGCAGAAAGCGGCTGAAGCTTCTCGATTCTTTTGATAAATCCTGCAGGAAGTGAGCCGTTCGAAAAAGCTACATTCGCAAAACGCGCTGTCTTAACCGGGAATCTGTCTGAATATGTGAATATAACATCTTCCATGATTCTTTTGGACGCACCCATTATGTTAACCGGGTTTGCGGCTTTGTCGGTAGATACGCAGAAGTATTCTTCCGGCGGAAACTCTGAAAGAAGATCGAGAAGTTCCTTTGCGTGAAGTACATTATTCTGAATAAGTGATTCTACCGAGTAGATGTCTTTCTCGGAACGTACATGCTTATGTGCCGAGAAGTTGCCGACGATGTTGAATCCGCGGCGCTTTTTGAACATCTTCTTAAATACAGGCGATGCAAAGTCCATCGGATAGGTTATGTAATCGCATGATGATGAAAGAAGCGCAGATGAACGAAGGTCGCGGGTAAGCTCTGTTAAGGCGTTCTCGTTAGTGTCTACAACGACAAGCGATTGAGGCTTAAACGGGAGAAGCGCTTTTATAAAGGAAGAGCCGATTGAACCGGCGCCGCCTATTACAAGAACAGACTTGCCTTCTATCTTACGGGATAATTCTTCTCTGTTGGCTTCTATATCAGGTAAGAAAAGGGAAGAGTTCCTTTTCGTTACATATGTATTGATGAAACGTTCAAGGTTAAACATATTGTATCTCCTTAAGTTAGGATGTATAAAAGTTCGACCCGTTACTCTACGGTAACCGACTTAGCGAGGTTTCTCGGATGATCCACGTCATAGCCCTTGCCCACGGATACGTAGTAACCGAAAAGCTGGAGCGGGATAATCGCGAGTGAGTTGGTAAAGTACTTGTTGGTCTGAGGAATATAGATTACATAGTCCGCAACTTTTTCAATATCTTCGTTACCGATTGTGGTAACCGCAAGAATGAAGGCGCCACGTGTCTTGCATTCAACTATATTGGAAACTGTCTTGGCATATACGCTCTCCTGAGTCGCAACTGCCGCAACAAGTGTGCCTTCCTCAATAAGAGAGATGGTACCGTGCTTAAGTTCTCCTGCGGCATAAGCCTCCGAATGAATGTAAGAGATTTCCTTAAGCTTTAATGAGCCCTCCATTGAAATCGCGTAGTCGATACCGCGGCCGATAAAGAATACATCCTTGGCTGCAAGGAAACGTGTTGCGAATTTCTGGATTCGTTCTTTACTTCCGAGTAATAATTCTATCTGCTCAGGAAGCTTCTTAAGATCCTGAATAAGTGACTTCATCTCGTCTTCCTTAAGAAGACCTCTTGCTTCGGCAAACTTCATTGCAAGGAGATAGAAAGCCACAAGCTGAGCGGAATATGCCTTGGTTGTTGCAACCGAAATCTCAGGACCGGCCCAGGTATACATAACTTTCTCTGCTTCACGGGCGATGGAGGAACCTACAACGTTAACGATTGCAAGTGTCTTATTACCCATGGCGCGAGCCATACGAACGGCTTCCTTGGTGTCTGCAGTCTCGCCCGACTGGCTTACTGCTATAACAAGTTCGTTCTCCTGCAAGATAGGATTTCTGTATCTGAATTCCGATGCGATATCGACTTCTACAGGGATACGAGCCATTTCTTCGAATACATACTTGGCGGTAACGCCTGTATGGTATGCGCTTCCGCAGGCAACGATACGGATACGGGAGATAGCTTTGATCTCATCATCCGTCATGCCGAGCTCTTCTATATCAACTTTGTCATCTTTGATACGAGGATTGATTGTATCACGAACGGTCTTCGGCTCTTCGTGAATCTCCTTAAGCATAAAGTGGTCATAGCCGCCTTTTTCTGCAGCGTCAACATCCCAATCTATTGTCTTTGACTGCTTACTTATTGACTGACCGTCTACGTCGTAGAATGAGATTTCGTTCCTGGTAAGCTTTGCAATCTCTTCGTTTTCGATAAAGTATACTTCACGTGTGTACTTAAGAACCGCCGGAACATCGGATGCGATTAAGTTACCGTCCTTGCCTCGACCTACGATTAATGGGCTATCCTTACGAACGGAATAAATCTCGTCAGGATAGTCTGCAAAGATGATACCGAGCGCATAAGCGCCTTCAAGACGATGCATGACTTTGGTAACGCATCTTAACGGATCATCATATTTCTTATAATAATAATCAAGCAAATGGGCAACAACCTCGGTGTCTGTCTGGGACTGGAAGGTGTAGCCTCTCGCGTTTAACTTTTCTTTAAGTTTGGTATAGTTCTCGATAATACCGTTATGTACAACGGCAATGGTTTTATCCGCATTAAGATGCGGATGAGCATTGACCTCGTTAGGTTCGCCGTGTGTAGCCCAACGTGTGTGTCCGATACCTATGGTACCCGGCATAGTCTCGCCGTCATGAGTTTTCTCGCTAAGAAGCTTAAGACGACCCTTAGTCTTCTCATAATGTATCTTCTGACCGTCATATACGGCCATACCTGCTGAATCGTAACCTCTGTATTCAAGCTTGCTAAGACCGTCAAGTAAGATCGGTGCAGCCTGTGACTGTCCGATATATCCGACTATTCCACACATATGATCATTCTCCTTTGCATCGTGAAATACTTCACTATATTTTATCACAAAAGGGGGATGTTTACAATAAATCTAATAGATGCAAAAAGCCCGTCCGAACGCACGGACAGGCTTTTTAAAATAAGCGGAGACGATGGGATTCGAACCCATGTGCCGGGAACCCGACAAACTGATTTCGAGTCAGTCTCGTTATGACCACTTCGATACGTCTCCAAGTCATAAAATGTTGTTGTTTCGCAGAATGATTAGTAAAACAACTTCAATTAGTATACACAAGAATTCACCAATTCGCAAGTACCAAGATATGAAAACTTTAAAGGCTTATATCGAAGTTATTACTATGGCAATAGAGTTAAAGTTGTGTTAGAATATAATAGATTAAGTCTGAAGAAAGGTGAGCCGGATGTCGTATACCGCGTTATATCGTAAATTTAGACCTCGAACCTTCGATGAGGTCAAGGGACAGGATCACATAGTCAAGTCTCTTAAGAATCAGGTAAAAGCGAACAGAATAGGACATGCATATCTTTTTTGCGGTACGAGAGGAACAGGTAAAACCTCTATCGCGAAGATTTTTGCGCGCGCGGTTAACTGCGAACACGCAGAAGACGGCAATCCTTGTATGAACTGCGCAAGCTGTAACAGTATCTTGGAGGGCTCCTCTATGAACGTTATAGAGATTGATGCAGCGTCCAATAACGGTGTAGACAACGTCCGCGACATAATTGAGCAGGTAAAGTACCCGCCGACCGAAGGAAGATACAAGGTCTTCATCATCGACGAGGTCCACATGCTGTCGACAGGTGCATTCAATGCGCTTTTAAAGACACTTGAAGAGCCGCCTTCATATGTAATCTTCATTCTTGCGACAACGGAAGTTCATAAGATTCCGATAACGGTTCTCTCCCGTTGCCAGCAGTATGATTTTCACAGAATAACGATAGACGATATGAAAGCCCGCATGCGCGAGCTTATGGAAATAGAGAATAATAAGATAACCGACGAGGCGCTTTCTTACATAGCGAAGGCCGCAGACGGTTCCATGAGAGACGCGTTGTCGCTCCTCGATCAGTGTATGGCATTCTTCATGGATGAGGAAGTGACACTTGATAAAGTATTATCCGTGCTCGGCGCGGTAGATCAGGAGATATTTACCCGACTTCTTACTGCAATGGAAGAAAAGGATGTCAAGACAACCCTCGGAATCGTTGAAGAAGTTGTCATGTCCGGTCGTTCGCTTCCGCAGTTTGTAAGTGACTTCACCTGGTATATGCGCAACCTTCTTCTTATTAAGAGTGCCGATAATATGGAAAAAGTTCTTGATATGTCAACAGAGACAATCGAAGGGATGCGTACAGCCGCACAGGACGTGTCCATGCAGAAGGTAATTCGCTACATACGTATCCTGTCAGAGCTTTTAAACGAGATAAGATACTCGGGTCAGAAGCGAATCTTAATTGAAGTCGCTTTTATAAAATTATGCAGACCGAGAATGGATAATAATATAGATTCTTTGATAGACAGAATCAATACGTTAGAGCAGTCGATATCCTTCGGCGGAGTTGTAAGTAAGACGATTGCAGAAGGCTCTGAGGCCGTACAGGCGAAGATCGATGCAGCACCTAAGCCTGCTATGCGCCCGAAAGAACTTCCGAAGGCAATTCCCGAAGACATTAAGGAAGCGGTTAAGCATTTCAAGGAAATTGCGACCGAGATGGGCGGAATCGACAAAGGATTACTTGATGATGTTAAGCTTAATCTTAACGGCGAGAAGCTGCAGATAGTTTTTACCAATTCCGTGGCTTATTCAATGTATGACGATGAGCCGGACAGGGTTTCGAGACTTGAAGATTTGATTGCGGAGCGAATCGGTAAGCGGATTGAGGTCGAGATTGCTTATCATAACGGCGACACACCGTATGAACAGGAGCATGTGGACCTTTCGAAATTTATCAATATGAAAATCGACGTCGAAGACGACGACGATATATAGAAAGACGAGGATTAATATATGGGTAAGAAGGGCGGATTCCCGGGTGGTATGAGCATGCCGGGCAATATGAACAATCTTATGAAGCAGGCGCAGAGAATGCAGCGCCAGATGGAAGAAGCTACCAAGCAGCTTGAAGAGAGCGAGTTCTCTGCAACAAGCGGCGGCGGTGTAGTGGAAGTTAAGGTTTCCGGTAAGAAGGAATTAATCTCCATTAAGCTTTCCGAAGAGGTTGTAGATCCTGACGATATTGAGACGTTGCAGGATTTAATCGTTGCTGCAGCCAACGAAGCATTAAGAAAGGTTGAGGAAGCATCCGAGCAGTCTATGGGTAATATTACAGGCGGACTCGGCGGACTTTCCGGATTTCCGTTCTAGGAGATAAGATGGAATACTATAGCAGTGAGATTTCGAAGCTTATAGAGGCATTTGCGTCACTTCCCGGAATCGGTAGAAAAAGCGCCCAACGTTTGGCGTTTCACGTCCTTAACATGCCGAGCGAGAGAGTTGACGAGCTGGCAGAGATACTGGTTAACGCAAGGAAGAATATAAGGTATTGCAAGACCTGTTTTACTCTTACGGATACCGATACCTGTCCGATCTGTGCGAATCCGGCGCGTGACCATAAGACGATTATGGTTGTTGAGACTGTGCGTGACCTGGCGGCGTATGAGAAGACAGGAAAGTATAACGGCGTATACCACGTGCTTCACGGCGCAATATCACCGATGCTCGGAATCGGACCTAATGATATCAAGTTAAAAGAGCTTATGGTGCGCCTTCAGAACGAAGATATAGATGAGGTCATAATAGCGACCAATTCTTCACTCGAAGGTGAGACTACGGCTATGTATATAAGTAAGCTCATCAAGCCTACGGGCATTAAGGTGAGCCGTATCGCATCGGGCGTTCCGGTCGGAGGCGACCTTGAATACATCGATGAGATAACACTTCTTCGTGCGCTTGAAGGACGTACGGAGATATAAGATAAGACATTATCCGCTATTAAGCGGGATAAGAATATATAGGAGGGATAATAAATGACGACTCAGGAGCTTAAAGCACAAGCTAACGAGATTCGAAAAGGAATCGTTACCGCAGTTCATGCTGCTAAATCCGGTCATCCGGGCGGTTCTCTTTCGGCAGCAGATATGATGACATATCTTTATTTTGAAGAAATGAATATAGATCCGAAGGATCCTAAGAAGGCAGACCGCGACCGCTTCGTATTGTCGAAGGGTCACTGTGCACCTGCACTCTATTCGACACTTGCGCACAGGGGCTTTTTCCCTGTAGAAGACCTTACAACTTTAAGAAAGGTAGGCTCTTATCTTCAGGGTCATCCTGATAAAAAGCATATCCCGGGAGTTGATATGTCTTCCGGTTCACTCGGACAGGGATTCTCTGCAGCAGTAGGTATGGCGCTTGCGGGCAAGATGGACAAGAAGGATTATAGAGTATACGCAATGGCCGGCGACGGCGAGATTCAGGAAGGTCAGATCTGGGAAGCAGCAATGCTTGCGGGAGCACATAAGCTTGATAATCTTGTATTGATTGTTGATAACAACGGTTTACAGATTGATGGTAAGATTGAGGACGTATGCTCACCTTATCCTATCGATAAGAAGTTAGAAGCTTTTAATTTCCACGTAATCAATATTAACGGTAACGATATGGACGAAATAGCAAAGGCATTTAAGGAAGCTCGCGAAACCAAGGGTTGCCCGACTGCGATTGTGGCTAAGACCGTTAAGGGCAAGGGAGTATCGTTCATGGAGAATAATGCCGGCTGGCACGGAAAAGCGCCTAACGACGAGGAGTTCGCCATCGCAATGGCAGATTTAGAGAAAGGCGGTGCTAACTAATGGCTGATATTAAGAAGATAGCAACAAGAGACAGCTACGGTAATGCGTTGGCTGAATTAGGAATGGCACATGACGATATAGTTGTACTTGACGCAGATCTTGCGGGAGCAACCAAGACTGCAGTATTTAAGAAGGCTTGTCCTGACAGATTTATAGATTGCGGTATCGCAGAAGGCAATATGATGGGTGTGGCAGCAGGACTTGCTACTTGCGGCAAGGTTCCGTTTGCAAGCTCATTTGCGATGTTCGCTGCGGGAAGAGCTTTTGAACAGGTAAGAAACTCAATCGGATATCCGCATCTTAATGTGAAAATCGGTGCGAGCCATGCAGGTATCTCTGTAGGTGAGGACGGTGCTACGCATCAGTGTAACGAAGATATCGCAATTATGCGTACTATTCCGGGCATGGTTATCGTTAACCCTGCAGATGACGTAGAGGCACGTGCCGCTGTTAAGGCAGCATACGAGTACGAAGGACCTATGTACCTTAGATTCGGCCGCCTTGCAATTCCGGTATTTAACGATGAGAATACATATAAGTTCGAGCTTGGCAAGGGCATTAAGCTTCGCGAAGGTAAGGATGTAACAATCGTTGCAACCGGTCTTTGCGTAAACGAGAGCTTAGAAGCTGCTAAGATTCTTGAGGCAGCGGGTATTGATGCAGAGATTATCAACATTCATACAATCAAGCCTCTTGACGAGGAGGTTATTCTTGCGTCTGCCAAGAAGACAGGCTGTGTTGTAACAGTTGAAGAGCATTCCGTAATCGGAGGCTTAGGCTCCGCAGTTTGTGATGTTCTTTCCGAAAAAGCGCCTACAAGAACGCTTAAGATCGGCATCATGGATACATTCGGAGAGTCCGGTCCTGCGGCAGAGCTTATCAAGAAGTACGGTATTGACTCAGAGTCAATAGCTGCTAAGACCAAGAGCTTTTTGGGTAAATAATTAATCAGTCCTTTGGGGGACATATCTTTATGGATAAGAAGAAGAAGCGGAATTTCCGCGTTCTTAATAATGAAAGTGAATACGAGAAAAAACTTAAAGCTCACAGAATGCGTGTGGGCGGGTTTATCTTCTTGCTGTTCGCGTTTCTTGTGATTGCAACGGTCGCCGTGATACTTATACTTAAGTATCGCGGCTATCAGCATTATGAGGTAATAAGCGAAGAGAAGATGGAAATGATGTCCGAGGCTTCGTTTTACGATTATGACGGCGATATACTGAAGGTCAGTAAGAATGGTGCGATTCTTATAGGAACCGACGGGGAGAAGCTTTTTAACGTAAGCTACGAAATGAACGATCCGATTGTAGATATCTGCGGAAGCTATATAGCAATTGCGGGAAGCAAAGCGTCGGATATCTATATTATGAATTCGACCGGATTAAAGGGACATATTGTACTTACGCGTAAGATTCGACAGATTGAAGTGGGTGCTCAAGGTACTGTTGCGGTCCTTACTGAAGACAAGGGAACTTACTATATTAATCTCTACGATACGGAAGGTAACGAACTTGTCGAAGGCGCGATGCATCTTACCAATACGGGTTATCCGCTTACAATGGACCTTTCGTATGATGCGAAATTGCTTGCCGTATCTATTGTTGATATAGGAACGGGAAGAGTCAGAACCACGCTAAATTTCTATAATTTCGGTTCTGTCGGACAAAACGAGATTGATAACAAAGTTGCTTCATATATATATGAAGATACTGTTATCCCGAGCGTGCTTTTCTTTGAGGACGGACATGCGGTTGCAGTAGGCGATAATAAGGTCGTATTCTACAAGGGCAATGAGATACCTGAAGAAGATGAGGTAATTGAACTTGTAACAACCATTACTTCGATATGTCACAACAATGAGTATATTGCGCTTATTTGCGAACCGGTGAAAGAGGAACTTGCACAGGAAGGTGTAAGTGCCGATTCTCACGTTATCTGCGTGTATAACTCTAAAGCAAAGGAAATCTACAGAGAGATATTCGCAGAAGATTATGATGGTGTGTCATTTCTTAAAAACAATGATATAGTAATTGACAGAGGCGGAAGAGGCCTTATATATTCAATTAACGGGACAAGAAAATTCGAAGGTGATTTTGCCGAAGATGTTATAATGCTGTTATCCGGCAAGGCAACCAACGAATATTACATATTATATAGAAACAGAATTCAAAGGATAAGATTAAAAAGATGAACGTAATACTTATAGTTGTTGCGGCTATTCTGATACTCTCTGTGCTTGGAGGAATCCGTAAGGGCTTTGTTAAGACCGCGTACGGTCTGTGCGGCCTTATACTTACAATAGTGCTTGTATGCGTGCTTACACCTACGGTAAAGGATGCATTGTTAAAGACAAAAATCTACGATAAGACATATGAGAAGTGCTTAGAGACGCTCGAAAAGAATTATAAGAAGAATAAAGAAGCCGAGATTGCGAAGAATGATGAAAAAGCGCCAACCGAGGAAGAAGTTCTTAAGCTTGGCGGAATTACTTTACCATCCTTTGCCAATAAGACATCGGATAAGTGGCTTAATGTTAACGAAGCCAAAGACGCGGTTCTTACATCCGTAATGGAGCGAACCGCTGCTAAGATAGCATATTGGATTGTTTGCGCGATGGCATATATAGTGACATTTGTTGTCGTGGGACTTTTGCTGACTATAGTATCAGGAGTGCTGGGAATTGTGGCCAAACTTCCTGTTATAAGTACTGCCAATAGTCTTCTGGGCGCAGTGGCAGGACTTGCAAGCGGTCTTGCGATAGTGTGGCTTCTTGCAATAGCTATGACAATGTTCGCCAATCAGGATACGGTTCAGAAGATTATGGTGGACATTTACAGAAGCCCACTTCTTACTTACTTGTATGAAAATAACGGCATAATCTATCTCATGGCATATTTTCTTGGATAAAAGCACTAATCAATAGTGGTTTGAAATTCTTTAGGGCACAGTATTTTGTGTCCTAAAAAAATCTCAAAAAACTTGAAAATATTTGTTGACAGATGATTTTGACCGTGGTAATATATAAAAGCTGACGCGGTGAGCGGACAGCGAGATATTAGGTAAGAATCCTACGGATTCGCCTGATGTCTCAAGGCCGACAGGCCCTCTTGAATCTTTGATTCAAGAGAGAACTTTGATAACTGAACAATGAAATAACCTTGAAAATTCTAAGAGATTTCACGAGTAGTAACTCGTGTGCGAAAAGAAATTCAAACAGTAATCCAAAAGGATACA
>JAEENO010000006.1 GCA_016283755.1 Lachnospiraceae bacterium | reverse complement strand
GAAAGAGTCTCGGAGTTATGAATGTTCTTGTGGGCGACCTTGATAAAAACGCTCATTTTGATAGATCAAAGCACCCGGAAGGATTACCGGAGGCTACATGGGATACCGAGAAGGGTATAATCGTAGGTAATATCCGTATGGGATTCGGCCATTACAGAATATCAATGGCAATTGCATCCGCAGCTCATCATATGGGATATACCCCTTACTGGATGGACCTTAATTCATACGGTGAGACGACCTGTACCAAGGTTATCGGTGCACAGAATGACTTATATTCTATGGGTTCACGTCTTTCAAAGTATAAGCTTTTTAATAAATTTGTATGGGAACCATTGAATTACGAGGGCTTCAGAGCGCTTTCTTATAATGCATCCGATCAGAAGAACGCAGAACTTATGGCCCCTGTATATAAGAATGTGCCGAAGGATATTCCGGTTGTAGGTACTCATGTATGGCCTGCACAGGCAGCAATTCATGCGGGGATGAAGTATGTTGTAAATGCTATTCCGGATAACTGGCCGATGGCTTTACATTTGTCCGAAGGAAGCATTCATACGATTCAGTGTCAGAACGCTTATATGGGATATAAGATCCTTAACGGTATGGAGAAGGAAAAAGTTCTTAAGCCGATGCCTAACGGAAGTCTTTATTATACAGGACACTACATTGACCATGAGCTTGTTGCCAACATAGAAGAAGATTGCCGAAGAAGAGTTGAGAGAAAGAATAACAATAAGCCGATGTGTTTCTTACTTACAATAGGCGGCGCAGGCGCTCAGAAAGAGATATTTGCAGAGATTATCAAGTACCTTCTTCCTAAGATTAAGGAGAATAAGGCAGTTTTATATGTAAATGTCGGCGATTACAAGAATGTCTGGGACGAACTTATGAAAGAGATTCCTGAGATGAAGTCTGTATCAACCGAGCACTTTGATGATTTTGCGGAGACAACCGCTTTTGCTGAAAAAGCTCTTGCAGAAGATGTAAGCGGAATTCACGGTTTCTGGCATAAGAATATATTCGAAGCAGTATATGCAACCAATCTTTTGATGAGAAGCTGTGATGTGCTTGTAACCAAGCCAAGTGAGCTTGCATTCTATCCTGTTCCTAAGCTTTTTATCAAGAGAGTAGGAAAGCATGAAATGTGGGGAGCAATCCATTCTGCTGAAATGGGTGACGGAACGCTTGAATGCAGGGATATTCCGCATACCCTGCAGATGATAGATTTATTCATGCAGACGGATTTACTCGACAGCATGTGCGATTCCATAATCAGAAACAAGTCTATCGGATTATACAATGGTGCATATAAGGTCGTAGAACTTGCTATGGCCGGGAAAAGCTTAAATTAGCCATATAACGATTTATTATATTCTTAATATAAAAGGCAGTCATTATAATAATGACTGCCTTGTTTTTGATATTTTTAATTCTTGGCGGTAACCTTTTTGACGCCTGAATATGCGCTTAAAAGCTTTCCTTTGACTGCTCTTACTTTATAAGAGTATGTCTTACCGCCTTCTACGTTCTTATCCGTAAAGGTTCCGGTTTTTGTACTTCCTATAAGCTTATATTTATCGCCCTCGAGCCTGTAGATTGAATAAGATTCCGCACTTTTTGTTGTTGCGATCGTAATCTTAATCTTGCCTCGTTCCGAATTATCAAGTGTCTTAATCCAGGTAGCGGCAATTGTTGAGGTTGCGGTTTTTATAGGGGAAGAACTTTCCGCACTTCCCGATACGGCGATAACCATGTAAGAATACTTGGTTCCGAGAGTAAGACCGGTATCGTCATACTTGGTTTTATTACCGTCAACCGACTTTATAAGCGTATATCCTGTATCTTTTTCGCCTTTTCTGTAGATATTGTAGTTTTTTGCATTCTTAACCGAATCCCAGCTTAAAGAAGCGGTAGCTTCTTTGCTGTTGCTGATTGTAAGATTTGTATTTTTAAGATTTGCGCCGGTAAGCTGCGATATCGTCTTTCTTCCGTGACCTTTCTTTGAAAGAACTTTTATACATGCACTTGCAGGCTTGTTAAGGCTTGTTGCAAGATCGCTCCAGTTTCCTGACATCTTAATAAAGGTTTCACCCTTATTGGCGGTTGCAACACCGCGTCCGCCTTGTTCACGGGTACTTGTGTATGCCTTGTCCACATAATAACTTACACTGTCTTTAAAAGATACAACTGCAAGTATAGATTCGCCTTTATTGATATTAACGGTTTTGTCAAACTCTAATGTCTGATATCCGGACTTATCAAGCTTATAAGCCTTGGTGTATATAGCCTTGGCGGAACCGATAGACGAAGGTGTACTTATGTTGCGATACAAGCTTACGGTAGCTGTTGAAGCACCTTTCGACTTGATCTGTATTCCTGTTAAGGATTCATCTTCTTTTGCCTTAAAAGCGATAGCAACGGAAGAAACTTTATCACATACGTCGATTCCTGCACCGCCGTCGTATTGATACTGATAATCATACATAGATGCCGGAGCTACTTCAAATGAGAACCAGGGTGAAATCGGATTCTGTAATTCCGCATCATAGTAGGATATATAATAGTATCCTTTGTCACCTGTACGCTGTCCCCAGCTGTTCTTAACAATCCAGGCACCGTCTCCGGGAGGTGTGGTTAAGAAGTTTCTTTTACTGTAATTATCGTCCCAGCCTACTATGTTAAGGAAGTGGAAGCCTGAGCCTCTGTTGGTATTTGCCGCATATACGGCACCACTGCTTTGGTTGCATACTCTCGATAAGTTCCAGCAGTATGGATATACGTTCATTACAACCGCACCATATTTCTGAACGGCTGCTTTGATTGCGTCTTTATCGTCGTGCGGGATGAAGTAACAGCCTTTAAGTCTAAAAGCGCCGTCTGTCGCCTTTGCGGCTGAGATAGTACCTTTTATTGACGAATACGCATAGGTGCTTTCAAGTCCCGGACCGAAGCCTTTCATAAGTGTTGCAATTGGGGCTTCCGCGGTATGATCTTCATACCATTTCTTATCTTCGCAATATATGGCACATTCTTTATTGATTGCACCATTATCTGCGTCTCCGTAATGAGTTGTAAAGTAAGCAAGATGCCTCTCGGAGAGATTATACTCTCCGTAACCTTTCATTAAAGCGCTGCTTTCTAATGCCGAGCAAAGTGCGAAAAACGTGCATGTTGCCATATTGCCTTGATTCTTAACGGAGGAAACCAGGCCTTTTTCGCGTAAATCATACTTTGCCGGAAATGACTGTTCTGTGTGTACAACGCTTTTTTTTGAATAATTGGTATTGGCAGGATTAACGAAGCATATGTTAAGCGCCAAAGCGGTTATAAGTAAGCCGCTTAATAGTTTTTCTTTCATTTCAGGTTACGCTTCTTTCTTTAGTTTACTTTAAATCTGGCTACTGCCTGACCTAATTCCTTGGAGATGTCTGTAGCTTTTTCTGCTTCGGAATTGATTGTAGCGATGTTGTCGGATACGCCTGCAGCACGGCTTGCAGCATCTGCAATAGCGCGGGTGGAATCGTCAACGGCATCGTTAACAAGTCCGGTCTGGGCTTTAATGTTATTAATGTTATTCTGAACGGTAGCACTCATTTCTGAGAATTTGGTCATTATTGCATCTACATGCTGAGCGCTGTCCTGATATTTTTCACTTGTCTCAACAAGGTTGCCATAGCTTAGAAGAACGTGTTTGTCGATGAAATCGATCATGTTCTGAGCTTCTTCTGCGAGGTCTCTTACGGCCTTAATTACATCGTTGGATACCTGCTGAATCTTACCTGCGGCAGCAGCGGAATCGGAAGCAAGATTACTGATTTCAGTTGCCACTACTGCGAAACCACGTCCGGAATCACCGGCTCTTGCAGCCTCTATACTTGCATTTAAAGCAAGAAGACTTGTCTGGTCCGTAATATTTAAAATGTTCTCTGTAAGCACGTCAATCTGGTTAACTGCCTCACTTCTCCGGATTTTATCCTGAATGGTCTGCTGCATTGCTTTAACGTTCTGAATGGCTTCTGTCTGAGCCTTTTTGGCCTCGAGACCTGTTTTTTCAGCCTGCTCATGGATTTCGTGGGCATAGTCTGAACCGCCTTTTACCTCGGTTACGATATCGGTGAATACAGAGTTGATATCCCCGACGAGATTATCGATATTGGTCATTGCATCGTTGGTCTCATTCATGGTGGAAGAAAGTTCCTCAAGAGCCGCACTTACAGTACTTGTATCTTCACCTGCAGTTTCAAGCTTGTTGAAGATTACCCTGGTGTTATCTTCAAGATTGCCGACGCTGTCGATAATCTTAATCATTATCTCTCTGATATAACCTACAAGACTATTAACATTTCCACCGATAACTTCGAATTCGTCACCGCTTTGAATCTCAATCTTCTTTGTAAGGTCTCCGCCGCCTCCGGCAAGTTCCTCAACCTTATTGTTTAAAGCACCGAATCCTTTGGCAAGAGAAGTTCTTACAAGGATAAGTATTATAATTCCTGCGATAAAGGAAATACCACATATAAGGAGAATAAGTTTTAAGACTCCGGCAGTCTGCTCCTGTACCCAGTCATAGCTTATATCGATACATACAAGTCCGACAACGGAAGAACCGTTATATATAGGAGAATAAGCGGTATAATGCTTGCCCCAGTCATCGGTATAAGGTTCTGCGTCTACAGATGCGGTGCCATGTAATGCATTATTGCTGGCATCTTCAATTTCACCGAATTCTTCACCACTGTCTGCGGGAATATCAAGAGCTGTATCAACCATGTATAAAAGTGTGCCATCAACTTCGTTAATGGTATATACATATTCAACATTTGAATGATCTCTGAAAAGAGCAAGTGTGTTGTATGTGTCGGTATATGCTTTGCTTGAAGTATCACCTACCGTAATTGTACTGTAGGCTGCACCGTCAACTGAAGCTGCAACGCAGTTTGCAAGGTTAAGAGCATTATCCTTCATCTGTTCTATAAGCAGATTCTTTGAACGAGTGTAGAAAAGCGCACCTATGCAAAGATCTGATATAAGCAGAAGTAAAGAGATAAATACAAATATCTTGGTTGACATTGAGATTCTTCTGACTTTCATATAGTAATCCTCCGTTAAGCAATTTTGGCAGTCTGAAATTAACTGCAAATATGAATAAATTATAGCACAAAAGAGCAAAAAACTACAGATTATTTAGAATTATCCACATTTTATACATTATTTTTTTAATGCCTGTTTATTTACATTTGATGCGCTATAAAATAAAATAATAGTAAGGATAATAAAATCTGTATAGGATATATACATAAAGGACAAAGGATTATGAAAAAGCGAATTATTAGTTTGGTTCTTGTTATTGCTATGGTAATAAGCATATGTCAGGTTTTACCTGCGAAAGCCGAGGCAGAAAAACGGGTTGTTCCTCCGGAGGAATATGATGCCGAAGGTATATGCGCTAATCTTCCGTCGAAGTTTGACCTCAGGGATTACGGATATGTTACTCCGGTTAAGTATCAGATGCCGTACGGACTTTGCTGGTGCTTTGCAGTCTGCGCAAGTCTTGAAAGCAGCGCATTAATGAAGGGTTACGGAGAATATGACCTTTCAGAGAGACATATGGGATGGTTTTCGTCACATTTGATTAGCTTGGGTTCAGAAGTGGATAACGAAGGCTTTGATTACACAAAGCGTACTGACAGAAAGTGGTATAATGTAGGCGGTTTGAGTTGCGGCGTTATTAATACCATAATGAAGGGCTACGGAATAGCGCTTGAAGAGAAATACCCTTATGAGAAAACCGAGGAGGCAATCCCTGCAGGCTGTGCGGATGATTGCGTGCTTAGATGTAAGCGTTGTATGACGATACCGACAAGTGAGACGGAAGAGATTAAGAAGGCAATCGTAAAATATGGTGCATTATATGCCGTTGTTGCAGTAATGGCATGGGAGACACGCAGAAACTGGAACACAATATCAAATGCGGTATATGTTACCGATATTCAATACGATCTTGTGGAAGGAAATTATAACAGCCATGCTGTCAGCATAGTTGGCTGGGATGATAATTTCAGCAGGAACAATTTTCTGACCAAACCGCCCGAAGACGGAGCATGGATTGTTAAGAATACTTTGGGAACGGAATGGGGTAATGAAGGATATTTTTATCTTTCGTATTATGATGCCTCAATTGCACGTGAACCATATTGGGTAGCATTCGAAGCTGCACCAATCTCATTGTACGACAGACTTTATCAGTATGATGGAGGAGTAGGACAGAGCATATCGAAAGATACATACGAGGTTGCAATACACTTTACTGCTAAGAATGATGAGACTTTGTCCGGGGTTGCGATTAAACCGCAGGGGTTGGCAAATGCAACCGTTAATGTATACAAGAATGTTTCGGATATTGATGAAGTTGACAATGCTAAAAGCATATATACCCAGGAATATACCATAGACGGCCATGATTACCAGACAATAGTTTTTGATGAAGGTGTCTTCTTGGATGTAGGTGACGAAGTCTATATTACGGTTACGTTTGATAAACGTATAGATTATAGCATAGATGTAGAGGAGATTTTTTGGGCCAACGTTAATTCTGCAAAAGCGCATGAGGACGAGACTTATGTTAAAAAGTTAAAAAGCTCGAAGTGGAAGGATCTGGCTATTGATAAAACACCTGCGAATGCATGTATTAAAGCACTTACTAAAATAGGCCACAGATTATTCGCTGATGATGAGCAGTATCTCGGATTAATCAATTTCTCTATAGATACCGATTGCTCGGATTATAATATTTTAAAGTGGTACGGAGGCTGTAGGGCGGATTATTATGACATATACAGAAAAGCAACCGGGGAAAAAGCATATCATGTAATAACAACCGTTCCATCCACTGCCGATATGTATTATGACCGGGATGTAGTATGCGGAAAACGCTATTCATATATGATAGTAGCAAGGGCGGGAAATAAGGAAGGTACTTCACTTACTAAATCGGTTGTAGTTGTAAATCAGACTCCGCTTGTAAAAATATGTAAGCTTGTAAGAAGATTTGTTCTGTCCCATGTCAAATCAAAAAACTTTTTGAGTAGCATTTTTGCTCTTCTGTGGTGTATAATTTAAATTGTATTGATAATACACTCACGGAGGAATGAATATGGGATTAAATTTCAGAAAAAGCATTACCAAGGGCGGCGCAAGAATTAATCTCAGTAAGTCCGGTGCAGGCGCAAGCTACGGTACCAAGGGCGCAAGAATTACGAGAACCGCCAAGGGCAAGACAAGAGCAACTGTTTCGATTCCGGGTACGGGATTATCGTACTCTACCGAAGCGGGCGGCGGTAAGGAGAAGTCCAAGACATGGATTATCGTATTCATAATTGCAGGCGTTATTATTCTTGCTGCGATTGCCAAGAAGCTTGGTGTAATTACGGCTGATTTTTCCGATTTGCTTAATTTACTTTAATAAGGAGACGTTTTATGCGAGAGTTTTTGATTTCAAATTTGACATTATTGATTTTTGCAATAACCCTTGTTGAATTAATCTTAGGCGTGTTTCTGTTTTTGAGTTATTCAAAAAGCAAGAAGACCGTTACATTATGCATGGCGCTTATTACGGTAGGCCTTATTGTTGATGCTTTTCTTATAGGAATCGGTAAGTTCTTGCCGAACGGTCCTATAGAAGGATTAAGCAGAGTAAGATTTATCTGCCACGGCGCACTTATACCGCTTATCTTCCCGATTTGCGGATATGGCTTAAGACTTAAAAAAGGCTTAATGAAGGTTTTGTGGATTGCTACTGCAGTTATAATAGTACTTGGAATTGCGCAGGCGGTTGCGGTTAATCTTGATATCAAGACAATCGGTGATGTAATAAGACATGCATCCGCGGGAAGTCCTGTGTGGGCTGAGAAGATAAGCAGAATTCTTTCTTACGGTACGGTTATTCCGTTGATTATCGTTGGTATAATTGTATGGGTTAAGGAGAAGACACCGCATCTTTTCTTATCGGGATTCTTGATGTTTGCATTTTCTGCATTAGGTCCTGCAACAGGCAATTTCGATCTTATATTCTTTATAAGTATGATCGGTGAGTTATTCATGATTTTATTCTTCTTACTTTATGCAAAAAGAGAAGAAAAATAGCGAATGCTATTAAAAAAGACCTTAAATAGACATATTTTTTGTCTATACTTTAAAGTTAAGAGGTAATTATCAGGCTTCGGAAGCGGTTACTTCCGAAGCCTTTTATTCTTTCTTCTCGGGAGGTCTTGTGACGTATGAGCAAAAAAGTTCGCCGCGGTATTTGCGCGGCATTGGCAGTTGTTCTTTGCATTTCTTTTTGCCTGCCTTTTATTCCGGTAGTTTTAAAAACATATGCATCTAATGGTAGCGATAAAAAGTACGGAGGAGGTTATGCCGTAACAGGTCAGATAAGCGGTGTTGGTTATGCTGCGCGTCTATATAATGCGACCAACGGACTTCCGACATCTGATGCCAACGCGATTCTTGCTGCAAGTGACGGTTATATCTGGATCGGCGGATACAGCGGACTTATTAAATATGACGGAACAAGATTCGAAAGACAGGATTATGCAAGCGGACTTACAAGTGCCAAGGCATTGTATGAAGATTCGAAGGGAAGAATATGGGTTGGAACCAATGATAACGGCTTCGTTGTTATTGACGGTAACAATAAGACTCATTATACGTACAAAGACGGCCTCGTATCCTCGACTATAAGAGCTTTTGCGGAAACGCATAACGGTCTTATTATTGTCGGTTCTACAAGCGGAGTATCATATGTCGACAGGGACGGAAAATTCCATTTATTGGATAATTCTCAGCTTAATAATGAGTATATAATAAGACTTTCTGCTGATTCACGTGATGTTGTATACGGTAATACAAGAGACGGCGGAGTTTTCTGCATAGAAGGTACGCGAGTCGTTGCATATTATAACGGTGAAGACCTTGGTATTGGTAAGATTACCACCATATTTGCGCATCCGAGACTTGCGGGAGTTGTATATTACGGTACCGATTCCGGCAAGATTTATTGCGGAACTTTCGGTGATGATGTGACGAAACTTCGTGAGATAGACGTTGAACCTGCTCACAATATTAGTTGTATTGATTATCATGCCAACAGATTGTGGATTATGGCGGATACTACAGTCGGATATCTCGATGGGAATGAAGAGTTTCATATTCTTGAGAATATTCCTTTAAACAGTGCGATAGAGACGATAACCGAGGATTATCAGGGTAATCTTTGGTTTACATCTTCTCGTCAAGGCGTAATGGAGATTGTAACCAGCAATTACTTTAATATTACGGAGTATGCGGGTCTTAAAAAGGAAGTTATTAATACGACCTGCCTTAAGGATGGATTATTATATATCGGAACCGATAAGGGTTTGCAGATTGTAGACGGTAATTGTAAGCCGATAGAAAATGAACTTACGGATTATATAGGGGATTCGAGAATAAGATGTATTGTTACCGATAATGAAGGTAACTTGTGGATCTGTACATATACAAACGGACTGGGACTTGTCTTATATACCGCTTCGGGAGAAATCAGAAGCTATAACGAGAATAACGGTTTTGTCAATAACGGATGCAGGTGTGCAAAACTTGCGGCAGACGGTTCTATGCTGGTATGTACTAATGGAGGTCTCGTTATCTTAAAAGATAAGGAGATTGTCAAAACCATAGGTGAAGTCACGGGAATTGATAACACGGTATTCCTTACGGTTGAAGAAGGCGAAGACGGCAAGATATATATAGGTACCGACGGCGACGGTATCTATATAATCGAAGGGAATAAGATAGTTCCTTGCGGAAGAGAAGACGGGCTTACAAGCGATGTTATCTTACGAATCAAGCGTGATGACGAGCGGGGTGTTATATGGATCATAACATCGAACTCCATTGAATACTTTAAGGACGGAGTTATTCACGAGGTTCCGAATTTCCCGTATTCCAATAACTATGATATGTATTTCGACGATAACGGAAATGCATGGATAATGTCTTCGTACGGTATATACTGTGTGAAAGCCTCAGACCTTATTGATAAAGAGACGTTTGATTACAGTGTATACAATACATCGGATGGTTTGCCGAGTGTACCGACAGGAAATGCTTTCAGTGCTCTTGATGAAGAAGGTAATTTATATATTGCCGGCAGAAGTGATGTCAGCCGTGTCAATATTAATAATTACTTTGAAAAGTCCGGTGAGATTAAGGTTGGTATTAAATCTGTATTATGCAATGACGTGGAGATTGAGCCGGATTTACTCGGAAAATATACAATTCCTGCAGACAGTGGACGTATCCAGATTAATGTATCCGTATTAAATTATAAGCTTTCGGATCCCACCTTACGTATATTCCTTGAAGGCGCCGATGACGCGGGTATTACAGTTTCACAGAGTAAGCTTTTTGCTCTTGAATATACAGGTCTTCCGTATGGAGATTATAAGCTTCATATTCAGGTTGTAGATAAAACCAACGGAATAATCTATCAGGACAGAGTTTTTAATATAACAAAAGAGCCTGACCTTTTTGAACTTAAGATTGTAAAAGGATTCTTCATTGCACTCGCTATGGCGCTTGCAGGCTTTATTGTATGGCGAACAATGAAGGGAACCATTATCAGAAGACAGTATGAAGAGATAAGAGTTGCCAAGGAAGAGGCGGAGCGCGCCAATACGGCAAAGTCAAGATTCCTTGCCAATATGTCGCATGAGATAAGAACGCCTATCAATACGATTATGGGTATGGACGAGCTTATCTTACGAGAGAGCCCCGAGGGTGTTCCTAAGAATTATTTTATGACGGTAGTTAATCACGCACTTGATATCATGCGTGCTTCCGAATCATTGCTCGGACTTGTAAATGATATCTTGGACTTATCAAAGATTGAGTCGGGCAAGATGAATCTTGTCGAGCAGGAATATAAGCCGGATGAGCTCTTACGTGCGGTGATTACGATGATAAGAGTAAAGAGCAACCAGAAGGACCTTTCGTTCGGCGTAGAAATAGATGAGAGTATTCCTAAAAAGCTCTACGGTGATATGGGTAAGATTAAGCAGATAGTGTTGAATCTTCTTACCAATGCTGTTAAGTATACGGAGCAGGGCGGTTTTGTACTTAAGGCCTCTGTTCTTTCTAAGGATGAAGAAAGCTGCAAGCTTCGATTCTCTGTTAAGGATACCGGTATAGGCGTTAAACCTGAGGATATGGATAAGTTGTTCTCTGCATTTGAGAGACTTGATGAGGTTAAAAACAGTGGTATTCAGGGAACGGGCTTAGGACTTGATATATCGAGACAGTTTGCAGAGCTTATGAAGGGCGAATTAAAGTGTGAGAGTGTCTATGGTGAAGGTTCGGAATTTATCCTTACGGTAACACAGAAGATAATCGATCCCGAAGAGATAGGAGTATTCAGCGAACAATCGGATATGGAGGCTAAGGGGCCTTATGTAGCCAAGTTCTCCGCACCTGACGCCAAGGTATTGGTTGTTGATGATAATCCTATGAACTTATCCGTTGTCGAAGGACTTCTTAAATCAACCAAGGTTAAGCTAAGTAAAGCAACCGACGGTGTAGAGTGTCTTGCGATTATGGAAAAAGAGAAGTTTGATGTTGTTCTTCTGGACCATATGATGCCTAATATGGACGGTATTGAGACCGTTAAGCATATAAGGGAAAAGGACAGTAAGATACCTGTATTTGCGCTTACCGCCAATACACAGATAGAACCCGGATATTATGAGTCGTTCGGTTTTACAGGATATCTTGAGAAGCCTATTAACAGTGCGACTCTTGAAGAGGCTATTAAAAATTGCCTTCCTGAAGAACTTGTGAAGAATCCTGAAGTTTCATTTGGAACGGGTGGTGATAATAAGCTTCCTGAGAGCCTTTTGTGGCTCGGAAGTATCGATGGAATATCGGTAGAAAGCGGTGTTAAATATAGCGGCGGTATTGAGTCATTCATATTTGCACTTAATCTTTTCTACGATACAATTGATGAGAATTATAATGCGATTAAGAATGCGTACGATTCGGATGATATTAAGATGTATACCATAAAAGTTCATGCCCTGAAGACATCCGCAAGAATTATAGGTGCAAAGGAATTGTCGGAACTTGCGCTTTCTCTTGAGGAAGCCGGCAAGAAAGAGGACAGAGGCTATATAAAGGATAATACAGGTAAGCTTCTTAAGATATACGAGAGTTATAAGGAAAAGCTTTCTCGTCTTGAGGAAAGCAAGCATGAAAAAGAAAAGGAGATAATTACCGAGGAAGAATATAAAGAAGCGATAACCGCATTAAAGGAAATAATACCGCAGATGGATTACGATGCGGCTGAAATGGTGATTGATCAGTTAGAGGGTTATCTTCTTAACGAAGAAAGAGAGGAGCTTTGCAAGAGCCTAAGGAAGTGCCTTACCAATGTGGATTGGGACGGAATGGAAGCGCTTTTGCAATAAATGCACAAAAATACAGGAATTAATCCGGGTAAAATGATTAAAATTTAATTTGTAAAGTAGTATAATGAAGAATAGTAAAGTATGATGAGCGTTTTGCAGTATTGATTCTAAGCGGAGGCGATTATATATGGAAGCAGTCAGGATTATTGAGATTAAACAGAATGTATATGAAAGCAACGACAAAGAGGCAGAGAAGTTAAGAAACGAGCTTAAAGAGCGCGGTATTTTCTTACTTAATCTTATGTCATCACCGGGAAGCGGAAAGACAACGACGCTTACCAATGTAATCACTAAGATGAAAGATAAGTATAGAATCGGTGTAATGGAAGCAGATATTGATTCGGATGTTGATGCAAAAACAATCGCAAAGCTTGGAGTTGAATCTATTCAGCTTCATACGGGTGGTATGTGTCACCTGGATGCTGATATGACAAGACAGGGATTACAGGAGCTTACCGATAAGTCGATTGAATTCGCTATACTTGAAAATGTCGGAAATCTTGTATGCCCTGCAGAATTCGATACGGGTTCTGTTATGAATGCAATGATTCTTTCGGTACCTGAAGGCGACGATAAGCCGCTTAAGTATCCTTTGATGTTCTCAATATGTGACCTTGTAATAATCAATAAGATTGATGTAATGCCTTATTTTGATTTCAATATGGAGAAGTGCATAGAGAACGTTAAGATGCGTAATAAGAATGCAACGATAATTCCAATCAGTGCTAAGACAGGCGAGGGTATAGATGAACTTACCCGTTATCTTACGGAAAGAATAGAAGCCTGGAGAGAATAAAGGAGGATTATATGGCAGGAACAAACCCTAATTATCCGTTGAGACCGGATTATGTTGACGTAAGCGAACCCATGAAGGAGAATATCGCAAAGCTTGGAGCTTTGATTACGGACAGAATTCCGATAAAGCTTAAGCTTCACAAAGTTACCAAGGATGATCCGGAATACTGGGCGGTAAGAATTCTTTGCTATGATGATGATGACATCGCCAAGTTTGTAATTGATAATTTCAAGGCGATAAGAAAGCCTAAGACGTTTGAAGATCTTAAGAAAAGTTCCGGCTTACCTGATGATAAGCTTAACGCGATTCTTGAAAAGATTTCTTATACGGGACTTGTAGAATATAACTGGGAGAATGAGAAGCATGAGAAACAGTGGGTGCTTCCTATGTTCGTTCCGGGTTCGGGCGAATTCTCCAACATGAATCTTAAACTTATCGATGAGCATCCGGAACTCGGTATGTTCTTCGAGCATATGACAAGACTTCCTCTTGAGAAGGTTACACCTATGGTGCCTATGGGCGGAGCCGGAATCGGTATGCATGTCATTCCGGTTCAGAAGGAAGTTGATATGTGTAACGAGTCGATATCCATAGAAAAGATATCGTACTGGCTTGATAAGTATGACGGTAAGTATGCAGCTTCACCTTGCTCATGTCGTCGTTCACGTATGACCTACGATGAGGGTTGCGCTGATGATTTTAACGATTGGTGTATAGCGGTAGGCGATATGGCTGATTATGTTGTCGAGACCAATAAGGGCGGAAGATACATAACCAAGGAAGAAGCTTTAGAGATATTTAAGAAGGGCGAAGAGAACGGCTTTGTTCACCAGATAACCAACATAGACGGTGAGAATAAGATTTTTGCCATCTGTAACTGTAATGTAAATGTATGTTATGCATTAAGAACATCACAGTTATTTAATACACCTAATATGTCTGCATCCGCATATCGCGCGCACGTTGAGAAAGAAAAGTGCGTAGCCTGCGGAAGATGTGTAGAAGTATGTCCTGCAGGAGCTTTGTCACTCGGACAGAAGTTGTGCAAGAAGGACGGCTCACAGGTTAAGTATCCTAAGCATCTTTTGCCGAGCGATAAGCCGTGGAGTGAAGCTGACTGGGATTGGGATTACAGAGACAATAACAGAATCGAGACACATGAGTCGGGTACTGCACCTTGTAAGACTGCATGTCCTGCTCATATAGCCGTACAGGGTTATTTAAAGCTTGCCTCACAGGGTAAGTATACAGAGGCACTTGCTCTTATTAAGAAGAACAACCCATTGCCTGCAGTTTGCGGACATATCTGTAACAGACGCTGTGAAGATGCTTGTACGAGAGGAACAATCGATCAGGCAATAGCAATAGATGAAGTTAAAAAGTTCATTGCGATGAAGGATATGGATGAGGCAACAAGATTCATACCTAAGAAGGTTATTCCTAAGGTTAATGGTGAATTTGAAGAGAAGGTTGCCATAATCGGTGCAGGTCCTGCAGGCCTTTCATGTGCATATTATCTTGCAGAGAAAGGTTACAGACCTACGATATTCGAAAAGAATGCGCGTCCGGGCGGTATGCTCAGATACGGTATTCCTTCATATAAGCTTGAAAAGGAAGTTATCGATGCCGAGATCGAGATAATGAAGATTATGGGCGTCGAGATTAAGTGCGGCGTTGAAGTAGGTAAGGATGTTACAATTGAATCCTTAAGAAAAGAAGGCTACAAGGCGTTCTATATTGCAATCGGTTGCCAGGGCGGAAGAAAGATCGGTGTTCCGGGTGAAGACGGTAAGGGCGTAGTTACCGCAGTTGATTATTTAAGACAGATTAACGGCGAAGAGAAGTACGATATCGAAGGCGATGTTGTTGTTATCGGTGGAGGTAACGTAGCTATCGACTGCTCGAGAGATTCTGTTCGTGTAGGAGCACCTAAGGTTACTCAGGTTTCTCTTGAGACAAGAGATATAATGCCGGCAAGCGTTGAAGAGATTGAAGAGGCAGAGCACGATGGCGTTAATTTCTTCGGCGGATGGGGACCTAAGGAGATTCACCTTGATGGTGAAGGAAAAGTTTCTTCGATTACATTTAAAAAGTGCGTAAGAGTAAAAGACGATGACGGAAAGTTCAATCCTCAGTACGATGAGAATGATACAATGACAATAGATTGTAAGCATATTGTACTTGCAGTCGGACAGTCAATCGTATGGGGTGATTTACTTAACGGTACCAAGGTTGAACTTGGCCGCGGTAACGGTGCTAAGGCGGATCCTAAGACGTATCAGACCGCAGAGCCTGATATATTTGTCGGTGGAGACGTATATACGGGACCTAAGTTTGCAATCGATGCAATTGCGGCAGGTAAAGAGGCGGCAACATCGATTCACAGATTCGTTCAGCCGCATGCGTCACTTACAATAGGACGTAACCCTAACTATTATGTAGAACTTAATAAGGACGATATCCTTGTTGAGAACTATGATAATTCTTCCCGTCAGATACCGGGCAGAAAGGGTGAATACGATAAGAAGTCATTCAGAGATAATAAGCTTACACTTACCGAAGAACAGGTTAAGATAGAAACCGCCCGCTGCTTAAGTTGCGGTGCTACAATAGTAGATCCTAATCAGTGCGTAGGTTGCGGACTTTGTACGACACGTTGTGAATTTGATGCCATTCATTTAAGAAGAGACTTCCCTGAGGCATCTACAATGCGTAAGAGCGAAGATAAGTTAAAGTATATTCTTCCTAACGGATTAAAACAGGCAATCAAAGTTAAGCTTCATCCGAAGAAAAAAGAAGACTGGGAGTAGATTAAGTAAAGTATGCATGAACTTGGAGTGGTTTTCCATATAATTGATGATGTAACAAAAGTCGGCGAGGAGAATGAGCTTACAGATATTCAGTCTGTTACGCTTCAGCTTGGAACTGTGTCGACTGTTATACCGAGCTATCTTAAAGACTGCTGGCAGTGGGCCGTTCAGAAGACAGAGCTTTTAAAAAATGCGGAGCTTATAATAGAACCAATTGAGGCAATAACCTTCTGTGAAGACTGTAAAAGCACATATGATACGATAGCTCACGGTAAGACCTGTCCTAATTGCGGAAGCGGTCATACATACTTGCTTCAGGGAAATGAGTTTATGATTAAAGAGATTGCGGGTTCGTAACCCCATATTTTAAGGTTACCGGTCTTATACAATAAGACTTGTAATAAATCAATTCATTTAAATAAGGGAGGTATTCCTATGATATTCCAACTTTACGGAGATCAGGCCATGATGCAGCTTCTTGGTTTTGTTCTCGTATTTACCGGACTTATTCTTATGAATGAGATCGGAAGAAGAACCAAGCTTGGTGGCGTATGCGTATTCGTTGTACTTCCGCTTGCACTTACTGCTTATTTCATTGCTGTTGCAATCGGAGCAAATGCAGGTGCGGCCTGGGCTCTTAATAACCAGACATATCTTTATATGAATGGTTGGTTCCATTATGCCAAGTTATATGCAGCTGATATCGGTTGTGTCGGCTTCATTATGATTAAGTACAAGTGGGGCATCGGTGCTAAGGAATGGTTCAGACCTTGGCCGTTTGTAATCGTAGCAATTAACATTCTTATTGCGGTTGGTTCCGATATCGAATCGGCAGTTAATGGTTTTGCAGCAGGCGGTATGGCAGGCGGCTGGTGGTTCTCATCAGAGAACGTATGGTTATACGGCGGCTGGTGGAATATTCTTAATGCTATTGCAGGTGTTATTAACATTCTCTGTATGACAGGATGGTGGGGAATCTACTCATCCAAGAAGCATGACGATATGCTTTGGCCTGATATGACCATTTGGTTTATCATTGCTTACGATGTATGGAATTTCGAGTATACATATTGTAATCTTCCTACACATACTTGGTACTGCGGTTTCGCGCTTTTACTTGCTCCTACATTTGCTAACGCATTCTGGAATAAGGGTGGCTGGATTCAGAACCGTGCCAATACACTTGCTATCTGGTGTATGTTTGCACAGGTATTCCCGCTCTTCCAGCTTAAGGAGCCGTTTGCGGTATTACCGTCACTTTACAAGGGCGCAGTTGAGAATGGCGTAACAGCATTCGATATGACTAAGATCGGTTCTGTAGCAGAGCTTGAAGCAGCAGGAATCACAGCTAACCCAACGGCACAGGGCGTTGTAGCTGTACTTGCACTTGCGGCCAATGTAATTTGCTTTGCAGTTATTCTTAAGAGATCGTTTGAACAGAAGAAGAATCCTTATAAGAATGAAATCTTCGTCGGAACGAAGGATTTCGAAGAAGCAATGGCAAGAAGAGAGTAATAATTTACATTCACTAAAAACGGGAGTGGCATCTGCCACTCCCGTTTATTGTATATTTGATTGTAAAACAGATTAATCGTTTAATCCCATAACATCTTTTCTGTATTTTGCAATACCGAGCTTGAGAATCTCCATAGCTCGCTCTAAGTCTTCCTGCTTTAATACATAAGCGATACGAATCTCGTTAATACCTTTTCCGTCGGTATAGAAACCGCTTCCCGGAGCAAATACTACGGTCTCGTGGTTATCATCGAATTCTTCGAGAAGCCACTTGTTGAACTTGTCTGCGTTATCTACAGGAAGAGCCGCCATCATATAGAAAGCACCCTGAGGTTTCTCACATACAACACCCGGAATCTCCATAAGCTTCTCGTAACAAGTATCACGACGTAATTTGTATTCGTCACGAACTTCCGCAAAGTAAGATTCGTCACAGCTATATAATGCGGCAGCGGCAAGCTGGTCTATTGTTGCAACAGATAAACGGCTCTGTGCAAGCTTCATTGCATTAGCCATTAAATCCTTATTCTTGGAGATAAGAGCACCTACACGTGCACCGCATGCCGAGAATCTCTTGGATACGGAATCGATAATTACAACGTTCTGCTCGATATCCTTAAACTGTCCCATTGATGCTAAGGATTCACCGCCGTATACGAATTCGCGGTATACTTCGTCACCGATAATGTAAAGCTCGTGCTCCTTAGCGATATCTGCGATAACCTTCATTTCATCTTTGGTAAGAACAACGCCCGTAGGGTTGCCCGGATTGGTAACCATGATGGCTCTTGTATTCTCGTTAATGAGAGGTTCGATTTTCTCTCTAGATGCATAACGATAGCCTTCCTCAGGAGAAGTTGTGATCGGTCGTATTCTTCCTCCTGCGGTGCGTATCATTGTGTTGTAGTTAGGATAGAAAGGCTCGGGAATAATAACTTCGCTGCCTTCGTCCAATATACAAGTGAAAAGCATGTTCAATGCTTCACTACCGCCCGTTGTGATTATTACGTCGTCGCCCGTAATATCAACATTGATATTATTGTAATAATCTACGATTGCGTTAATAATTGCCGGAATACCCGGTGATGGTGCATATTCGAGCACCGGACTCTCAAAGTTTCTAATCGTTTCATGAAACTTGATAGGTGTCTTAATGTCGGGTTGACCGAGATTAAGACAATAAAGCTTCTTTCCCATTTGTCTTGCCTTCAAAACAGAAGGATAAAACTTTCTCATTGGTGAAAGTGAGCACTCCTGAATCTTCTGCGAGATTTTCATTCGCTTAGCCTCCTTAAATATTAAGTAAAATAAGTACGCACTTTAATCTTGTGTGTTCGCCTTGCATATAATAGTATTATAAATTTGTTCAAATTTCAATCACATAGTGTTAAAAACTACGTTACTTTTTTATCATATCAAACCTTGCGTTGTCTACTGTGAAAAAATCTGATAAAATGGCAAAAAGAGGTGTGATGATGAAAAAGAATGCAGAGGCAAAAGAACCTAAGAGATTAAAGACATGTCATAAAGTCATATTCGCGGTAGAGTCGGTTTTACTCGTACTTGCGATTATTTTCGGTATATATGCTCTTGATTATTATCGTGCGGACAAGGAAGCAAAAATAATAATCGAGGGAGTAAACTACGGTTTTAATGTAGAGAATAACGGTGATTTTTATGTCTTTAAGCCGGAGAATCCCGAAAGAATCGGATTTGTATTTTATCCCGGCGGAAAGGTAGAGTGCGAGGCATATGCGCCGCTTTTAGGCCGCCTTGCGGAAAAAGGAATAACATGCGTCCTTCTTAAGATGCCTGCGAACCTTGCGGTACTTAATATTAATGCTGCAAGAGGTATTCAGGATGTTATACCTGATATCGACAGGTGGTTTATAGGCGGCCATTCGCTCGGCGGTTCGACTGCGGGCAAGTATCTTAAGAAAAGCGGAGATGACTACGCCGGAATAATTCTTCTCGGTTCTTACCTTGCAGACAATCTTTCGGATATGGATATAAAAGCGCTTTTATTATACGGTTCGAAAGACGGTGTAATGAAAATGGATAAGTTTAAGGCAGGAGAGAAGTATCTGCCGAGGATTAAGACAGAGATAGTGATTGAGGGAGGTTGCCACTCTTATTTCGGTTCTTACGGAATGCAAAAAGGAGACGGAGCACCTGAGATTACCAAGGAAGAGCAGTATAGTATAACGGTGGACGAAATACTTAATTTTATGCATAAACAATAACTGTAAGGGCGGATAGAGATTGATTTCTCTATCCGTTTTCCTTATAATTATACTTAGGAGAGCTGTTATGACTAAGAGTAGTAAAATTGTTTCAATCATTTTATTTTTAATATATATATTGCTTTTAACATGGATAATCATATATAAGATGGATTTTGTTCTGACGAAGATGCCATGTAGAAGCCTTAATCTTGTACCTTTACAGGGCACCGCGAAGTACCACGGACATTATGATTATAAGGAACTTTTCTTCAATGTGATTATATTCATACCGCTTGGTATGTTTATTTCTATGGTAATTAAGAGATTTAATCTTGTTGCGGCCTTTTGCGGCGGCTTTTTCTTAAGTGTTATTTACGAGGCGGTGCAGTATGTCCTCGTCTGCGGGGTGGCGGATGTTACGGATGTTATTACCAATACT
>JAEENO010000049.1 GCA_016283755.1 Lachnospiraceae bacterium | reverse complement strand
TATTGCGAATAACTAATTAAAATGATAGAATTTCTATCGGGATATTTTTATATTGGGAGAATAGGATATATGAAGAACTTTAAGAAAACAGTCATGCTTCTTATCATGGCAATAATCTGGGGTTATGCGTTTGTAGCGCAGGCAGACGGCGGAGATCTCGTTGGACCGTATACATTTAACGGCTTTAGAATGCTTCTTGGCGCTATCTGTCTTTTACCGGTTATACTTATAAGAAACAAAGTAACCAATAAGCCGCCAATCGAATCGAAAGAGAAAAAAATGCTTCTTACCGGCGGAATATTATGCGGTATATCGCTTTTTGCGGCATCCACAGTTCAGCAGCTTGGACTTACACTCGGTACATCAGCAGGAAAGGCAGGCTTTTTAACAGCCATCTACATCCTGATTATACCTATAATATCTATCTTTTTGAAAAAGCGCTGTCCGCTTAATGTGTGGATTGCTGTATTTATAGCATTAATCGGTTTATATCTTCTTTGCTTAAAGGAAGGCGATTTTTATATAAGCTTCTCCGACATTCTCATAATAATTTGCGCTTTTTGCTTTGCAATACAGATATTGCTGGTAGACCATTATTCGCCGCATGTTGACGGCTTAAGCTTAGCCGAGATTGAGTTTACCGTAACCGGAGTTGTATCGTTAATTCCTATATGTTTTGTTGAGATAAGAGAAGCAGGATTATCTGCATGGCTTGGTAATTTCAATAATACAGCAATTATAGTTCCTTTTGTGTTTGCGGGTATTTTCTCCTGCTGCATAGCATATGTGCTTCAGATAGAGGCATGTAGAGACTACAATCCGACAATCGCATCACTTATAATGAGTCTGGAAGCTGTATTTGCATCCATATTTGGAGTTATATTCTTAAAGCAGTACATGAATACAAGAGAGTTAATCGGTGCGGGAATAATGTTCGCGGCGGTAATAATAGCGCAGCTTCCGATTGGTAATAAAGAAAAGGTGTAAAATATGTATTTTGATAATGCAGCGACAACTAAGATAAAACCTCAATGTGTTGTGGATGCGGTTTGCTCCGCACTTACCACAATGGGTAATGCTGCGCGCGGTGCGCATGGTTCATCACTTGATGCTTCAAGAATTGTATATAATACGAGAGTTAAGCTTGCAAAGCTTTTTAATTGTAAAAGCGCTGACCATGTAGTGTTCACGTGTAATGCGACTGAAGCTTTGAATATCGCGATTCGTGGAAGCATTCCGAATAATGCTCATGTTATAACTACTGTTTTAGAGCATAATTCTGTACTTCGTCCGCTTTATCTTCTTGAAAAAGAGAATGGTGTTAAGCTTTCATTTGTAAAAGCAGATGATAGAGGTAATGCGATAATTGATCAATTTGAGGAACTTATCAATGAAGATACGAAAGCGATAGTCTGTACGCATGCATCAAATCTTACAGGTAATGCAATAGATATAAAAAGAGTCGGCAAGATAGCACATGAGCATAATTTATTATTCATTGTCGACGCATCCCAGACTGCGGGGATTCTTCCGATTGATATGGAAGATATGAATATCGATATTCTTTGCTTTACGGGACATAAAGGATTATACGGGCCGCAGGGTACCGGCGGACTTTGTATAAGAGAAGGAATAGATGTTAAGACATTTAAATGCGGCGGAAGCGGAGTACATTCTTATGATAAAGAGCAGCCGCAGGATTATCCGACAAGATTAGAAGCAGGTACTCTTAATGCACATGGAATAGCGGGACTTTCCGCAGCACTCGATTTTATTAGTAAGACAGGTATTGAAGCAATCGGTAATAAGGAAAACGCCCTTGCGAAAAGGTTTTATAACGGCATTAAGGATATAGAGGGAATAAGAATCTACAGCGATATGGGAGCTTTATCTCATACGGGAGTTGTAGCGATAAACATAGGCGATACAGATTCTGCTGAAGTTGCCGATATCTTAGCAACCGATTATGATATAGCGGTTCGTGCCGGAGCACATTGTGCCCCGCTTATGCACGAAGCCTTAGGCACAAAAGAGCAGGGCGCGGTACGCTTCTCATTTTCCTGGTTTAACACCGAAGAAGAAGTCGATAAAGCAATAAAGATATTGCATGACCTATAAGGACAGTAGGAATTGTAATTGTATAGAAAAACGCGAAGGCAAGCGCCCTCGCGTTTTTAAATATACTAATTACGAATTCTTTGATATCTTATCAAGTACAAGTGCTACGGATCCACCGATAATGGTTCCGGTTATTGCTTCAATTACACCCTGAATACCTACAAGGATTATTACAAACAATATCGGGTTAGTAGCGCCCTTACCGTTTGCGATTTCCTGGATATAATCCGTATTGTAGAAGAATAAGCAAAGCGAAGTCATGAATAAAAGCGTATTAAGAAGTGGTGCGCATAAAGCACCGATATAGTAAGAAATCTTACTTAAGTGCGCTTTTTCCTTCAAAGCTCTGAAAATTATTCCTACGAGATAACCTACAAGGCATCTCATAATTACAGCGGTGACAAACATACCGACCGGATTAATTCCGAATAATACGGTTGTCATTCCGCCAAGACCCATTACGGCGCGGATGAAGCTGTTGATACCGAAAGCCATGCCACAGCATAAACCACCGATAGGACCTACAACTATTGCTGCAACAGCAACAGGAATTGTAACAAGGGATACACTTAAGAGTGGGGTCTGAATGGTACCCAGAATAGTGTTGCCCATTACAAGTACGATAGCGATTAATACCGCGGTTTCAACAAGTTTCTTAACATTGATTCTTTTTGTGTTAGATGTGCTCAATTAAGTAGCCCTCCTTCAAAAAAATGTTACAAGTCATCATTATTCAATTGTAAAAGCAAAAGTCTGACGACCTGCATTAAGCATAATACCATTATTACATCCTATAATCAAGTAAAAAAGCAATAAAAAAGCCCTTACTCACATTACTGTAAGTAAGAGCTTTTATAAACTATAATTCTATCTGATTACTGTTAAGCTTAGTCTTGCCGTCTTCGGAATCTCTGTCCATAGTTGCAAGTGTAATCTTAAGCTTATCCATGTTTCTTTGTAAATCACCGATTTCATCGTTTCTCTTACTGTTGGATAACTTATATTCGTAGAATTTACCTTTTGCAAAAAGTTCTAATCCGTCACTTGCTTTCTTAAGTCTTGCTGTAAGAACTGCGAAAGTAAGTATAGTAAGAATTGAAATAAGAATGATTGCGGTTATTATAATCAGGAATATGTAGGTTTCTACCGTATATCTGAACCCTGTTATCTGAGATTCAGGTGTGGCATGTATTAAGCGCCATCCTGTATCTGATACCTTAGATGATGTAAAATACATATCTCCGGATGCAAAATTAAGCTTTACGATTTTTTCGTTTTCATTAAAAAACTTCTGATAGAGAATGTCATAGTGTTTATCGATCAAATCGTTCATGTGGACGCTGACATCGTCTTTCTGCATGCAGTCAGGATCCGGATGCGCGATTATATGTCCTGCAGAATCAACAAGGAAAGAGTATCCGGAATCGCCCGATTCCTCATTGATGGAATTAATCTTGTCTACAACTGTATTAACATTAACGAAGCTTCCTACGACAGCATTGTTATCAAGCTTTAATCCTAAGATTACAACGAGTGATTCCGAAGGAACATCGTATTGTGCTTCAACATAAGTAAATTCACCGTTGTTATGGTAAGGATTATAGTAGAAGTCGCAAGTGTCGAAGTCATAGTCGGGAGCAGGTTCCCAATAATCCGAGAATACACTTGTGTGATCTTCGTAGACAACAAAGTATAATGTTACAGTATCATCATCAGCGAGATTGGCCTGGAACATTTCCTGGATAAGATCAAGCTTATCTGTTGGGATGGCTTCAATACTTGCTGCAAGGGCTTCCGTTCTTCCGCGATAATTCTCAAACCAAAGCGCAAGTTCATTTGCATTGCTTTCGGTTTCCAACTCAACCGTCTCTATTGATTCAGATTCGATTTTGTTATAGAGCTTGCCGAAGATAAGCACGTTAGTGGAGATAAGTGCAGCTATCAGTATGAGATCGATTATTACTGTATACTTAAAACTCAAACTTGAAAAATGTCTCTTCATGACGTACCCCCCGTATAGAATAGTAATGTATCGCCGAATGTTACAATAATTATATATATGATAGAATACAAAAATGTAGATTCTATGTTTTGATTATGATTTTTATGGATTTTCGGCCTTTGATATGTCAATAATGTAGTCAACAAATGTAGATTCAAGTGTTGGAAGGGGGTGTCCCTTTCTCCATACGAAGTGATATTCGATATCGGTTGTTGCGCCGGTTAAGTCTTTTATAGCGATTCTGTCATCAGGAATGTGCGCAGATTTCGGGAAAATACTTATTCCAACACTGCGGGATGAAAGCGCTGCAGCATCAAGATAATTGTCAACTTCGCATACTATGTGCGGCTCTTTATGTATTTCTCTGAACCATCTGTAGATATTGTCGATCATCGCTTTTCTTCGAGGCACAATCAGAGGCTCTTTTGCAATATCTTCAATTGTAAGGCATTTTTTATCCGACAGGGCGAGGGGATGTTCTTTACTCATAAGTACGGACAGACTTTCCGTTCCCACATTAACACTGTGTAAAAGCGCCTGATTGTAGGGAACCGTAATAACCGCCAGATTTATAATTCCGCTTAAGAGCTTTTCTACGATGTCATCGCTGTTTCCGTCAACGATTCTAAGTCGTGCTTTCGGATACTTACTTATAAAGCCTTCAAACCATTTCGCAATCATGTCCGGGTCCATTCCTTCTACAAGGCCGAGTGAGATAGTTCCGGTAAGACCGCTCGACATTGAGAGAATTTCTTCTTCCGCGCGGTCCGCAATATTTATAATTTCCTTTGCGCGTCTATACAGAAGCTGACCGGCTTCGGTTAAAGTAAGCTGGCGCTTTCCTCTTATAAAAAGCTCTGTCTTTAAGTCGTATTCAAGATTCTTGATCTGCGCACTTAAAGGCGGCTGGCTCATGTTGAGCTTTTCCGCGGCGCGGGAGATATTCAGTTCCTCTGCAACAGTAACAAAGTATGCAAGCGACTTAAGATTCATATGCTAATCTCCTTATCATATAAAAAATATATAGTACACCCTATATTATATGTATTTTATTATTCTTATGCAAGGAATTATAATAGAATTACAAAAGGTTGTCGGGCGAATGACAGCCGCAAATTATCAATAAAGAAAGATGTGAGGTGCCTTATGGAATTAAGAAACATGATGTACGAAGGTAAAGCAAAGAAAGTATTTGAAACAGACGATCCTGAAGTATTGGTTGTTGATTACAAGGATGATGCTACGGCATTTAACGGCCTTAAGAAGGGAACCATAAGCGGAAAGGGTGTTATCAATAACCAGATGAGCAATATCCTTATGCAGGGACTTGAGAAGCGTGGGGTACCGACTCATTTTATTAAGGAATTAAGCGAGAGACAGACAGCAGTTAAGCGTGTTAAGATTCTTCCGCTCGAAGTAATTATAAGAAATATTGCTGCAGGTTCTTTCTCAAAAAGATACGGAGTAGAAGAAGGCAAGGTATTTAAGCAGCCTACAATCGAGTTTTCATATAAGAACGATGAACTTGGCGATCCTCTCCTTAACGACGACCATGCATATGCATTGGAGCTTTGCACCAAGGAAGAACTTGACCTTGTTAAGAAGTATGCATTTATGGTTAACGATTACTTAAAGGAAGTATGGAAGCAGTGCGGCGTTACCCTTGTTGACTTCAAGATTGAATTCGGTAAGACAAGCGACGGCACAATCGTTCTTGCAGACGAGATCAGCCCTGATACCTGCAGACTCTGGGACAGCAAGACCAATGAAAAGCTCGACAAGGACAGATTCCGTAGAGATTTAGGTGGAGTTGAAGACGCTTACACCGAAGTAATGAAGAGATTAAGAGACAATATTTAATATAAAGGTGAACTTATGTCTAATTGTATAGTAGTAGGAATTAACTGGGGCGATGAAGGAAAGGGCCGTATGGTCGACCTTCTCACCGAAGAATACGATATAGTATGTCGTTATCAGGGTGGCGGCAATGCAGGCCATACGGTTATTAACGACAAGGGAACTTTTGCATTGCATTTGCTTCCTTCCGGAATCTTAAGAGAGGGTGTCGTTAACATCTTAGGTAACGGAGTTGCTGTAGACCCTGAGAACCTTTTATCCGAGATGGAGGCTGTTCGTAGTAACGGAGTAGCAATTACACCTGACAATCTTAAGATAAGCGACAGAGCATCCCTTCTTCTTCCGTGGCATAGAGAATTAGACGGCCTTGAGGAAGAGCGTCTTAAGGATAAGAAGTACGGTTCAACCAAGCAGGGTATTGCGCCGTTTTATTCCGATAAGTATCAGAAGAAGACGATTCTTGCCGGAGAACTTAATTATCCTGAAGAATTAAGAGAGCATTTAAAGGATCTTCTTGAGTGGAAGAATCTTACATTAACCAAGGTGTATAATGCAAGACCTTACACGATGGATATGATTGAAGAGTGGCTTAATAATTATTGCGAGAAGATTAAGCCATATGTCGTAGATACAACACTTTATCTTACTGAGGCGCAGAAAAACGGTAAGAAGATAATGTTCGAGGCACAGCTTGGCTCTTTGCGTGACCTTGATTACGGTATTCATCCATATACCACATCATCCAATACAATCGCAGCTTATGCACCGATAGGCTCAGGATTCCCGGGCGCAAAGCTTGATAGAATCGTCGGTGTTGTAAAAGCTTATTCAACCTGCGTAGGTGAAGGACCATTTGTATCAGAGATGTTTGGCCCTGAAGCAGACAAGCTTCGTGAAGAAGGTCATGAGTACGGAGCTAAGACAGGACGTCCGCGTCGTGTCGGAGCACTTGATTTAATAGCAACCCGTTACGGTGTTGAAGTACAGGCTGCAACGGAAATTGCAATTACAAAGCTTGATGTGTTAAGCTATATGGATAAGATTCCGGTATGTACATGTTATGAGCTTGACGGTAAGAAGGTAGATCGCTTCCCATTCCCGACAGCATTAAAGAATTGTAAGCCGGTAATTGAGTATTTCGACGGCTGGAAGACTGACATTTCCAAGATTACCAAGTGGGAAGATCTTCCGGAGAACGCCAGAAAATACGTTGAATATATCGAGAAGGAAATCGGCTGCTACATTAAGTATGTTTCGGTCGGACCTGAGCGTGACAGTATCATTGTAAGATAGAGAGGTATAAGACATGACGGATAAGTATGAATCCCCGTTATCGACAAGATATGCATCAGATTATATGTTAAAGCTTTTCTCACAGGATACAAAGTTTACTACCTGGAGAAAATTATGGATTTCCCTTGCCAAAGCTGAAAAAGAGCTTGGACTTCCGATAACCGATGAGCAGATTAAAGAACTTGAAGCACATATTACGGACATCGATTATGATGTCGTAAAGGAGCGCGAAAAGGAAGTTCGCCACGATGTTATGGCTCACGTATACGCATACGGTAAGGTGGCACCTTCAGCTGCAGGTATCATTCATCTTGGAGCTACAAGCTGCTATGTAACCGATAATGCAGATGTAGTAATCTATCGCGATGCGTTAAAGTATATAAGAGGCGAGGTTTGTAAAGTAATTTCACTTTTATGTGATTTCGCAATTAAGTATAAGGACCTTCCAACTTTAGGATATACTCATTTCCAGCCGGCACAGCTTGTAACAGTTGGTAAAAGAGCTTCCCTTTGGATTCAGGACTTTATGACAGATCTTGAAGAGATTGATTTTGCAATAGAGAATATTAAGTTCTTAGGTTGCCGTGGTACGACAGGTACCGAAGCAAGCTTCATGGACCTTTATAACGGCGATGAAGCTAAGATTGATAAGATGAATGAGCTTATAGCAGCAGATTTCGGCTTTAAGGAGTGCTTTGCTGTAAGCGGTCAGACATATCCTCGTAAGCTTGATTCGAGAATCTTAAATGCGTTATCATCTGTTGCTCAAAGTGCTTACAGAATGGCTAACGATATAAGACTTTTACAGCATGATAAGCAGCTTGAAGAGCCGTTTGAAGAAAACCAGATCGGTTCTTCCGCAATGGCATATAAGAGAAACCCGATGAGATCCGAGAGAATCTGTTCTCTTGCCAGATATGTCATGGTTGATGCATTAAACGCACCAATGACAGCATCCGTACAGTGGTTTGAAAGAACACTTGATGATTCTGCCAACAGAAGAATTTCCATGCCGGAAGGTTTCCTCGCAGTAGATGCTGTTCTTCGTCTTGCACAGAATGTATCCAACGGACTTCGTGTTAACGAGAAGGTAGTAGAGAAGGTTACAATGGAATATTTACCTTTCATCGCTACAGAGAATATCATGATGGAAGCCGTTAAGAAGGGTGCTAACCGTCAGGAAGCACATGAGATAATAAGACAGTGTTCTATGGCAGCAGTAGATAAGATGAAGAGAGGCGAGAACTTCGACCTTTTATCAGACCTTGCGGGACACCCTGAGATGAAGTTATCGAAGGATGACATTAAGGGAATCTTAGATCCTAAGCTTTACACAGGACGCTGCGGACATCAGGTAGAAAACCTTGTAGCAAAGGTACGCCCGATGCTCGGTGAAGTTAATAAAGAAATAGCTGATATTAATTTGTAGATATATTGTTAAGTTCCATCAAAAAAGGAAGGTCGTATAAGACCTTCCTTTTAGCTTGCTTTAGTTTATTTCTTAAGTTTGAACTGCATATATACAGGATTGTGATCTGTATTCATGAATCCGTAATTAAGTGTCTCACAGCTAAGTACGATAATATTGTCTGATACAATGAAACCGTCAATCATGTAATACTGGAAAGTATCTTTATCTGAGCCTGCATAAGGCTTGTCGAGAGAGCGGCAGGTCGGGTGCGTATTGTCCATTACGAAGGATACTCCGTCGAATTCGGAAGTATCAATGCTTCCACATTGCCAGGTGCCTTCATATGTAGGATACATGCTTGTATCCACATTGGAGAATGTCTGGTTAAAATCCCCACCCGCAATTACGTAGTTTCCCTTGGCAATCTCTTCATCGAGAATGCTTTTAAGTAATTTTGTCTGCTCAACCTTGCCTTCGCCTGAGTCATAAGCTTCAAGATGAACATTGATAAGTACAAGTTCATGATCGCCTGCAGGAATTCTTGTTATAAGGAGGCAACGCTTAAGGTTACCGAGACGAACAGGCCATGAGAACGGGGTTGGAAGCTTAACACGAGTTGCTTTATCCATTGTATGTGTTGAAAGTGTCATTATACCAGCGTTAACTTTTCCTATAGGAGGAAGCGGGTATGGTATGAATTTCACCTTGAAGTTATAAGCGAAAGCTGCCTGATAAGCACTGCCTTCGTTAAGCTGCTCGTGGAAGTATGAGGCTTCGTTGAATTCGTGTGAACGCTTGCTGTCTACATCGACTTCCTGTAAGAAGATGAAAGTCGGCTCAATGGCTTTTATATCTTTTACCATTGACTCAATATTGAACTTGACAACCTGTTCCGATGCGGTATCAACCATCTTTCCGCCGTCCATGAAAAAATCTGAATTTTCACCGAGAGCACCGTATCCTACATTCCATGTGAGAATTGACATGATGGAACCCGGATTAATATCGTAATTGTCATTAAATGAATCTGTCAATTGGATATCCTCGGTATCTTTCGGACGGTATTCCGTAACAGTAAGCCATCCGAAGAAAAGCGCTACGCACAAGAAAAGTCCGCCGATTATGGAAACAATCCATATCAATATTTTCTTAAAAGTCCCTGTTTTTTTGTCTTTCATAAAAAGGACCTCCCATTTATTAGAAATCATTATATAGAATAGCAAAAATTAAGTATAAAGGCAACTGTAAGCCATAAGCTATTGCGGATAAAAATGCTGTATGATACAATTCTAATTGGGTGCGAAAGCACATTATTTAAAGAAGTTTTGGGTAGATTATTATGGATATAAGATATAAGAATACGGTTGATGAAGTTAAGATAACTTCCGAGATTACAAGGGAACAGTTTGCACTTTTATATAATACGGACAGTAAAGAAGAGACAGAGTATCTTTATGAAGCTGCAAGAGAAGTTGCGCAGAAGCACTACGGCAAAGCTGTATTTCTTCGTGGGCTTATAGAATTTACCAATTATTGTAAGAATGACTGTTATTATTGCGGCATTAGATGCAGCAATAAGAATGCAGAGCGTTATAGATTATCGGAAGAAGAGATTATGTCCTGCTGTACGGAGGGCGATAAATTAGGCTTTAAAACTTTTGTGCTTCAGGGCGGTGAGGACCCATATTATACGGATGAGAAAATCTGCGAGATAGTTCGTATGATTAAGGAAAAGTTCCCGAATGCAGCGGTTACGCTTTCGATTGGTGAGAAGTCTTACGAATCTTATAAGAAGTATTATGAAGCGGGTGCAGACAGATACTTATTAAGACATGAGACTGCTAACGAAGAGCATTATTCTATGCTTCATCCTGCTAACCTTTCGGGAGCACACAGAAAGCAGTGTCTTCGTGATTTAAAAGAGATAGGATTTCAGATCGGATGCGGAATAATGGTTGGAACACCGAAGCAAACCGATGATAATATATATGAGGATATAGAGTTTATGAAGGACTTACAGCCTCATATGATAGGAATCGGACCTTTTATAGCGCATAAGGACACGCCTTTTAAGGATGAACCTAACGGAAGCGCCGATAGGACGGTTAATTTACTTGCAATACTTAGACTCATATTTCCTAAGGTTTTACTTCCTGCAACAACCGCGCTTGGTACAGCGGATGCTAAGGGAAGAGAGCGTGGAATTTTGGCCGGCGCCAATGTAATTATGCCGAATCTTTCACCGACTAATGTTAGAGGTAAGTATCTTCTCTATGACGGTAAGATATGTACGGGAGAAGAAGCGGCAGAATGTAATCAGTGTTTAAGAAGAAGAGTCGAGAGTGTTGGTTATAAGGTTGAAGATGCGCGCGGTGATCATCCGGATTTTATTAAATAGGGAACTGATTTAGTTATTTTATAAGAAGGTTTAGTTATGAATAAGAGATTGGAAGAAGCTTTATCATATGTATTTATTGTAATAGGCGCTTTGCTTGCGAGCTTTTCCGTTGCATGCATTTTGATTCCTAACGATGCAATAGATTACGGAACTGCAGGTATATCGATTATTATAAGTAAGCTTACGGGGTTTAATCTGTCGCTTTGCGTTATATGCCTTTTCCTTCCTTTCTGGATTGTAAGTGTAAAGTTAATTGGCATTCGATTCGGTATTAAATCGCTTGTGGGTTCCGTTGTCTATACAGTAGGACTTGCGGTATTTGAGAGAGTTCCTTTTGAACTTAATACGGAACACTTCCTGGCAGTAGCTTTTGGCGGAGCCATATTAGGCTTGGGACTTGCGATGATCTTAAGATTCGGAGGATGTATCGACGGATCCGAAATCATAGCGAATATAATAGTTAATACGATTTCAAAAAGAACCGGTAAGAACTACGGAATGACATATATTCTTCTTGGCTTTAACGCTTGCGTATATATGGCTACTTTCGTACTTATAAGCAGAAATGCCGCACTTATGAGTTTACTCGTATATGTTGTTGCAACATCGGTTATAACAAGTGTAACAGACCACTTTGATTCGGTTAAGCAGGTAACCATTATAACCAAGGAACCTGAGAAACTTATTAAAGAGATTAAGGATGAACTTAACAAGACCTGCACATACATGGATTCATACGGTGTTATTGCAGGTAAGAATACAACACTTATCTGCTATATAAGTTACTTCGAGTTATCGACAATGAAGGACATTATATCGAGAAACAAGGGTACATTCAGTACCGTTTCTACAATAGATGAGATACTTAGATAAGGAGGAATAAAAGTTATGCATTTTATCGGAACACTTATTTCAGGAGCTTTGGCAGGATGGCTTGCAGGTAAGCTTATGAACAGCGACGGAGGTCTTATAAGAAATATAATCTTAGGCCTCGTAGGCGGTGTAGTAGGTGGATTCTTAGGCGGACTTATCGGAGTCGGCGCTTCAAGCTGGATCGGAGGTATCCTTATTTCCGTAGTCGGCGCATGCGCACTCATCTGGGTTGCCCGTAAATTATTTTAAGTAGCTAAGCGGTATTTACTTGCTATAATCCTTGTGATACAATAAGATTTGCTTGAATAATAGCGGGAGAACCGCATAAAGTATTGGGATAAGAAAGGACAGGTTTACAATGAACAACATTTTTAAGCCGGCAAATATTATGCTTCCAAAGGATGCTCCAATGGAGAAGTGGGCAGTTATCGCATGCGACCAGTTCACATCAGATAACGAGTATTGGAAGAGAGTTAGAAAGAACGCTGAAGGAAGCCCTTCAACAATTAACCTTGTGTTACCGGAGGCATTACTCGGAACACCTGAAGAAGAAGAGCAGACAGCACTTATTAATAAGACAATGGCTGACTACATCGACAAGGGAGTATTCACAACATATGAGAATTCCTATATCTATGTAGAGAGAACCATGGAGAACGGAACAATCAGAAAAGGTCTCGTAGGTATGGTAGACCTTGAAGCATATGACTTTAACGTAGGTTCAACAGCAGATATCAGAGCAACAGAGAAGACAGTCTTAGAGAGAATTCCTCCGAGAGTTAAGGTTCGTAAGGATGCTCCTATCGAGTTACCTCATATTATCATGCTTTGCGATGACCATGAGAAGTGCTTGATCGAGCCTATCACAGCTAAGAAGAATTCGCTTAAGAAAGTATATGACTGCGACCTTATGGAAGGCGGCAATCATATCACAGGTTACCTTGTAGAAGGTAAGGATGTTGAAGAATTCGATAAGGTATTCGAGCAGTACAGCAAGACAGTTGACAAGAAGTATGAAGGTCTTAAGGGAACTCCTATGATTCTTGCGACAGGTGACGGTAACCACTCACTTGCAACAGCTAAGACTTGCTATGAAGAGTTAAAGAAGGCTAACCCAGGTAAGGATCTTTCCAATCATCCTGCAAGATATGCACTTGTTGAGTTAGAGAACATCCATGATGAAGCACAGGTATTTGAGCCGATCCACCGAGTTATCTTCGGAGTTGACGGACATAAGGTACTTGATGACTGCAAGAAGGCAATCTGCGTAGGCAATGCTAACGACGGATTCGCTGTTAAGGCATATGTTGGTAACGAGTGTACAGAGATTTACCTTGATAAGAAGAAAGGTGAGCTTGCAGTAGGTGTTCTTCAGGTATGGTTAGATGATTATCTTAAGAAGAACGGCGGCGAGATCGATTACATCCATGATGACGATGCATTAATTGAGCTTGCAGCTAAGCCTGATTCAATCGGTTTCTTACTTCCTGCAATGGAGAAGAGCCAGTTATTCCGTGGCGTTATCGCTGACGGAGCACTTCCTCGTAAGACATTCTCAATGGGTCACTCAAGAGAGAAGAGATATTACGTAGAAGCAAGAAAGATTAAATAATTAATCTTAATAAATATGCTACTTAAGGGCGGTCATAATTTCTTGGCCGCCTTATTTATGGAAAAAAGGAAGTATTTAAAATGAATGAATTAAGACCAAAGTTATTTGACTGTCTTAAGGGCTACAGTAAGAATCAGCTTGTTAAAGACATTATCTCCGGTATCATAGTTGCGATTATCGCATTACCGCTTTCTATCGCACTTGCGATTGCGTCAGGTGTAGGCCCTGAGCAGGGCTTATATACCGCAATTATCGCAGGATTCTTCATCTCGTTTTTTGGAGGAAGCCGCGTACAGATTGGCGGTCCTACTGCGGCCTTCGTAGTAATAATCTACGGAATCGTTGCAAAGAACGGACTTGACGGACTTATAGTCGCAACTATTATGGCGGGTGTATTTCTTGTAATAATGGGAATATTCCACTTCGGTTCTCTTATAAGATATATTCCGTATACGATAACAACAGGCTTTACCTGCGGAATCGCGGTAACACTCTTTGTCGGACAGCTTAAGGACTTCTTTGGATTTAAGATGGAATCCGTTCCTTCCGAGTTTCTGCCGAAGATAATAGCTTATGTGAAAAGCGCCGGAACCATCAATGTTACGGCAACCTTAATCGGCTTACTTGCAGTTGCCATAATGATTCTTTGGACCAAGATTAATGAAAAACTCCCGAACCCTGTTACATCTATACTTCCGGGTTCTCTTGTAGCCATAGTTGCAACGACCTTAATCGTTTACTTCGGAGGCCTTGAAGTTAATACCATAGGTTCGGTATACGGCAAGCTTTCATCAGCATTTCCTAAGTTCCATATACCTGCTGTTAACTTCGGAATGCTTCAGGACCTTATTCAGCCCGCATTTACAATTGCAATCCTTGCAGGTATTGAATCACTTCTTTCCGCAGTAGTATCGGACGGAATGATCGGTGATACACATAAGTCAAATGCGGAACTTATCGGACAGGGACTTGGTAATATCTTCTCCGGATTATTCGGAGGAATTCCTGCAACGGGTGCTATAGCAAGAACCGCAGCTAACGTAAGAAACGGCGGAAGAACGCCGATTGCAGGTATTACACATTGTATTACATTAACGCTTATCCTCCTTTTACTTATGCCGCTTGCAGCACTTATTCCGATGACAACATTGGCAGCAGTACTTCTTGTTGTTGCGGCCAATATGGCAGACTGGAAGAGCTTTATAAGACTTTGCAAGACAGCTCCTAAGAGCGATATTTTAGTGCTGGTTGCAACATTCCTGCTTACGGTATTCTTCGATCTTGTTGTAGCGATCGAAGTAGGCGTAGTGCTTGCAGCGCTTTTATTCATGAAGCGTATGGCAGATACGGCATCGGTATCCGGCTGGAAATACGTTGAAGAACCTACAACATCTCCTGAAGAAGCAGAGAAGCTTCGTGGTATGTCTAAGGAGATAAGAGTATTCGAGTTAAGCGGCCCGATGTTCTTTGCTGCAGCTGACAAGATTCTTAAGATTAATAAGAAGGATTACACCAAGGTTATAATCGTAAGAATGCGCGCGGTTCCGGCAATCGATTCATCAGCTATTAAGAATCTTCGTGCACTTTACGATAATGCAACAAGAGACGGCATTAAGCTTGTATTTTCACATGTTAATGAGCAGCCGTTTAACGCATTAAAGAAGGACGGTTTCGTTGACATGGTGGGAGAAGTTAACTTCCGCGAGAATATCAACGAAGCTATCGATTATGCCGAAGGATTAATCAAATAAGAAATATATTAAAAAGGGAGCGGTTTTATGTTATAATGAAAGGAGCTGACCTGGTGGGGGTGATTTTCATGAAAGCTAGAATTGCTTCCTTTTTTTTGATATGGTTTATGATCATTTCCGCGCTCAATGTAAGGCCGCCTGAGCCTCCGGAGCCGGATATGATTAACATAGATATAATTAGATATGATAGAGAAGTGGCGCGCTTCATTGAGTGGAAGAGAAATAGAGGCTCATATCCGCCTAATCCCGATGATGATATAGATCCTTCGGGGTATTCTAAGAAAGCTTTAAGCTGGTCCTTTAGAAGAATGAAGGATCATAAGCAGTCGCAGTCTTATGCTCCGTTTGATATCAATGAATTTGACGCATATTTTGTAAATCCTTATATTTCTGAGGATAAGGTAGTCTATCTTACTTTTGACTGCGGATACGAATATAAGAATTGTACCGAAAAGATACTTGATATATTGCTTGAAAAGCACGTGAACGCTGCGTTTTTCGTAACCAAACAGTTTGTTAAGTCTGATTATGCCTTATGTGTAAGGATGAAGAATGAAGGCCATATAATAGGCAACCATACGATGAATCATCCGAATCTTGCAAAGTGTGATGATGAGAAGCTTAACAGTGAGATTAACGGACTTGATGATTACCTCTATGAGAAGGCGGGAATTCATCTTGACGGATTCTTAAGACCGCCGGAGGGAGCTTTTAGCGAATACACATTGGCGAAGACAAGACAGTACGGATATAAGACCATATTCTGGTCGATTGCATATCTTGACTATGATACGTCGAATCAGCCGGGCGCTGACTATGTGCTCGACCATATTAAGACCTATCATCATAACGGTGCAATTATACTAATGCATGCCATTTCAGAGTCGAATGTGGAGGCCTTGCCTGAAGTTATAGATTATCTTCTTTCGCAAGGCTACAGATTCGGTACTTTAAATGAACTCGGAGACAGATAGAATCGGAGGATACTTAATGTTTAAGGCAATTAAGTACGTAGTAACAGAGAATGTTTCCAATCTTTATCGTATATTTACGATATCGCGTTACTCGATTGCAGCAGATATACATGATTCGCATTTGGGACTTTTCTGGAATTTTGCGAATCCCGTGATACAGGTACTTACGTATTGGTTTCTCTTTGGACTTGTGCTAAAGAGAAAATCGGTAGGTGATGTGCCTTATTTGCCGTGGATGCTTGCAGGTATGGCGGTGTGGTTTTTCTTAAGCCCTTGTATTACAAATGGTTGTAATGCCATATTCCAGAAGGCGGGAGTTATATCGAAGATGAAGTTTCCTGTATCAATTTTACCGGCAACGGTTGTAATGCAGGAGTTCTTTAATCACTTATGCTTTATGATAATTGCGATAATCGGTTTACTTATATACGGATTCTATCCGAGTATTCACTGGTTTGAGCTTTTATACTATATGGTTGCGGCAATACTTTTTGCGATATCGCTTGCATTAGTTACTTCGGTTCTTAATATGATAGCTCGTGATACAAGGAAGTTTATCCTTGCGATTATGAGATTGCTTCTTTATCTTACACCTATTTTGTGGGATATTAAGACATTGCCGAGGTCGTTACAGTTTGTTATGAAGTGTAATCCTATATATTACATCGTTACGGGTTACAGAGACTGCTTCTTCTACCATAAGGGAATATTGTTCTATGAGAAGCAGCTTATGTTATTCTGGGGTACGACAATCGTATTATTCGCGGTCGGAAGTACCATTATGTATAAGTTTAAGACGAGATTTATCGATTTATTATAAGGAGCATCGATGTTAGAAGATATTCTTTACGATAACAACGAATATGCGATTGTTTTCGACCATGTGTCGAAGATATATAGGCTAAAGGGTTCTAAGACCGAGCCACCAAGGGATTTCTATGCCCTTAAGGACGTAAGCTTTAAGATTAAAAAGGGTGAAGTTGTAGGCCTTCTCGGCATTAACGGTTCGGGTAAGTCCACGCTTTCCATGATTTTGGCGGGTATTCTTTCCCCTACATCGGGTGAAATAACCGTTAACGGTCATCAGGAGATGGTTGCAATTCAGGCGGGCCTTAACGGACAGCTTACCGGATATGAGAATATCGACTATAAGGGCGCGCTTCTTGGCCTTAGTAAGAGTAAGATAAAAGAGATTAAATCGATGGTTGAGGACTTTTCGGAAATCGGAGAGTTCTTGGATCAGCCTGTAAAGAAGTATTCGAGCGGTATGAAGTCGCGACTCGGTTTCTCGATTTCACTTGCGCTTGACCCTGATATATATATAATTGATGAGGCATTATCCGTAGGAGATAAGGCGTTTGCGGATAAGTGTCTTGATAAGATGAATGAATTACGTAATAATTCGGGTAAGACAATAGTCTTCATTTCGCATTCCTTGCAGCAGTCGCGAGCATTTTGTGATACCGCTATCTGGCTTGACGGCGGTAAGGTTAGACGCCTGGGTCCTATGGAGCAGATTTGCCACAATTATTCTTATTACATTCATTATTATGCCGACCTTACGCCTGAACAGAAGAAGGCAGAGAATAAGGCAAAGTTTGATAACAGAATCGAACCTGTTAAGCCTTCGGCGCTTAAAAGAATCGTTAAAAGCATGAGAGGGTAGGACATGAAAAAAGTCATTACATACGGAACTTTTGATTTATTTCATATAGGACATCTTAATTTACTTCGCCGCGCCAAGGAACTCGGAGATTACTTAATTGTTGCGGTAAGTACCGACAGATTTAACCTTGAGGAAAAAGGTAAAATCTGTGCTATATCCGATGTTGACAGAATGGAAATTGTGCGTGCCATAAGGTATGTCGATGAGGTTATTCCGGAAGACAGCTGGGACCAGAAGGTCAAGGATTGCAAGAAGTACGGGATTGATGTATTTGTAATGGGTGACGATTGGAAGGGAAAGTTTGATTTCCTTAAGGATGAAGGCGTTGAAGTCGTATATCTTCCGAGAACCGAAGGTATATCATCAACCAAGATTAAGCACGATCTTAAGGAACCGGCCAAGAAGTGATATACGAGGGGAGTTATATAGATGAAAGTCGGAGTTGTTACATTTCATAGAGCCTATAATTACGGCGCAGTCTTACAGACATGGGCCTTGCAAAAAGCGCTTAAAAATATAGGCATGACACCGTCCGTTATCAACTATCATCTTCCTTCAATGGATAGACTATATGACCCTATCAGAAAGAAAAATCCTATATTAAAAGGCCTTAAAACGATTAAGGTCTATCTTACCAAGCCTTATCATTTACGAAGACGTAAAGTATATAGGGCTTTTTTTGCCAAGAATTACGATATGTACGGAGATTTCGTAAGTGCGAACGACATGAAGAACCTTCCGTTTGATGCTTTTATCACGGGATCAGATCAGGTTTTTAATACAAGTCATACTGAAGGTGTAAATCCGGCGTTCTTTCTTACCTTTGTTCAAAAACCTGCAAGAAAGATTTCTTATGCGGCATCTCTTGGAGGAGACAAGTTTAAGCCTGAAGACGAATATGAGGCAGCAAAAGCGTTAAAGACGTTTGATTATTTGTCCGTAAGAGAACCGGGAGCGGTTCCTGCAGTATCAGCATTAAGCGGTAAGGACGTATCTGTTGTACCGGATCCGACACTTCTTTTAAGCAGAGAAGATTATGAAGAATTGAAAAAACCTTGCAAGCTTAAGAGCACAAGAGACGGACATTATATACTCGTATATATGATGGAGAGAAATGAAGAGTTAATAAAGCTTGCCAATAAGATATCGTACGATACCGGGTTACCTATAGCGCAGCGATCCTATGAGAAGATATTCGATAATGAGACGGAGCTTTTATATGAACATGGCCCTGATGAGTTTTTGTCCGTAATTGAAAATGCGGATTATGTGCTTACGAATTCATTTCATGGAACAGTGTTTTCACTTATATATGAGAAACCGTTCCTCTCGATGTTACATTCCGAAACGGGACTTAGAGTTACGGACCTTTTAAAAGAAGTGGGGTTAACCGATCACATACTTTATAATACTGCAGAGTACAAGGATTTAGAGCAATTTACAATTGAAGATACAGAGAGTTTAAGGGAAAGAAAGAACGAGCTTAAGAAAAGAGGAATCGATTTCCTTAAAAAAGCTCTTACGGAGTAGATATATATGAAGCTTAAAGTTTTAAGAATAGTAAAAAGAATAGTTGAAGTAATGGTTAAGTGCTTTTATTACTGCCTGACCATGGTTTCGCCTGTTAAGGAAAAAAGGATTCTTTTTGTGGCATTCCACGGAAGAGGAGTTGTGGACAGTCCCAAAGCATTATATGAATATATGAGAAGTCATGACGAATATAAGGATTATGACCTCATATTTACGCTTAATAAGCCTGTGGACGGAATCAAGTCTGTAAAATACAGAAGCCTTGAATTTCTTAAGGCAGCAGCAACTTCAAAGTATTGGTTCTTTAATTGCAAGATGCCGGGATTCTTATACAAGAAGAATAACCAGATATATCTTCAGACCTGGCACGGAACACCGCTTAAGAGGCTCGGTCACGATATAATAGTTGACAAAGATCAAAAGATTTCGAGATCGGGATTATCACAGGATAAGAGAAACAAAGAGTATGATGTCGATTCTGCGCGATATAATTATATGATTTCTCCGAATGCATTCAGTACGGGATGCTTCGAATCGGCATTTAATGTAAAAAGGGATAAGCTTATTGAGACGGGATATCCGAGAAACGATTTTCTTACTAACGTAACACCTGATGAGATTACTGCAATTAAGAAAAAGTATAATGTACCGGAAGGCAAGAAGGTTATATTCTATGCACCGACTTTCCGTGATAATGCGTATAATACGGAAGGGTATACTTTTAAGCTTGAAGTGGATTTTAAGAAGTGGAAAGATATACTCGGTGATGAGTATGTGGTTTTGTTTAAGCCGCATTACTTAATAGTTACCGATTTTAAGGAAGAACCTTACACCAAGGGATTCGTTAAATTCATAGATGCGAATGCGGATATCAACGAACTTTATGTAATATCGGATATGCTTATTACCGACTATTCATCGGTATTTTTCGATTATGCGATTCTTAACCGTCCGATATATTTCTATATGTACGACATAGACGAGTATGAAGGAATGCTTCGAGGCTTCTACCTGAATGTATATGAAGACCTTCCGGGTAAGATATACAAGGAAGAAGAGTCAATGTTAAAAGCAATTAAGCGTGAGGAATTCGATAAGGATGCGATGGAACTTTTCAGGGAACGCTTCTCTTATCTTGAAGACGGTAATGCAACAAAGAGAGTTCTTGATATAGTGCTCGGTAATAAGTAATTGGTGAATCTAAGGGGAAATATACGTGGGATTAAAGATTCTGATACTTAACATAATACTTAATATATTGAATCCGTTTGCTAAAATGCAGCGTGTACGCGATGAAGTTTTATTCATATCACTTGAGAGTAAAGAACTTGCGGGTAACTTTAAACTTCTTTCCGATTCTCTTTCAAAAAGAGGAGTTACCTGTACCTATCACCTCGTTAAGTTTGAAAAGACTTTGGCGGGAAACTTCCTCTACCTTATATCGTGTATCAGGCAGTTATTTCTTGTAAACCGCTCGAAACTTGTAGTTATTGATTTTAACAATTACATCTGCTGTAATTATAAAAGACCTGAAGTTAAGGTATTTGAGCTCTGGCACGCAAGCGGATGCATCAAGAAATTCGGTAACGATACGGACAGAGACTATGTTGTCAAGGGGTATGATTACGTTCTTGCAGCGGCAGAGAGCTTTAAGCCTTTCTATTCAACGGCCTTTAATGTACCGGATGATTCTGTAAAAGTTCTCGGAATTCCGATTACGGATGAATTTTTTGATGATAAATTGAAGGAAGAATCCAAGCAATATCTTACGGATAAGTATAATCTTAATGGGCGAAAGGTTATCCTTTATGCACCGACCTTTAGGGGCAGACTTATGAAAGGCTTTAAGGGTGAATACCTTAAGGTTAAGGAATTCATAGAATCAATGCCTGAGGGTTACATCCTTCTTTACAAGATGCATCCTTTGATGAAAAGCTATAACCTTGAAGAATGCGACAGAGCTCTGAATGTTAGCGATGAAGACCTTACAGCGCTTTTCTTCGTAACGGATTATCTTATTTCGGATTATTCGGCACTAATATTTGATTTCTCGGTATTTAATAAGCCGATGTTCTTTTACGTTCCGGATATTGAGGAATACAGAAGTGAAACCGGCCTTTTTATAGATTATGAGAATGAGATGCCGGGACCTATTGTTAAAGATATAAAAGCTTTAACGGAAGCAATACTTAATTACAATGATAATGATATCTCTAAGATAAAAGCATTTAAGGAAAAATATGCGACATATACGGACGGACAGTCTTTAAGAAGAGTTACGGATTTTATAGTTGATGTTATGAAAGGATAAGAAATGAAGTTATCTGTTATAGTACCTGCTTATAATATCGAAAATTACATAGGAAGATGTCTTGTATCTCTTATTAATCAGACGGAAAGAGATATGGAGATAATTGTTGTTGACGACGGCAGTACTGACAGAACCGCGGAGATAATCGATGAAATCGACGATTATTATCCGGGGCGACTTAAGATTGTGCATAAGCAGAACGGCGGAGCAGCGCGTGCGAGAAACCTTGCAATAAGTATGGCCAAGGGTGACTTCATAGGATTCGTCGACGGTGATGATTATGTAGACCTTTCAATGTATGAAAAAATGCTTAATAAAGCCAAGGAAGACGGCGCTGACGTTGTTACCTGCGGTTATTACAGAATAAAAGACGGGCATTATTACGAGAAAAGAACCAAAAAAGAGGAGTGCTTTTCCAATAAAGTATTACAGGAACCAACGTTATTCCTTAATAATGTGCCTTATCTCTGGAATAAGATATTTTCACGTGAGTTGATTGCAAGATCGGGAGTTACTTTTTATGAGGATTTAAGAATATACGAGGATCTTGTGTTTACATATACCCTGCTTTTACATGCAAGGAAGATCTCTCAGGTTACGGAGCCTTTCTATAACTATGTCAACAGAGGCGGCAGTCTTACCAATCTTTTTACCGAGAAAAGATACGATCTTTTCAAAGCATTCGATCATTTAATCTGGGAATTTAAAAAAGCGGACTCATTTTATCATTTCGAGGATGAACTTCAGTATATCTATGAGGAACACTTATATGTTGCCGCTAAGCAGAGTGTGGCTTTTAAGAATATACCGCTTAAGAATCGCTTTATTGCAGAAGGATTTGAGTACGGTGCGGAAAACTTTGCCAATTTTGATGAATGCAATATTTATTTCGATAATAAGAAAAAGAATAAAGAGTTATATAGAAGTAAGGGATACTGGCATGTAAGATCGCTTATTCCGAATAAGGCAAAGGATATAATTGTTGAGGCAAGACAGCTTGTAAGAGAAAAGCATTTTACTTTTTCGGGTCAGTATTATTATGATTATTTCTTTAACGTAGATGTTATTCCTAACAGAGTGTTTTTACTTTCACAGCAGGGACAGAATCCTAACGGCAACATGTTCTACATGTTAAAGGCATTGTGTACGGACGAGGCTTTTAAAGATTATGAGATATATGTTGGTGTGGTAAAAGGAAAAGAGCGTGAATTCAGAGCACTTTTTGATAGATATGGATTTAATAAAAGGGTTAACTTCGTTCAGATGTACAGCAAGATGCACGGAGAGATAATGTCATCAGCCAAGTATCTTATGACGGATACGAGCTTTTCCAACTGGTTTGTAAAAAAACCGGAGCAGGTCATACTTAATACCTGGCACGGAACACCACTTAAGACACTTGGTAAAGCTACAGCTAACGATTATTACGATATAGCGAATGTGCAGAGAAACTTCCTTTTCTCCGATTATCTTCTGTATCCGAACGACTTTACGAAAAGACAGATGCTTCGCGACTATATGATTTCGGATATCTATAAGGGAAAGGTATTAAAATACGGATATCCGCGCAACGAGGTTTTTTTTGAGGAAGATACGAGAAAGCAGGTTAAGCGAGAGTTCGATATAGAAGACAGAAGAGTCTATGCGTATATGCCGACATATAGAGGCAATGTCAGAGCGGTTAATAAGACGCAGGAAGAAGAGATTGCGGATTACTTAAGACGTATGGATGAGCTTCTTGAGGAAGATGAGCTTATCTACGTCAATCTTCATCCTTATGTTGCCAATAAGATTAATTATGAGAATTTTAAGCATATAAGAAAGTTCCCGCAAGGAATTGAGACTTATGAATTTCTATCGGCGTGTGATGCGCTTATTACAGATTATTCATCGGTATTCTTTGACTTTGCAACGACAGGACGCCCTGTATATCTTTTTACGTATGATGAAAAGGAATACTTTAAGGAGCGAGGTGTCTATATAGAGATGTCCGAGCTTCCGTTTCCTAGACTTGAAACCCCGGAACAGATTATAGTGGAGCTTCATAATAACGGTAATAAAAAGTGCGACGAGTATGATGAATTCGTGTCGATATTCTGTCCTTTTGACGAGGGTGGATGTGCAGATAAACTTCTTCATAAGATTTTACTTAATGAAGATAACGGAATCATTGAAGAACGCCGCAAGGAAAAGGTAACCATACAGAACAGAACGGTTCTTGTCTTTTCCGGTAATTTTGAAAATTTGCTCGAGGATAAGAGAATGCTGAGCGTCCGTGAGATCAGGGCAGCAATTCACGAACCGGATGCAACTGTGTATCTTTTCTATGATACTGTTAATCTTCATGCCAATAAGACTTATCTTAAGAAGATGCCTAAGGAATTCAAGTTCTTCGGAACACTTGGCGCATTTTCGTTCGTGCCGTTCCCTACGGAGCTTAAGATAAGGCGTTGGAAGAAGAGATATAATTATACCAAAATGGATGTTGAAAATATTTATGAATCCAATAAAAAAGCTTTGGATTTCGAAGCAAGGCGTATGTATGGAGGCTTTACGTTCGACAGAGTCACTAATATAGGTAAAGTATCGATGTGTGACGCATTAAGAATCAAGGCACTAAGAGAATTACATAACAAGAACAAAATATAAGTAACTTTTTAGGTCCTCATAATGCTTGAAGCATTATGAGGACTATGTTATAATGCTATATGTAGTATTTTGTTTATTTGGCCTAACTATAGGTTGCGGTATAGAAAGGAATTACAGAAGTTGTTAAAAGGTATGAAGAGAAGTTTATTGGGGGTTATGGCAAGTCTCTCCCTGCTTATTTTGGTGACATTATTTGGAAGAGCTGTTAAGGCTGCGAATAATAACATATGTATTGCTGACGGAGTTGGCAAGGAGAATGTGATTACTGATAAGGTTAGAGAAGAAAGCCTTAAGCTTTCGAACTTTTTAACACCGGTATTTTCATCCAACGATAAGGTATCGGCGATATTCGAAAGTAAACTTATGATAAGAAAGATACAGGAACTTCTCGGAGAAGGACAGGCAATCGTTATGCTTGATCCGGGACACGGCGGTTCCGATCCGGGTGCGAGTGTATATACGGATGGTACCAAGATATATCCTAATAAGGCTGATTGCCCTGACGGAATACAGATTACGGAAGCGAGCCTTAACTATAAGATTGCGGTTGCAGCACGTGATACACTTTCAACTTATAATAACGTAACGGTATTGATGACCAGAACACCGGAACTTACAAGCAAGCTTGAAGTGGGTACCAGATGCGAAATGGCTGCACAGGCGGGAGCTATTTTTCTTGCAAGCTTGCATCTTAATATTTCTACAGCTCATGATGCGCATGGTGTCGAAGTATGGTGTCAGAATGATAACTATAGACCTGACCTTGGCGCTTGGTCCAAGCAGTTTGGTCAGATTGCCGCAGCACATCTTTCAAGCCTGGGTCTTCTTAACAGAGGAGCCAAGACCAAGGATGCCAGAAACGAGAAGTATGATGACGGTTCTACCGCTGATTACTATGGTATTAACAGATATGCGAAAAAGCTCGGAGTTGCGAGCGTAATCATTGAGCACGCATTTATGGATAACCAGGCGGATTACGACCTTGTGCTTTCGACCGATGAGAAGATCCAGAACTTAGGTGCAACAGATGCCAATGCAATTGCTGAATTCTTCGGACTTGACGAGCCTACCGGTGATTTTGGTACGGTAACGGTAACTTCTGCATTTGCCAACGGACCGACTTCAATTCAGGTTGACTTTACGTATGAAGGCGATATCAAACCTACAGGTTATGCGCTTTTCCGTTCGGAGAACGAAGAGAGCGGCTATATGAAGATAGCGACGGTTACCGCTTCTTCGACTTCTATAGTTGATAGAAATGCTGAGGTTGGAGTTTTATATTACTATAAAGTTCTTCCATTCATTAACAGAATTACGGGCTACAGAGAAGGATTCTTAAGTAATGCTATGTCTGCAAGAGCCCTTGGTACACCGGTTCTTACGGATGTGCTTAAGGCTTCCGACGGAACTTTAAGCATCACATATTCCGGCGCTGTATCGATGGAAGGTTATATTATCTACAGAGCATCCATGGGGGATACTCAATTTGTTGAAATCGGAAGAACGACAGATACATATTATGTTGATACGACAGCAGATCCTAATAAGACGTATGCGTATAAGGTTCAGTCTTATGTAACAAATAACGGTACTGTTGAGTATTCGGGTATGAGCAATGCCAAGATGCTCGGAACAGAGTTCGAATATATAAGATATATGTCTTCAACAGAAATTCAGATAGGCTGGATTCCGATGTCCGGTGTTGAAGGCTACAATGTATACAGAAAAGCAGAGGGAGAAAGCGAATATAAGCTTCTTGAGTCAAGAGCTGCATCCTGGCTTCCTCAGTACATAGATAAGAGCATTACCCCGGGCATTAAGTACTATTACATGGTATGTGCTTATATTAAGGTTGGCGGGGAGACCATTCTTTCAAAGGGAGCTTACATTGAAAGCGGTAACGCTCTTGATACACCTGTCATTTCCAAGGCACAGTGTTACCTTGTGTCAGGTTCAATCGTTCTTGCATGGAATAAGATTGACGGTGCACAGGGTTATCAGATATACAGAGTAGAACACGCTGGTGATGCACATGAGAAGCTTGCAACGGTATCATCCGGCAGTGTAACAACATATACGGATATTACAGCTTCAAAAGGTCATGTATACCTATACTATGTAAGAGCTTTTACCAATGAAGGAAGTAAGACCGGTTATTCATCAATGAGTGATTATGTAATGTCTTCGATTCCGATAAAGGCTGTAGTTCAGGCTTCGGATAACTCAATGACGGTTGCCTGGGTTAAGACAGATAACGTAGACGGATATAGAATCTACAGAAGAGACGGATATAAGGGTGAATTTACCTATATAGGAAATGCAACCAATGCGGAAGATACTTATCTTGATGAGAATCTTAAACTTAATACGACATATTGCTACAGAGTAATAGGATATAGAACAGATACGGCAGAAGGAACCAAGTATGACATCGTATCCACAGAGACGTCTCATATAGCCAACAAGCTTGTTGCGGCACCTAAGGTTACCAAGTGTAAAGCCAATAAGGAAAAAGGCTCGATCGAGATTGAGTGGAGTGAAGTTACCGGTGCATCAGGTTACGAAATCTATCGCGCAAAGGATATTAATGAAGAGTTTGGTTTACTTGATGTTGTCGGAGCGGTTACTTCTTATTCCGATACATTGGAAGTAGAAGAGAATTCGACGTACTTCTACTATGTAAGAGCGCTTTTCAACAAGAATGAAGTTATCGGTGCAACCGGTATGTCTGAACTTGCAATGAGCGGTGTTGGACTTACGGGATTATATGCGGTAAGTTCAAAAGAAATTGAGATGACATGGCCTACAAGCGCTATGTACGACGGAATTAAGATATACAGAAAGAAGCATTCCGCTTCTAATTACAGCTTGGTTGCAACAATTGCAAAGTCAGCGGGAATCTACAAGGATTCGGGACTTGCGGCAGGTACGGTTTATGATTATAAGCTTGTTACATACAACAAGGTTAATGGTAATAAGGTTGATGCGGATTCTATAACGGTAACATGTGAGACTCTTTATGTACCGACACTTACCGGTGCAACAATGAGAGCATCGGGCGGAGTTAATCTTGCATGGACCAAGATAAGCGCAAGTACCGGTTATGAGATTTATCGTTCGGAGACCGGTAAGAGCGGATCGTTTAATCTTATTGCAACCATTGAAGGAAATGAGACCTTAAAATATACTGATGAAACTGCAGCTAAGGATCATCTTTATTACTATACAATCAAGGCAATTCAGGCTAACGGACATCAGGTAAGTAAGAGTAGTTACTCATCATACAGAATAAGTACCGTTGCAACCTGTACGATAAGAGGACTTAATTCTTCAAGCATAAGAATTACTTGGATTGAGGTTGAAGGTGCAACAAAGTACTCCTTATACAGAAAGAAATCAGGCGAGAAGAAGTATACACTTCTTAAGACATTTAAGCCGGGAACTTCTCTTTACGTAGACAGCAACTTAAAGCTTGGAGAGACATACGATTACAGAATTCAGGTTACTGACGGTAAGTATACTTCGGGTTACAGCTATGGATATGCCGTACATCTTCTTGAAAAAGTTCCTGAAGTTAATGTATCGTACAATGAAACGACTCATGTTGTAACACTTAACTGGGCACCTGTTGAAGGCGCTGACAGATACGAGATATATCGAAAAGCTGAGGGCGGTACATACCAGAAGCTTGTGCTTTTAAACGGACTTAACTATTATGAAGATACGACAGCAACGGAAGTTGAGAAGTATCATTACATGATAAGAGCATTGGGATATCAGAATTCCGTTACACAGTACGGTTCATTCTCTGATGCGATATCTGTAGATGTAATTGTTGTTAAGCCTGATGAAGAGCAGCTTACACCTATTATGGGCAAGTCTGTTGCCACAATGGAGCAGATGATTAAGTACTTTAATAACTCAGGTAAGCCGTTCCCTGATACATACGCAACTGAAGAATTCGGTAACGTAGATACTATAGAAAAGTTCGTACAGATAATTATCGAAGAAGCGGAAACAGAAGGCGTAAGAGCTGATATGCTTGCGTGCCAGATATTTAAAGAGACCGGTTTCTTACAGTTTGGTGGAGACGTACAGCCTACCCAGTGTAACTTTGGCGGTTTAGGCGCTACAGGCGGCGGAGAGCCGGGTTGTGTATTCCCTAATGTAAGAATAGGTATAAGAGCTCAGGTACAGCATCTTAAGTTATATGCATGTGCAAATCCTGAGTTTGTAAATGAAAATGTCGATCCTAGATTCTATATGGGTATTGCGGGTACCGCTCCATATATCGAATGGCTCGGCATAGGAGAGAATCCGTACGGAAAAGGCTGGGCAGTTTCTGCTGATTACGGATATTCAATTGTAAGAATGATGAAGGAAATGGCAGCACTTTAATATTTAGGAGGGGTTGGGTTGACTAAGAGATATCATAAATTCGAAGCTTCGGCTTGGTTTATTACAAAAGTAGTGTTATATGTATCTCTCCTGGCAACGTTTGTATACGTACTTGGATTTGATAACCCGGGTCTTACGCAGGTATCCCGTACTATGGGTATCGTCTGCGTTACCTGTGCGGTTCTTGAATTCATGTTCGTTAAGACTTACGGCGGGTTCGATGTAGGCCGCCGTAAGAGTAAGCCGATTCTATTCTCGATATTTCTTGCAACGGTGCTTACGGATATTATCGCATACCTTCAGGTAATGATCATGAGGGTTAACCTTAATACGATTAAGCATTTTGCATTAAGAAGAATCGACCTTTTACTTGTTGTTATAGTCGTCCAGTTTTTGATTATTGCTGTATTCACTTATGCGGGTAACGATATATTCTTCAGAGTTCATGAACCTGAAAACTGTATAGTTGTTACATCCACACAGGAACACCTTGACCAGGTAGTTAAGGCTGTATCTAAGTATAAGAAGCAGTATAAGATAACCAAAGCGGTTCATTATAAGAATCCTGATATAAAAGCGCTTATTAAGGAATGCGACGCGATTTTTATATCTGAGGTTCCTGCGGGTGACCGTGCCGCAATATTGCATTTTGCTTATAAGTGTCAGAAGAACGTATATATGACACCTGAGATAGAAGATATCATGCAGATGAATTCTACCGATTATCAGATAGATGATGCGGTAATGATTAACTATCTCGGAAGAACTTTTACATTTGAGCAAAGAATAGTAAAAAGAGTATTTGATATCTTTATTTCCGTTATAACGCTTATACTTACAAGTCCTATTCTTCTTATAGCGGTTATTTTAATTAAAGCGGAAGACGGCGGAAGTATTATCTATAAGCAGGCGCGTGCTACCATTAACGGAAGGATTTTTAACGTATACAAGTTAAGAACAATGAAGGAGAATGATAATTCTCATTCCGCAACAGTTAATGATGACAGAATAACCAAGATCGGTAAGTTCTTAAGACGCACAAGAATTGACGAGATTCCGCAGGTATATAACGTGCTTAAGGGTGACATGTCATTTGTCGGACCGCGTCCGGAGATGGTTAAAAATGTCGAGAAATATACCGAAGAATTACCGGAATTTGCTTACAGACTCCGTGTTAAGGCAGGCCTTACGGGATACGCTCAGATTGCGGGTAAGTATAATACGACACCGAGAGATAAGCTTATTATGGATATGATATATATCGAGAAATTCTCGATTCTTCTTGATATACAGTTAATATTAAAAACAGTTGTTGCGGTATTTTCACCGGAATCATCTGAAGGCTTTGTTAAGGAATCGGGTAACGCTTTGGGCCTTATACTTGATATGACCGGGGTTGAGGAAGAAGGTTAAGTAATGTCTGATATCTTTTCTTATATCAATTGGAGAGGCGACCTTACATTCAGAAAATCGCAGTTTAACGAGGTTGATAATCTTATTTTTTCTGTACTTTCTTATGCTGAATTTGAGGGAATACTTACACCTTCAAAGAAGTACGGGGATAAGTATTATAAGCCTTCTATGACACTTTTTGAGGCGGCGGACAAGTTTTATACAATTCATTCTCTTGAAGAAGTACATAAGATGCCTAATTCAAAGCGCCGTGGTGCGGAAATTCTTTTTGAGATGGCAAAAGCAAAAAGATTTCAGGATTGTATATTGTCGGACTATGTATCGCAGACAAGTGATGAAGGCGGTAAGCAGTTTGCTGCTTTAACCATTGATATAGGAACTGATGCTATATATGTGGCATATCGTGGTACTGACGATTCCGTTGTGGGATGGAAGGAAGACCTATACTTAGGTGTCGCATCTCATATTCCGTCACAGGTTGATGCTTATAATTATCTTACTAAAGTGGCAAAAGAGCACGGCAGAAAGAGAATCTTTATAGGTGGACATTCTAAGGGCGGTAATTTGGCAGTATATGCGGCGACACAGTCGGGGAAAAGAATTAAGAACAGAATTATAAGAGTATACAATAATGACGGTCCGGGCTTTAGAAAAGAATTCATTGAGACCGAGAATTATAAGGATATTGTGCCTAAGGTAAGAACAATTGTACCTGAAGATTCTATAATCGGTATGCTTCTTGAGCATGAAGAAAGCTATACCGTAGTAAGAAGTGTTGCTTCGGGAACATCCGCGCATAATGCTTTTACCTGGGAAGTTCTGGGACGTCACTTCATATATCTTGAAGATACATCTAAATCAAGCCGGACGGTTAATAAGATAATATCCGACTGGCTTAGAAACATGCCTGAAGATAAGTTTCAGACAGCAGTCGACACGTTATTCGATCTTGTTGAAGAGCAGGGCCTTGAGACCTTTACGGATGCAAAGAATGAGCCTTTAAAGAAGGCTTATGCCGTATTGAAGGAAGCTTCCCATCTTGATGAAGATAAGAAGAAAATCGTAAAAGATACAATTAAGCTTCTTCTTAAGAAGGGAAGAGAGAACGTATGGAAGGAAATCCCTAACCCGTTTGCACAGCAGGATGACGAAGAGCTTGATGAAAGAGCCGGCAAATGATAATTAAAGCAGATAATGAAGACAGATTAATATACAGGATATCGGTCCGCTCCTTTGTGGAATTCATATTAAGGAGCGGTGATATTGATAACAGAAGAGGTAATCTTGGCGAAGTTGATGCCATGCTTGAAGGCGCGAAGTTGCACCGTAAGATTCAGAAGAGCATGGGAGATGGGTACAGCGCCGAGGTTGCCTTAAAATTATGCCTTTTTGAAGATAAGTACGATTTTCTTATCGAGGGACGCGCAGACGGCGTATTTAAGATAGGCGATGTAAATTATATAGACGAGATTAAAGGCGTATATATGAGCATAAGTGAGCTTTCTGAGCCGGTTCCTGTTCATCTTGCCCAGGCCATGTGCTATGCCTATATGCTTTCAAGGCAGGAGAACTACGACAAGATGGGTGTGAGAATGACCTATGCCGATCTTGATACCTATGAAACCAAGTATTTTGAGTATGAGTATACCTTCGAGGAACTTACCGAGTGGTTTGATAATCTCTATCATGAATACACAAAGTGGATTGAGTTTGAACTGGCAGCAGGAAGGGAACTTACTGATACGGGACTTAAATTACAGTTTCCGTTTCCTTATCGAGACGGTCAGGAAGAACTTGTTAAGAATGTATATGTTTCAATATTAAGAAAGAAGAACCTCTTTATCGAGGCACCTACAGGCGTCGGAAAGACGATAAGTACTGTATATCCTTCGGTAAAAGCTCTGTCCGCCAAGCTTGCGGAGAAGATTTTTTATCTTACATCCAAGACTATTGTAAGACAAGCTGCACTTGATTGCTTTAAGAAGCTTATAGATAACGGACTTACGATAAGGGTGCTTACGATAACCGCCAAGGATAAGGTTTGCTTTCTTGAAAAAAGAGAGTGTAATCCTGTGGAATGCCCATATGCTAAGGGTTACTATGACAGGGTTAACGATGCAACCTTTGAATTCATACAAAGCCCGGGAATATATGACAGGGAGAGAATTGTTGAATTTGCAAGAGAGCACGAGCTGTGTCCTTTTGAGTTTTCACTTGATGTATCGCTTTGGTGCGATGCAATTATCTGCGACTATAACTATGTATTCGATCCTAACGTATATTTAAGGCGCTTTTTCGAAGAGGGAATTCCTGATAGTTACATATTCCTTGTGGATGAGGCTCATAATATGGTAGACCGCGGTAGAAAGATGTATTCCGCGACAATCAACAAGGAAGAAGTGCTTAGAATGAAGCATTTTATGGTATCGGAGAATATGCCTCTTGTGGCGCGTGAACTTGACAATCTTAATAAGATTCTGCTTTCGTTAAAAAGAAACTGCGAAGAATATAAGATACTTGAGTCTTATTCACAGTTAAGTCTTGGAATACATAGACTTAACAATGCAATTATGCGTATGTACGAGATTAATAAAAGGTACAGGGGCGGAGAAGCATGGGATGATTTCTCATTAAGAATCCGTCATTTTGTCAATATGCTTGAAATTGCAAGCGATGATTACATTTGCTATGCAGAGCATGATGAGAACGGGGATTTTGTAGTTAATTTGTCTTGTATTGAAACTGCGAGAGTTTTACAGGCAAAGGAAAATGCGGCCCGATCCAATATATTTTTCTCTGCAACGCTGCTTCCTATTAACTACTATAAGCATATGCTGACGGAAGAAAAAGAGCCTTATGCTATCTATGCGAAGACCTCTTTTGATAACGAAAAGAAGAAAGTTTTGATTGCGTCGGATGTAAGCAGTAAGTATACAAGACGTAATAAGGCGGAATACAGAAGAATAGCTGAATATGTTGAAAAAGCATATGAGGCGCATCCGGGTAACTATATGGTATTCTTCCCTTCATATAAGATGATGCTTGATGTCTATGATGAGGTTAAAGAAGAATGGCGTGAAAATGAAGATTTCCTTATCTTACAGACCATGGATATGGATGAAGAAAGCCGTGAAGCATTCCTGCAGAACTTTGGAGAGGACAGTAGCCTAATAGGATTTGCGGTTCTCGGAGGAGTATTCTCCGAAGGAATCGACCTTACGGGAGACAGGCTTATTGGCGCAATCATAGTAGGAACAGGCTTCCCTAAGACGAGCCATGAACGAGAAGTTTTAAAGACTTATTATGATGATAACGGTAAGTCGGGATTTGATTATTCCTACAGATTCCCGGGTCTTAATAAAGTCTTGCAGGCAGGCGGAAGAGTAATTAGAACCGCGGAAGATAAGGGGGTTATTCTTCTTCTCGATGAGCGCTTTTTACAAAGTGACAATAAGGCACTTTTACCGAGGGAATGGGATAACTATGAGGTTGTCACAATTGACAGTGTATCTGATAAAATTCGAAAATTTTATTCATGATAAAGGTGACTAATCAATACAATCGTGTTAAAATTGTCAGTGGGTTTACAAATGTATATTGATTCATTCGGAGGAAATCTATGAGTGTAAGAAGACTTTATGTGGAGAAAAAGCCTGAATATGCGGTTATGGCGTCAGAGCTTTTATCCGAGATCAAGAGCTATTTGCTTATCAATTCTGTAGACAGAGTGCGTGTTCTTATCAGATACGATGTCGAGAACATAAGTGATAAGACTTATGAAAAAGCGATTAAGACAGTATTTTCTGAGCCGCCTGTAGATACGGTTATCGAGGAGAACCTTGATACCGACGGCGCTTTCGTATTCTCGGTTGAGTACTTGCCGGGACAGTACGACCAGAGAGCCGATTCCGCAGAGCAGTGTGTTAAGTTCCTTGACGAGAAGGAAGAGCCTGTTATTAAGACGGCCGTTACATATATGATCTACGGCAAGCTTACGGATAAGGATAAGAATGCGATAAAAGCGCATTGTATTAACCCTGTCGACAGCCGTGAGACTTCACTTGATAAACCTTCAACACTTATCAGCAATTATGATGAGCCTGATGATGTTATTGTATTTACGGGCTTTGCTGATATGTCAGACGATAAGCTTAAGGAACTTTACGATTCCTTATCCCTTGCCATGACATACAAAGATTTCCTTCATATTCAGAATTATTATAAAAACGAGGAACACCGCGATCCTACCATGACAGAGATCAGGGTTCTCGATACATACTGGTCGGATCACTGCCGTCATACGACGTTTTCGACCGAACTTAAGAATGTAAGCTTTAAGGACGGCTTCTACAATAAGCCTATTAAGGCTTCATTTGATGCGTATAAGGACACAATGAGCGAACTTTATAAAGGCAGAGACGATAAGTATGTCTGTCTTATGGATATAGCTTTAATGGCTATGAAAAAGCTCAAGAAAGATGGATTCTTAAATGACCAGGAAGAGTCAGACGAGATTAATGCATGTTCCATCGTTGTTCCTGTTAAGGTAGACGGTGAGGAAGAAGAGTGGCTTGTGTCATTTAAGAACGAGACACATAACCATCCTACAGAGATAGAGCCTTTTGGTGGTGCTGCTACATGTCTTGGCGGTGCTATAAGAGACCCGCTTTCGGGACGTTCCTATGTATACCAGGCTATGCGTATTACAGGTGCTGCAGATCCTACGGTTCCTGTATCCGATACATTGGAAGGCAAGCTTCCTCAGCGTAAGATTGTAACAAGTGCTGCACACGGATACAGTTCTTACGGTAACCAGATAGGTCTTGCCACAGGTTACGTTAAGGAAATTTACCATCCTAATTACGTTGCAAAACGTATGGAGGTTGGTGCCGTTATGGGTGCATCTCCGAGAAGATGCGTTAAGCGTCTTAATTCGGATCCGGGCGATATAATTGTATTACTCGGTGGTAAGACAGGACGTGACGGCTGTGGCGGTGCAACCGGATCATCCAAGATTCATACTTCGGAATCTTTATCCACTTGCGGAGCTGAGGTTCAGAAGGGTAATGCGCCTACAGAGCGTAAGATTCAGCGTCTTTTCAGAAGAGAAGAAGTTGCATCTTTAATTAAGAAATGTAATGACTTTGGTGCGGGCGGCGTATCCGTTGCGATAGGTGAGCTTGCAGCAGGTCTTGAAGTAGAACTTGATAAGGTTCCGAAGAAGTATGCGGGACTTGACGGTACGGAACTTGCAATTTCGGAATCTCAGGAGCGTATGGCTGTAGTTATCGATCCTAAGGATGTAGATACATTTATGGGATATGCAGCAGAAGAGAACCTTGAAGCAACTGTAGTTGCTGTAGTAACCAAGGAGCCTCGCCTTGTACTTAAGTGGAGAGGCAAGAAGATCGTTGATTTATCAAGAGCATTCCTTGATACCAACGGTGCTCATCAGGAGACTGACGTTGTAGTAGATATGCCTGATGAGAAGAAGAATTATTTTAAGGTTTCATATGACGGAGATGTCAGAGAGACTTGGCTTAAGACCTTATCCGATTTAAATGAGTGCTCACAGAAGGGCCTTGTTGAGAGATTCGATTCCTCAATCGGAGCAGGTACCGTACTTATGCCTTACGGTGGTAAGTATCAGTTAACAGAGACACAGTCTATGGTTGCACACCTTCCGCTTCTTAAGGGCAAGACTGATACGGTAACCATGATGAGCTATGGTTTTGACCCTTATATTTCATCTTGGAGCCCATATCACGGTGCAATCTATGCGATAACAGATTCAATTGCAAAAATTGTCGCAACGGGCGGAGATTACAGTAAGATAAGATTCTCCTTCCAGGAGTACTTTAAGAGAATGACGGGCGAACCGGAGAGATATTCAGAGCCTGTATCAGCACTTCTTGGTGCGTTTAATGCACAGATGGGCTATAAGTTACCGTCTATCGGCGGTAAGGACTCTATGTCGGGAACTTTTAACGATATAGATGTTCCGCCTACACTTATTTCCTTTGCGGTAGCAGTTGGAAGCGAGAAGAATATAGTAAGCCCTGAATTTAAGGCTGCAGGCGACGCATTAATGCTCTTCCGCATTAAGAAGGATGAATATGACCTTCCTTGCTATGAGCAGGTTATGAAAGTATATGATTACTTCCATAAGCTTGTATGCGAAGGTAAGATTAAGGCTGCTTATGCAATTGATGCACACGGTATTGCGGCAGCAGTATCCAAGATGGGATTCGGTAATAAGATTGGTGCAGATATCTATGAAGAAGTAGCACGCGAGACCGTATTCGGACCGGGATACGGTAACATAATCGCAGAAGTTTCCGGTGAGTATCTTGATGAGATACTTGAATCCGGAATGGCAGTTCATGTCGGCGAGACATGCGAGGAGCAGGATTTCTTCTACGAGGATATGAGTATTCCTATGGATGAGGCAATCGCTGCTTGGAGAAAGCCTTTAATTAAGGTATTTCCTGAAAAGGCGGTTGAAGGTACCGAACCTGTTCCGACTAAGCTTTATGAAGAGAAGAATGTATACGTATGCAAGAATAAGGTGGCTAAGCCACATGTATTTATACCTGTATTCCCGGGTACCAACTGTGAGTACGATTCCGCTAAGGCCTTTGAGCGTGCGGGTGCAACGGTTACAACCAAGGTATTCTTGAATCAGACTGAAGAAGAGATCAGAGAATCGGTTGAAGTATATAAGAAAGAGATAGCAAATGCGCAGATAGTTATGTTCCCGGGCGGATTCTCCGCAGGAGATGAACCTGACGGATCAGCAAAGTTCTTCGCAACGGCTTTCAGAAATGAAGTACTTAAGGAAGAGTTAAATAAGCTTATAAAAGAGCGCGACGGATTGGCACTTGGAATCTGTAACGGATTCCAGGCACTTATAAAGTTAGGACTTGTACCTTACGGCGAAGTAATGACTCAGAAGGAAGATTCACCGACACTTACATATAATACGATTGGACGTCATATCTCCAAGGTTGTATACACGAAGGTTGTATCCAATAAGTCGCCGTGGTTACAGAACGCAAAGCTCGGAGAAGTATATGCAATTCCTGCATCACACGGAGAAGGAAGATTCGTAGCCAACAGAGAATGGCTTGATAAGTTAATCGCTAACGGACAGGTAGCTACACAGTACGTAGATATTAACGGAAACGCATCCATGGATGAAGAGTGGAATATCAACGGTTCATATATGGCAATCGAAGGAATCACATCCCCTGACGGAAGAGTATTCGGTAAGATGGCACATGCTGAAAGAAGAGGCGATTATGTGGCAATTAACATCTACGGAAACCAGGATATGCAGATATTTGAATCCGGTGTAAAATATTTCAAATAAATAGTATTTTTTACTTGACGGAATACGTTATATAATGTTATACTAGCAAAGCGGGTCGCGAAAGACCCGCTTGACTTTGGCGAGATAGCTCAGTTGGCTAGAGCACGCGGTTCATACCCGCGGTGTCGAGGGTTCAAATCCCCCTCTCGCTACTAAAAAATAAGGAGTGGACTTTAGTCCGCTCCTTATTTTTTACTAACTCGAGGTGGATTTGATTTCGCACCGCGCAGCGGTGCGAGGGGCGCACGAGGTCCGGGGGACCTCGGCTTTGCGCCGACCGGAGCGAAGCGGAGAATCAAATCCCCCTCTCGCACGCTTGAGCGGCTTTGCGCCGACCGGAGCGAAGCGGAGAATCAAATCCCCCGCTCACCCGCTAACTACGGGTCATTTTGTGCTTTTTTATTCTATACCGTAGTCATTTAGATTTTGCTATACGTATTAGTATTAAAAATGTATAATATAGTACGTAGGAAGTGAGAGAGAATAGAAATATGAAAGAGCAGATAAGAGACGAGTTATTTAAATTACAGGACATAGAATACCGTGACTTCCAATCCAAGCTCATTCCTAATGTCAGTAAGGATTATTTTATCGGTATACGTACCCCTGAACTTAGAAAATACGCCAAGGCTCTCGTTAAAGACGTATCTAAATCCGATGACCTTAAGACATTTATTAATAGCCTTCCGCATTCATACTTCGATGAGAATCAGCTTCATGCGTTTATTCTTTCGGAAATGAAAGATTATACCGCTTGTGTAACTGCGGTTGATGCATTTCTTCCGTACGTAGATAACTGGGCAACCTGTGATCAGATGTCACCTAAGGTATTCAAGAAGCATAAAATAGAACTTTTATCACATATAGAAAAATGGATCAATTCGGATAAGACATACACGGTTCGATTCGCAATCGGGATGCTTATGGAGCATTTTCTTGATGAAGATTTTGATGGTCAGTATCCGGAGATGGTTGCGAAAGTCAAGTCGGATGAGTATTATATTAATATGATGATTGCCTGGTATTTCGCGACGGCACTTGCAAAACAGTACGATGCAGTATTTCCTTTTATTGAAGGATGTAAGCTTGACCCGTGGACTCATAATAAGACGATACAGAAAGCAATCGAAAGTTACAGAATTTCTCCCGAACAAAAGGAGATGCTCCGGAGACTTAGAGTTAAGAAGGATAGACAGGTGGGGGTTAAATGAAAAAATTACTGGTAATAGACGCACAGGGCGGTGGAATCGGAAGTAAGGTAATTGCAGAGGTAAAAAAGCGCGAGATAGAAGTTGAGATTATCGGGGTCGGTACCAATTCGATTGCGATGGAAGCGATGCTTAAAAGCGGCGCGGATCATGCTGCAACAGGTGAGAATTCTGCAGTGTATTGCAGCACGGATGCGGATTATATAATCGGTCCGATAGGAATAGCAATTGCAAATTCGATGTATGGAGAGATAACAGAGAAAATGGCAGTTGCTGTCGGAAGCAGCCATGCAAAGAAATTTTTTATTCCGGTGAATAGCTGTAATAACTGTGTTATCGGCGTTTCAGGAACCAATCTTAAAAAGCTCATCGAAGAAGCAGTAGATAAGCTTACTGAGGCAATGAATGATTAAGTTTAAGCCTTGACGCATACGGTCATATTCGATATAATTGCTATGTCGGGTATGAAATTCGGCATTGCGCTAAGAATAGCGTTTGATATTTTTGGTTTTATTTTGGATTATTGCACTTTATGAAGGGGTGCAGACTTTCTGATGAAAGTCTGTACCCTTATTTTATTACTTGGAGGTTATAACATGCATATTCCTGAGAATTATTTATCCCCGGCAACATGCGCAGTTATGGGGGCTGCAATGGTACCCGTATGGGCAAAATCAATTAAGAAAGTAGCATTAAATATACCAAAGGAGAAGATGCCTTTAATAGGTCTTGGTGCAGCATTTTCCTTTGTAGGTATGATGTTTAATATTCCGCTTCCGGGAGGTACGACCGGGCATGCTGTGGGCGGAACATTGATCGCACTTTTACTTGGACCGGAGGCTGCCTGCCTTGCGATGTCTATTGTATTACTGATACAAGCGCTTTTGTTCGGTGATGGAGGAATCCTGGCTCTTGGCGCTAACTGCTTTAATATGGCATTCATTTTACCATTTGTAGGTTTCGCGATTTACAAGCTTATCGCCAATAGGGTAGAAGGTAAGAAGGGCGAGCTTATTGGCGCAGCTGTCGGAAGTTATGTTGGAATCAATGCAGCTGCACTCGCAGCAGCAATTGAATTCGGTATCCAGCCGCTTTTGTTTAATGATGCAGCAGGTCAGCCGCTTTATTGTCCTTACGGACTGACAACCGCAATCCCTGCAATGATGATAGGACATCTTACTATATTCGGTCTTGCCGAGGTTTTGTTTACAACAGTTATCTATGCATTTGTACTTAAGAATGCGCCTGATTATAAGGTTGATAAGACAGAAAAGATCACAAAACCGGCATTTATCGTGCTTGCAGTTTTGATGATACTTACTCCGATCGGACTTCTTGCAGAAGGTACTGCATGGGGTGAGTGGGGAGTTGAAGAATTCCTTGAGATGATAGGATATACGCCTGCGGGAATGGAAACAGGCTTTGAAATGTCAACAATTATGCCTGATTATGCGATTGGCAATTTGCCGGATGTTGCAGCTTATATTCTTTCTGCTATAATAGGTGTAGCGATAGTGATAATTTTATTCAGGGTAATCGCAGCATTTATGCATGATAAGAAAAAGTACGCAGAGGATTAATATGAGCAGACTTCCGGAGTGGATGCTTCAATCCGATAACTATATACCGGAAAAAGATAGCGATAGTTATGTAAAAAAGAGTATTATAAAGCTATTGTCTATGTTATCACGATTAAGAATGCATGGCGGCGTGACCTTTAGAGGTAACGCTGCTGTGCGTCTTTTTGTTATGTTTGTTTTTATTCTTTTAATATCACTTTCAAAGAATATGTTTTTCGTATATATAATGCTCGCAGTTTTACTTGTTCGTCTGATCTTTGTACCGGGTAAGGTCGCGGTACAAGTCCTTGCACCCGGTATATCTGCCGCACTTTTCTCGGTACTTATGCTTATACCTTCGGCATTCATGGGTTCACCGAAGAGTATGATATTTATAAGCCTTAAGGTATTTATCTCAGCTTCCATGGTTAATGTCTTTGCAGTTACCATCCCCTGGAATTATATAACGGATGCGTTAAAGACTTTTTTTGTGCCTGATATTTTCATATTTATACTGGAAATAACGCTTAAGAATATAATCTGGCTTGGAGATATTGCATATAATATGTTGAGCGCATTGAATATGCGGCAGATAGGGCATAACAGGAATAAAAGCGAAGCGCTTGAAGGAATACTCGGTACGCTATTTATTAAGACGAAGGAATCAAGTGATGTTACATATAATGCAATGATGCTTAGAGGTTTTACCGGCGAGTACAGGCGGTTAAGAAAAAAGCGCTTTACATTGACGGATGCGGTATATTTATCGGTTTTAATTGCGGTTATCGCGTTATTTATTTATTTTGAGAGGTTAGTATGAGCTATATAGAATTAAAGGACATTTGTTTTTCGTATGGAGATATAATTGCCTTAAGGCACGCCTCGCTAAGTGTTGAGAAGGGCGAGATCGTTATGATAACGGGACCTAACGGATGTGGAAAATCGACTTTACTTAATATAATGACGGGATTAATCTATCCGGAGTATGGCGAGTACAACTTTGAAGGAATTGCGATTAACAATAGATACCTGAATGATAAAAAGGCTGCAAAGCTTTTTCATAAGAAGGTTGGATATATATTCCAGAATTCGGAAGTGCAGTTATTCTGTGGCAATGTATTTGATGAAGTGGCATTTGGTCCGATGCAGATGGGGTTATGTGACGAAGAGGTAAAAAAGCGTGTAACAGACTGTCTTACATTGCTTAATATAACGCAACTTAAGGAAAGAGTGCCCTATCATTTAAGCGGTGGTGAGAAGAAGAAGGTCGCAATAGCATCAATACTTGCGGTTGATCCCGATGTCCTTATCTTAGACGAGCCGCTTTCAGGACTTGATAGAGCGTCAAAAGATAGTATAATTGAATTATTGAAAATGCTGCATGGCAGTGGAAAAACGATAATCGTATCGACACATGATGAGCTTCTTATTAATGGAATCGATGCGAGAATCGTAGTGATGGATGAAGAGCATAAGATTATATAAGACTGATGTAAGGTGGAAAAGTTATGGAAATCAAGGATTATGAAAAAGAATATGGAAGAATAACGAGGGAACTTTTAAATAGGCTTAATTCAGGCAATAAAGGAAAGAACATTATTATTTCCCCTATGTCTGTAATCATGCTACTTGGAATCCTGGCAGAATCAGTCGGAAGTGATACAAGGGAAGAAGTTATAAAAGTTCTCGGAGATAAGATATCTTTTGAAGATATAAGGGATATCTTAAGTAAGATACATGAAGACTCTAATAGGTCAGACTCTCTTATGTCTTCTAATGCGGTATGTGTTAAGGAAGAATTCAAGGACTCGGTTTTGACGGATTACAAAGAAAGACTTGCCAAGGTCTATGACGGCAAAGTTTTTGCTACAGTGGATATGGCAAGAGACGTTAATGAGTGGGTTGAAGAAAAGACCCGCGGAATGATTAAGAATGCCGTAGGTGATTCATTGGATGATGTTGTTGCATGTCTTATGAATGCGGTTGCATTTGAGGCCGAGTGGGAAGATCTTTACGAAGAAAAAGATATATACGAGGAAGAATTCCATAACGAGGACGGAAGTATGGTAAATGTTGATATGCTTCACAGTTCCGAGTACGGATGGATAGAAGATAAGGATTTTACCGGATTTATTAAGCCGTACAAAGACGAAAAGTATGCTTTTATGGCTATTCTCCCGGATGAAGGTAAGAATATGGATGAGATAATAGAAAGAATCGACTTCTCAGAGCTTTTTAAGAATGCTGAAGATGAGAAGGTTACGGTTACAATGCCGGAATATAAGTATGATTTTGGTACCGATTTGACCGATATTTGCAAAGAACTCGGAATAAGTAAGGTATTTACACCGGCAGCGGATTTTTCACCGATGTCGACCGAATGGCTAAGGCTCGATTCCATTATCCATAAAGCACATATAGAAGTAGATAGGCACGGTACAAGGGCTGCAGCCGTTACCATGGGAATGGTGATGTGTGGATGCGCACCGATGATGAAACAAAGAATTGTAATACTTGATAGACCGTTCATCTATGCCATTATGGATACCGAGACCAAGTTGCCGATATTTGTCGGAATATATAAGAAGGTATAAATTATATGGAATATGTAATTAGAAAAGCAACTCCTAACGATGCAAAGAGACTTATTGAATATCTTAATATAGTTGGCGGAGAATCGGATAATCTTACGTTTGGCGCGGGAGAATTTCCTGTAAGCATTGAAGATGAGCGTGTATTTTTGGAAAATCTTATTGATAATCCGAAGTCAGTTATATTTATAGCTTATAAAGACGGTGAAGTAATCGGAGATGCAGGCATTACGGGTAAGACAAGAAGAATGGCACATCGCGCGGAATTCGGTATTACCGTCAGAAAAGATTATTGGAATATGGGTATCGGCAGCGCTCTTATAGAAAAGTGCGTTGAATTTGCCAAGGAACACGATATTGAGATTTTAAATCTCGAGACGAGAAGTGATAACAAGAATGCAATCCATTTGTATGAGAAGTACGGATTTAAGAAAACCGGTACTTTGCCCGCCTTTTTTAAGTTAAATGGTGAATATATTGATTTCGATATGATGCAGTTGGATTTACGGGAATTAACTACGGATTTGCGATTATTTTGATATTAAGTGTTGAGTTTGCGATTATAGCACCGTTACTTGGAATGTTTATGTCATACAGATCAAGAGTAGCGGAGTATAGAGCAGATGCACAGGCGGTGAAAGAAGGTTATGGTCCTGCACTTATCAGTGCACTTAAAGTATTGGCAAGGGGTAATTACTCAAACCTTAGCCCGGATCCGATAATCGTAAAACTTCAGTATTCACATCCGACATTAACGGACAGAGTTTCCGCTATTGAAGAAAAAGAGAAAGCAGAGAAGATTAATGAATATTAGAGTTATGGAAAGGGGTTTAAGATGAAGGACGAATGTCTTATATGTGGGGAAAAGCTCATATATCTTGAAGAAGATGAAATGATGGAGTGCGAAATCTGTCATAAGAAAGAATTAAGCAAAACAAGATGCGAAAACGGGCATTATGTATGTAATGAGTGCCATACCGCGGGTCTTGATATGATAATAGGCTTATGTCTTAGTGAGACATCAAAGGATCCGATTGAGATTATGGAAAAGATGATGGCTATGCCGTTCTGTCATATGCATGGCCCGGAGCATCATGTAATGGTGGGTTCCGCGCTTTTAACCGCATATAAGAATGCAGGAGGCGATATTGACTTAAGCAAAGTGCTTAATGAGATGATGAATCGCGGTAAAAGCGTTCCGGGCGGAGCTTGCGGCTTCTGGGGAGCATGTGGCGCGGGAATTAGTTCGGGTATGTTTGTGTCCATAATATCGGGTTCTACACCACTTACAAACGAGCCGTTTTCGTTATCTCATAAGATGACCGCAAAATCGCTTAATGCGATAGCCGATATCGGCGGCCCAAGATGCTGCAAGAGAGATTCTTATCTTTCGATACTTTCCGCAATTGATTTTGTGGAAGAAAACTTTGGAATCAAGATGGAGAAGAGAAAGGTTATATGCGGCCATTCTGCCAAGAATAATCAGTGCATCGGTAATAGATGTCCGTTTGCAGGCAAAAGATGATTAAGATTATTGTATCGAGCGTATCGTTTGGGCAATAGAAAAACGATGGAAGCTGAAAGATAGAAGATATTTATGTTTGGATATATTAAACCACTTAAACCGGAACTTAAGATTAAGGATTATGCTACATACAGAAGTTTCTATTGCGGATTATGCAGAGCGTTGGATTCGCGCGGCGGATTAAAGTCGAGAATTACGTTAACGTATGACTGTACGTTTATTATAATTCTTCTTACTTCGCTTTATGAGCCGGAGACTTCTTTTAAGAACAGAAGATGTATCGCAAATCCCGTGAAAAGGCATAAGGAAGCGCATAATATCTACACGGATTATGCGGCAGATATTAATCTGATTCTTTCCTATCTTCACTTCGAAGATGACGTTATGGATGATAAGAGTATAAAAGCTCATGCCGGTGTGGCATTGTATAAGCATCAATTTAAGAAATTAAGCCGAATACATGAAGATAAGGCAGAAACTATCAGAAAGTGCTTAGGTGAATTAAATAAGATAGAGAAAGAACCTGTGACAGAGGATACACCGGATAAGGCGGCAGCCTGCTTCGGAGAACTTTTATCTGAAGTGTTCGTGCAGGGAAATGACCCTTATAAGGGTGATTTAAGCAAGATGGGTTATCATCTGGGCCGCTTTATATACTTGATGGATGCGTATGACGATCTTGTCGAGGATATTAAGAAAAATCGTTACAATCCTCTTAAAATGATATATAATGAAAGTGATTTTGATGCGGTAGCCGAGAAGATTCTTAAGGATGAAATGGCGGCAGCAGCGTATCATTTTGAAAAATTACCATGCACTCTATATGGTGACATATTGCGTAATATTATATACGCAGGCGTTTGGAGCAGGTTTGACGGTATAAAGGAGAAAAAGAAAAATGAAGGATCCGTATAAGGTTTTGGGTGTTACCCCGAATGCAAGCGATGATGAGATTAAAAGCGCATATAAGGCGCTTCTTAAGAAATATCATCCGGATAATTATGCAGGAACCAATAATCCTTTAGAGGATCTTGCGGTAGAGAAGTACGAAGAAGTTATTGAAGCTTATGATGAGATAATGAATATGCGTAAGAATGGATTCGGAGGCAATTATCAGCAGGCGAACTACAATCAGCAGAATGCTTATAATCAGCAGTATGACTATAATGCCAATAATTATGGCAGACAGAATAATAATGATGGATGTTGCGGCGGCGGTGATGACGGATGCTGTGATTTGTGTTGTAAGTTATGGTGTGCCGATACCTGTTGCGAATGTATGGGAGGAGATCTTTGCTCATGCTTCTAAAAGCAAAAGCAGTTGCAATAGGAGGACTGTTTACAGCATTAGCTGTGGTATGTCTTATTCTAAGCGGTGTTATTAATACGAGTTCCATGTTTTTTATAGTGTTGGCGGCCTTTTTTATCGGGACGGTAATGATGGTTACGAATCTCGTATATGGAATAAGTGCAGGAACAGCAACATTTTTGCTCGGACTTATGCTGGCACCGAAGAAGACGTATTGCCTTACTTATTCAATATGTGCAGCTTATGTACTGGCTGAAGAGTTTTTCCTTGAAAAGAAAAGAAGCGGTAATAGTGTTAATCCGGTATTGGAATGGAGCGTCAAGGCAGGGGCTTTAATTATTCCTCTGGTGATAGAGGGCGCTATAGAATTCTATTTGTTTGGCCTTGATGCGCTTATGCCCGGATTATTCCCGGATTTAAGTCTTGCACTTAAAATCGTATTGTGTCTGGTTATAGCCATTGTTATGGTATTGATTATTGACAGGGCCTATATCGTGTATTCGAGATATGTGATGAATACGGTAAAGCGTATGGTGAATCAGGATAATTAGTGTCGGCAACCACGATTTGTGGATGTAAGAGGATTATGTATGTACGTATTGACGGATAGTCAGGCATTGGAGATATTGGGATTAAAGGATGGTCGTGATAAGGCAGCAGTTAAAAGGGCTTACCACGCGCTTGCCAAGAAGTATCATCCTGATAATGAGCTTACGGGTAAAAAAGAAGCCTATGAGCTGATTCGTGCGGCATATGAGCATCTTATGAATAAAAGCGATGAGCCGATGTTTCCACGACGAATCATCGGAAAGCCCGGTGGGTATTCGGATATTAATCGTAATAAGAAAGAACGAGAGCGCTTCGAGAAGCAGTATAAAGTGCAGATGGATGAGAAGCGTGAAGAACTTGTAAAAAAAGAGCAGGAGCGTAAGAAAGAGCGAGAAGCCAAGAAGCAGGAAATGGAACATGCAAGACGCGCTGCGGAGATAATAAGAAGATTAATCCTTATGGATGATAAGTAAAGGCTCTGAAATCCCGAGCCTTGTTTTGTAATTACTCATCCAAAAGGATGAGTAATGTTGTAAATTAAATCGATTGTGGCTTGCCGTATTCTCGTTCCATAGCTTCGGTTGATATAACCCATTGCTTTCCGAATTTACAGGCATCAATGCCGTTTATTAGCTTGCCATAAGCAATTGCTTTGCGTAGAGTACTTTCATTTAATCCCCACATTTCGGTCGCATCTGTAAAGGCTATAAGACCATCAAACGGGCTCTTCTTAGTAACACCGTTGTTAAAGAGTTCGTCGCAAGATAAATCAATATCATCATTCCATGATATACCATATCCTCCTTGATCAACCTCAACATCGGAGAATAATTCTTTATTATCTTCAAGAGCCTTGAATGCAGGCCATTTTTCAAACAAAAGCTCAACGTCGTAAATCTTGGTTACCCCTTCGACGAATTGAACACTTATCTTATAATCCTGAATCGCATTAACTGCGCGTATCTTATGAAACATATGATCACCTTCTTATTCAAGTGGGGGAAGCGCCTTAAACTCCTGACTATCCCACATATTTAATAACTCTGTTTTATTGAGAGTAATCCATTCACGGACCATAGAGATTGCCTTGGGTGGTAAGAAACCTTCCATTATTTCACCTGTTTGAATATCGATGGCAGCTGTATCTTCACTATAGATTGCATGAATATGCGGTGGATTATGTTCTGCTTGTTGGAAGTACATCTTAATGATAATTCCGTAGAATCTGGATAGAACAGGCATTGGCAACACTCCTTAATACTTTATATCTGAATTATATCACGATACCGTGATATAATCAAGTTGCTTTTTATTAATGTTCCAAAGGGTTATATATTTACTTGCTCCATTGTTTTTGTTATAATTTTCTATGTATGCGTAGGAGGTAATTATGCGAATCGGAAGCGGTTATGATGTTCATAAATTGGTTAGTGGACGCGACCTTATCTTAGGTGGCGTTAAAATCGAGCATGAGTTTGGTTTACTCGGACATTCCGATGCCGATGTATTGACTCATGCAATTATGGATGCGCTTCTTGGTGCGGCCGCAAGTTATGATATAGGGTATCACTTCCCGGATACGGATGAAAAGTATAGGGGTATAGACAGTCTTAAGCTTCTTTCATGCGTTAAGGATATAATAGGAGAAAAGGGATATAGGGTAGGTAATATTGATGCGACGATTATTGCTGAAAAGCCGAAATTACGCCCCTATATAGATGAGATGAGAAAGAATATAGCGGATACACTTAAAATTGATATAGATCAGGTATCGATTAAAGCCACAACCGAAGAGGGGCTTGGCTTTACGGGCAGGCGTGAAGGAATTGCCGCTAACGCAGTCTGTATTTTGGAGTCTATGTAATTCGTAGGCTCCGTAAAAAGCGCGCATTTAAAAGCGCATTATAATAGTACAGAACATAAGCGAAAGAGGTAATAATAATGGAAAATAACGTAACTTTATATAATACATTAACAAGAAAGATTGAAAAGTTCATTCCGAATGAAGACGGCAAGGTAGGTATGTATACATGCGGTCCTACAGTATATCATTTTGCACATATCGGCAACTTAAGATCTTACATCATGGAAGATGTTCTTGAGAAGACCTTAAGATTCGTGGGTTATGATGTTAAGCGTGTAATGAATATAACCGATGTAGGACATCTCTCATCAGACGGCGATACAGGCGAAGATAAGATGCTTAAGGGAGCACAGCGTGAGCATAAGACTGTTATGGAGATTGCAGCACAGTATACGGAAGCCTTTAAGAATGACTGTGCGGCACTTAATATTAAGTGGCCTGATTACGTAGAACCGGCAACTCATTGCATTGATGAGTTTATCCATATGATAGAGGTACTTCTCGAGAAGGGATATGCTTATGTAGCCGGAGGTAACGTATATTTTGATACAAGCAAGCTTGATAAGTATTATGTATTCTCATCGGGAGTAGATGAGGATGAGCTTATGCAGGGCGTTCGTGATGACGTATCCGTTGATGACAATAAGAGAAATAAGAATGACTTTGTTCTCTGGTTTACCAAGTCGAAGTTTGAAGACCAGGCATTAAAGTGGGACAGCCCTTGGGGTGTAGGTTATCCGGGCTGGCATATCGAGTGCTCATGCATCTCAATGAAGCATCTCGGTGAGTATATGGATATTCACTGCGGCGGAGTTGATAATATCTTCCCGCATCATACCAATGAAATTGCTCAGTCGGAAAGCTACTTAGGTCATAAGTGGTGCAATTACTGGTTCCATGTACATCACTTAAACGATCGCTCCGGTAAGATGAGTAAGTCAAAGGGTAATATCTTAACCGTATCCGTTCTTAAGGAGAATGGCTACGATCCGCTTGCCTATAGATTCTTCTGCTTACAGTCACACTACAGAAAGCCGCTTGAGTTCTCTTACGAAGCACTTGATCAGGCAACAACCGCATTTAACAAGTTGTTGAAGAAAATTGCGGAAGTAGGTAAAGACGGAGCAGTAGATACTGAAGTATTTGATACATACAGAAAGAATTTCGAAGACGCACTTTCAAATGACATTAATACAAGTAATGCGATTACGGTATTATATGATGTATTGAAGGCCGGTACAAATGGTGCTACCAAGCGTGCATTAATAGATGAATTCGACAAGGTATTGTCGTTAGACCTTTTAAATAAAGCAGATTCTTTGGGAGACGGTGCGACAGAAGTTGACGATGAATTAAAAGCTTTCATCGAAGCAAAGATTGCTGAGCGCGCCGAGGCAAAGAAGAACAAGGATTTTGCTGCAGCAGATGCCATAAGAGATGAGCTTTTATCAAAAGGTGTTGTTATTAAGGATACAAGAGAAGGAGTTACATGGCAGATTCAGTAGGAATGGAGCTTGACAGCTATATTAAGAATTACTTCGGCATAGGCGATGTGGATATCAGGACATATTCACCGCTTACGCTTGCATATATAGGCGATGCCGTGTATGAGATAATTATACGTACGATTGTGGTAGGCAAGGGCAACAGGCAGACATCCAAGCTTCATCAGGCCACAACCACACTTGTAAAAGCGCATTCGCAGGCAGTACTCGCAGATATAATCTCACCGATTCTTGATGAGGAAGAGGCGGATGTATTGCGAAGAGGTCGAAATGCAAAGTCTGCTACGACTGCAAAGAACGCGACGGTTGCGGATTACAGAATGGCGACGGCTTTAGAGGCACTTGTGGGATACTTATATCTTACAAATCAGATGGACAGATTGTTGGAACTAATTAAGTTCGGATTGGAAAAGGAAGAATTTGCATGGCTGAAAGAGATATAATGGAAAATGTACAACAGATAGAAGGAAGAAATGCAGTATTAGAAGCATTCCGTTCGGGACAGACCATTGATAAGGTCTACCTTCTTGACGGATGTCAGGATGGCCCTATAAGAACAATCCTTCGTGAAGCAAAAAAGTGCGACACACTTATTCAGTTCGTAAGTAAGCAGCGTTTGGATCAGCTTTCCGAGACCAAGGCACATCAGGGTGCGATTGCAGTAATTGCCGCATATAAGTATTATGAAGTAGAGGATATGCTTGAACTTGCAAGAAGTAAAAACGAAGCACCTTTTTTATTTATCCTGGACGGAATAGAAGATCCGCATAACCTTGGCGCAATTATAAGAACAGCCAACCTTGCCGGTGCACATGGTGTAATTATTCCGAAAAGGCGTGCGGTAGGACTTACGGCGACTGTTGCCAAGACATCTGCGGGAGCTTTGAATTATACGATGGTAGCACGTGTTACCAATCTTAATGATACGATTAAGCGCCTTAAGGATGAAGGAATGTGGTTCGTATGTGCAGATATGGGCGGAACCACAATGTATGACCTTAATCTTACGGGTTCTATAGGACTTGTTATCGGTAATGAGGGCGAGGGCGTAAGTAAGCTTGTTAAGGAGAATTGCGACATGGTAGCGTCTATTCCTATGAAGGGCGATATTGATTCCCTTAACGCATCGGTTGCAACCGGTGTTCTTGCTTACGAGATAGTGCGCCAGAGAATGCATGGTTAATAAGAGCTTTTATAACGTGGGACATTCACTTAAGGGGAGAAAGCGAAAATATGACAGACGAAGAATTGGTGAAGCTTGCGCAAAGCAAAGACAGCAACGCCGTAAATGAGCTTGTCGAGAGATATAAGTCACTTGTAAGAAAGAAGGCTAATGCGCTTTTCCTTATAGGTGCTGATAAGGAAGACCTTATCCAGGAAGGAATGATCGGTTTATTCAATGCAATAACGACATATTCCTCCGATAAAAACGCGTCATTCAAGACCTTTGCCAATACCTGTATTGCAGGTCAGATGAATCATGCGATAGAAGCAGCCAATCGCTATAAGCACGGTCCGTTGAACAGCTACATATCCTTTGATATAAGGCTTCGCGAGGATGAGGAATATACGCTTGAAGATATCATAGAGGATATAGAGGCACATGAGCCGGAGAGGCAGTATATCGATAAGGAAAGCGTAAGCTTGATGCTGAAAAAGATTAAAAAGGCCTTAAGCCCGCTTGAGTGGGAAGTTTTTTTGCTTCATATTAACGGTCATAATTATCACGAGATAGCAGTGCGTTTAAGTAAAAGCGATAAGGCGATAGATAATGCTCTTAACCGCATTAAGCAGAAGGTTACCAAGCTTAATGAGGATGAAGATGATAAATAATAATATAAGGAGATATATAAGATGAACATTTTAGTTATTAACTGTGGTAGTTCTTCACTTAAGTTTCAGTTGATCGATTCCGCAACAGAGAATGTTAAGGCATCAGGTCTTTGCGAGAGAATCGGTATGGATGAAAGCTGCATTACTTATAAGCCTGCAAACGGCGAGAAAGAGAAGACAGTTTCACCTATGCCTAACCACAAGGAAGCAATCAAGCTTGTTATTGATGCTTTAACCAACGAGAAGACAGGCGCATTAAAATCCTTAAGTGAGATTGATGCTGTAGGACATCGTCTTGTACACGGTGGTGAGAAGTTTAATAAGTCGGTTATCATTACAGATGAAGTTATTAAGGCTGTTGAAGAGTGTAATGATCTTGCACCTCTTCATAACCCTGCTAACATTATCGGTATCAATGCATGCCGTGAGCTTATGCCAAACGTACCTATGGTTGGTGTATTTGATACAGCATTCCATCAGACAATGCCTGAGAAGGCTTATCTTTACGGAACACCATATGAGTACTACGAGAAGTACGGCGTTCGTAAATACGGTTTCCATGGAAGTTCACACAGCTTTGTATCAAAGCGTGCAGCTGAGCTTGCAGGCAAGCCTTATGAAGCATGTAAGACAATCGTATGCCATTTAGGTAACGGTTCTTCAATCTGCGCTGTAGAGAACGGAAAGTCCGTTGATACTTCAATGGGTCTTACACCACTTGAAGGTCTTATCATGGGAACAAGATCCGGTGATATCGATCCGGGTGCTCTTGAGTATATTATGAAGAAGGAAGGAATCTCATATGCCGATATGATGACCATCCTTAACAAGAAGTCAGGATTCCAGGGAATTTCAGGCGTATCTTCTGACTGCCGTGACGTTGAGACAGCAGCTAAGGAAGGCAACAAGAGAGCTCAGGCAGCTATGGATGTATTCTTCTATAGAGTAGCAAAAACTGTCGGTGGATATGTTGCAGCAATGAACGGTGTTGACGTTATCTGCTTTACAGCAGGTATCGGTGAAAATGATGCTCATACAAGAGAAGAAGTTATGAAGTACTTCGGATATCTCGGAATCAATATCGACCTTGAGAAGAATAAGATTCGCGGTGAGGAAGTTCTTATTTCCACACCTGATTCAAAGGTTAAGGTATTTGTAATCCCGACCAATGAAGAGCTTAAGATTGCAAGAGAGACAGTTGCACTTGTAAAGTAATTTCTTAAGAAATAAGATATAAGAAAAAGGAGTTGAGATATCTCAACTCCTTTTTTTAAGCTGCTAACGGGAATCGGACCCGTGACCTCCACATTACCAATGTGACGCTCTACCGACTGAGCCATAGCAGCCTGTCTTATACCGACTTGACTAATATACTATATTTAATCTGCCATGTCAATTGTTTTTCTTGTTGTTAAGAAGATTTAATACCGCAGGTGAATATGAAATCTGTTGGAAAGCATAATAATCGTCGGGATTAATTGAATCATCGAGCCCCGCAATGTCGCTTAAGGTGGTAACCGCATCCTCTGCATTGACGGAAGAAACGTTGGCAGCGCCCTCTAAGTTATTGCGGATATTGTTCATTGTCTCATCAAGCTGCTTTGTGAGTGAATTCTCGCTTTCTTCGGCATCACGTCTTGAAATTGTATCTATTGCGATTCCGTCTAAGTATAGACGCATAAAGCGCGCATATTCTTCAAGAGAATAGGAGTCTTCCTTATTGCTTGTATCAAGCTTATTAAGTAACTCTCTTAAGTCATTTAGTAACTTCTCCGGATTGTCATTGAAGTTAAGCTTCTCCATAAGGCTTTGTGTCATGGATTTGTCTATGGTGGAAGCTGCAGAAGAGGTTTCTTTTGAAGCGTCCGGGACGTTCTTGCCGGTATCTATATCATAGTGTGTGGAGCTTTTCTTAACGAAGTCTTCACCTGACGGTACGGTAACGCCGTTCTTATAGTAAGCAGTAACCTTCTTAACATAGTCCTGAGTCTCCTTAAAAGGCGGAACTCCGCCGTATTTTGCAACATTATTAGGGCCTGCGTTATATGCCGCAAGCGCAAGAGTAACGTTGCCGTCGTACTTTTTAAGCATCTGGCTTATGAACTTGGCGCCGCCCATTATGTTCTGCTCAGGGTCGTAAGGATCCGTTACACCTAAACCCTTCGCTGTATCAGGCATAAGCTGCATTATTCCCATTGCACCGGCATGAGATGTGCAATCAGGCTGAAAGTCCGATTCCTGTTTGGCAATCGCTTTAAGAAGATTAACATCGACACCGTACTTTTTGGCAGCACGATTGAAGATATCTTCTAACGGAGATACGGACTGTGATTTCATCATATCGGAAAAGGAAGTATTACCGGCAGATGTTGAATTACTTGTCTTATCTGTTGCAGAAGACTGATTGGTAACCGCGGTAACATTATTAACGTTCATATCGTCACTCCTTTACGTAAATCTAATGTATAGCGTAATTTAACGCAGAGTATAATGCATATAATATATCGGCACCGGCCTATTAATATATTAGCATATATAGTTTTTGTTTGGGGAGAAAAGTTAAAAATAGTAAGGCAGATTTTTTTGATACATCATACGCGTTATGATATAATGAATATATGGGATAATAACACTTTTTTACAGAGGTGACTTATGTTATACATATTGTACAATTCATTATCCAATAACGGCAGGGGTAAGGAAGAGGCCGAGAGAATTTCGGTAGGAAATGAGACGGACGTTAAGTATGTCGATGTTATTTCGGTTACCGATTATCATGAGTTTTTTGAAACTATAGGCGACAGTAAGCTTATTCTTTCAGGCGGAGACGGAACTCTCAATAATTTCATTAATAAACTTCCCGATGAATATATAGAAAGAGACATATATTATTACCCGGCAGGTTCCGGTAATGATTTTGCGAATGATATAGAACTCAAAAAAGAAGACGGTCCGGTGCTTTTGACACCGTATATTAAGCATCTTCCGACGGTTACTTTTAAGGGGATTACAAGAAAGTTTTTTAATAATGCTTCCTTTGGCCTTGACGGATATTGCTGCGAAAAAGGTGATGAGCACAGAAAGAAATCCGATAAGCCGGTTAATTATACGACCATTGCATTAAAGGGGCTTTTATATGACTATAAGCCGGGCAAAGTACATATCGAAGCAGACGGTAAGCAGTATGATTTTGATAATGTCTGGATGGCCCCTGCAATGAACGGAAGATTCTTGGGTGGCGGAATGATGGTTACACCTATGCAGGACAGATGTAATAAGGAGCATACCGTTACATTGGTTGCGGTTCATAATAAGAGCAGGCTGAGAATACTGACGTTGTTCCCTAAGATTTTTAAAGGGGCCCACGTTGGATATAATGATGTTGTTGAATTTAAAGAGCATGTTAAGCATGCAGTAATTGAATTTGAAAGTCCGACATCTGTTCAGATAGACGGAGAGACTTATCTTAACGTTAAGATAATTGAAGTTAATACGAGCGCGGAATAACTTAAATTTCTTAAAAAAAACTTGTGTTTTACACGTCCTTAATGTATACTACTTAAGTACGTGATTCGCCGGCGTGGCGGAATGGCAGACGCACCAGACTCAAAATCTGGCGATGGCAACATCGTATGGGTTCAAGTCCCATTGCCGGCATTGTAGCCGCGAAGTGATAATTCATTTCGCGGCTATATTTTTTGTAAAATAATCGGAGAATGTCTATGGAAGAAAGACTTAAGAACGTAAAGAATACACTGGGGTTATTTGTTATCGTTGCTATATTTTCGATAATGACCTTTTATTTAAATGATTCATACTTTAATGCGCTTGAGGCTAAAGCTCTGGGCGTAATGGCTGTATTTATTATATTTAATGTGCTTTCTGCGCTTTTTACCGTTTTATTATTCATAAAAGTTAAACCGCAGGATTACCTTAAGCCGATATTCGATAACTTCGAGATTTTCGATCATGCGATTATAATATTCGGCGTTTTTTCCTTATTGTCCAATTTAATGACCGTTTACGTAAAAGAAAGCTTCTACGGTTCGTATGCGTGGCTTATAGGTACGCTTTTTATACTTCTTGCCATAACGGCATACCTTTTCTTATCAAATAATATTGAATTTACTCCTTGGGTATTTATTGTAGTTGCCGCGGCAGTATCAATAGAATCACTTTGGATATTCTTAAATTTCCTTAAGGTCGATCCTTTTAATTTACATAGCCTTCTTGCGGAATCAGATGTTGTGCGCTATGTCGGAACAATCGGCAATGTTAACTGGTATGTGGGTTACCTTGCGCTTTGCATGCCGATAATCTTTATAATGAGTATTCTTATTAATAATATATTTGCCAAGACAGGTCTTATAATATCGCTTATACTTATGTTCTATACGGCATTCACATGCAATTCGGACGGAGCTTTTATAGCATTATTCTTTATTATGGCGGGATTTACTTTCTACGGTCTATCCGATAAGAAGCTCCTTTTTGAAGTATTCTTAAGAATGGCGATAATGTATGGAAGCTTAATTATACTTGAAGTATTGTACAGGATAACAGACCATACCGAGCTTGACGGATATGCCGGAGTTATTCTTGAAAAAAGAGTATATTTAATACCGTTTATTTTATTGGTGCTCCTTACATTACTTGTGATAATGCTTAACAAGGATTTCTATAAGAGTATTACAAAAAAGGCAGAAATTGTATTTCTCATACTTATAATAGTTTCAATGGCAGCACTTATTCTGTCGCAGATACCGAAGTTTTCGGAAACTTACGGACATAACAGAGGTAAGACCTGGATTGTGGCATTCCGGACATTTAAGGAGTTGCCGATATTAAATAAGTTATTCGGAACGGGTCTTTCTACTTTCGGATATTACTATGAAGACATAACAGGTTCTTCGTGGGTCAGAAACGCGCATAACGAATATATAGAATACTTAATAACGACCGGAATTGCAGGACTTATAACCATAATTACGGGATGCGTATCGATTTGCTATATAGGAATTAAGAATATAATGCGTGCCAATAAGACAATATCTTTTATTATCAATGCTACATGTCTTATATCACTTACTGCGTACATGGGGCAGGCATTTGTTAATAATCCTCAGGGGTTAAATCTGGGTATTCTTGTCGTGGTTCTTGCATTTTTTAAGTGGTCGTGCTTTACTATAAAGGATGAACTTGTTAAAAGAGAGAAGAAATCTCTTAAGGAGGAGGAATAAATAATGAAAGCTACATACGGAGATTATATTTTAAAAGAAGCAGCCAAGATATTGGCAGTTCCGAGCCCGAGCGGATATACGGAAGAAGCAGCCAAGATGATTATTAAGGAATTTGAAGCTTTAGGCTGCAAGGCTTGGCAGACTGTTAAGGGCGGCGTAATGGTTGATTTCGGCGGAAAGAACAAGAAGAATGCTATCCTTCTTGAAGCACATATGGATACACTCGGTGCAATGGTTGCTGAAGTTAAGGGTAACGGAAGATTACGTGTTCTTCCTCTCGGCGGAATGAATGCCAACAATGCTGAAGCTGAAAACTGCAAGGTTATTACAAAGTTTAACGGCGAGTATGAAGGAACACTTCAGTTATGCAATGCTTCAATCCATGTAAACGGTGATTATAACGATATCAAGCGTGGCTGGGACAAGATGGAAGTTGTACTTGATGAAGTTGTTAAGACCAAGGCCGATGTAGAAAAGCTCGGAATCGGAGTTGGTGACGTAGTATGCTTCGACCCAAGAACAGTTATTACCAAGAAGGGCTATATTAAGAGCCGCTTCCTTGATGATAAGTTATCTGTAGCAATCTTACTCGGATACGCAAAGTATCTTAAGGATGAGAAGAAGAAACCTGCACGCCAGGTTTATGCACATATTACGGTATACGAAGAGGTAGGACACGGCGGTTCCGCATCCGTGCCTGAGAACGTAACCGAAGCAATCTCTGTAGACATGGGATGCGTAGGCGACGGATTACAGTGTGATGAAAGACAGGTATCAATTTGCGCAAAGGATTCCGGCGGTCCTTATGCATATGATGTTGTAAAGGGACTTATTGAGGCTGCAAAGCGTGCAAAGGCTGATTATGCGGTAGATATCTATCCGTATTACGGATCTGACGTAGAGGCAACTCTTCGTGCAGGTTATGATATTAAGCACGGTCTTATCGGTGCGGGTGTATATGCATCTCACGGATATGAGAGAAGCCATAAGGACGGAGCACTCGCAACACTTAAACTTATTGCGGAGTACATCGGTTAGTAGTTTTAAAAGCTTTTTGGAGTTATTTTATGAAAAGATTTAAAATCGTGGGAGCGCTTTTATTATGTACGGCGCTTACACTTACTGCATGTAAGAAAACAGAAGATATAAGGGATATTATTACAGATACGTCGGAAGGCGAAGGCAATAATAAGGGTGCAAGCGGCAATGCTGAAGAAGCTGAACTTAAAAAACCCGATATTTCTGAGGAAGCTCTTAAGAAAGAGGAGTCTGAGGATAGAAGCGTCATGTCGGGAGAGCCTACTTTCAGAGATTGCGTAATAGCCATAGGAAGCGGTGTCTATAAGCTGCCTTTCTCATACAAGAGAATAAGCGATGACTGGACCTTTAACTTAAGCGATTACGGATTTGATGATTCGTTCCGTTTAGGTCCGGGTGAGAGGACAAGCGATACGGTAATCCTTAATAAGGAAGGCTCAGGTTACAATATTGTCGTGGGATTCTATAATCCTTATGATGTTGTCTGCTCGATTGAAGAAGCTTATGTCTACTCGATTTCAATAGATATAAGGGAAACCGGTACGGATTATCCTTTGATGACTCTACCCGGTAATTTGACCTGGGGTGCTTCGTTTAAGGAAATAATTGAATTTGCTCATCCTACGGAAGGCTTTAAGAAGGATGAGGAGACCGGAGAGCTTACACTTAACTTTATCTATGATTACAATAATTTTCTTGAACTTGTGGTGGGTCCTACCCGCGGAATAGTTAAAGTAACTGTAAAAACATACGAAAAAGAGCGATAAAACGTCTTAAACAGGGGGTGTACGCCCTCTGTTTTTTTATGTAAAAAACTCTTTATTATTCCCAAGATATAGTGTAAAATAGAATCATATTATACAAGATAGGGAGATTCTGACCTTATGGGCGAAAAGGTTGTCCTTATGGACGGTCACAGTATACTTAACAGAGCTTATTACGGCATTCCGATGCTTACCAATCGTGAAGGCCTTCACACTAATGCTGTGTACGGTTTTCTCAATATTATGTTTAAGATAATTGCCGAAGAAAACCCGGATTATTTCGGGGTTGCTTTTGATATGCATGAGAAGACTTTTCGCCACAAGATGTTTGAGGCTTATAAGGGCACAAGACATAAGGCAGACCCGGAATTTATCGAGCAGGTTCCTCTTATTCAGGATATGCTTAAAGCTATGCAGGTGCCGCTCTTTATGAAGGCCGGATTTGAGGCTGACGATATTCTTGGCACCATTGCAAGAATATCCGAAGAAAAAGGCTATGACGTAAGAATTATCTCGGGAGACAGGGACTTACTCCAGCTTGCAACCGATAAGGTAATGATAAGAATCCCTAAGACGATCAAGGGACAGACCACTATAGAGAACTATCTTAAGAATGATGTTAAGTCGGTTATGGGTGTTACGCCTATAGAATATATCGATGTAAAAGCTCTTCAGGGAGACAGTTCCGATAATATTCCGGGAGTACCGGGCGTAGGCCCTAAGACTGCGACAGAACTTATAGTAACATATAAGAATCTTGATAATCTCTATGCTCATCTTGATGAGATCACGAAAAAAGCTCTTAACAAGAACTTAACCGAGAATAAGGAGCAGGCATATCTTAGTAAGACACTTGCAACGATAATTACGGATGCTCCGATTGATGTTTCTTTTGATGACCTTAAAGTTACGAACTTTTATACTAAAGAAGCATATGCAATGTGTAAGAGACTTGAATTTAACAAGCTTCTTGACAGATTCGAAAGTGCAGAAGTAAGTACAGTTAATGATTACGAACTTAAATTTAAGACGGGTCTTACCAAGCAGGAATTTGACGAAATAATTGATAACGCCAAGGGTAAGACCGTGGCGGTTAATGTTATTAAGCATGCCGATAAGTCGGTAAGCGGTATAGAGCTTTCCATTGTAACGGATGAAGGCTGTGGCGGCAATATCTTTTTTAAGGATAATGAGCAGCTTGACTTGTTTAGTCTTGGAAGCGGAACGGATATGGATGTATTTGAGGGATTCATTCATACTCTGGTTCGAGATACCGCGAAGCTTATATTACCTGATGCAAAGGCATTTTTTAAGTATGTTAATGCAGAAGATATGGAGTACCTTGAAGGTGCGGATAAGCTTGAGGATGTGTATATCTTGGCATATCTTCTTAATCCGATAAGAGAAGAGTACAGTTACGACTATGTTGCGGCGGAATACCTGGGATTTACGGTTCCTTCCGTAAAAGAAACCGATGTTGCGACTGCTTCTTTAGTCGAAGCTGATATAGCCTTAAGAGCATACGATGAATTATTAAAGCGATTACAGAGCGAGAATATGCTCGCACTTTATATGCAGATAGAACTTCCTTTGACATTTGTATTGGACAGTATGGAGAAGGAAGGAATAAGGGCGGAAAAAAGCGCTTTAAAGGAGTATGGCGATAACTTAACAGAATCGATAGTTAAGCTTGAGAAGAATATATATAAGGCAGCGGGAGAAGAATTTAACATTAATTCTCCAAAGCAGCTTGGTGTTATTCTTTTTGAGAAGTTAAATCTTCCTAACGGTAAGAAGACCAAGACGGGTTATTCTACAGCAGCGGATGTTTTAGAGAAGTTATCGGCGGACTATCCTATCGTTAATGACATACTTGAGTACAGAACCTTAAGCAAGTTAAAGTCCACCTATGCGGACGGACTTATTAACTTTATAAAAGACGACGGAAGAATTCATACGTCCTTTAATCAGACGGTTACTGCGACAGGCAGATTAAGTTCTGCAGATCCGAACTTACAGAACATACCGATAAGAATGGAGCTTGGAAGACTTATAAGAAAGGTATTCGTACCGAAGGAGGGTTACACTTTTGTCGATGCGGATTATTCACAGATAGAATTGAGGCTTCTTGCTCATATGTCCGGAGACGATAATCTAATCGAAGCCTACAAGTCGGGAGAAGATATTCATAGAATGACTGCATCGAAAGCTTTTAATGTGCCTTTCGATGCAGTGACGGATGATTTAAGACGCCGTGCCAAAGCGGTTAACTTCGGAATCGTATACGGAATAAGCGCATACGGTTTAAGCGAAGACCTTCATATTTCGCAGAAGATGGCAACAGAATACATAGAGAATTACTTTAAGGCATATCCTAAGATTAAGTCGTATCTTGATGGATTGGTAGCTTTTGCGAAGGATAAGGGATATGCGCTGACATTATATAACAGAAGGCGTATGATTCCCGAGATTAAGGAAAGCGCATTTATGGTTAGACAGTTTGGTGAACGTGTTGCGATGAATGCACCGATTCAGGGAAGCGCCGCAGACATTATGAAGATTGCCATGATTAATGTCTATAAGAGACTTAAGGCTGAGAATATTGATGCTAAGATTCTGGTTCAGGTACATGACGAATTACTTATCGAGGCAGCAGATTCCGAAGTTAAGAAGGTATATAAGATTCTCGAAGAAGAGATGTGTAATGCAAGCAAGTTATCCGTAGACTTAGTGGTTGATATTCACGACGGTAAGAACTGGTACGAGGCGAAGTAATGAAGATACTTGGTATAACCGGAGGCGTAGGAGCGGGTAAGTCCGAAGTCTTGAATTATATTGAAAAAGCATATGACGCTGTTATTATTAAGGCGGATAATGTTGCTGCTAAGCTTCTTATGCCCGGAGAAAAGGCATATAGCGGCGTTAAGGAGCTTTTACCGAAGGAAGTATATACCGATGACGGGATGATAGACAATAAGAAAATGGCAGCAGTATTTTTTAACGATAAAAATCTTAAAGAGTCTGTTAATTCTGTTGTATTTCCGTTGGTTAAGGAAGAAATTTTGAGTATAATAGAAGTGGCGCGTAATAATAAAAAGAGCCTCGTTGTTATGGAGGCTGCGCTTTTGATAGAAGAGCATTACGATAAGATATGCGATGAGTTATGGTTTGTATATGCAGCTCCGGCTGTAAGAGCGGAGCGCTTAAGAGATAGCCGCGGATACTCGGAGGAAAGAATTCGTGCAGTTATGGATTCACAGTTAAGCGATGAGGAATTTATAAAGGGCACGGACGTGATAATTAACAACAGCGGTGATTTTGAGGCTACTAAGGATTCGATAGATAAGGAATTATTAAGATTAGGAGTGAAAAGATGGGAACAGTAGATTATCAGGGTAATGAATTGGTATTCGGTCTGGATATCGGAACACGTAACGTCGTAGGTACGGTCGGATATAAGGATGAAGATGATTTCTATGTTGTTGCCCATTGTAATCTTGAGCATGAGACCAGATCCATGATAGACGGACAGATTCATGACATAGGGCGTGTAGGTAAGACAATAGGACGCGTTAAGGAAGAACTTGAATCACAGGTGGGAGCTAAGCTTGACGAAGTATGTATCGCTGCCGCAGGTCGTGTTCTTAAGACGGAAGAAGTACATGTAGACCTTGAATTCCCTGAAGAGCGTGTTATCGAGAAGGAAGATGTTCATAACCTGGATCTTCTTGGCGTTGAAAAAGCTCAGAAAAAGTTAAACGAAGAAAACGATACAAAGTTTAAATTCTATTGTGTCGGCTATTCGGTTGTAAGATACTACTATAACGACGATCAGTTTTCCAATCTTGTGGGACATAAGGCAACCAAGATTTCGGAAGATATAATTGCGACATTCTTACCTGAAGATGTTGTTGACGGATTGTATTCTGCGGTTGGCGCTGCGGATCTTAAGGTTGCCAATCTTACACTCGAGCCTATTGCGGCTATCGGAGTGGCTATCCCTGAGACATATCGTCTTCTTAATATTGCACTTGTCGATGTCGGTGCAGGTACATCCGATATCTCTATTACAAGAGACGGAAGTATAATTGCATACGGCATGATTCCGCATGCCGGTGATGAGCTTACAGAGATAATCGTTCAGCATTATCTTGTAGACTTTAAGACAGCGGAGCATATTAAGCTTACATCTACTACGGAGGAACAGGTTACATTTAAGGATATTATGCTTATGGAGCATACCGTTCCTTCCAAGGAAGTCTGGAAATTACTTTCGGATACGGTTGATAAGATTGCCAAGGAAGTGGCCAAGAAGATTATAGAATTAAACGGTGGCAAGACGGTATCTGCCTGCTTTGTTGTAGGTGGTGGCGGTAAGGTTCACGGCTTTACCGAGCAGTTATCTAAGCACTTAAAGGTTGCAAAGGAACGAGTTGCTCTTCGTGGTGAGGAAGTAATGCAGAGAGTTCATTATACGGATGAGAGCATTCAGAAGGATCCTTTACTTGTAACTCCTATAGGTATATGCCTTAATTATTACGATCAGAAGAATAACTTTATATATTTAAGATTTAACGGTGAGAGAATTAAGTTATACGATAATAACAAACTTACTGTTATGGATGCTGCGCTTACGGCAGGATTCCCGACCGATAAGCTTTTCCCTAGACGCGGTACCGAGATTAATTACTTTGTAAACGATAAGCCGCGTATTGCAAGAGGTGATGCGGGAGAGGCTGCGATCGTTCGTATGAACGGTAAGGAAGTAAGCTTATCCACACCTATCCAGGCAAATGTCGAAATTGAGATAATTCCTTCTACAGAAGGCGATACCGCAGTATTTACGATTGCGGATATTAAGGAATATACTTCTGAGGATATCGCTTTTTATGTTAACGGCAAGACTGTTATATGTCCTAAGTTTGTTGAAGTCAACGGTATTCTTGAACCTCCTACTTATGAGATTAAGGAAGGCGACAGGATTGAGCTTAGACCGTACTATACGGTAGAACAGCTTATTAAGTTCTTGGATGTTGAAGTAGATACATCCGAGCCTATCTATGTCAATAACGTGGAAGAATCGTTGCAGGCGCTTTGCTACGAGAATTTTGCAATTAACTGGACGACATATAACGGTTCAACTCCTTTAAGCGAAGAGTTAAAACGTGTTGATGAAGAGAGCGGAGAGGTATTAAACGAAGATATCTTACCTTCATTTGCGAGCGAAGAACCGGTGGAAGTTAAGAATCCGGAAAGCACCATCAAGATTTACGTTAACGGTGATGAGGTAATTCTTTCCGGCAGAAGTGAATATATGTATGCGGATATATTCGATGCGATTCATTTTAATACGAATGAAGCGCGAGGTCGCATGGTTGTTACAGAGCTTAACGGCAGAAAAGCAGGTTATGCGGAGACACTTCATGACGGAGACCGCGCAGAAGTATATTGGAAAGAGTAATAAGAAATGAGATTATGCAGTATAGCCAGCGGCAGCAGTGGCAATTCGATATATGTAGGAAATGATGATACACATATCCTTGTTGATGCAGGTATATCGACGAAGAGGATTGTTGCGGGACTTAATGAACTTACGGTATCACCGCAAGACCTTTCGGGAATACTTATAACACATGAGCACATAGACCATATCGGGGGTTTGGGCGTATTCTTACGTAAGTACGGTATTCCGGTATATGCCACGGCAGGAACCATTAAGGGTATAAAAAAGTGCGACAAGCTGGGTGAATTCGATTATTCGTTGCTTAATGAAATAAGAATTGACGAAGAGTTTAAAATGAATGACATCAAGGTCAGACCTTTTAAGACCTCACACGATGCCAACGAGTCGTGTGGCTTCGTAATGGATGACAAGAAGGCCCGCGTTGCGGTTGCAACGGACCTTGGAGTATATACGGAGTATACGATAGAGGCGTTATCCAACCTTGATGCGCTTTTGCTTGAAGCTAATCATGATATAAGAATGCTTGAGGTGGGTTCATATCCGTATTACCTTAAGCAAAGAATTTTGGGAGAGAGAGGACATCTTTCGAATGAAGCATCGGGAAGACTTTTAAGTAAGCTTCTTCACGATAACTTTAAAGAAGTACTCCTTGGACATATATCAAAAGAGAATAATTACGAGAAGCTTGCATATGAGACCGTAAAGTCAGAAGTTACGGTTGCGGACTGCAAGTATACGGGAGGCGATTTCCCTATAGAAATCGCAGGACGTGACGGATTATCGAAGGTCGTAACCGTCTAGTCAGCGCTTTTTCGAAGAGTCCGGTTTTAAGAAGACAGCACGCTTAACAGAGTCATCGCCGTATTTCTCACGAACTTTATCGAGAGCGGAATCCAAGCGGCTTAATTTCTCGTGACGGCCGTCATTGAAGAGATTCATCTGGTAATTGTCGGTTTCAATTGCTTTGGAACCTGCAATGCCAAGAAGCCTTATAGGAGAATGATCCCAGAGGCTGTCAAAAAGAAGGCATACCGTTTCATAGATTTCATCCGTAACACAGGTTGCGGAATATAGAGACGTCTGTTTGGAACGGTCGTTAAAGTCAGTATCCCTTATGGTTACGGATACGACGGAGATTTTCATATTGTCGCGACGAAGTCTTGCGGCGACTGTCTCGGTAAGAGATAAAAGCACCTGCTTTGCGATGTCGGGTGATGTGATGTCATGGCTTAATGTGGTTGAGTTTGAGTAGCTTTTGTTCTCGGCATTATGATCAAAGTCAAGATTGATATCTTCACCGTTGGCATGGCGATATGCGGACATACCGTTCTTCTTAAAATGAGCGGTTATAAGCGCGGGATCTGCATTGGCAAGGTCACCTATGGTATTGATACCGAGCGAACGGAAGGCTTGAGCCTGACTTTTACCTACGAAGAAAAGGTCCTCAATCGGAAGAGGCCACATTTTGGTTTTGATCTCATCTTTAAAAAGCGTATGCACGCGATCGGGCTTCTCGAAGTCGGAAGCCATTTTGGCAAGAAGATGATTCTCGGATACGCCGATATTAACAGTAAAGCCAAACTTTTCCCTGATTTCGTCCTTTAATCTATGGGCGAATTGTACAGGGTCACCGTAAAGAGTTGTGGTTCCGGACATATCAAGGAAAGCTTCGTCAATGGAGAACTGTTCCACAACGGGAGCATAGGTTTTAAGGTATTCCATAAGGTTATGAGAATACTCAACATATAAATGATAATCAGGTTTTATAAGAAGTAAAGAAGGGCACTTTTTTAGGGCTGCGACAATGGGTTCACCGGTCGTGATTTTATACGGCTTGGTAGGAATCGACTTGGCAAGAACGATGCCGTGTCGTGAATTCTTGTCACCGCCTATAACAGCAGGAACGGTGCGAAGATCCAAAGCATCAGGGTCATTCTTTAGACGCCTTGCGGCTTCGAAGCTTAAAAAAGCACTGTTAACATCAATATGAAATATAATGCTGTTCATTGCGGTATCTCCTTTACTTTGATTTAAAATATATTATAACATGAAAGGATGACTAAAATGGGCAAAAAAGAAAAGAAACTGAAAGAAAATAAGGTTTCGAGAGGTAAGGTTAAATTTGGTTTAAGAGCCAAGCTTACTCTTACAATTATTCCTTTTGTCGTAATTGCAGTGCTAGCAATTTCGACGCTTATGATCATGAAGGCGCAGGATACGATTACATCAAGATCAATGGATCTTCTTGAGACACAGGCTGACAAATGTACAGATAATATCACGACGGATATTACGGAAGTTTTGGCAGAAGCAAAGATTATGCATGGTGCGGTAGAACTTGTTACACCATACGGTGATGCTTTTATTAACCTTTATCTCTACGGAACACTTTCTTATGATGATAAGTTCCCGTACGGCGTGTATATGGGTGATAAGAACGGTACATATTACGATCAGTCGGGCTGGGTTCCTGATGATGATTGGGTATGTTATGAGAGAGACTGGTATAAAGAGGGTCTTAATAATGATGAAATGGCATTCGGTTCGCCTTATGTAGATGCTCAGACCGGAGACTTGTGCGTAAGTGCTTCCTGTAAGGTAAGAGCAGGTGGCGCCAACAATCTTGTAATGGCAATCGATGTATATCTTAATGACCTTGCAGAGGAAGTAAGTCAGTATACGGTACTTGATAATGGTTATTGTGTACTTGTTTCAGCTACCGGTGACAGAACGGTCCTTGCGTGTAAGGATGAGGAACTTCTGGGAATGACATACGATGATGCAAAGGCTGTTAACGGAATCTTTGCAGATGGCGAAGAAGTATTTACAAATGCCGACGGTGAAACTCATGAGTTAACAATAGACGGTGAGAAGTATGTACTTGTAGCCAATAAAGTTCCGATTGTTAACTGGGTTGTACTCACAATCGTTCCTTATTCCGATATTACATCCACATCGCGTGATATGATGGTATTCGGTATCGGTTTGGCGCTTGCATTTGTACTTATTATCATTATTGCGGTAGGTATTATCGTAACCAAGACACTTAAGCCACTTTACGGAATAACAGATAACATTCAGAAGATGGCAGAAGGTGACTTTACTATTAAGTTTAAGCATAAAGGTACTGACGAAATCGCTCTTATGGGTAAGGAACTTGAGGACTTTACCGGCACAATGCAGGGAATCATCAAGGAAATTACAGGTATAAGCGGAACGCTTGCAACACAGGCAGATTCAAGTACCAATGTATCCAATGAACTTTTCACATCGGCTACTTCGACATCCGATTCAATGGGCGAGTTAAGAACAACAGTACAGCAGCTTGCAGATTCCATTATGGAAGTTGCCAATAATACTGTAGAATTATCCAATAATGTAACAGAGACCGGTAAGCATGGTAAGGATGCAGCTGAAAAGATGGAAGCAACGGTTAAGACAACAGCTCTCGGTAAGGAAGGAATGGAGAAGATTAAGACTTCCATGAATGAAATCGAGAATGAAGTTGCTAAGCTTGCGGATGCGGTTTCTAAGGTTGGTGATTCAACCGGTGAGATTACCAAGTTCGTTGAAATGATCGGTAACATTGCATCACAGACCAACCTTCTTTCACTTAATGCGGCAATCGAAGCTGCACGTGCAGGCGAAGCAGGTAAGGGCTTCTCCGTAGTAGCGGGTGAGGTTAGAAACTTAGCTGATACATCAACAACAGCGGTTGCAGAGATTTCTTCAATCACAGACGGAATCAATGCTTTAATTGAAAATGCTATTTCAGAGACAAAGAAGTCGGTTGATGCGATAAGACAGTCAGCAGAACTTGTTGAAGAAGTAGGCGGTTCATTCGATGAAATATTTGCAAGTATCGATGAAGCAAGCGCACTTGTTAAAGATATGGTTAGAGAAGTTGAGGAAATCGATCGTGTTGCAGCATCCGTTGCGGCAATTACGGAGACTCAGTCTGCCAATACGCAGGAGATTCTTGCAACGGCTGAGAACCTTTCATCACTTGCAGGCAATGTATCCGATAACAGTGAGCACGTTGCATCAGAGGCAGAGAATATTGCCAATACGGCAGATACTTTGTCAGAGCATATGAAGGGCTTCAAAGTTGAGTAAATAGAAAGATAAAAGATATAGGATATCAGGAGGGTGTATATGAAGGCAGCAGCATTGGATTGCATACTTAAAGAAAATGCTTATCCCGGAAGAGGAATTGTAATCGGTAAGTCAAAGGACGGAAAATATGCGGTAACGGCTTACTTTATTATGGGAAGATCGGTTAACAGCCGCAATCGTGTATTTGTTGAAGACGGTGAAGGAATAAGAACTCAGGCTTTTGATGAAAGTAAATTAACCGATCCGAGTCTTATAATTTATTCGCCGGTAAGAGTACTCGGTAATAAGACAATTGTTACCAACGGTGACCAGACAGATACAATTTATGACGGAATGGATAAGCAGCTTACTTTTGAGCAGTCGCTTAGAGTCAGAAAGTATGAGCCTGACGAGCCTAACTACACCCCACGTATATCCGGTGTTATGCATGTTGATAACGGCAAATTTAATTATGCCATGTCAATATTAAAGAGTAACAGCGGCGATCCTGAAGAAACAGACAGATTCACTTTTGCATATGAGAATCCGAAGGAAGGCGAAGGCAGATTCATTCATACCTATATGAGAGACGAGAATCCGCTTCCGAGCTTTGAAGGTGAGCCGGAGAAGGTAATTATCGACGGTAATATCGATGAGTTTACCGATATGATCTGGAACTCTTTGAACGAAGATAACAAGGTATCATTATTTGTACGTTTTATTGATATTAAGACAGGCAAGTACGATACACGTATAGTTAATAAGAATAAGTAGGGGGACGCCATGAACGAATTAACTCTTAAATACGGATGCAATCCTAATCAGAATCCTGCGAGAGTCTATATGGAAAAGGGCGACCTTCCTATAGAGGTTTTAAACGGAAGACCGGGATATATTAATCTTCTCGATGCATTTAACGGATATCAGCTTGTGAAAGAGCTTAAGGAGGCAACAGGCCTTCCTGCGGCAACATCATTCAAGCATGTATCACCTGCGGGAGCTGCTGTCGGATTACCGTTAAGTGATATCGAAAAGAAAATCTATTGGGTAGAAGACTTTAAGGAATTGTCACCACTAGCATCAGCTTATGCGAGAGCGCGCGGTGCGGACAGAATGTCTTCATTCGGCGATTTTATTTCATTATCCGATGAATGTGACTTAGATACAGCAAGACTTATTAAAAGAGAAGTATCTGACGGTGTAATCGCACCGGGATATACACCTGAGGCATTAGAGATGCTTAAGGCCAAGAAGAAGGGTAACTATTGTGTAATTAAAATAGATTCTTCTTATAAGCCGGAACCTATAGAGCATAAGATGGTATATGGCGTAACTTTTGAGCAGGGAAGAAACGAGCTTCATATCGATAAAGATATGTTTAATAATATCGTTACCGCCAATAAGAATATCCCTGATTCTGCGAAGACCGACCTTATGATTGCGATGATTACTTTAAAGTACACTCAGTCCAATTCGGTATGTTATTGTAAGGATGGACAGGCAATAGGTATAGGTGCGGGACAGCAGTCGAGAATTCACTGTACACGTCTTGCCGGGCAGAAAGCAGACAATTGGTATTTACGCCAGTCACCGAAGGTTATTAATCTTCCGTTTAAGGAAGGCATCGGAAGACCGGACAGAGATAATGCAATTGACGTATATATCGGTGATGAGAGCGAAGATCTTCTTAATACCGATATGTGGGAGCGTTTCTTTGCGGTTAAACCGGAAGCTTTTACAAGAGAAGAGAAGAAAGCATGGCTTAAGGGCCTTAAGGGAGTAGCCCTTGGTTCCGACGCATTCTTCCCGTTCGGAGATAATATTGAGCGCGCTCATAAAAGCGGCGTAGAATATATAGCGGAGCCGGGTGGTTCCGTAAGAGACGATGACGTAATTAATACATGTGATAAGTATAATATCGCAATGGCATTTACGGGAATTCGTCTTTTCCATCATTAATATGTTATCCTAAGCCCAAGGGATAAAAACCTACATGTTAACATAAAAAAGGTGCAGAGTTTCTGCACCTTTTTCTTATATATTTTTCAAAGCTTAGATGATTATAAGCGGCTGATTATAGTCGTTATAAAGCGGTGTGCTTTTACTGTGTCCCTGCTCCGCAACCGTTTTAAAAAGCTCTCTCGCGTAGATATCGACTTCCAGAATAGATAGATTATTCTCATCAAGCATTTTCTCGGCCTCTTTTACGGAGGTTACAATCTGTGTATGCGCATGCTCTTTGAGCATACCGAGGAGAATTGATGAATCACGTCTGAAACCTAAGACTCTTATATATGGAATCGGATTCTCCTTAAGATAATCCATGGACTCCTGCTTAATGCCCAAGATTATATGCATCATAAGTCTTGAGAGTCTTGCATAGGTCATTTCCTTGGTGTTTAAAGCAGCACAAAGTTCGGAAATCGAATCGTAATTATCGAGATTCTTATATATTCTGTTGCTCAAATCCCTTGTGCCTTCCAAGTAATCACCGACACCTCTTGCCTGAAGACTTAATAATTTATACTTAAGAAGTAGAGTCATATTGTCTTCGCTTATCGGTTGATGAGCATATAATTCGTTGATTACATCTTTGACCGTATTCTTCGGAATATAGGCCTTAATTCCCTTGAAAAGTATCTTGGTCGGCGTTTTTATGCCCAATCTGTCAGACTGGTAATCTGTGCTTAAAATTGCTTTACGAAGGGCTGTGGCCGATGCAAAGTTATCTTTTACCACAAGTGCATGATGACCTACTTTAGTACGCTTAATAGGGCAGATACGCATATTAAGATTAAGTCTGATCATCGCCTTAATGTATTCTATTGCAAGAATATTGTTGGGACCGTCCAAGATATCGGATACTCGTTCATCATCTATACAGCTTGCCGCAGCAATTGCACGTGCAGCAGGGTAGCTTTTGCCTTCTTTAAGAAGGTCACGTAACTTGACGGAGTATTCAGGTGTCTCGTGAACAAAGAAGTCCGCAAGCATACGAAGCGCGTCCTCGTCGTCGGTCTCACAGCCAAATGCCAGAGTATCGACTCCTGCTTCGTGAAGAAGAGCAACGGCACCCAAAGCAAAAAGCTCTGCGGTTGCGGTTGAGAATATAACCGGTATCTGTAAGACAAGATCGGCTCCATTATTTAAAGCGGCCTTAACTCTTACTGCCTTATCTATAATTGCGGGAGCACCGCGTTGTACGAAGTCGCCGCTCATTGCAACAATCATGTAATCACATTTGGTGCGCTTTTTCGCTTCCTGTAAGATATATTTGTGTCCGTTGTGGAACGGATTGAATTCGCCTATTACCCCGGTGATCATAAGTTAACCTTTCCTTTCAGAAGAAAATATGCTAAACTTTAATTCCAATATGTTTAATTATTGTAACATATCATTTTGATGTTGACAAACGAAACATCGATATGTATAATGGTTTGAGTGTGGATAGGAGTGTGCGATGATAATAGATTTATTCGCAATAGTGAGTAATCCGGGTATCGATAAGGAATATGAGCTTGATATAAGCGATTATACTTTCGACTCGATGATGGGCACTTTTAATGCCACCAAGGCGAGTCCTTTTAAGATATTAATACACAATAATGCGGGCAAGAGCGTCAGGATTAGTACCGAAGGTGAGATTCATTTTACGGTTCCCTGCGACAGATGCCTTAAGGATTGTGATATAACGATTAATCTTGAGCTCGAGAATGAATTCGGACTTGAGAACTCCAGACTCATTTTTGATGAGATGGATGAACCGGAGTATATAGAAGGACTTAATCTTAATACAGACCAACTTGTCTACGATGAGATATTAGTTAACTGGCCTATGAAGGTTCTGTGCAAGGATGATTGCAAGGGAATTTGCAACAAGTGCGGTTTGAATCTCAATGAGGGCACCTGCGATTGCGACAGGACAGTAGTAGACCCGAGGATGGCTGCGATACAAGATGTATTTAACAAGTTTAAGGAGGTGTAACAAATGTCAATTTGTCCAAAGAACAAATCTTCTAAAGGTAGAAGAGATCAGAGAAGAGCTAATTGGAAGATGAATGCCCCGACTTTGGTAAAGTGCAGCAAGTGTGGTGCTTTAATGATGCCTCACAGAGTATGCAAGGCATGCGGATCTTACAATAAGAAAGAGATCATTCCGCAGGATTAATTAAGCTTCTTTAGTAGGGTTTGCGTATGCAAACCCTTATTATTTTGATATGAAAAGGGAAAACACTATGAAGAAAAGATTATTTGCCGTTATATTGGCGCTTGCACTTATTTTCTCATTAACAGCCTGCAGTCAAAATGAGTCGACTGTTACAGGTGAGAACAATGCAGAGAATAAGGAAGAGAATAATGAAGATGTGTCTAATGGTGAAGAAGAGAATTTCTCGGATTTCTATAACAATCTTGATTATGAAGTATTCGGAGATAATAACTTTGCGGCAATCTGTCCGCTTGCAGCTATTTCATTTAATGCAGACGGTGAGGTATATGTCGCGACAGGTAATGAATACAAGTCGGGCGATACAGCAACTATGGTAAGAGTAAGTAAGGCGGGTCAGATTGGCTCGGTTATTATTACATATAGTGCCGATTATAGTTTCAACAGAAGCGAAGACGAGGAAGAGATAACAATTAACGGTATGAAGGCTGTTAAGGGCACTTATCCGGGATCTTCCACATGGGATTATATTATTTTTACCGATGAATACGAAGGTTTCTATATCGAGAATATGTCTGCAGAATGGCTTGCGGATGAAGATGATCAGTTGATGAATATCTTAGATACATCACTTGTTTTGGTTAATTACAGTAAATAATAATTCTCTATGGCTGTCGCATTTTGCGACAGCTTTTTTTATTGTCTTAAGGTGCATTTTTCGTTGAAAAATTGTACTACTTATAGTATATTTTTTTATAGAGCTTAGAGGGGGCAAATATATGGAAGAGATAACCAAAGTGGTCCTTGATGCAATGGGCGGAGACAATGCTCCGGGTGAAGTTGTTAAAGGAGCTGTCAAGGCCGTTAAAGATTGCGAGGATATTAATGTAATACTTGTCGGCGTAGAAAGTACGGTTAAGGCAGAACTTGATAAGTATACCTACCCAAGTGACAGAATTACGGTTGTTAATGCAGATGAGGTTATTGAGACAGGAGAGTCTCCGGTTACTGCAATCAGAAGGAAGAAGAATTCTTCGATTGTTGTGGGCCTTAATATAGTTAAGGAAGGCTTAGCAGATGCTTTTGTATCCGCGGGCAGTTCCGGAGCAATTCTTGCGGGAGGTCAGCTTCTTGTCGGAAGAATCAAAGGAATAGAAAGACCGCCTTTGGCACCGCTTATTCCGACGGAGAAAGGTGTTTCTCTTTTGGTTGACTGCGGGGCCAACGTCGATGCAAGACCGTCTCATCTCGTACAATTTGCGGTCCTTGGCTCACTTTATATGGAGCATGTTGTCGGAATTAAGAATCCGACTGTTGCCATTCTTAATATCGGTGTTGAGGAAGAGAAGGGTAATCAGCTTGTAAAAGAGACTTATCCGCTTCTTAAAGAATGTAAGGATATTAATTTTATCGGAAGTATTGAGGCAAGAGAGATTCCTGCAGGAGGAGCCGATGTTATTGTATGTGAAGCATTTGCAGGGAACGTGGCCCTTAAGATGCTCGAGGGAACAGGAAGAACACTTATTAATATTATAAAGGAAAGTATGATGTCATCCTTTAGAAGCAAGATAGGTGCACTTCTTATTAAACCTGCATTAAAAGATGCTTTTAAGAAGTTTGATGCCACGTCATACGGCGGAGCACCACTCCTTGGCTGCAAGGGACTTGTTGTCAAGACGCACGGTAATGCGAAAATGGGTGAGATATATAATACCATAATGCAGTGCCGTACATTTAAAAAAGAAAATATCAATGATAAGATAAAACTCCGTTTTTCACCGACGGAAGAGTAAGAAAAGAGGTAGACATATGGAATTTGAGAAGTTAAGAGATATCATTGTTGAGGTACTCGGAGTTAATCCTGACGAGATTACAATGGACACAACGTTTATTGATGATCTCGGAGCTGATTCACTTGATGTGTATCAGATAATTATGGGTCTTGAGGAAGAATTTGATATCGAGATTGGTGATGATGTTGCACCGACAATCAAGACAGTCGGCGACGCAGTAGAGCAGATCAGAAAAGCAATCAATTAGGTGCATTTATTAAAAGCCCTTAGTGTAAAGGGCTTTTAATTGTTTTGCTCTTGGAGGAGCATGTATGAATAATAAGAAGTTTCAGGAAGCAATCGGATATACCTTTGTAAGAGAAGGATTATTGCGTCAGGCACTGACGCATAGTTCGTATGCCCATGAGAAGAATATGGGGCGCCTTGCGGATAATGAGCGACTTGAGTTTTTGGGTGATGCCGTTCTTGAAATAGTTACAAGCGAATTCCTTTTTAAGGAATATAAGGACAAGCCGGAAGGTGAACTTACCAAGTTAAGAGCAAGTATAGTCTGTGAGCAGACATTGGCACTTTGTGCGAAGCCTCTTAATCTCGGTGATTACATTAATCTAGGTCACGGTGAAGACTTAACCGGCGGTAGAACAAGAAAGTCAATAGTATCAGACGCTTTGGAAGCTGTTATAGGTGCTATATACCTTGACGGCGGATTCAAGGAAGCGCGCGATTTCATACATAAGTTCATATTGACTGATATTGAGAATAAGCACTTATTCTACGACAGTAAGACGATTTTGCAAGAGCTTGTGCAGTCACGTGATGAGGGAGAACTTCATTACGAGCTTGCGGATGAGTCGGGACCTGATCATGCCAAGGTATTTACAATTGATGCCTATATTGACAATGAGAAGGTCGGAACCGGTGTGGGTTCAACTAAGAAGGCCGCCGAGCAGGAAGCAGCATACAATGCGCTTCTTAAGCTAAAGGATATGCCGGCGGGTAATTAAGGCAGGTAACTTAGATGTATTTAAAAAGCTTGGAAGTAAATGGCTTTAAAGCATTTGCCCACAAGATTAAGTTTGATTTTCATAACGGAATCACGGGTATCGTAGGCCCTAACGGAAGCGGCAAGAGTAATGTTGCCGATGCCGTAAGATGGGTTTTGGGAGAGCAAAGCGCGAAGCAGCTTCGAGGTTCATCCATGCAGGATGTTATCTTCTCGGGAACCGAGAACAGAAAGCCTCTTTCTGCGGCAACAGTATCAATAACGCTTGATAACTCAGATCATCAGCTTCCTATAGACTATACGGAAGTAACCGTTACAAGAAGAGTATTCCGCTCGGGTGAGAGCGAATACCTTATTAACGGCTCGCCTTGTAGGTTAAAGGATGTTAATGAGCTTTTCTACGATACGGGTATAGGTAAAGACGGATATTCTATTATCGGACAGGGTCAGATTGACCGTGTCCTTAGCGGTCGTCCGGAAGAAAGAAGAGAATTATTTGACGAGGCTGCAGGTATTGTTAAGTTTAAAAGAAGAAAGGTTGAAGCAATTAAAAAGCTCGAGAATGAGCGTGCCAACCTTCTTAGAATTAATGATATCCTGGGCGAAATCGAGAATCAGATAGGACCTTTGGAAAAGCAGGCGGAAAAAGCCAAGACTTATCTTAAGGCAAGAAGCGAATTACAGACCTTGGAAGTTAACCTTTTCCTTATGAACGTGGAGAAGGTTACCGCTCAGCTTAAAGACATCGAGGAAAAGGGAAGTATAACCGAAGCAGAACTTAAGGATGTCAGAGATAAGCTTGACGGAATCAAGGCAGAATACGAGAAGATGGAGACAGACCTTGAGAACTTAGACGGTGAGATTGATTCCATAAAGGAAGAAATGTCAAGTACCACAGTACTTAAGGGAAAGCTCGAAGGTCAGATTAAGTTACTCGAAGAACAGATCCGTTCCGCCAAGACTAACGATGAGCTTTATAAGACCCGTGAGGAAAGCTTACGAAAAGAGCGTGCGGAAAAAGAGACCGAGAAGAAAGGTTATGACAGTGAGCAGGAAGAGATAGCAAAAAGCCTCGAAGAAATGTCGGGCAAGTTATCTTCCGCGCAGGAAGACCTTAAGAATATAAGAGAAGAGATTCAGAAGGCCAATACATCTATCGAGAACGGCAAGACCGAGATGTTAGACCTTGTCAATAAGAAGGGTATTATAGGTGCTAAGCAGCAGAAGTACGATACTATGCTTGAGCAGATTAATATAAGAAAAGCTCAGCTTAATCAGCGTTTACTTCAGAAGCGAAGCGATGAAGAGCAGATGAATAAGACTTTAAGTGATTACGAGGAGTCTTATAATCGCACATTGGAGGATATTAAGGTTAAAGAGGAACAATTGTCCTCCATGAATAAGAAAATGGAAGAATGGAACCAAAAACAGCGCGAGACGAGCGCTGAAATGGAACAGGTATCCATTGCATATCATAAGGCAGAGCAGAAAGCAGAATCCTTACGTAACCTGGCAGAACGTTATGAAGGCTATGGTAACTCCGTACGTCGCGTAATGGAGCAGCAATCAAGTAACAAGGGCCTTATAGGTGTTATTGCGGATATTATATCTGTTGACAAGAAGTACGAAATTGCGATTGAGACAGCTCTCGGCGGTAACATCCAGAATATCGTAACCACCGATGAACCTACAGCCAAGAAGATGGTTGAGTTTTTGAAGGTTAATAAATTGGGACGTGCGACTTTCTTACCGCTTACATCTGTTACGGGACGTCCTGATGACAGAACCGAAGAAGCCCTAAAGGAAAAAGGCTTAGGAGTATTGGGAAGAGCTGACCATCTTGTTAATGCCGAAAGTCGTTTCTCGGATATTATGGAATACCTTCTTTGCCGTGTTATCGTTGTTGATAATATCGATAATGCGTTAAAGCTTGCAAAGAAGTATAACTATGCGCTTCGTATAGTTACACTCGAAGGAGAATCCCTTAATACCGGCGGTTCCATTACGGGTGGAGCTTTTAAGAACAACAGCAATCTCTTGGGACGTAATCGTGAACTTGAAGATATTGAGAAAGAGATTAAGGACTTAGAGAAAAAGCGCAAAGAATTAAGTAACAGAATAGATGAGATAGAGACAGCCAAGGAATTCTTATCGGACGATAAGGAAGAAGCAACGAAGAAGCTCGAAGAATTAAGACTTGAATCCAATACGGCGCATATGAATGTCGAGAATGCGAGAAAGCAGAAGGAAGAAAGCGACAACTTATATGCTGACCTTGCGGTTGAGAATAATAATATAGATACAGAGCTTAATGCGATCAATCTCGATATGGATAAGGCGAAAGAAGACTTATTCGAGACCGAGAGAAGAGAGCAGGAGATTAAGGATGAAGCAGTCCTCTTACAGGAAGTTCTCGATGAGAAGATGTATATGGAAGAGGAAGCACTAAAGCTTGTATCGAAGTTACAGGTTGACTTTGCGGGAGTTGAGCAGAAGCATAACTTCGCTAAAGCTAACCAGGAACGTGTTAATAACGAAATTGCCAAGATTGATGAAGAGATTGCCGAAGTTACCGGTTCTCTCAATCTTTCGGATGAAGATATCAAGAAGAAGCAGCACGATATCGAGGAGATATATAAGTCGATATCCGCGGGTGACGATAACTTTGCAGCTTTGGAAGAAAAGTTAAAGAATGCGATAGAGAAGAAAGAGAAGATGAACGAAGAGCATAAGACTTTCTTTGAGCGCAGAGAAGAACTTACATCCAAGGAAGCTGAACTTGATAAGGAAGTCTACAGACTTAACGCACAGAAGGAGCGACTTAACGAAGGACTTGAAAATGAGACCAATCATATGTGGGAAGAGTACGAGCTTACACTTCACGCAGCTATGAAGCTTAGAAGTCCCGAGTATAATGATGCGCCTGCAATGAAGAGAAATGCCAACTCTCTTCGCGAGGAGATTAAAAAGCTCGGTGACGTTAATGTCGGTGCAATTGAGGAATATAAGGAGATATCCGAGCGTTATACCTTTATGAACGGCCAGCGTGAAGACTTAATCAAGGCTGAAGCCAATCTTGTATCGGTTATCGAAGAACTCGATACCGGCATGAGAAAGCAGTTCACTGAGAGATTCGCTCAGATTCAGAAGGAATTCGATAAGGTATTCAAGGAGCTTTTCGGAGGAGGAAAGGGAACGATTCTTCTCGATGAGACAGGAGATATCCTGGAATGCGGAATTACAATTAACGCACAGCCGCCGGGCAAGAATGTTCAGAACATGATGATTCTCTCCGGTGGAGAAAGAGCGCTTACAGCAATCTGTCTTCTTTTCGCAATACAGAATCTTAAGCCGTCACCGTTCTGTCTTCTTGACGAGATTGAGGCGGCGCTTGACGATTCCAACGTAAGCAGATTCGCAAAGTATCTTAACAAGCTTACCAAGAATACCCAGTTTATAGTTATTACGCATAGACGTGGTACAATGTCGGCAGCTGACAGATTATACGGTATAACCATGCAGGAAAAGGGTGTATCCGCTCTTGTATCGGTTAACTTAATCGAAGAGGATCTTGAGTAATTATTTGGAGTTAAGTTATGAGTGAAGAAAAGAAGGGGTTCTTTAAAAGACTGGTATCCGGTCTTAATAAGACAAGAGAGAATATTGTTGCGGGAATTGACAGTGTATTCAGCGGTTTTTCCAATATAGACGATGAGTTCTATGAGGAACTCGAAGAGATTCTTATAATGGGAGACTTAGGTGTACATACCGTTGACAGTATTATTGAGAACCTTAAAGTTAAAGTCAAAGAGAATCATATAAAAGAGCCTGCCGATTGTAAGCAGTTTCTTATAGACGATATCAAGGCACAGATGTCGGTTGCGGAGAACGATTACGATTTCGAGAACAAGACATCGGTCATAATGATGATAGGTGTTAACGGCGTAGGTAAGACGACCACGATAGGTAAGCTTGCAAGTAAGTACAAGGCTAACGGCAAGAAGGTAATAGTGGCAGCAGCCGATACTTTCAGAGCAGCAGCAACGGAGCAGCTTAAAGAATGGGCTAAAAGAGCAGACGTGCAGATAGTTGCGGGTAACGAAGGTTCGGATCCTGCTGCGGTTGTATATGATGCGATTAGTTCCGCCAAGGCAAAGCATGCTGATATTCTTCTTATAGACACCGCAGGAAGACTTCATAACAAGAAGAATCTTATGGACGAGCTTCATAAGATTAACAGAATCGTAGATAAGGAATATCCGGAAGCGGTAAGAGAGACTTTGGTTGTAGTCGATGCAGCAACCGGACAGAATGCGCTTAATCAGGCGCATGACTTTAACGAAGTAACCGATATATCAGGTGTAGTTCTTACCAAGATGGATGGTTCGGCAAAAGGCGGAATTGCGGTTGCGATTCAGTCCGAACTTAAGATACCGGTTAAATATATCGGCGTAGGAGAAAGCATAGAAGACCTTGAGCGCTTTAATGCGGATGAATTCGTTGATGCACTTTTTACAAGAGAGAATTAGAAAAGGATAGAGTTTATGAAGAGCATATATGAATCCGTAAGAGACAGATTCTTATCATACGTGGTTATTAATACTGCATCAATGCATAACCCGACAACAACACCGTCGACGATGCGACAGTTTGATCTTGCGAGACTTCTGGAGAAGGAACTTAAAGAAATCGGCGTATCGGATGTATGGCTTGATGATGTTAATTGCGTAGTCTACGGTAAGATACCGTCCAATGTGGAAAAACGCGTTAAGGCTGTAGGATTTGTCGCACATATGGATACATCACCCGATGTGGAAAGCGAGAATATTAAGCCTTGGGTATATGAGAATTATCAGGGCGGCGATGTAGTTCTTAACAAAGAAAAGAATATCGTAATGGAAGTTAAGACATATCCGAATCTTAAGAATTACATCGGGCAGGATATTGTCTTTACGGACGGAACCACGCTTCTTGGTGGTGATGATAAGGCTGCGATAGCTTCTGTTATGGCATTCGCAGAGTATATTATTAATCATCCCGAGATTAAGCACGGCGAGATAGATATAGCTTTTACACCGGATGAAGAAGTAGGCGGTCTTGCAAAAGACCTTGATTTTGCAAGATTCGGTGCGGAACTTGCTTATACATTGGATGGAGACTTCGTAGGAACTTATAGCTACGAGACATTCAATGCTACGGAAGCTCAGATTAAGATTAAGGGCTTAAGCGTACATCCGGGAACCGCAAAAGGCGTTATGATTAATGCTGTGGATGTCGGTGTAGAGATTATCAATATGCTTCCTTTATCGGAAAGACCTTATACGACGGAAGGAAGAGAAGGATATTATCATTCCCATTACTTTAACGGAACATGCGAAGAAGCGGAATTATATATACTTATCAGAGATCATGATGATGTTATGTTCGATAAGCGTATAGCCTATATTAATGCATGCGTCGAGAAAATGGCCGAGAAGTACGGCAAGGACAGATTTGAACTTAAATATGCGAACGGTTACAGAAGCATGAGAAAAGTAGTCGAACCGCATATGTATATGATAGATTATCTTGTGTCCGCAATAGAAAAAGCGGGTGTTAAGCCGAACGAACTGCCGTTTAGAGGCGGCACGGACGGTTCTGCGATATCACAGCGCGGATTGCCGTGCCCTAACATAAGCGCAGGATATGAGAACGGACACAGCAGGTTTGAGTTCGTGCCTATTCAGGCAATGGAGAAGAACGTTGAGATATTAATAAATCTTGTGGAAAACTTCGTTAATAAGGAGGAAGGTTAATATGAAAAAAGAGATTAATCAGGAATTTCTCGATAAGGTCAGAAAGCAGTATGCCAAGGATAAGAACGCACACGTACTTAATGCGGCTGTTGCAAAGACACCGCTTATAGACCTTGCTTTTGTACGCCAGGCAGCAGCAAAATTAGACGGCGAATTTGAAGTGGAAGTTAAAACTCACGGAGTAACCGCACAGCAGCAGAGCGGAAGATGCTGGATGTTCTCCGTTATGAATATAATGCGAGAGATAGTCATCAAGAATTGTAACCTTGAAGGCTTTGAGTTATCCGGTAACTATCTTGCATTCTATGATAAGCTTGAGAAGTGCAATAACTGTCTTGAGTTATATATCGAGAATGCAAAGAAGCCGCTTGAAGACAGAATGATGGAATATACCCTTGACGGTATCGGCGACGGCGGATACTTTAGCATGGCGGTTGACCTTGTCAATAAGTACGGAATTGTTCCTAAGTATGTAATGCCTGAGACAGAGCAGTCTACACATACAGCTAAGCTTATGTTCCTTCTTAACAACCTTTTAAGAAGAGACGGAGCTGTACTCAGAAAGCTTGTTGCAGAGAAGAAAGATCCGTATCCTGAAAAAGAGAAAATGATGGCGGAGATTTACAAGGCACTTTGCATAGCATTCGGTGAGCCTGTAACGGAGTTTGATTTCTCTTATAGAGACAAGGATAAGAATTTTCACCAGGATTACAAGATGACACCAAAGTCATTCTATGAGAAGTATATCGGTATGAAGCTAAACGATTACATTACAATAACCAATGAGCCTACCGAGAATAAGAAGCTCAATAAGGCATATTCGTTCCATTATATGGGCAATATGGCAGAGAGCAATGTAGATTATATCAACCTTCCTATAGAGCAGTTAAAAGATCTTGCGATCAAGCAGCTTAAGGACGGAGAGCCTGTATGGTTTGCTTGTGATGCGGGAGCATACGGCGACAGAAAGATGGGCGTATGGGATCAGGATTCCGTTGATTTCGAAAGCTTACTCGGCGGAGTTGATATGTACCTTGAGAAGGGCGAGCGTCTTATGTATAATGCAAGCTTCGGTACACATGCAATGATTCTTACCGGTGTTAACTTCGACAAGAAGGGCAAGCCGAATAGATACAAGATTGAGAACAGCTGGGGCGATGAAGTCGGTAAGAAGGGATACTTCGTATGCTCTGACAAGTACTTCGACGAATATGTATACGAAGTTATAATCAATAAAAAGCATCTTAATGCTGAGCAGAAGAAGATACTTAAGATGAAGCCTACGGTACTTATGCCGTGGATCAAATAACCCTACTTGACAAAGTATGGATATTTCAGTATTATCGATTCTTAAGAATTATAAATAGGAGACACATAGAGAATGGAGAACAAGGATTTGTATAAGAAAGTGCCTACAGATCTTAATTTCGTGGCAAGAGAGAAGGAAATTGAGGATTTCTGGAAAGAGCAGGATATATTTAAAAAGAGTATGGAGCAGCGCCGTAACGGTGAAGTGTATACTTTCTACGACGGACCGCCTACTGCGAACGGAAAGCCTCATATAGGACATGTTCTTACAAGAGTTATTAAGGATATGATTCCGCGATATCAGACCATGAAGGGCAAGTATGTTCCGAGAAAGGCAGGATGGGATACACACGGTCTTCCTGTTGAGATCGAAGTCGAGAAAAAGCTCGGAATAGACGGCAAGGATCAGATAGAAAGCTACGGCCTTGAACCATTCATTAAAGAGTGCAAGGAATCCGTATGGAAATATAAGGGAATGTGGGAAGACTTCTCCGGCACTGTAGGATACTGGTGCGATATGGACAACCCTTATATTACATATGATAATAATTATATTGAGTCCGAGTGGTGGGCGTTAAAGGAAATCTGGAACAAAGGCCTTCTTTACAAGGGCTTTAAGATTGTGCCTTATTGTCCTCGTTGCGGAACCCCGCTTTCAACAGCTGAAGTCTCCCAGGGCTATAAGCTTGTAAAAGAGCGTTCTGCTATTGCACGCTTTAAGGTGGCGGGTGAAGATGCATACTTCCTCGTATGGACGACAACACCTTGGACACTTCCTAGTAACGTTGCACTTTGCGTTAATCCGGATGATACATATGTTAAGGTAAAAGCAGCCGACGGCTTCACATATTATATGGCAGAGCCTTTACTTGACACAGTTCTCGGTAAGCTGGGCAATGAAGAGACCAAGGCTTATGAAGTACTTTCGACATTTAAGGGTACAGACCTTGAATATAAGGAATATGAACCGTTATTCGAATGTGCGAAGAAGGTATCTGATAAGCAGGGCAAGAAAGCTTTCTTTGTAACCTGTGATTCATACGTTACTATGTCAGATGGTACCGGTATCGTACATATCGCACCTGCATTCGGTGAGGATGATAATAAGGTTGGTAAGAAGTATGACCTTCCGTTCGTTCAGTTCGTTAACGGTAAGGGTGAGATGACAGAAGAGACACCATATGCCGGAATGTGGGTTAAGGATGCCGATAAGGTTATCCTTAAGGACCTTGATGAGAGAAAGCAGTTATTCGATGCACCTAACTTCGAGCATGAGTATCCTCATTGCTGGAGATGCGATCGCCCGCTTATCTACTATGCGCGTGAGTCATGGTACATTAAGGAAACTGCCGTAAGAGATAATTTAATTAAGAATAATAATACTGTTAACTGGATTCCGGATTCTATAGGTTCCGGAAGATTCGGTAACTGGCTTGAGAATATTCAGGACTGGGCAATTTCACGTAACAGATACTGGGGTACTCCTCTTAATATCTGGGAGTGTGACTGCGGTCATAAGGAGTGCATCGGTTCAAGAGAAGAACTGGCTGAAAAGAGTGGCAATCCGGAGCATAAGAAGGTAGAACTTCATCGTCCGTTTATTGATGAAGTTACCTTAAAGTGCCCTGACTGCGGTAAGGAAATGCATCGCGTACCAGAGGTTATCGACTGCTGGTTTGATTCGGGTGCTATGCCTTTTGCACAGCATCATTATCCTTTCGAGAATAAAGATTTATTTGAACAGCAGTTCCCGGCACAGTTTATTTCAGAGGCTGTAGACCAGACACGTGGATGGTTCCATTCACTTATGGCAGAGTCTACATTGCTCTTTGATAAAGCACCATACGAGAATGTAATCGTTTTAGGTCACGTTCAGGATGAGAACGGCCAGAAGATGAGTAAGAGTAAGGGCAATGCTGTAGATCCTTTTGAAGCGCTTGAAAAGTACGGTGCAGATGCAATCAGATGGTATTTCTATGTCAATTCAGCTCCGTGGCTTCCGAATAGATTCCACGGTGATGCGGTTGCTGAAGGTCAGAGAAAGTTCATGGGAACCTTGTGGAATACCTATGCATTTTTCGTTCTTTATGCAAATATCGATAAGTTTGATGCGACTAAGTATAGATTGGAATATGACAAGCTTCCTGTAATGGATAAGTGGTTATTATCCAAGCTTAATACTCTTATCAAGACAGTTGACGACGATCTTGCCAATTACAAGATCCCGGAGACAGGAAGAGCTTTACAGGAGTTTGTTGATGATTTAAGTAACTGGTACGTTCGTCGTTCCCGTGAGAGATATTGGGCTAACGGAATGGAGCAGGATAAGATCAATGCTTACATGACATTGTATGAAGCACTTGTAACGGTATGTAAGTTATCCGCACCAATGATTCCTTTTATGGCAGAACAGATTTACAGAAACCTTGTATGTTCAATTGACAGTAATGCTCCGATTTCGGTTCATTTATGTGACTTCCCGGTTGCAAATGAATCAATGATCGATCCTGAACTTGAAGCTAATATGGATGAAGTCCTTAAGGTAGTAGTTATGGGACGTGCAGCAAGAAATGCAGCCAATATTAAGAATCGTCAGCCGATCGGCAAGATGTATGTTAAGGTTGAGCATAAGCTTTCTGAGTTCTTTGTGGATATCATCGCAGAAGAGCTTAATGTTAAGGAAGTTGTATTTGCCGATGATGTAAGTGAATATACGGATTATACCTTTAAGCCGCAGCTTAAGACGGTAGGTCCTAAGTATGGTAAGTTACTCGGAAGAATCCAGAATGAGCTAAAAGAGCTTGACGGTAATAAGGCTATGGCAGAGCTTCGTTCAACCGGCGTAATTAAGTTATGCGACGGAGAAGCAGAGCTTGCCGAAGAAGATCTTTTGATTACAATGACTCAGATGGAAGGATATCAGACGGAAAGTGACAATACATGTACTGTTGTACTTGATTGCAACCTAACCGAAGAGCTCCTTGATGAAGGATTTGTACGTGAGATTATAAGCAAGATTCAGACAATGCGTAAGGATGCCGACTTTGAAGTTATGGATAAGATTCATATCGGATATAAGGCAGAAGGCAAGATAGATTATATCTTCAATAAGTACGGTGATGCTATTAAGTCCGATGTGTTGGGACTTGATATCACCAAGGATAAGTTGGAAGGCTCCGTTAAGGAATGGAAGATCAACGGAGAAGATGTAACTCTTTCGGTTTTGCGATAATTACGGGTAAAATATATGGAGCTTAATAAATACATAGGTTGTGCACGTGCAGCAAGAAAATTAGAGCCTGCAGATCTCGTCTTAAAAAATGCAAAGATTGTCAATGTCTTTACCGACAGGGTAGAGGAGGGCAATGTTGCGATTAAAAACGGTATGATTGTCGGAATCGGCGATTATACCGGTAAGGAAGAGATTGATGTTAAGGGCGGCTATCTTACCAGCGGATTCATCAATGCTCATCTTCATCTTGAGTCAACGATGGTTAATCCGCAGGTACTTATTGCGGCTGCTGCTAAGCACGGAACCACTACATTCATAGTGGATCCGCACGAAGCAGCCAATGTATCGGGTACTGCGGGAATTGATTATCTTCTTCGTGAGACTAACGATTCGCCTGCACATGTGTATGTTATGATAGCTTCATGTGTACCTGCAACAGCGATAGATGATAACGGTTATAAGCTTTCCGCAGCCCAGATGAAGAAGTATCTTAAGAACAGAAGAGTTCTTGGACTTGGCGAAGTAATGGACTGCATGGCGGTAATCGACGGAGACCCCGAGATGAATGCCAAGCTTGAGCTTTTTGACGGTAAGGTTAAAGACGGACACGCGCCGAATCTTCCGGATGAACAGCTGGCTGCATACGTTATGGCGGGTGTTACTACGGACCACGAAGGAACATCGTACGAATATGTAATGAAAGAGCGTAAGATGGGTATGACCTGTCTTATCAGAGAGGGAAGTGCGGCAAGAAACCTTGAGAATATCGTAAAGGGTATAGTTGAGAACAATACCAATACCGAAGGATTCTGCTTCTGCACCGATGATAAGCATATAGAGGATATCATCATTGAAGGTGACATCGATCATAATGTCAGAAAAGCAGTCAGCATGGGTATAAGCCCTATTGCAGCTGTTAAGATGGCGACAATTCAGCCTGCAAAGTGTTACGGTTTAAGAAGAACCGGTGCTGTTGCCCCGGGGTTTGATGCGGACCTTGTAGTATGGGATTCCTTGAAGAATTTCAATGCTAAGATGGTATTCTATAAGGGTAAGCTTATTAACGACATGCTCGACGTTAAGCCGAAAGCGTGTCCGAAAAGCCTTACCAATACGATACATTTGGGTAAGATTGATGAGGATAAGCTTAAGATTAAGCTTGATAAGAAGCCGTATCCTGTAATCGAAATGATTCCGGGTGAGATCCTTACCGAAAGAAGAGATGAGATTCTTCCGGGTGAAAAGTTCTTTACACCGGACGGAAGAATTAATAAGATCGCCGTATTTGAGCGTCATCACGCAACGGGTAAGATCGGTGTAGGCGCGGTTATGGGATTCCCGATTAGAAACGGTGCGATTGCATCGTCAGTATCTCATGACAGTCATAATATCATCGTAATAGGTGATAACGATAGTGATATATTGCTTGCAGTTAATGAATTAAAGCGTGTTCACGGTGGATATACCATAGTGGAGAACGGTAAGGTGTATGATACACTGCCATTACCGATTATGGGACTTATCTCCGATAAGAGCTTTTCTTATGTAAGCAACAAGGTTAAGAAGATGAAAGCGAAGGCTTATAAGATGGGAATCGATAAGAATATGGACCCGTTTATAACATTAAGCTTTATGGCACTTCCTGTAATACCGAAGATAAGATGTACGCCGAGAGGTGTATTCGATGTGGTAAAGTGGGATTTTGTTTAATTTGAACAGTGTATAAAATTAAGGCCCGTCATTGACGGGCCTTAGATAATGCAATTATTTATCGCTTTCGCTAAAAGATAATCGCAAGTTTCGTTCCTTGATGTAGTAGTTATAGATTACATATCCCAAGATAAGAATTATGACTCCGATAAATGATACCGTAAGGTTAAGAGAAATATTGTTCTCAGGAAGAACCTTAAGTATCGGGAACGAACCTATTATGTTGAAGATAACATGTATTATTATTGTTGAGGTTAAGTTCTTGGATATCTTGAATATGTATCCCAATAAAAGTCCTATAATGAATGCGTAAGTGCCTTGCACTATGTTCATATGGAGTAATCCGAAAAGCGCTGCCTGTAAGATATTCGCAAGTATAAACGGGCAGCCTTTTCGCATGTAGTGCATTATAACACCGCGGAAGAGAATCTCTTCATGTACAGGAGCGATAAAAATGCCGTAGAAGAGCATTATATAAGTCGCTATAGGTGATAATGAGCTTGTATCGAAAAGATTCGCAAACCGGGTAAATTCGTCGACGAAAACGGTACTTAATATATTGCATATATAGTTTACAAAAAGCTGTGAGCCCAAAGAGATAAGAATGATTCCGAATATGGTATATACGGATAAATCTCTCTTAAAGGAAATCTTAGGAGTATTGGCGGATACTCGCCTGTACCACAGGTAAAATACGAAGATACCGCAGATTCCCCAGATAACGGTGGCATATACGATAAGATTCATGTTGAACATCGTTGAAATCATATTGCTTATGAGGGTCAGAAGATCTGCGTTACCTGTAAGGCTCTGAATATTGTGATAGGTAACATAATATAAATATGCAGGGATATATAGAATAAACTGTAATAAAACGCTGACTGTAAGGGCAATGAATCCCATTGCCACATTTCCAAGCTTTCGTAAGAAATTCATAATTATACCTCTTAAAAAAGTTTAATCAATTTATTATAGCACAAGGAATGTAAGATTTAAATAAGGGGTTTTATATGTTATAATAATCGTATGGTTTTACTTTCGAACGATAACTCGAAGAATCACTGTAAGAATCTAAGGACGGTACGGTTTAATGGCATTTACACATCTTCATGTACATACGGAATACAGCCTTCTTGACGGCTCTAACAAAGTTAAGGAATGCATCAAAAGAGTTAAAGAGCTTAATATGGATTCCGTTGCCATTACCGATCATGGTGTAATGTACGGATGTATAGAGTTCTATCTTGAGGCGAAGAAACAGGGTATACATCCTATTATCGGTTCGGAAGTGTATGTCGCACCGGGTTCGCGCTTTGACAGAGAAGCGGGTGCGGGAGAAGACAGATACTTCCATCTTGTATTACTCGCGGAGAATAACAAAGGATATGAGAATCTCGTAAAGATTGTTTCCAAGGGATTTACCGAAGGCTTCTACTATAGACCGCGTGTCGATATGGAAGTCTTAAAAGAGTACCATGAGGGAATTATCGCGCTTTCGGCATGTCTTGCGGGAAGAATACCGAAGACCATACTTCGAGACGGTTACGAGGAAGGCATAAAAGCAGTAAAAGAATACCTTGAGGTTTTCGGTGAGGGGAACTTTTTCTTAGAGTTACAGGACCACGGAATTCCGGAGCAGCGTGAAGTTAATACTCAGCTCATCCGTATGAGTAAGGAATTAGATATTCCGCTTGTATGTACGAATGACGTGCATTATACAAATGCTGATGATGCGGAAGCGCATGATATTCTTCTTTGCGTGCAGACAGGTAAGAAGGTTACGGATACGGACAGAATGCGCTATGAGGGCGGACAGTACTTCATTAAGTCGGAAGATGAGATGAAGGCGCTTTTTCCTTATGCTATGGAAGCGGTTGAGAATACCCATAAAATTGCGGAGCGCTGTAACGTGGAGATAGAATTCGGACATACGAAGTTGCCGAAGTTCCATGTGCCTGACGGTAAGACGAGTGAAGAATACTTATATGAGCTTTGCTACAAGGGCCTTAACGAGAAGTATGAAGGAGAGACTAAGGAGAAAGCAAGAGCACAGCTTGAGTTTGAGCTTGATACAATTAAGACCATGGGCTATGTAGACTATTTCCTCATAGTCTGGGATTTTATCAGATATGCAAAGAGTGTTGATATTGCGGTAGGACCGGGACGAGGTTCTGCGGCAGGTTCCGTTGTAGCTTACGTATTAAGCATAACGGAGATAGATCCTTTGAAGTATAATCTTGTCTTCGAGCGCTTCCTTAATCCGGAACGTGTAACCATGCCGGATATTGACGTTGACTTCTGCTTTGAGAGAAGACAGGAAGTAATAGATTATGTTAAGAGAGTATACGGCGAAGATTCCGTTGCACAGATTGTTACATTCGGTACGATGGCAGCGAAGAATGCCATTCGTGACGTAGGCCGTGTGCTCGATCTTCCTTATGCTTTCGTGGATTCTGTTGCCAAACAGATTCCGAATGAGCTTAAGATGACCATTGAAAAAGCTCTTAATGTCAATCCTGAGCTTATGAATATGTACCAATCGGATGAATCGATACATAAGCTTATCGATATGGCGATGCGACTTGAAGGTTTACCGAGAAATACATCAATGCATGCGGCAGGTGTAGTTATATGCGATCGCCCTGTTGATGAATTTGTTCCGCTATCGAGAACCGCATCGGACGGACCTGTTACGACGCAGTACACGATGACAAGGTTAGAGGAACTTGGTCTTCTTAAGATGGATTTCTTGGGATTAAGAACTTTAACCGTTATACAGAATGCAATTAAGAATGTTAAGAATAACCGAGGAATAGATGTAGAACTTGATAAAATACCGTTTGATGATAAGAATGTCTACGATATGATATCACAGGGTAAGACCGAAGGTATATTCCAGCTTGAAAGTCAGGGAATGACCAACTTTATGAAGGAATTAAAGCCGCAGACATTCGACGATATTATCGCGGGAATAGCGCTTTTCAGACCGGGTCCTATGGACTTTATCCCTAACTATATCGCGGGTAAGAACAATAAGGATGATGTTAAATATACATCGCCTGCGCTTGAGCCTATCTTGAGTAATACGTACGGCTGTATAGTATATCAGGAGCAGGTTATGCAGATAGTGCGTGATATTGCGGGATATTCCTGGGGACGTTCGGACCTTGTGCGCCGAGCCATGAGTAAGAAGAAGGCTGATGTCATGGCAGCAGAGCGCAAGTACTTTGTATACGGCAATGAAGAGATGGGCGTGGATGGAGCCGTTAAGCGCGGAATTCCGGAAGATGTCGCCAACAGGATATTTGACGAGATGGTAAGCTTCGCGGAGTATGCTTTTAACAAAGCGCATTCCACCGGATATGCCGTAGTTGCTTATCAGACAGCATATCTTAAATATCATTATCCGGTTGAATATATGGCTGCGCTTATGACATCGGTTCTCGGTAATACCGATAAGATTGCGGAATATATCCTTACCTGTAAGCGTATGGGAATCGAAGTAATGGCGCCGGATATTAACCTGGGAGTCGGCGATTTCTCGGTATATGAAGGTAAGATAAGATACAGTTTATCTGCGATAAAAGCTATAGGACGCCCGGTTATCGAGGCAATCTGTGCGAACAGAGATGCCTACGGCCCGTTTAAGTCATTAGAAGACTTCATTAAGCGCTGCGGTAACGGAATAGTCAATAAGAGAGCCATTGAGAACTTTATCAAGGCAGGAGCGTTTATACCGCTTAACATCAACAGAAAACAGGCGATGATGGTATATCCCGTGATAGCGGATAAGGTTACGCTTGATAAGAAGAATACATTAGAAGGGCAGATGTCATTATTCGATATTGTCGGCGAAGAGGAGAAGGAAGCCTTTAAGACGGATATCCCGGATGTTGCGGAATATGATAAGGCTACATATCTTGCTTTTGAGAAGGACGTCTTAGGTGTATATATCTCGGGACATCCATTGGAAGAATATCAGGCCAAGTGGGAAAAGAACATAACGAATAAGACTTCGGACTTTATGCTTGATGAAGAGACCAATGAGGTAAAAGTTTATGACGGAGAGCCTTGTACTATCGGCGGTATGATAGTCGGCCGTACGATTAAGTATACGAAGACCAATAAGGTAATGGCATTCCTTAATGTCGAGGACCTTGTCGGAACCGTTGAAGTTGTATGCTTCCCGAGAGATTACGAGAAGTATCAGCAGATACTTACCGATGATGCGAAGGTATTTATCGTGGGACATGTAAATGCGGAAGAAGACAAGAATGCCAAGGTTATTATGGAAAAAGCTTATTCCTTTGACAGTATTCCTTCGGAAGTATGGCTTCAGTTTGCAGATAAGAATGAGTACGATGAGAAAATCGATAACCTTCTTAATCTTATTCAAAGCTCGGACGGAAATGACGAGATAGTAATCTATCTTAAGGCAGAGAAAGCAGTAAAAAGGCTTGAAAAGAGTAAGTCTATAAGCGCTGACGGAAGGACTTTGGGCATAATTACCGAATTTTTAGGTGAAGAAAATGTGAGAGTTGTTGAAAAGTCCATTGCAAACAGGGGTAAAATGTAATAAAATTAATCCAAATTTGTTATTTTAGTTTTTAATACACCGTGGAGGTAATAGATAATATGGCACAGACAATTAATACTTTCGGAGTTTTAACAAGTGGTGGAGATGCACCGGGAATGAATGCAGCGATTCGTGCGGTTGTACGCCGTGCACTTTACAGACAGCAGAGAATTATAGGAATCAAGAGAGGATATGCAGGCCTTTTACAGGAAGAATTCATTGAGATGACTGCAAGATCCGTATCCGAGACAATACAACGAGGCGGTACAATATTACAGACTGCACGCTGCCCTGAATTTGAAGAAGATGAGACAGTAGAGCGTGCCGTACAGATTTGCCATAAGCATGGAATTGACGGACTTATTGTGATCGGTGGAGACGGTTCTTTAAGAGGTGCTCAGGCACTTGCACGTCACGGAATGCCGGTTATCGGGATCCCGGGAACAATTGATTTGGATGTTCCTTGCACAGAGTATACAATCGGATTTGATACAGCAGTTAATACTGCAATGAATGCAATCGATAAGATAAGAGACACATCAACATCTCATGAGCGTTGCTCGGTTATTGAGGTTATGGGACGTTCTGCAGGACATATCGCAGTATGGTGCGGTCTTGCAAACGGAGCAGAAGAAGTTCTTTGTCCTGAGAAGTATGATTATAACGAGGAAGTTATAATTGAACATATTAAGGAGCATCTTGCCAATGGTAAGCAGCACTTTATTATCATCAATGCCGAAGGTATCGGCGATTCAATGAAGATGGCTCAGAGAATTGAAGCTGCAACAGGTATGGAGACAAGAGCTACCATCTTAGGATACATGCAGCGTGGTGGTAACCCAACATGTCGCGACAGAGTATATGCTTCAACAATGGGAGCATTGGCAGTAGATTTACTTGTTGAAGGTAAGACGAACAGGATTACAGTATTTAAGAACGGTGAGATTATAGATTACGATCTTGATGAAGCAATGGCAATGGATAAGCACTTCGATACATATCAGTTCGAGATTTGTAAGTCATTTGCCATCTAGGAGACAAAATGATTGCAAGCAATGACAACGCTAAAGTTAAGAATGTCAGAGAATTGAATTCAAAACATAAGGCTCGGGTTATCCAGAGCCTTTTTGTTGTTGAAGGAGTTAAGATGTGCATGGAAGCGCCTGTTGACAGGATACATCAGGTATTTGTATCGGAGTCTTTCTATGCTGAAGAAGCAAATAGGGAGATGCTCCTTAATAAGTCGCCGGAATTTGTTGATGGTGAAAAGCTCTTTGTTGTTAAGGATTCCGTATTTGATGGGATGTGTGATACCAAGACTCCACAGGGAATCTTAACGGTTGTGGCAATGAAGGATATTTCGTTTGAGGAGCTTTTTGACGATAAGAGGGTTCCTTTCATTATGATACTTGAGTCTATTCAAGATCCGGGGAACTTGGGAACCATTATAAGAACCGCGGAAGGTGCGGGAGTTACGGGAATTATCATTAACGATAAGACGGTAGATTTATATAATCCGAAGACGATTCGCTCCACGATGGGCTCGTTATACAGGATGAAAGTATATGAATCGAAGGATATTATCGATACGGTTAATAAGCTTAAGCACCGGGGAATCAAAGTATATGCTGCGCATCTTAAGGGAAAAGCGCAATACTTCGAGATGGATTATAAGGGCGGAACGGCTTTTATGATAGGTAACGAAGGCAACGGATTAACGGATGAACTTGCCGATATGGCGGATACTTATATAAGAATACCGATGGAGGGGCAGGTTGAGTCATTAAATGCCGGTATTGCGGCGTCAATTCTTATGTATGAGACATTACGGCAGAGAAGGGAATAAGCTATGCGTATCTGGGGGAAAATATGGCTGGAAAACAGGCTTATTAAAGATACGGTGTATGAGACGGAGAATAATGACACAAGGACACACTTAATCTTTAAGGGAATAGAGGAGTTTTGCCGCGAATTCGATCTTGCTAAGCCTATCTGGCTTGAGAAGAACATTGCGGAATTTAAGCGGGACAAAAAGACTCGATTTCGTCAGGATAACTTTATGGAAGAGATAGATTTTGATTATCTCGAGGTTGAGATACTGGAGGAGTAACGTGAATTTATTTGATATTATCGGACCTGTAATGATAGGCCCATCAAGTTCACATACGGCAGGCGCCGTTAAGATAGGAAATGTTGCAAGACGCTTACTTGGAGAAGATGTTAAGAAAGCGGATATATATTTTACGGGTTCTTTCCTTTCAACAGGTAAGGGACACGGTACCGATAAGGCTATAGTTGCGGGACTTTTGGGTCTTGCGGTTGACGATACCGATATTCCGCATTCTTTTGAACTTGCGGAAAAGCGCCGTATGAAGTTCGAGATTAAGGCCGGTGAAGATGTAGAGAATCATCCTAATGCGGTAAGAATGAAGCTTACAGGCGTTACGGGAAGAAAGATAGAAGTTATGGGTAATTCCGTCGGCGGCGGAAGAATCGAGATATGCGAGATAGACGGTGTTGAGACATCATTTTCCGCAGAATCCCCTACACTTATCATACAGAATGAGGATAAACCGGGCTATGTGGCCGAGATTGCACCTATCCTTGTTAAGGAGCATGTAAATATCGCAACCATGCAGCTTCACAGGAAAAAAAGGGGAGCGGTTGCGGTAATGGTTATTGAGTGCGACCAGGAAATTCCGGAATCGTGTATTAAGGCCTTAAAGAAGCTTAACGGAGTACTCGAGGTTGCTTATCTTACAATGAGAGGTATCGAATAATGTATGATTCAATTAATCAGATAATCAAAGAAGAAAAAGAAAAAAAGACCCCGTTCTGGAAGCTTGTACAGCTCGACGACTGTCATGAATCCGAGACTACGGTTAAAGAGTCAATGACAGAAGTTCTTAAGATATATAAGGCGATGAAGGAATCGGTCGCTAATTACGAGGATTCATTAAAGTCACAGAGCGGACTTGTAGGAGGAAACGGTGCGAAGATACATAAGCGTGTAAAGAGCGGTCAGATGATATGCGGAGAGTTCATGGGCTCTGTTATAGAAAAAGCTCTTAAGGTAAGTGAATCGAATGCCTGCATGAAGCGTATAGTCGCATCTCCGACCGCGGGTTCTTGCGGAGTTGTGCCTGCAGTGCTTTTATCCTTACAGGAAAAAGAAGGATTCAGTGACGATAAGATGTGTGAAGCACTTTATGTTGCTGCAGGAATTGGTGGTGTTATAGCATCGAAAGCTTCGATATCGGGAGCACAGCACGGATGTCAGGCGGAGATAGGAGCGGCATCTTCAATGGCAGCGGGAGCAGCGGTATATCTATACGGCGGTAACGGAAGTGATATAGCAAATGCTGCGGCGCTTGCATTAAAGAATCTCCTTGGACTTGCCTGCGATCCTGTAGCGGGACTGGTTGAAGTTCCGTGTGTTAAGAGAAATGTTATCGGTGCGGTTAATGCAATTACATCTGCAGACCTTACTCTTGCGGGAGTTAAGTCGAGAATACCTGCTGATGAGGTATTCGAAGCAATGAATAAGATCGGACGCAATATGAATGCGGACATTAAGGAAACCGCAGAAGGTGGACTTGCGGCAACGAAGACAGGTAACAGAATCAAGGAATCCATTAAGATTAAGTAATGTAGGAAAGTAATAAGCTCCTGTATAATACAGGAGCTTATGTTGTGGCTTATTCACTTTTCTTATTACTACCGATTCGTATTCTCGGGTCGATTATTCCGTAGAGAAGATCGAGTAAAAATCCGGTTCCGACAGCAATTGCAACATAGAACATGGAGATACATAGGAACATATTGTA
>JAEENO010000048.1 GCA_016283755.1 Lachnospiraceae bacterium | reverse complement strand
CATCAAGAAGATTCTTCTTGTTGAACTGTGTTGTTGAAGAAATTCTATCGATCTCTTCTGTGAGTGCCTGTAACTCTTCGTTAATAGCATCACGGTCGATATCTTCATTAGTATCGTTAGCACCCTGAACTGCCAACTGATTCATTCTCTGAAGGATAGCGTGGGTCTCATTAAGAGCACCTTCTGCTGTCTGGATAAGAGATATACCGTTAGCTGCGTTATCAGATGCCTGGTCAAGACCACGGATCTGGCTTCTCATCTTCTCAGAAATCTTTAATCCTGCTGCGTCATCGCCTGCACGGTTGATTCTGTAACCACTTGATAACTTCTCTGTAGACTTGGATAAATCACCTGTAGAGATACCCAACTGTCTGTTTGTGTTCATTGCTGATAAATTGTGCTGTACTACCATACTCATAAATTTTTCCTCCTTGAAAATATAATCTTGGCATCCTTGCCGTTTTTTGAGTTCACTGCCGTAAATTGATACCACAAATAGAACTCGGTAAACTATATTAAATTGTAGTAGTTTGAAATCTGCAAGAGAAACTTCCTGCTAACTGATCCTTAGAATCTAAGTCCACCGGATACACCTATCCGTATGTAACATACAATATAGAGATATTGCTTATGATGTTCGGCTTCATCCTTGAATCCAATTATTAGGTACGCTTCCTTGCGTATAATTATAATAACACATCTTGGCCGGCCGCGCAACCGGCCAAGGCATGTTTTTCACATTTTTTTAAAAATGTCTTAGAAAAGCTTGTAACCGCAAGCTTAACGGATTAAGTTAAGTACGCCCTGTGTTGACTGATTAGCCTGAGCGAGCATTGACTGACCTGCCTGTGAAAGGATGTTACTCTTGGAGTAATCAACCATTTCAGAAGCCATATCAACGTCACGGATCTGGCTCTCAGCTGCTGAGGTGTTCTCAGATGCTGTATCAAGGTTGGCTATTGTATGCTCAAGTCTGTTCTGAAGAGCACCGAGTGCTGATCTCTGGCTTGATACCTTGTTAATAGCCTGCTGTACCTTGGACAATGTCTGGTTAGCTGCTGTAAAGTTATCAACTGCTACTCTTACGGAGTGAGTTGTTGACTCCATAGCTTCTGCTGCAGAAATACCGAACTGGCTTCCTACTGCTGCCTTAACAGAATCAAGAGTATTATATGCTGTAGGTGTTGCTCCAAACACATACTTTCCATCAGATGTTGTTACAGATGCAGTATGCTGTGTATAAGCTAAGTTAATAGCTGCGTTTCTGGCATCGTCTGCGTTCTCATAACCCTTAACTACCTGACCGGATACGCTGTATCCGAATGTCTTGAACTCTGTTACCTTAAGGCCGATGTTCTCAGCATCCATGTTATCAATTGAGATAGCTATGTTCTGACCAACGTTAGCACCGATCTGTAACTTAGTATTCTTCAATGTACCATCAAGAAGATTCTTCTTGTTGAACTGTGTTGTTGAAGAAATTCTATCGATCTCTTCTGTGAGTGCCTGTAACTCTTCGTTAATAGCATCACGGTCGATATCTTCGTTAGTATCGTTAGCACCCTGAACTGCTAACTGATTCATTCTCTGAAGGATAGCGTGGGTCTCGTTAAGAGCACCTTCTGCTGTCTGGATAAGAGAAATACCGTTTGCTGCGTTATCAGATGCCTGGTCAAGACCACGGATCTGGCTTCTCATCTTCTCGGAAATCTTTAATCCTGCTGCATCATCTGCTGCACGGTTAATTCTGTATCCGCTTGATAACTTTTCTGTTGATTTTGACAGTTCACCTGTAGAGATACCTAACTGTCTGTTTGTGTTCATTGCTGATAAATTGTGCTGTACTACCATACTCATAATAATTTCCTCCTTGAATTTTGTTTTCCGGCATCCATGCCGTTTTATAAGTAATGGGTCCTTAATTCGTAATTATTCGAGATTAAGGAAAAATGTTAACTAGTTTGTTATGCACCTGCGCTTGGTGCACTTTTAAATTATATTGTAAAAAGGATTACTCCCTTTCTACCTATATTTAATGCTTCTCGTTAAAGAACTGCGGGTCTACGTAATTGACCTTCTGCATATTGTCCTTATAGAGCTTGGCTGCCCGGTTCGACTGTGTCAAGACTTTTCCTTGTTTTTTGAGTCTTGAGAAATGCCTCTGTGCAGCTTCCTTATTCCGTGCTTCTTCTGATTGGATCACTTCCGACAACTCCGTAAGCGTCCTTATCAAATCCTGCATGTGTAAGATTTCTTCCTTATAGGCTTCTCTGTTACTTGTAAGTTCTTCTCTTACGTGTTCATACACTTCGTTGAAGCCCTCATCTAAGAAATTAATCTCATCTATAAGCTCTCCCTTACGGGTCGTAAGCTCATCCCATTTGTCAATGTCCGGATCCTCTTCGCTAAGAAGTAAGGCTTGCTCCTCATTCTCAACTCTTATCCTATTTAATATATCGGCTTTCTTTTCCAAGCTCTGAATAAGTGCGAGAACATAATTTTTTGATTCCATATTACTCTGCCTTTGCCTGCTGGGTTCTGTTAAGTTCCATTACCTGCTTCCAGGTATCTCTCATGGTTCTTAAATGTCCGAGGACTTCTTCGAGTATCTCTTTATCCTTAGTCATGTTGGCTTCATGAAGTCTCTGCTTAAGATAGTTGTATACATTCTCGAAATCCTTTGCTACAGGATATTTATGATCAAGAGTAATTATAAATTCCGTAATGATGTTCTTGGTCTTCATTATGTTAACATAGGCCTTCTCTACATCCTTCTGCTCGATCGCCATGATAGCGATATTACAGAACTTAATTGCTCCATCATAAAGCATAAGTGTCAACTCCGCCGGAGTTGCGGTTAAAACCTTGTTGTTATTGTATTGTGCATATGCGTTCTGTGCTACTGCCATAACAACACCTCCTTAATTACCACTACCAAGAAGCGATGCAAGTGACTGTGTCTGTGACTGAATCTTGCTTAATGCCGTCTCCATCTTGGAGAACTTCTTGTACCAGGATTCTTCGTACTTGCTTACCTTAGTCTCCCAATCGGAAATCTTGGATTTAAGCTCTTTCATCTCATTGTTCATTTCCTTATCGTTGTATACCGTGTATGCTGAACGAAGTGTCGTTGAAGTCATCTTGGTATGTAACGAATCATAAACATTAGATGCTACTTTATTGAAGAACTTTTGTACAAGTTCAGGATTGGTATTAATCATTTCACGAAGCTTATCTGCCTTATCCGCCGTAAGCTTGTCATCCTTATCGCCGGCAATGTGATAAGCATTCTGCTCATTCTCTGCCGAATATGTAATTCCAAGTCCGTCAATACCGAAATCCGATAAGTGATAAGTCTTGCCGTCAATCACAACGCCCTGCGCCATTGCACCGGTAAGTGTTGAGATTATAGAACTTAACTGCTCATCTCTTCTGAAAAGTGAATCCTTGATCTTGTTCTCCCACTTTTCAACTTCCGTATCTGACATCTCACTCTTCTGATCATCCGTAAGAGGCTCATAATCCTTGGCTGCATCTGCATTATAACCCTTGGTCATCTCATTGATAAGAGAGTTATAATCACCGACGAAGGACTTGATCATATCGTAGATACCGTCTGTATCAGTCGATACGTTAATAGTCATCGCTCCGTCAGTTACTCCGAGTGCATCAATTGTGATACCTGCTACCGTAAGAGAGTTGCTGTCTGACTTAAATGTTGCTCCGTTAACTACTATCTCGGAATCGGAGCCTACCTGCTTCTGAGCTGTGGATATAAGTCCAAGCTGTTCAAGCTCTTCCGTTGAATCTTCATCTGCTCCGGTAAGTGTAAAATCATTCTTCGCACCTGATTCGGAATGAATTATGATTCTCTGTGTCGACTTATCAAAGGAAGCGGAAAGTCCTGTCTGCTCTTTGATTCTGTCGATTACATCGCTGAGCTTATCTGTTGACTTAAATTCTACGAACTTTTCTGTAGGTAAAGTATCATGATCGTCAGGATCGCCGATTCTAAACTTCATCTGACCGTCTGCGGAAACTCCAAGTTCTGCGAGAGTTGTTGATGTTGTAGCATCCTTCTCAAGCAATGATGTATCTACTTTACCGCCCGTAAGATAAGCTGCCTTGGCGAGCTTCTTAATCTCTACTGTCTGTGTTCCGTTAGCTGCTCCGTTACCTGCCGAAATCTTAGCTTTGGTTGAATCGGATACCGTAACGTTCTTCTTGGCAGAAAAAGAACTTGCCATTCTTAAGCTGCTAAGAGATCCTGAATAGAAGCCGTATACTTTGGTATTCATGTCCTTCCATTTTTCCTGCTTCCATTCAAGCTTTGTCTTCTGCTTGTTATATGTCTCCAACTTGGTGCTGTATGCGCTTACCAATTCTCTAACCATCGAATCAGTATCAAGTCCGGAAGACATTCCCGTTAATCTGATTGACATATCAGCACCTCCTATCTTTTCTCGTCTACCATAATTCCTGCCATCTCCCAAGCCTTAGCTATAAGGTCAAGAGTTTTCTCTGCCGGGAATTCCTTTACTACTTCTTTTGTCTCCTTATTAAGGATCTTAATTGTCATACGACCTGTCTGCTCGTGAATACCGAACTGAACGGTCTTGTTGACATTCTGCTTATTAATCTCGTCCACTGCCTTCTTAATAGCCTCTGCAGCCTTGGTGTCGTAAGCTTCATTGTCATTATTTCTTTGTGTACCGGTGATTTCAACCGCTCTTGAAATAGACTTCTCTGCGACTTCAGGTGTATCCGTAGACTGTTTAACAGTGTCTATAGTCGGTCTGACTGAACTTGCTGCATTACTCTGATAAGATGCATTGTTAATTGAATTAATATTCTCGATTGACATAAGTTTTGTCACCTCCGTGTGAACCTTTACTTACCTTTGATTATCCACTTCCATATGGACTAAATATTTTATCTAATCCATATATCGACAGGTAAATTTCGGTCCTTAACCCTTTCTTTGTGAACGTTTTGTGAATTAATCTGCAGTTACAAAAGCTATGATTAGAAGAGATCTGCTAACTTATCAATGCCCTCATTCTTCATTGACTCTTCGTTCTCTTTCTGAATCTGGATATAAATTTCTTTTCTATAGATAGATACGTCCTTAGGAGCCTGGATACCGATCTTGACCTGATCGCCCTTAACCTCAAGAACCGTAATCTCTACATTGTTGCCGATAACTAAGGCTTCGCCTTTCTTTCTGGTTAATGCCAGCATCCTACTCGCCTCCCTTTTCCTTATTCTGTTTTAAGATATCGTATATCATGAAGCGTACAGGATAATCATCCTCAATAATAACCTGAGCACCCTTCTTCTCATCTACATTGATGATTACAGGAGCCTTAAGGTTAACGCTTATCTGTTCAATATCGTTTGGTACCTTAACTGTTACAAGAACGCAGATGTTCTCACCGTTAAGATTGCCGAGTGGTTTAAGAAGTTCGTCATCAACAAACGGGTTATAGTCTTCTTTAACCATCATCGGATTCATTACAGGAAGAGCAAACTGGCCTTCCTCAATGCTCTGGAGATAAGAAATTCGGTTGGCGCCCTTCTTCTCCTCATCATAGACAACGGCAAAATGCTTTAACTCCGGAAAACCGATAATACCATTTTCGAAAGTTACAATCTTGTTGTCATCAATATCGATTTCGCCAAAAATCTTTGTATTAACTACCATGGCCTTGTCGCAGGGAAAACCCTGCCTCCTTTCTCAATATATATATGTTGCAACTTCGCATATAGCACAGATGAATGCTATATGCGAATCCTCCTTCGTAGGACACATCTTCGATGTGGTTATTTACGATTATAGTTTTTCTGAAGAAAAGCTATAATCTAAAGATACGTTAACAATGTCATCTGGTTAATCTCACTTGCGGCCTTCAAAGAAGACTGATATGCAAGATTTGCAGTTTCATAGTCAATTAATATATCGGACAATTCTCTGTCTTCATTACTGTGAATTAATTCCTGTAAGGAAGATTTCTGAGCTGTCATTCTTGTCTTAGTCAATTCAAGACGGCTGCTTCTGCTTCCGGTATCTGTAATTGCAAGGTCTACAGTCTGCTTATACTCCTGGAAGCCGGTAATTCCCTTGGAGAAAAGATTCTTAAGATTCTCCGTCGTATAAGTTACTTCCTTCTCTGCTGCCGTAAGCCATGTCTTAAATGCTTCTTGATACTCGTCAGCGGCATAGATAGGATTATCGAGAAGGGCTTTTAAACGGGAAACCTTATCGTTCGCTTTCTGCGATGCTGATACGGCATCCATAAGCTCATCTATATCTCTTCCTATTGCTGTGGAAAGAATTCCGTTCTGACCTGCCTGGGTATTAACGTTAAGGTCCTGATTACCTGCTACGGTATAATTAATATCCTGAACCTCACGGTTAAATTCGATGCCTGTGTTATAATCGGTACAATCAAAGTACATTTCAGGTCTTACTTCACCGTTATCGAATCCCTTCTTATCATATGTAATCTTAAAGCTTAAATCCTGCTTGGCCTCGTTAACGGTTGCAAGCTTATCCATTGCCGAATCGGAGAAAATAATCTCACCTGTCTCATATATGTAAAGCACTTCCGCATCATCCGGAATTGTGAATTTGCCTGCTTCAAAATCCGCATAAGACATTGTCTTAACAGGCTTTGCAGGATCAAGTATGTCATTAAGATTCTTGGTCACTTCTACCATCTCACCGAATCCGTTATCTTCCTTATATGTTAAGTTAATGGTTGGTGTGAAAGTATTATCGTCTGCATCTTTACTTGCTACATTCTCGTACGCAAGACGGAAACGGTTAAGATATACATTATCAATCTCGTCTGCGATTGCAGGTGGATTATCTCTTATATCGTCAGCCTTTGACGGAATATCGAGAATATTCTTCATGTACGTCTTTTCCATTATATCATCCAATTTAAAATTTTCTGTGATTGAATAATATGCATCGGCCGTATCTTCCTGGAATGTCAATGTCTTATTGGTCTTAAATCCGGTGAATATCGTTCTGCCCGCATATTCTGTATTACCTTCGGAGTATAGCTGATGAACATAAGCTTCGAGGTTACTTAAGATTGTATTGCGGTCATCTGTTGTAAGTGTACCGGTTGCGCCGTTAACACAGAGTGAATATACATCCTTAAGTACGTTGGTCATATTGGTAAGGCTTGTCTCTGTAACCTTAAGCCAGCTTTCCGCATCAGGGATATTCTTATCAGTGTACTGCTCAACTTCATGGAGTGAATCTCTAAGGCGAAGAGAACGAATAGCGATTACAGGATCGTCCGACGGCTTGCCAATCTTCTTCTGGCTTGTCATCTGCTCGTTGTATTTATCTGTAAGAATCTTGGTTCCGTTAATGTTAGTCTTGCTATGCATTGTAATCATGCTATTGGTAATTCTCATTGCCATAGTATCGCCTCCTAAGCTCCGGTGTTAAGTATCAACTGGTTATACATTTCCTGCAGAACCGAAACCATCTTGGATGAGAGATTGTAAGCATTCTGAAACTTAACGAGATCAAGTGCCTCTTCATCGGAGTCAACCGCCGATACACTCATTCTCTGGTTCATTATTGCTTCCTGCAGGTTCTCATAATTATTGGTAAATATCTGTGCCTTCTGAGTATCTACGGAAATATCGGAAAGTAAACACTGTAAAAAATCCGATGCAACTCCGCCTCTGAAGATTTTTGTGTTGCTCTTTAAATCTAAGAGCTTTTCTACTATATCGTACGAATCGACTCCATTATTAAATGGTTTTAGTGAAGAAGTTGAAATTGATGACGAATCTTTCATCGCTTCTTCACAAACTGTGAAGTTCTTCGCATTAAGGTATGTGTAATAATAGCTTCCGTGATATGTCTTAACGGTATTACCGTCATCATCCGTACCTTCCGTCATCTGATGTGAGTCATATCCGTATTCGCCGCCGTTTGCAATGTCGTTAGCTACGAAGAATGCGTTGGCCGGCTCTGAGTCCTCGTTAACACCGCTCATTGAGATCTCATTGTACTGAATCGCGAAGTTACGAACGAATTCGTTAATCTGCTGCTGGTAATAAGCGATTCCCATATAATCGATCTGTGAACCGATGATTGCCTGCTTACCTGTAAGAGGCATAAGGGTGTATACATCGAGTGGCGAACCGTCAGCTTCTTTGCTTAATGTAAAGACATATTCATATGTACTCTTGCCCGTGTCCTTATCAATAGTCTCACGAAGCTCGTACTCGTCATACCGGAATTCCTTGTTGCCAAGCTTAATCATTCCGTGTTCAGGCATTGTAATCTCTTTCGGATCCGTAATTGTAGGATCGCTTATTGTAACCTTGAATGGTCTTGATGCCTTAGATAACGGAACTTCTGTAATCGTTCCGGCAAATGCCTGATTATTGTTACCGTCTCTTATATCGAAAAGTGCTTTCAATGAACCGCCCATTCTTGTTGAGGTAACTTCGAGTTTTCTTGAAGATACTTCATCGGTATAGGCATTGATCGCCCAGTAAATATCATATAAACCGTCAACATCGGATTCGTTGACCTGATTCTCTGTTGTTCTCGGTACGCAGATAAGCTTGGTATAATCATATGTATCTACAAGCATCTGTCCGTCAACACGTACTCTATACTCTGTTGCACCCGTCTCAACGTCAGGCATGTTGGTGTTGACGATTGGTCTCTCCGTTACTTCTACCGGCACGAGCTTGGATAACTGATCGATAAGTAAGTTTCTCTGATCTCTAAGCTCTGCTGCTGTAGAATGCTGCTGCTCTATAATATTGATCTGTTTGGTTAAGCTTGCAATCTTCTGTGCGATTCCGTTAATCTCGTCAACCTTGGTAGCAATTACGTTGTTAACTTCATCCTGAAGTCTGTAGAGCTGCTCATTGATACTGTTGAAGTATTCGCAAAGTGTCATACCCTTGCTTATATATGAATTTCTCGTTGTAAGAGAAAAAGCATCAGTCTTCATTGTATCCATTGCTTTAAAGTAATCACTGAAGATAGTAGTGAATCCTTTTACGTTATCATCATCAAGGAAGTTAATCTCAATCTGAGACAAGTATTCCTGCTTAGTTGACTGTTCCCCGAGTCTTGACTCGTTAGCCCAGTACTTCTGATCGTAATACTTATTACGCATCTGCTCAATCTCGGTTACTTCAACACCGCTTCCCATGGAACCGTATCTGGCTTCGACTCTGATCGCCTGCATCGCCTGCATCTTGGCGCTCTGTCTCGTATAACCTTCGGTATCTACGTTGGAAATGTTGTTGGCTGCTGTATTAACCGCTGTCTGATATGTGGAAAGTCCGCTTCCCGCAATTGTTAATCCGAAAAACTGTGAAGGCATATCGCGTTACCTCCTCTCATAAGATAACTTATAACTATCTTCCAAGCTGCATTATCATGTGCTCTATCATCTCATCTATTGTTGTGATGAAACGGCTGGCTGCATTGTAAGCACTCTGGAATCTGATCATGTTGCTCAATTCTTCATCGGATGAAACTCCGATAACCATTGTTCTCTGATTCTCTATAGAAGAAACAGAAGATGTAAGTGTATTTGTAACACTCATATATACAGAACCCGTACTTGCAACATAGCCTACCATGTTGTCGTAATAGTTCTTGTAAGAAAACTTCGTCGTGTTAGGTGAAAGCTCCAATATATCGGTATCGAACACCTTGGCAAGCTTATCTGCCAGGGTATGATCAACTTCGCCGTTCTGACGGAAAGTTGCAAGTCTTGTCTCATCTGCCGTAAGAGCTTTGTTAACTTCTAAGTTAAGTATATTATAAAACGTTGCCGTATCCTTCGGAATGCGGTTTCCGTTACTGTCATACCGGTCTTCACCGATATCTTCGCCATTATATACATACCAGGTCTTGCCATCGTTATCAACCACTTCGGTATAACGAGGTCTGCTCTTTCTTGTGAAAAGCTCTGCCGCCGGTCTTTCGCCTGCCGCTCCGACCGTTCCATTCTCTTCATCCCATACCTGGACGGTCAATTCCTGGGTTCCTACTTCAATAGTAACTTCCTTTAAAGGAGTAAAGAGATTGTTAAGTGTTGTTACTATACTTCTTACGTAGTGGTCAAGCTGTGCTTCCACTGTCTCGATCGGTGATAACTGAGTTGTGTTGGCAAATTCCTGCTCGCTCTTCTCTACGATGTCTCTAAAGTCTGCAACCTCTGTACCACGGCACATAACGATTGCTTTAAGAGCTCCTATATCCGTATTCATCTCAGACGAGATATCAACAGTGAAGTCATATACGTCTACATATTCTTCCTTGATCTCATCGGAAAGCTCTTTCCATATAGGAGTTTTAAATCCTGTGGTTGTATCGGTTCTTGTTCCCATCTGGTGGCAGGTAAATCTGTCAACGAATTCCTGGGCTTCAAGCTTAACCGTTACCGCTCCGTCCTCCTGCTCTTTAAAAGTGATCCTTGCAAGAGTTCCGAGTTCATCGAGATATAAATCTCGCTGATCTCTTAATTCCATTGCCGTCTCAACGTGGTTAGCTTCAACGGTTCTGATTCTGTCATTAAGCTCGGCAATACCTTTACCGAGTTCATTTATTCTCTTAACTTTATCTTCAATCTGGGAATTTAAGTTAAGCTGATATTCCTTGAGGCTCTCGTAAAGTGCTGCGGAACGCTCTACAAAAAGTGTTGCCTTCTGTACAAGAAGGTTCTGATTGATCGATGAGCCCGGATTCTTAACAAGTTCCTGAACGGCTTCGTTTAAGTCTGCCATTACTTCCTGGAAGGCTTCGCCTTCAGTCTCCTGTAAAAGCTCCTGAATCTCATTAGTTGTTCCGTAGCAGGTATCGTAGAAGTTCATTCTGCCCGATTCGGAACGAAAGTAAGTATCAAGGAAAATATCTCTTGTATGAACAACATCGCCGACTGATACGCCAAGACCGGACTGCTTCATGTTAATCGACTGATTATACAGATGATTCATCTTGGCTTCCGACAATGTGGAATATTCCATATCAGCAAAAAGAACCTGTTCACGTACATACCCTTTGGTATTTAAGTTGGACAGGTTGTTGGCCGTAACGTTAATGGCGTTCTGAGCGCCGGATAAACCTGACTTGCCAACATATAAGCTACCGAAACCATTTGCCATATCCGTTACTTCCTTTCTTCAAAACTTTAGTCTTAAATCTTAAACTCTTTGTGATTATTTCTCTTAAGAATTTCTATCGGGAGTACGCCGGATCGCTCCAACGCCTCCCGAAAGGATTTTTCGTTATTGTGTTACATTAAATCCGCCACCCGGCAATATCGTATCTGTACTGTAAGCATTCTTATTATAGTTTGCGGTTGTCGGTGCCTGGCGTGTACTTCGTATAAGGTTCATGTCATACTCGAGCATCTCTAAGGACTGTTTCAATAACGCTTCATTCTCCTTATTGATCTTGGCAACCTCGATAAGTGTAAGTCTTATCTTCTCCCGAAGATTAAGTATCTTCGTCTTCTCATCCGGCCGTTTGTCCAGGATGGTCGCCATATTTAATAAAGTAAGACTTGCGACAGGAACTTTTAATATTCCTGCCATCTCTTCGCGAAGCTTAAGTCGCTTCTTGTCGAGATTCATGATGGTTCCGACTATCTCCTGTTCCTGCTCGGTAAGCTTCATAAGCTCATCGACTCTGGCGTAGACAATCGTCTCAGTCTTCTTTCTCGATATGAAAGCAAGGTCTTCATAGGCTTTATTTTCTTCTTCGAGAACCGAGATAAACTCATCCATGATACTGGCCATTACTTAATCCTCTTTCTTAAATCGCGTTATACTTTGCCAATAACTTACTTGCAAAATCTTCAGTGTCCACATTATAGCTACCGTTAGCTATTCTCTCCTTCAACTGGGCAACTCTATCTTCCCTGATATCCGAAGCTCCTGCGACTGCCTGTTTTGCAATTTGATAATCCCGGCCAAGCTGGGAAATGGAAAGCTGATCAGATGATGATGCAGCTGCACTCATTCCGTATGCATTTTTGGCCTTAGAAACCTTACCGGCCTTCATAATCTGGCTAACTTGGTTATAAGAATCAATACGCATATTAGGCATCTCCTTTCTTTATTATCATGAACGAATCCTTCGTTCATAGATTTCTATATAATATGTCGGACGCACTCTTTAAAAACTTTAGCATTATTTTTAAAAAAATAGGCTATCGACAAAATCGCGTCGATAGCCTTATAAAATGCTTATTTTATATGAGTTTGAGAAGTTCTTCGACATCCTCTTCCCCGGTTGCCCACGAGGTTGCAAATCTGACAATTCTGTGATCACTATCAAATTCCTCCCAGGCCGCAAAAGAAACCTTCTTCTTAAGTTCCTCTATCTTATCCTTCTTAAGGATAAAGAACTGCTGGTTGGTATAAGAATCGCTATACATCCTATATCCTTTGTCGATAAAGCCCTGTCTTAACTTCTCCGCCATAACAATAGCGTGACGCGATATATTATTGTATAGATTATCGGTAAATAATGTATCAAACTGTAGACCCAATAACCAACCTTTTGCAAGAACCGCTCCGGACTGCTTCTTTATTGAGAAAAAGTTAGGAATTAAGTTCTTATCCTTGATTACAAGCGCTTCTCCGAAAAGTGCACCCACCTTGGTACCGCCGATATAGAACATATCCACATTCTCTGCCAGGTTTTTAAGCGTAACATCGGTGTTGCTTGCATTAAGACCGTAGCCAAGACGCGCTCCGTCTACATAGAGGAGCATCTTATACTCGTCACAGATGCTTCTTAATGCTTTTAACTCATCCAATGTATATAACGAGCCTAATTCCGTAGGATGCGAGATATATACCATCTTAGGCATTACCATATGAGGGTAGGTCTCATCCGCATAGAACTTATGCATATACTCTTTTACTTCAGCCGGATCAAGCTTGCCGTTATGAGAAGGTAAGGAAATCACCTTATGTCCCATATTCTCGATAGCTCCGCACTCATGAACATATATATGTCCCGTCTCTGCAGCAATTACGCCTTCGAAACTCCGAAGTGTCGCGGTAATCGCAACCATATTGGTCTGTGTACCGCCTATCATAAACTCAACGTCCGCATCCGGAAGTCCACAAGCCTCACGGATCTTACTCTTGGCACTGTCGCAGTATCCGTCGAAACCATAGCCGTCTATCTGCTCATCATTAATTGAAGCTATTCTTGTTAATATCTCAGGAACGGCACCCTGCATATAATCGCAATCAAATTTAACCATTGTCTTACCCCTTTAGAGCTTTTTAACCTGCATACATTATTCCGTCGAAAAGTTCATCCATAGGAATTCCGTCAACTTCAAACGGATATTCGTTCGTAACATTAATTCTTATTATTGTTCCATCCTTCGTAAGAAGGTCTACATATACTTCGCTGTTCTCTCTGTACGGCTTAGCATTGGTTCTGTATGCTCTTACAATATCGCCCGCTTTAAGTGTCAGAGTACCGGTCTTATCACCTGCTTCCGATACAGTATCAACTGTAATCTCCTGCAATAATGTAAGGTCAAATCTGTTGCCGAATTCATAGATAGATTCGTACTCTTCAGGCATTCCGTCATCGCCGATCTTGGCAAGCGTATGGATATGTGTTGTTCCGAGGACATCGGTTCTGTAATCTACGTAGAAGTTATCAGGGTCGGTTATTATTCCGCCCCAAGCCCACCAGTCATCGCCGGATGGAGCAGGTGCCCATATACCGAAGCTTCCTGCGTCAACCAGCTGAACGCCGGTTTTCTCAACCTTATATACATATACTATTCTGTAATCATTGAATTCGGAAGTAACAAAATAGCAGTATACATCGCCCTTATCATTTCTTATAAGATAAGCGTTCTGGCTGAATGCATAGAATGCAGCACTAAGCTCGTAGCTTTCGCCGTTTACGTTAAAATACATATTCTCTACATAATCGTAATCATCAGAATTTACCGAAGCACACACAGAGAAGCTGCCCTCTGTTCCGTCTCCGAAGATATCTCCGCAGTAAGTCTCGCCTGGCTGGATTGTAATTGCATAATTATCCATATGGTCTTCGAAATACCTGCCATCGACGAAAAGGTCTTCATTTCCCTTATAAGGGATGTAAACCTGCTGTGAACCTGCAGCGTAAGCAGCAAGATCGTATGGGTTAAAGATTACGGTTATACCTTCATTACCGAAGTAGAAATTCTGAGTAGCATCACCGCTCTTATATAATTCGTAAGGATCACTGTCAGTGTCAAACTGAATGAACATATCCCACTCTTCGGAATACTTGTCCTCAAGTCTCTCAGTTATATAATCATACATCTTATCGATATCCTTAACGATATCATTAAACTTAATCTCTTTACCCGTCTTAGAATCGAATGAACGCGGAAAATCACCGCTCCATCCGTGTGCACCGCCGCTGTAGTTTGAATACGGTATTGAAATCGATAAAACCAAACTGTCCGCACGGCGAACAAGCATATCACGGTCTACATAATACGGAAAGTATACAGGTTCATCGTTAGCAATCGCATCTTTTGACCACTGATCATAATCTGCATATTCTATGTTAACGCCTTCTTTGATTTCCTCATTTAATTCCTTAAGGGCACGGCTTAATTCAGGATAAAGTGTAGCATCCTCGTCCTGTAACTCGAGCATTGTATATGAACATCTGATACGGCACTCATAGGTATCACCGAGATCTTCATACTCAGACTCGCCATCCGATGTTCTTCTTAACGAAAGATACGAAACGGCCTCTTCAACAGGATCATCCTCACCGCCGTTATCTTCTGCGTCATTGCTGTCACCGCTATTGTCGGCAACATTGCTTCCGCCGTTATTGGCGGTTTGCTTTCCACATGCGGTAAATGCCGAGATTACCAGCACAAGTACAAGCAATAAGCTTAAAATTCTTCTTTTCATTTTTCTCCTCCTTATATACCAAGCTTTTTATGCTTTGGTTACACACCCATAATAGCCATAGCTATCAGATGAACTATATATCCGCATATCCATGCTACGGTGCATTGCGTCACAATCATAAGTGCCGCCCACTTTCTGCCAAGCTCGCGCTTAACCGCTGCGATTGCCGCAACGCAAGGCGTATAGAGAAGGCAAAAGGTAAGAAGTGCAAGTGCCGCAGCCTTTGTCAGAATAAGGTTAAGCGGTGCATTCTCACCGAAAAGCACGGATAATGTTGATACCACACTTTCTTTCGCCACAAATCCGGTAACAAGCGCCGTCGCAACTCTGAAATCTCCGAATCCAAGCGGCTTAAATATCGGGGCAACAATGCCCGCAATAGCTCCGAGCATACTATTTTCGGAATTACCGACCATTGTAAGATGGAAATTAAAAGTCTGCAAAAACCATATAACAATAGTAGCAAGGAATATTATGGTAAAAGCTCTCTGAAGGAAGTCCTTCGCCTTATCCCAAAGTAAAAGACCTACGTTCTTTGCGCCCGGAAGTCTGTAGTTGGGAAGTTCCATGACAAACGGCACTGCTTCACCCTTAAATACGCTGTTCTTCGCAATATGCGCCATAAGTATTCCCATCAATATACCGAACAAGTATATACCGGTCATCATTATACCGCTGTATTCAGGGAAAAACGCCTGAATAAAGAATCCGTATACAGGAAGCTTAGCGGTACAGCTCATAAACGGAATCATAAAAATCGTAAGCTTACGATCACGCGCAGACGGGAGCGTACGCGACGACATAATCGCAGGAACCGAACATCCGAAACCTATAAGCATAGGCACAATTGAACGTCCCGAAAGACCGATTCTTCTTAATAACTTATCCATTATAAAAGCAACACGCGCCATGTAACCGGTATCTTCAAGCAACGATAAAAAGAAGAACAAGGTTACGATTATCGGAAGAAATGATACAACCGCTCCGACACCCGCAAATATACCGTCTATAATAAGTGAATGCAATACTTCGTTAACACCGATCGCAGTAAGTCCCGCGTCGGCCTGTGCTGCAAGAGCACCGATTCCGTCTTCAAGCAATCCCTGGAAGAAAGCTCCGATTACATTAAATGTAAGCACGAACACTGCTGCCATTATAAGAATAAAGCTTGGAATCGCAGTGAACTTACCCGTCAGTATCTTATCGATATTAACCGAGCGCTCTCGTTCCTTGGATTCATGCGGTTTTACCACACATTTACTTACGAATTCTTCTATGAAAGCATAACGCATATCGGCTATGGCTGCGGCTCTGTCAAGCCCACGCTCTTCTTCCATCTGCTTAACGATATGCTCAATAGTCTCTTCCTCATTCTGTGTAAGCTCAAGACGCTTAATAATCTCTCTGTCGCCTTCAATAAGCTTCGTTGCCGCAAATCTTATCGGAATACCCGATTTGACCGCATGGTCATCGATCAAGTGCATAATTGAATGGATCGCTCTATGCACAGCACCACCGTTGGCATCTTCCGGGCAGAAATCATGTCGTCCCGGATTCTCCTGATACTTTGCAACATGAACCGCATGGTTAATAAGTTCGGTAATACCTTCGTTCTTCGCAGCAGATATCGGAACTACGGGAATTCCAAGAAGTTCCTCCATCTCGTTAATCTTAACCGCACCACCGTTACCGGTCATCTCGTCCATCATATTAAGCGCAAGTACCATTGGGACATCAAGCTCTATAAGCTGCATCGTAAGGTACATATTGCGCTCGATATTGGTCGCGTCTACTATATTAATAATGCCCTTGGGCTTCTCATCTATTATAAAATTACGGGATACCACTTCCTCGCTTGTATATGGAGAAAGCGAATATATTCCCGGAAGGTCGGTAACCTCGGTATTTGCATAGTTTCTTATGCTTCCCGACTTTCTGTCAACCGTTACGCCCGGGAAGTTACCGACATGCTGGTTAGAACCCGTTAACTGATTAAACAGAGTCGTCTTACCGCAGTTCTGATTGCCGGCAAGTGCGAACGTAAGAACTGTTCCTTCAGGAAGCGGATTCTCATTTGTAGGGTCGTGATACTTACCGCCTTCACCGAGTCCCGGATGCTCCGTGCGACTTCGGAGCGGCTTATCCTTCTTACCGGACTTCTTATTGTCGGTATCCGCCTCATTAACTTCAGCAATTCCCGAAATATCGGGCGCTTTTGTTATATCGATCTTATCTGCGTCTGCAAGTCGAAGTGTCAATTCATATCCGTGGATTCTAAGCTCCATCGGATCTCCCATGGGAGCGTACTTAACTAACGTCACTTCCGCACCGGGAATAACCCCCATATCAAGGAAGTGCTGGCGCAGTTCACCGCTTCCGCCAACCTCCGTTACAATCGCAGATTCGCCGATTTTTAACTCACGTAATGTCATTTTCTCGCGTCCTTTTAAACTTCGTAATCTATACAAGTACGTGTCTTGGTATAAGGTCTTACATATGTATCCGCAGCATGTACATGCTCAGGATGCACTGCGTATCCCTTCAATGCTTCAGGAGACTCTAGCTCAGAATAAAGCATAAGGTCGCAGGTTGCCGTAGGAAGCGTCTTAGTCACTATCTCAAGCTTGATAAGTCCCGGAACTACACCGTTAAGGGCCTCAAGGCTCTTCTTTATACCTGCCTTAATCTCTTCCTTCTTAGCATCATCGTACTCATCCTTAAGATTCCATAGAATAATATGCTTAACCATTTCATACCCTCCGTTATTTGGGCCCTTAATAAGAGCCCGCAAATAATTATTTATTAAGTTCAAAGGCTGCAGTAGCCTTAAGTTCACCGTCAACAAAGCACTTAACAATAACGACACAATGATCCTCACCATATGTAAAGTGCACTCCGTTATTCACCGTCATAAGTCCGTCGTCAACCGTTGTGTCAAATGTCCACATTGGATTCTTGTCGGCATCGTTAACTTCTATATAGTAAGAATACTCACCCTCTGTGATCGTCGTTACAGGCGTTACCGTAATATCATAATCATCGCCCTCACTAAGTACAAATCCGAAGACATTCTTCTTCATTGTCGCGAACTTTTCTTCAATAGAATCGTAGAAAAGCTCTTCCCTTGAGGCTTCGCCGGACATAAGCATGCAGAAGGCCTGCTCAAAATACTCCGTTCCCTGCATACTCATATGATGATCGTCCGAGAAGCTCGTCGTCGTATCCGGGAAAAATTCCTCACGAAGAAGGTTAAAATCATAATAGTCCGCGTGCGTACCTTCTATTTCATGATTGATAAAAGCAATGAAATCATCATAGTTACCGATACTTAAGATTCTATAATTGGAAAGCGGTGTCGCAATCAAGTGAAGCTTAATATCGTGCTTTTCACAGAAATCTATTATCTCTTCCAGAGATTCCACCCAGGTAGAGCTGAGCTTTGATATATCAATCGGATTGTGACGGGCGGTCCTGAAAAGATTACCTTCCGTCTGGAGCTTTTTATTATTCTGAACAAAACCGCGTCCTATATACTCGTTAGGCTTGGTCTCCTTATATACAAGACCACCCTCTCTATATACCGTGGTAAGCTTCTTACTTACGACATCCTTAATGTGACTTGGGTCTAAAAGAAGATTCCAGTTACGTCTTGAAATAAGGAAGGTGTTAAAGTAGTGCTTATCGTTCGAACCGTTAATCTCATACAATAATTTATCAAGCGAAGGCTTCGTATAATCCGTGATAAGATACATACTCGTTAAATCCTTACGCCTCTCAGCTTCAAAAAGCGTCGCTATCTCATAGAATACGTCAACATACGCTTCCTTAATATGATGCGTTCTATATGCTTCCTTAAGTAAGTATAAAGAACCGTCCATGTTCTGATGCATGGTCGCAAGGTTAAAGGAATTCGTGCCAAGGCGCGAATCTATAAAGTCAGGATCCAACGCATAGAATGCTACGGACGCGCCAAGATACACCGTATCGATGCCCGGCGTATCGTACATCTCTTTTATAGCCACTCTCGAAAAATAGAGTGTATCGTCATTTGTTATATAGCCAATCCCCTTATTAATTCCTCCGCAAAGAAGAACGAAGATAAGGACGGAGGCTATCACTTTAAGAGCTTTTTTCATTGTAACCTCCTAGAACTGGAAATAGATGAACGTGCTTGCGTCGTAACCGTAACCGTAGACTCCGAAGAGAATCACGGCCCAGAAAAGCGCCAACGCCATCACGTATCTTAATACTATGTTGCTGTTATTAAATAGCCTAATGAGTGATATCTTCTTCTCATGAATAATATCAACCGTTATAAGGACAATTATTGCTATTATAAGAATCCACCAGTTAGCCATGTCAAGGCCTAAATCAAGGAGCGAGCCCGCCTTGAAGCTTTTTGTCATCTGACCGAAGATATGCATTGCATGCATAAATCTATCTGATGCAAAGAATACCCACGCAAAGTCTGTCAGGATAAAAGTGCCTATAACCTTGAAGATTTTCCCCGACATGGTGGTTGGAGCTTTTATATTAAAAGTACGATTCTTTATGTCGCCGACAATCTGGAACAGAGCATGGACAAGTCCCCATACCACAAAATTATAGCTTGCGCCGTGCCAGAGACCCGATACCGCGAAAACTATGAGGATATTAAGGTACTTACGGAAGGTGCCTTTGCGGTTGCCACCGAGCGGTATGTAGAGGTAATCCGTAAACCAGGTCGTAAGAGATATGTGCCATCTTCTCCAGAAATCCTTGATGGATGTCGCAAGGTACGGCTGCTTAAAGTTATGCATAAGCTTAAAGCCCATAACCTTGGCTGCGCCTCTCGCGATATTGGAATATCCGCCGAAGTCACAGTATATCTGGAACGCAAAAAGTACGGACGCAAGGATTAATTCTACTGCGCCGTAATTCTGATAATTCTTATATACTTCTTTAACTACGATAGAGACACGGTCTGCGATTACAAGCTTCTGGAAAAAGCCCCAGAGCATGACCATGAAGCCGTCTTTTATGCGCTTATAATCATAAAGCTCTATCTTATCGACTTTCTGAATCTGTGTAAGGAGATTCTCCGAACGCTCGATAGGTCCCGCAACGAGCTGTGGGAAGAATGAAACGAACAGTGCATACGTTAAAAAGTTCTTCTCAGGCTTGATCCTGTCTCTATATACGTCCATCGTGTAACTTAATGCCTGGAAGGTATAGAAAGAGATTCCGACCGGCAGAAGCAGATCGAGTCTCGTCTCCCTCATATGAATTCCAATTGCATTGGCTGCGGTATAGACATTGTATAAGAAGAAATTACCGTACTTAAATACTGCGAGAATTCCCAAGTTAATTATGAAGGAACCCGCAACGCAAAGGTTTTTCTTCCACGTCTTATCCGACTTACTTATAAGGATACCGCTAAGATAGGTGATAGCTGTCGAAAGTGCTATTAAAACCGCATACTTAGGGTTCCAGCTCATATAGAAATAATAGCTTGCTATAAGAAGCCAGATATATCTAATTTTCTTCGGGATTATAAAATACACAAGGCATACAATCGGGAAGAATACCAGGAAATCAATTGAATTAAATACCATAATTACCTCAGTTTAATTGTTTGCATTCTAAATCAATATAATTATAGTGATTTCAATATAAGAAGTCAAATTTAAAAGCGCTTAAAGCTTATGCTTCGAGCGCTTTTACAGTCTATTTATTATTTAATATTTACTGTTTTAATTCCGCTCCATGCGCCGTAGACTTTTTCGCCTGCGGAATCGTATCTAAAGGCGCGGACACGTACCTTATACTTACCTGATAAAAGTTCTGACAGGTAGATTGTTGATACAGGGGCATTGGACCATGAAATATTATTATCTCTTGTGTACCAGGTCTTTCCGTCCGATGAGAAGGACACCTCATATCCCGAAACCGCTGTTGCAGGTCTTTGTACCTCTACCGTGAGACGACCTGCGCCGTATGATACTGCTTCAAAGGACCACACTTTTCCGGCGAAAACTTTTACCCAATGAGCATAAAGTGTTGTTGTAGTTCCGTTGAATATTGTATCGGACTTAACTCTTTCGCCTCCTACAGGAGCTGTGTACCAGCCTGCAAAGAGATAGCCTTTACGCTTTATCATGCCGTCGCTATATGAGAATCCGAAAGGCTTTCCTTCTTCTATCTCAAGGTTATCGCCGTTATAAATACCGCCGTTAGGATCGAAGTTGACTTTGTAAGTTATTACAATAGGCGGCGTCGGGATCGGCTCAGCCACATATGTGTATGTATATGTTACATTACCTGTGATAGCCGTATCTACACTTGGAACTACATCCCAGCTTCCTTCCTGATAACCACTGTCAGGTTTGGTTCCTACTGCCGGAATCTGATTAGCCAGAAGTTTAAGAACATCACCCGTGTAACCATTAATTGTTACCGTCTTATCTTCTGTTGTTCCGTCATCCCACTTACCGTTAACTACTTTAAATGTTACGGTTGCGGAAATCGGATTCGGATTCCACTTTGCCCAGAATGCCTGCGGACCTGTAGCCGTGACCGGTATTGTAGTTACTGCAGTACCCGTACACTCACTGTTATCATACCAACCACCAAATGTATATCCATCTTTCGTTATATCGGTAGGTAATGTAGCCCCGGTACCTTCTAAATAACTCGAAACATTTCCACTGTTAATACTACCACCATTGGTATTAAGCGTTATAGGCATTCTATATGTTGCTGTAAATAATCCGCCCTTCCAATTATGGTTTTCATCCGGTGCTCCTGCCGCAAAACCATATGGAATAATTAATTCTGCAGGAGTAACATTTTGATCGCTTTGAACCCAGTTTCCACCTTCATATGTATAAGTGTACTTACCGACATTTTCAAAAGCGTCTCCGTCAACCTGTGTCCTCTCGCCTTTAAACTCAACGCTCCTAAGACCGGAATCCGCAAAAGCATGTTCCAGAACATGTTCTACGCTATCCGGTATTGTGATTGAAGTTAAGGAATAACAACCTTCAAAAGCATCATGATCAATCTCGCTTACTCCGTTCGGTATTATTACATTTCTAAGAGAGTAACAGCATGCAAACATACCTAATTCAATTCTCGTAATCTCTGCTTCTATTATTGCTTCTTCAAGGCTAATGCATCCTGAAAAAACGCCGCCACCCAAATATGTAACTCCGGAAGGTATCGTAATACTTGTCAACGACTCACACCCATAAAATGCCTCCGAAGATATGCTCGTTACGGTATCCGGGATAGAAAAAGATGTTATGTCCGTTCCCCAAAAAGCTGCATAACGTATTGATTGAAGCACAGTTCCTGCTTCGATATTAACTGTTGCAAGGTTGTCGCAAGCAAAAAACGCAAAATCGCCTATGGTTGTAACATTTGCAGGGATTATAATACTTGTCAACTTACTTTTGGTAAACGCATATTCTCCTATACTTGTAACTGTACTAGAAAGCGTAGCAGATGTTAAATTTTGATACGGATTAAGCATGCTGCCAAAAGCATAATCACCTATATGGGTCACACCATATCCAATTACAACAGATGATATATTAGCTCGACTGCCATGCCACGGGGCAGGCGAATATTCTCCATAATCTGCCATCGCTCCGTTTCCGCCATCGCAATCATAAACCGCGCTTATGGTTTTACCGGCGTATGTTCCACCTGCACTGTACGAATTCCCATCATAGATAATGTACATAGTGCCGTCGCTTGTAAGTACTCCCTTGACGGTATCGCCTGCAGCCTCTGATTTCAGAGTCGTCTGCGGCATAAGTGTCAGTACCAGTACAATACTTAACAATATTCCCAGTGTCCTTTTAAGTTGCTTTCCCATCGCTTATACTCTCCTCTTACACATATATACAAAAATTAGCGATATTACCTAAGCTTATATTCTTAAGCGCTTTTTTAAACCACAAAGTGTTATTCGCCCCAATAATCAATTGACTCTTGGGTTCTTCCGGAGATTCCAAATAACTTATACATAAAATCCTCTTTTTCACCGAACATTTCGGCAACAATAATAGTATTGCCATCCTTATAATAAAACAGATAATTATGCTTAACAAACAGAACCCTAAAATCCGTTTCAATTTCGAATTTCAAAGAAAGATCCTCTCCAATTTCCGGATTATCCTGCAATTCTCGGGTTCTATCTGTTATCTTCTTAATAACCGATTTGGCAAACTCTTCGCCATATCGCTCTGAAAGATACGATTTAAGGACTTTCAACTTTCTGCGAACAATTTGTGAGTATTCCAGCTTATACTTCATGTCTATAATCCAAGCTCCTTCTCCAGATCATCTGCAGAAACAGTTCCCTCTTCCTTTACAGAAACCTTCGATTCCGACAACTTAGTCATCAACTGTAAAAGTGCTTTTTGCTTATCAAGTTCGTCCAATTCATCTATATCAATCAATGCACATTTACCATGACCGTTTTTTGTAAAATATACTCTGTTACCATAAGTAACTTCATCTACAATACTTGTATAATTCTTCAATGCAGAAACAGGTTTTATACTTGGCATAATTTCACCTTCTTTCTTAAGATACCCCAATAATACCATAGAAATCGTATGTCTTCAATATTTTCCCATAAATTTGTCCCTAAATTTATACCACATTTTTGCCCGTTTTTACCAAAAGCGCCCAAGCAGAACCTGAGCGCTTTTTACATTTTTAACTACCTATTTTACCGTTACATTTCGGGTTCCACTCCAGGCACCGTAGACTTTTTCGCCTGCGGAATCGTATCTAAAGGCGCGGACACGTACCTTATACTTACCTGATAAAAGCTCTGACAAGTAGATTGTTGATACAGGGGCATTAGCCCAGGAAATCTTATTATCTCTTGTGTACCAGGTCTTTCCGTCTGTCGAGAATGATACTTCATATCCCGAAACCGAAGTTGCCGGTCTTTGAACCTCTACCGTAAGACGTCCGCTTGCATATGATACAGCTTCAAATGACCACACTTTTCCGGTGAAAACTTTTACCCAATGCGCATAAAGTGTTGTTGTGGTACCGTTGAATATTGTATCGGACTTAACTCTTTCTCCACCTACAGGAGCTGTGTACCAGCCTGCAAAAAGATAGCCTTTACGCATTATCATGCCATCGCTATATGAGAATCCAAATGGTTTTCCTTCTTCTATCTCAAGGTTATCGCCGTTATATAAACCACCGTTAGGATCGAAGTTAACTTTGTAGGTTATTACAATCGGAGGCGTCGGGATAGGATCGGCCTCATATGTATATGTATATGTTACATTACCTGTGATTGCAGTCTCTGTGCTTGGTGCTACGTCCCAGCTACCTGCCTTATAACCTTCATCAGGAGCACTTCCAGCCCCCGGAATCTGGTTTGCCGAAAGTTTAAAGACATCTCCTTCGTATCCATTTAAAGTTACCGTCTTATCTTCCGTCGTTCCGTCATTCCATTTACCGTTTACGACCTTAAAGGTTATGGTAAAAGATATTGCAGAATTCCACTTTGCCCAGAATTCCTGCGGACCTGTAGCCGTGGCCGGTATTGTAGTTACTGCAGTACCTGTACACCCACTGTTATCGTACCAACCACCGAATGTATAGCCGTCTCTTGTTACATCAGTCGGTAACGTAACCTCATTACCTTCTACATAACTTGTAACATTTCCACTGTTAATAGTACCACCATTGGTATTAAGCGTTATAGGCATTCTATATGCTACTGTAAATAATCCTCCCTTCCAGTTATGGTTTTCATCCGGTACTCCTGCAGCAAAACCATACGGAATAATTAATGATGCAGGAGTTACATTTTGATCACTTGATTCCCAGTATCCGTTCGTATTTGAATAAGTATACTTACCGACATCCGTAAATGAATCGCTCAAAACAGTAGTAATTGTACCTAAAAACTCAACCGTTTGAAGTCCGCTACGTTTAAAAGCATTCTCTCCAATGCTCTCCACCCTTTCCGGTATTGTAATTGATGTCAACGCATAGCATTCATAAAATGTATCTCTTCCAATTGCAATCACGCCCTGCGGAATTGTAAATGATGCTAATGCATTGCACCCACTAAATGCGCCCTCCCCGATTGTCATCATGAAACTCGGAAGTGTAATCGTCGAAAGCTTTAAGCAATTTTGAAAGGCATACTCTTTAATCTCCGTAACACTATCAGGAATTATCACATTCGTAAGTGACACGCAGTCCTCAAACGTACAAGCAGGAATCACTGTGATTCCATCTTCAATTATCGCTTCTTCAAGGTTTTCACAGCTCGAAAAAATACCTAGATCCCAATATTGAACTGTTGCAGGTAGTGTAATGCTTGTCAAAGAATTACAACCAAAAAACGCGGAGCCACCTATGTATGTTACCGTATCAGGAATAGTAAAAGAGGTTATGGCCACCCCACAAAAAGCGTAATCTTCTATTTTTTGAAGTGCTGTTCCCTCAGCTATGGTTATAGTTGCAAGATCAACGCACTCACGAAAAGCAAACCTATCTATAACAGTAACACTTGCAGGAATTATAATACTTGTCAACTTACTTTTTGTAAACGCATATTCTCCAATACTTATAACTGTACTTGAAAGCGTTGCAGCTGTTAAGTTTTGATACGGATTAACCATGCTGCCAAAAGCATAATCGCCTATGTGAGTCACACCATATCCAATTATAACAGATGATATATTAGCTCGATTGCCATGCCACGGAGCAGGCGAGTATTCTCCATAATTTGCCATCTTTCCGTTTCCGCCATCGCAATCATAAACTGCGCTTATGGTTTTTCCGGCATATGTTCCACCTGCACTGTACGAATTCCCATCATAGATAATGTACATGGTATGGTCATTCGTAAGTACTCCTTTAACGGTATTACCTGCAGCCTCTGATTTCAAAGTCGTCTGTGGCATTAAGGAGAGAACCAGTACTATACTTAGTACAACTCCCAAAACCCTTTTCAATCTTACCTTCATAGAATTAATCCCCCATTATTTTTTACATGTAAACGCGCAAAAACGCTGAACCTGACCTAATCTTAAGTCAAATTCAGCGTTTATTAACTCTAATAAATATTTTAGTCAGGCATAATTACTGCTGCGATAATGTAAGCGAGGATTCCGCTTCCGCCCGCAAAGCAGAACAATACCCAGAGAAGACGAACAACTGTAGGATCTACGCCGAGGTACTCGCCGATACCGCCGCATACGCCACAGATCTTTCTCTCTTCGGACTTTCTTAACTTCTTACCATTATTTTCCATAACACATTACCTCCTAAATAAAAAACTATCTTATATATAGCACTTTTATCTTAAAAGCTCCATATCTTTTAACTAACAGGTTGATATTCAACCTTAACAGGTAACAAATCATCTTCTTACAAACTTCTTCTTGGCTACAAGCTCTGCAAATAACTCCTTCGGATCCTCACCGAGTGATACACGGATAGCCATCTCATTGAATTCATCATCTGAGATTCCGTATGCTGCCATTTCTTTCCTCGTCTTACCGAATATACCGCCTTCTTTAAGACGTCCGACAAGCTCTTCCGTACCGACCGGCTTACTGGTAAGCTTCTTCTCCGGAATATTTGCCAACTGCTTAATCAGCGCATCTCTATCCATTCCCGACATAATAACTTCCTTTCGCGAACATATATTGAGATTATATCAGATTTTTGTTATTTTTTCCACAGGTATTTAATTAGCCAGATTCTTAAGTAACCATGCGATTCCGCAAGCCTGAAGCACGAATATAACAGGCATAAAGGTCGTAAAATACCAGTGCTTAGTCTTATGTCTAAAGGTATACATTCCGACCGTGGTTCCGAGGCTTCCACCTATTAACGCAACGAGGAAAAGCGTCTTCTCCGGAATTCTCCATTTGTCTCCCCGCATTGCCTTAAGCTTATCTATGCCCATTACGGCAAGTCCTATGACGTTAATAATAATAAGATATGCAATTAATATATAATAGATCATGTTCTCTCCTACTTATCAAGATGTACATCAAGCTGATTATAAGGAATCTTAACTCCTGCTTCTTCAAGCGCATATTTCGCTTTTTCAAGTATATCAAATCGAACTGCCCAGTATTCACTTGTAGGCACAAAGAATCGCAAACCTATATTAACAGAGCTTTCGGCAAGCTCTTTTACAAAGACACTTATCGCTGTGCCTTCTATACGTCTTGACTCTTCTTCCGCAAGCTTACTTAATACTTCCTTAGCAGTCTTAATATCAGAATCATAACTTATGGCAAAGACAAGGTCCATCTGACGGCGATTACTTCTTGTTACATTTGTAAGAGAAGCGTTCGATAATGCACCGTTCGGAATGATTACGATCTTGTTATCCACGGTCGCAAGCTTGGTATAAAAGATGGATATCTCCGTTACGGTTCCTTCATTCTTGTGGCCATCTTCCACAATATAATCACCGACTCTGAAAGGATGTAAAAGAAGTATCAAAACTCCGCCCGCAAAGTTGGAAAGCGCACCCTGTAAGGCAAGGCCCGCGGTAAGCCCTAAGGTTGCAACCGCTGCTGCAAGTGATGTTGGTGCAACTCCGAAGAGATTAAGAATTATAAGTCCCAAGCCTATATACATCGCTATTGTAAGGAGCGATCCTGTAAACTGTATAACGCCTTCCTCAAGCTTGTGGCGTCTCATAGCTTTTTCAATAAGCTTAATAAGCCATGATACAATCTTTCTTCCAAGAAAGAATACGAGTAACGCAAGAATTACCGCCCAGAAGAACGAAAGAACGCTCGGAAGCACATTATCGAGCCAATCCTTAATCACGCCTTCATTTAACTTCGATGTGATCTTGTCACTTATAACTGCCATCATTAACATCCCATAAACCTCCTTATTAATTACAATTTAAAGCACTTCTTAAGATCGTTGATATCGCCTATTGCAAGCACTATGTCTTCTTCCTTAAATTCCGTATCCGCAGCAGGCATAATAACCCGTCCGTTTCTCTTAACAGTAAGAATATTGATACTATATCTTCTGCGGACATCTATCTGCTGCAAAGTCTTACCAAACCATTCCTCCGGTACCTTTAATTCATATATCAGGTGATCTCGGTCCAGTTGCACGAAATCCAATATATTATCCGATGCAAATCTTGTTGCCACACGAAAAGCCATCTGCTTCTCCGGGTACATAGCTTCATCGGCTCCGTTACGAAGAAGGAATTTCATCTGTGTATCATTAGTTGCGCGGGATATTACCTTCTTGGCGCCAAATTCCTTAAGAAGTGATGTTGCCTCAAGTGACTCTTGAAATCTGTTTCCAAGCGTAACAAAGCAGATATCGTAATTACCCACGCCGAGCGTCTTAAGAAAATCCTCACTCGTTGCATCGCCTATTAATGCATTGGTCACATACGGCAATATGTCATTAATGCGCTTTTCATCAATGTCCACAACCATTACTTCACACTTAAGTTCACTTAAATGCTTCGCAAGATGATTTCCAAATTCGCCTGCTCCTATAACAAGTACTGTTTTCATATAATTCACCTACCCCACAGCTATTTTCTCAAGCGGATACCTGGCGTTAGAGTCTTCTGACGATACCGCAGCATAGATAAGCGTAAGTCCGCCCACACGCCCGAAGAACATAAGTCCCATAAGAAGTACCCTTGATATTAATGAAAGACTTGACGTTATTCCCATAGTAAGACCGACGGTCGCGATTGCGGAATCAGCCTCAAAGAAGGTCACAAGAAGCGGAAGTCCCTCTATCTTGCTTATCACTGCTCCTATTATAAAACTTAAAGACAGATACATAAATAAAATAGCACCTGCAGTTCTTATAGTGTCCTCCGCAATTCTTCTCTTAAAACACGGTACCTCTTTTTTACGTCCGAAAACAGATATTGCAGCAAGGAATAAAACCGCTAGAGTCGTGGTTTTCATACCTCCTGCAGTAGAACCCGAGGATCCGCCTATCATCATAAGAAAGAGCATTACCGCAGTTCCGGGCTCACTCATAGTAGATAGGTCCTGCGTATTAAATCCTGCTGTTCTTGCCGTAACCGACTGAAAAAAAGAACTTACAAGCCTCTCTTTCATCGGAAGCTCCCCATATTCTCCAAATACGAAATAAATTGCAGGGAGTACAATAAGCACTGCTGATGTTAAAAGAACAACCTTGCTTTGTAACGCATATTTTTTAAATGAAAACTTATGAACAAGTACATCGCTCCATGTAAGGAAACCAATGCCGCCTACAATTATCAAAAACATTATGACAACATTAAAATATACATTTGCGCTGTAAGACGTAAGCGATGAAAACTGTGCTTTTTCTCCCATAAGATCAAATCCCGCATTGCAAAACGCAGATATCGAATGGAAAAGCGAATACCATAATGCTTTAAGAGGCTTATACGCTTTTAAAAATATAGGCATTAACAAAACCGCCCCTACACCTTCTACAAGAAGCGTTCCTTTGACAATGAACGACGCCAGCTTAACGATTCCGCTTATATTATGCGCCGCAACGGATTCCTGCATAACCTCGCGCTGCATAAGTCCAATCTTTCTGCCTGATGCGCGTAGAATCATAAGGCCAACAGTTATTACACCCATTCCGCCGATCTGTATCAAACCTATGATAACTATTTGCCCAAACATGGACCAATACGTAGCCGTATCCTTAACCACAAGTCCCGTAACGCAGGTCGCGGACACAGCCGTAAATAAAGCATCCGGGAAAGGTGTAACTTCCCCATTGCACGAAGAAATCGGAAGCATAAGTAATATGCTTCCGACCATGATCAATATGAAAAAAGCAAGTATTATAATCCGAAAAGCGCTTCTGCTACGCCTGTTCTTAATAGGATTAATCATGTGCCGCTCCTGCCTGATATCAATTTCTTATATAATAGCACATTTTCACTCTTTGTTGTAGTTATATAGATTATAAAAATATGAGTGTTTTCCATCTTCCGCCGCACTATATCTGATTCACAACATCCGGGATGTAACGCATAATCTCAGTCGCTGCTGCCATTAAGAAAGCGAATCCCATCATAAGGATGATAATTGCAATCGCACCCTTGTCATACTTATATGTACCTTCTTCCATGAAGCTTGATACAATAACTTCAACGCCAAGACTTATAAGAATAAGCGGCCAGAACTTGATGATAAATACGAAATCAAGTGCCAGGAACTGCTGTAAAAGAAATACGATTCCGAATCCTACAAGTGATATACCCGCGGTTATTACACCGACTCTATGCGTTCTTTTCTGTGTCATTATCGCATCCATCGATTCTCGCCTTCTTTCCTTTTATAAGTACTACTCCAAAGACAATTAGCGCAATTGCCACCGCAATACGCGGCAAACTATATACAAGCTGTTCTGCCCAGCCCCCGATAAATGTCTCTGCGAATTGCGCCACATACCAGTCAAGTCGATCCCAAAGTGCAAAAACTCCCGCTGCGATCAATATACCACCGACCAACTTAGAAAGTTTGGAATTACTGATCTTAATACCTTCAACCCCAAGCAGGTCTTCCCAGATTGCCTTATCTTCAACCGCTTCAAGCTCCTCCTGCGTAAGCTTATCCATATTTCTTGCATGGAAGAATCCGACAATCCATATAAGTAATTCAACAACTATGAAAACATCTTCAAGCTGCATATAGATTATAAATAAGAATCCCAATAAGAATATGGAAAGTAAACTTGCTCCCATTTTCATGAATCCCATATACATCTCTGCACCGCCCGGTATCAGCGAAAATAAAAATGTAAGAAATTTATTTCTCTTTGTCTTTTTCATCACTCAATCCTCCTATAAAGTCACTGAAAAAATGTGTTGTGTTTTTAAATAATGTATTTGATGAACCTATTATATGTAAAATGCCTTCCTTCGGCATGATCTCTATATCTGCTGTAACCTTGCCGTTATCTATTCGCGGCATCTTGCCTTCGCCCGCAGGAAGCAGTATAAGTACCGCTATCGCTGCCGCAACCGCTATGCCGACTCTTATTGAATAGGCCGTAAAGCTTAACGTTCTTCTATCCTTAATCTTCTTCGGGATATCGGGTTCCTCCCCATGTTCCCGGGTTAGCCGAAGAAGAATGTTATCTGCAAGGTCAGATGGCGCCGTAATGAGGTCATTCTCTTCTATGTCATTGATCATCTTATTAAGTTCTTCATCCGTTAAGTAATCAAGTCTCATACAAGGTCCTCCTTCCGTATCTTTTGTCGGACGAGATCTCGCGCACGATATATTCTCGTCTGCGCGGTTTTAAGCGGGATTTTTAATTTCTCCGCTATCTCTTTCGCGCTTTTTTCCTCCACGAAGTATAACCGCGCCACCTCGCGGTACGGCGGCGACAGGTTATCTACGACCGATTGTAGCCTGGCCAATATATCTTTGTTAACTACCGAATTAATAAGCTCATCATGTGATGTAGCTTCCTCCGGCATCTCCTCCTCCGGTGTAGCGACCACTCTCCGTCCCGCGCTTCTTAAGTAATCGATACACTTATTGCTCGCTATTCTTGCAAGATAGGCTTTTTCATTCTCCCCGTCGAAAGTGTCAAGGTGCGTATACGCCGATATAAAAGTTTCCTGGGTAAGATCCTCTGCGACAAAATAATCGCCGACGTGACGGAGGCAGATTGAGAAAATAAGATTCTTATATTCAGTTATAAGTCTGACTATCGTTTCGTTAGAATCTATTGTACTCGCCTCCCCTTTGATCACTTTCATTTACTATAACGAAGACCCCCAAAAAATGTCTTCAACTATTTAAAAAAAATATTCGTAACCACTATCGGTTTTTTCTTATATATAGTATAATTATAAATTATATAACAATCGCAAGATTAATATTCTTTAATACCATTCAGGAATATCCCAAGGAGGAATTACCTATGACACAGGAACAGAAACATCTGGCAGCTAAGAACGTATTGTGCTTTTCCATGGCACTCGTAATTTCAATCGTTACATTAATCGTAACACTCATTATTCCCGATAACAAGCTTCTGTATCTTAAAGTCGGATCCTGCATATTATCAATAGCAATCATACTCACCGCAAGATTCCTTCCGCAGATCGAATACACGAAGAAGATGCACTTTTATCTCTACTCGCTTCTTCCTATGTATATGATCGCCTTATTCTGTTATACGCAGATTGAAGTCTATGCGCTTTTCTATCCTGTATGTATCATCACCTTATTCTTCATGAATTTCAAGATGATTATCAAAGGGGCGATCGGCGCAATGATCGGTCTTATCCCGATGCTCGTTATGATTATCCGTGATGCCGACGGTGACAAAGCAATGATCGCAGGAGGTGTTACTCAGTTCTTATATGCAACACTTTGCTGTATCCTGGCAGTCTTAATCGTTAAGGTGCTCGAGTCTCAGAATAAAGAGACCTTCTCCTCCTTAAAGGACGCAGCCGACACCAACGCAGAAAACGAGGAGCGTGTTCTTCGTTCTGCTGTAGATATCAATTCACAGCTTGAATCGGCAACAACCTTGTGTACATCCTTAAAAGATAACTTACAGGTAACCAATAATTCGATTAACGATATTGCTACAAGCATGAGAATGACTGCAGGTGAAATCGAGCACCAGACAGTTATGACAAGCGATATTCAGAATACCGTATCAGAAACCAAGGCATACGCCAATGAGATGCGTACCATCTCAAGCGAAGCAATCGCGACCATTAAGGAAGGTGCAGACCTTATCAAAGAACTTAAGGAACTTGCAAGTAAAACGGCAGAACTTAACCGTAATACATCGGCTGCAACGAAGAAACTTGAAGAGCGTATCCACGACGTAACAAGCATTTCGGATACAATTCTTAACATCTCATCTCAGACCAATCTTCTTGCACTTAACGCATCAATTGAAGCCGCTCGTGCAGGTGATGCAGGACGAGGATTTGCTGTAGTTGCGGATGAGATAAGACAATTGGCAGAACAGACAAGAGAATCGACAGAGCAGATTACCGGTATAGTCGGTGACCTTACGAAAGAAGCAGAGAATACCGCTCTTAATATGAATATAACGGCAGAATCGGTTGATAAGCAGAATGCCAATATCGAAGTAACAGGTGAGAAATTCTCGGATATCTACAATAAGATTAATACTCTTGCGGATTCCGTAGATCAGATAACCAAGAAGGTTGATACGATTGTTGATGCAACTACTGCAATTACGGAAAGTATCACGAATATATCTGCTACAAGTGAGGAAATCCTTGCTTCGACAGAAAGCAGCTCTTCATTGAGTTCATCTGCAGCAGACGAGGTTCAGAACCTCTCCGATTCGCTGAATGTAATACTTAATGCATCCAATAAGCTTACTGCACATTAGTAGTTTCGAAGCATTTATGAAAATTGTATATAAATTTCGTGTACTTTCTTCTGTGTATTTTTTGTTATGCTATAATTTTATTTAATATATACTCACTAATTAGGAGGTACTCTTCATGAACAAACAACAATTCCGTCGCGCCAATCGTATGGCGTTCATCATTAACACCATGATTCTTGTTTCGGCTGTACTTCTAATGCTTTTCCAGGCACTTGAAATAGGAATCAATGCAGCCATCACTTCCGAACTTATTGCTGCTGCGGTAGGCTTTTCAATGATGCTTTACGGTATGCTGAAAGGTCGTGATAACAGAATCGGTACTATTATGATCATGACCGGTTCCGCACTTGTATATTTCGTTATCATGATTGCTCAGAACCAATTCCTTTTCTTCTCATACGGCATGCCGATTATGGCATCATGCATGGTATACCTTAATCAGAAGGTTACAAGATTCGGAACCGCAGAGCTTGCCGCTGCATATATTATAGTATTCATAAGAAATATAATCGCTAAAACCGCTATTCTTAAGGATACCGTTGTCGATACAACAGTTATAATTCTTTTCCTGATTGTTGTTAACTATGTCGTTAAGCTCCTTGTGGAATTTAACAAAGAAAACAGCGACGCTGCCGCTGCCGCTGCTGAAGAGACCAATGCGATTACCGGCAATATCCTTAATACCGCAGACAGCATAGGTGAATACTTTAACACCGTTACAGACAATATGAATAAGCTCAAGGATATTGTCAGAAGCAACAATGATGCAATGGATAAGATTGCCGGCAACACAAGAGTTACCGCCAACAATATAGATACGCAGGCTGAGAAATGCAAGGACATTCAGACTCAGACAGATACAACCATCGTAAGTAAGGAACGCATGATAGAAGCCACGATGTCCGCTCAGACAACAATTGCCGAAGGAAACCGCGTTCTCAATGAATTAAAAACGAGAGCTGAAAGCGTAGAAGAAGAAAGCCGCAAGACAATTGCTGCGACTGAGCTTGTAACCGACAAGATTAACGGCGTTCAGGAAATCGTCGGTTCTATTCTTGCAATCTCAAGCCAGACTAATCTTCTTGCATTAAATGCGTCAATCGAGGCTGCAAGAGCAGGTGATGCAGGCAGGGGCTTTGCAGTTGTTGCAGAAGAGATCCGTAATCTTTCTGAGCAGACCAATGAAGCAACTACCAAAATCACGGATATTATACAGGAATTAACCGCAGATGTCGGAACCACAATCGACAGAGTTGAAGATACAATGAATTCCGTAAAAGAGCAGAACAATCTTATCATCTCTACGGGCGAGAGATTCGATGCAATTAACGAAGATGTCCAGAAGCTTCTCGGTGAATTCTCGGGACTCGAAGACGGAATCAATGCAATAGCAGAATCCACTACACAAATTAATGCAAGTGTAGACACATTATCGGAGAACAGTCGTGATATTGAAGCTCTTTCAAATGACGGTGTCGCTTCATCAGATGCAGCTGTCAAAGCATGTGATGACCTCGAGAAAGCTCTTCAAAGAATTTACGATGCAATTAACAAACTTAATAATAGATAATAGTAATTATTCCAATTTCAAAAAGCAGCCGGTTGACCATTCAACCGGCTGCTTTGTTATTCTTGTCCGTCTGCTTCCTTAAGATCACCTATATGCTTATTTTCGAGCTTTTCATATATGGAAGTCTTAAGTATTATATCCTCTATAAGCTCTCCCATTATACTTCCTTCAGAATAATCTGCAGGTGCGAAATACTTGATTCTGTTTTGCTTCATAAGAGCATGCACCTTATTCTTATTCTGCTTTTCAGGGTCATATACGCCTATCGAATGTCCACCGTATACATTAACAAGCTTCATACACGGCACATCCGTCTCGGAATCGCCGATGTAAACTATGTTACGGAAAGGAACTCTTAATTCATCCGGCGAGAAGTAATTATTGACCTTATTATCATTGATATCAAGGATGCCTTTCTCGATTCTGAAGAGAAACTGCGTCTTATTAGTAAAGTTAACCACCTGTGCGGGCCATACCGCAGAGCCCTTGTCATTATAATAAAATGAGCTTGCGTATATCTTCTCAAATTCATTGGCAATCTTGGTGCCTTCTATCATTTCCTTAAGACCTGAGGAGATTATGTAGTGCTCAACCTTAACTCCGTTAGCCTCGCCGTAATCTCTTATTCTTTTAAACCAGGTATCAACTCCCTTATATAATTCTACCTTGCTGCCGTAATCCCTAAGCTTTTCAGGCGTTACATAGAACTTTCCGACCGCATCTTCTATCATAAGATACATATAGGCAAGGTTTTGATCCATGTCGTTCTGCTCCGCCAATACATCTGACTTTTTCCAGAATTCCTCGGCTTTTTCAAAGTTAAGTGACTGTATATAGCCCTGCGCCTGCATGTTATCCGGAGATAACGTCTTATCAAAGTCGTAACATATCGCAAGTACAGGCCTTGTATCCTTATTCTCGTTCATAACCTTCCTCCTTAACTTTCTAAAATCTTAACTCTATTATACAAGAAAAGAGCGCCTTATTAAAGACGCTCTTTTTGTAACCGATTACATGAATAAATCAGCTCAACAATCCTTTTAATTTAATTGCAGCGATTAAAAATGCTGCCTGGCCGACTATGTTGATGCCTTCGGCAATCCAGTTCCAGTAGCCTACGGCAAAATCTCTTGATGAGATATAGCCCATACCGAGAAGGCAGATAAGTGAAATCACGAATAATACTACCGCAACAGCGCTTTTCTTACGAGCTGCCAATACCATAAGACCACCTTCAAGCATTATGGTACCTATTGTGATAAGTACTACGAATATCATTGTGCCCGAAAATACTGCAGGTGCTACGGAGTATAACTTCTCGCCCTGCTTATGTGTAATCATTGCAACTACTCCGAGTCCCGCAAGCAGGAATCCGATGGACTGTACCGGGAAGAAGAGGTCGCTTAACACTTCGAAGTCGCATATTTTAAGGGCGTATAATAACTTGTAAAGCGCTTTTAATGAGCCTGCGCAGATTATGTCAATTGTACCTGCGGCAAAAAGCGCGAACGCACCTTTACTCATGCGCGGATAGAGCGCACGCTGAAGGATCACGGATGCGATTCCAAAAAGGATTACCGGAACGAAATCAAGTAATGCCATCCATACGGTATATTCTTTCATATTCTCGCCTACTTTCTTGCTTCTTTGTTAAGATGATAAATCGGAAGAAGCGGAATGATGATAGGTGTCTTGTCTGCGTAGTCGTGATACTCCTTAGTGCTTCCGTAACGTCCGAGCTGGCGCTTTTCAAGACGCTGTGCACCGTTGAACATAATGAAGACGATGCAGATATATGCAATGATTACTGTAAGCCACTGACCGATTCCGTTAAGGATATCGAGTGCGGATACGGTAATTCCTGTCCAGAAAAGAATCTCACCGAAGTAGTTAGGGCATCTTACGATTCTGTAAAGTCCCTTGGTTGCTACCATATCAGGGCGAACCTTCTTCTGTGCGCTTTTCTCGCGATCTGCTTCAGACTCGATGATGATTGCGAGTACGCATATAATGATGCCTGCCCAGGTAAAGCCCGACATTCCGCCTTGATTATAGAAGCGGAAGAATACGCCTGAGGTCTGTGCTGTGTAAAGCACTGCAACGCATAACCAGATGGCAATCTTAACGAAGATCGGCATTGCGGACTCTTCGCCGGTTGCTTCTTTTAAGGTCTTTCTATATGCGATATTCTTAATCTCTCTTATTACAAGGAAGCCCGAAAGTCTGAAACCATATATTACAAAAAGTGCTGATAACGCAAAGTAATGCCAGTTTGTCGGAGCGAAATGTCCCATAAGCATCATAACGATCATTGCAATTCCGATGCCTGCAACAGAAAGGCCGTATCCGACCGATAAGAAATATACATATTTATAAAAGCCGATAACGCAGATAACAAGCGAGATTACGGCAAATATCCATAAATACTCAAATCCCATAAAGTGCCTCCTTATTTAAAGCTCTCTTTAATATACTCTTTAAAGCTCATGTCGCCGTATACCGTATCGCCTACCATCTCTTCGGTAAGTGTCCACTTGGAGAACTTAAGGATTGCTTCCTTTCCGTTCTTCTTTAACTTATTAACAAATGCGAGTACATCGAAAAGCCATGACGGTGCTCTTTTAATTACTACAGGCTTGCCTGCAGCTTCAAAGCACATATTGGCGATTTCTTCGTAGGAGTATGTCTCCTTACCACCGACGTTATAGCACTTGTTGTCGTCGCACATATGCTTAACGATGAAGTCTGCGAAGTCTTCTGTGGAGATTACGTTAGCGTGTACAGGCTTCTTGCCAAGGAGTGTAACTTCACCCTTCTCGATCATCGGCTTAAATACCTTAACGATATCATAGAAGTAGCCTGTCGGACGGTAGATGCAATACTTAAGTCCGCTCTTCTTAAGCTCTTCCTCAAAAAGATACTTAGCGTGAAGCATCGGTACGTCCGGTGCCTTGTCTGCCTTGATTACCGAAATATATGCGAAGTTCTTAACTCCTGCTTTCTTAGCTTCGTTAAGAAGATTAAGGTTTCCCTGATAATCGATCTGATAGTTGGTTACTGTTGCGCTTGTCTTGGTAAGCCCTACTGTTGTAATCACAACGTCCGCGCCGTCGCAAAGTCCCTTTAATGCTTCAGGGTTGGTTACGTCTAATTTCTTGAATGTAAAGTTGCCTGTAAGTCCAAGATCTCTTTCGATCATATCTGCTGCAACTACTTCATGGCCTTCTTTTAAAAGTACCTTAAAAATGTCCGAGCCGAGGTTTCCATATGCTCCTGCAAGTACTACCTTCATTATTTCTTCTTCTCCTTTGCTCTCTTGTCGTTAATTATATCCATGTGCTCTGCTGTGATTAATTCCACATTGTTCTCTTTTGCCCATGCAACGCAGGCTTTAAGAACTGTCGGAAGGAATACTCTCGGCACATTCAATATCTTCTCGAGTGCATCATCCGTAAACTTAACCTTATCATCTACTCTGTCTGCCGCATAACGCACGGACTCGAGTGATGCTTTTCTTACAGGTAAAAGCTCTGCACGCATTCTTCTATGCTTATGGAACCAGAAGTTCTTGGAATCTCTGTATCCGTAGTCTACCGGTACCGGAGGGAAGTCTGATGCCTTAACGCCTCGAATTATTGCATCCGAATAGCGCTTTTTCATAAGGATCTTATCTACTTTAAGGATAAAGTGAGCGCCGAATTTACTTGTGATTCCGTTGAAATCATGATACGGTCCGTCGTATCCTGTCTCGATTCCGGCTTTATCATTCTCTGCTCCGTCTAATTCTCTTACCCATGTGCACTCGATTACCTGATATGCATCGGCTAATACCTGCGGACGCTTCTCATCGGTCTCTTCTTCGATGATACCTTTCTCAAGCTTAAAGCTACACTTTGGCATCTTGTCAGCAGGCTTATCGCCCGGCCAGCTTAACTTGACGCACTCCTTAAAGTACTTAGGGTCGTCGGTAATAAAGTTAAGGGCGCACTTACCGTTTCTTAAGATGTTCTGGGCTGTGTTGGATGAATTTCTACAGCAAAGTAACATTGCGTAGTAATCCTTTCCTGCTACATAATATGGCTGTACGAGGGAGTACGGGCCACATGTGGTTGTGCCGTCTTCGCACAGGGTGGAGATAACTACTGTAGGCATCGGGAAAAAGAGGGATGTCTGGTAGAAGTTATCTACGATGCGTAAATCTTCAAAGCTGCTCATTTATATTCCTCCTGATTTTAATTATTATTGTCAATAAGATATATATAACGGTCAATCAAATGCTTATTTGCTCGCAGGGCACGCTTTCGCTAAGAGGCCGCTCGTTGCGTTACATAAAGCTTTGCTTCGCTAACGCTCGCAACGCTTAAGTAACGACGGCGTCCTATTACCCTTGCGAGTCAAATAACATTTTATTGACCTGTGTATCGAATTATTATTGGTATTGATTGGCTAAATGCCACGGTCAATTAAGTCGAAATGTTAATTCGCTTGACCGGGGGTAACCACTACTTATTCTCCTTAAATAATGGTTTAAGGATGTCGTAGAAGGTGGAATACGGGATTCCGGCAGTGACCATGTTGAGGATATTCTCGATTAAAAAGTCAGGGATATATGGGGTGTAATTAACCGCATATTCTTCGCAGGACTTCTCAAGGTATCCGTGCAATAATCTGACAAGCATGCCATGGCGTGTGAGGTATGATGACGCAAATGTCTTCTTGGCTTCTTTGTCGTAGAAAAGCTTTCTATGGTCTCTTACAAAGATTTCTATCTCTTTGTACATAACTTCACACTTATCGAGCGGATGCTTGACTTTGCGGACATTCTCATCTATTACGGCGTACGTCTTATGCCATTCTTCGACCATATAAGCGCCGACCACGGCTTCTTTGTTCTCGAAGTGGTTATAAAGGGTTCCCACTCCGATTCCGAGTTCTTTCGCAATTCCGCGAACAGTCATGCCTTCATAGCCTATTTCCTGTATCTGTTTCTTTGCTTCTTCTAGTATTTTTTCTCTTAGATTTTCTATTACTTTTGGCATTTCATCACCTTCTGAACGTGTTCATATAAACTATTGTATTATAATTAATACGCAATGTCAAGTGTTTAACAAAACCCGGCAGCGACCTTTTGTATTGTATCGATAAGACTTACGGGTGGAGCTTTTATACAATAAAAGAGCGGGTTCTAAGACCCGCCCTTATTACTCTTCTTCATATTTAAGTCTGTTTCTTGGCATATACGTTCGTATCGCTTCTCGCAATCGCTTGACGTCAAGCGGTTTTGCTAGGAAGCCTTCTACTCCGACCGATTTGAAAAGCTCCTGCGCTTCGCTCATCGCATTTGCCGTAAACGCCAGAAATACTACATTCTTATAATACCCGTCGAATTCTTCTATCTCGCGTATTCGCCTTATTGCCTCGATTCCGTCCATCTCCGGCATCATGTGATCCATAAGGATCAGGTCATACTTCTTATGCTTACACATCTCAATTCCTTCCGCTCCTGACAGTGCGGTATCGACTTTTGCCTTAAGCGGCTTAAAGAGGCCGCGCGCAACGAGCAGATTCGTCTTATTATCATCTACGATTAATACGTCTACATCAGGTATTATGAAGGTCTCTTCTTTCTTCTCTGCTTCAGAGTATTCTTCTTTCGTAGGTATCTTAATCGGGCTTCCGTCGATTATCTTCTGCTTAAGCTTAACGGTAAATGTGGTTCCTTTGCCGACCTCGCTGTCGACCAGGATCTCGCCGCCCATAAGGGTTACAAGCTGCTTACATATTGCAAGTCCGAGGCCGTTGCCTTCCTTGCCATAGCTTTTGGTAACATCGAATATCTTAAACTTATCAAAGATCTTGTTAAGATTCTCTCTTGCGATTCCGATTCCGGTATCCTTAACCTGAAAGACGAGTTCTATCTCTTCATCTGTCCGGTCGTTGATAACGGTATACAGATGAATTTTTCCTTTATCGGTAAACTTAACGGAATTACTTAAGAGGTTAATAAGTATCTGCCTGATTCTTATATCATCACCGTTAAGTACATTCGGAATGTTCTTATCGATAACTACCTTGAATTCGAGCTTTTTATCGCCCATCTTGCTCTCAATCGTCGTCTTCACGGAATTAAGCATATCCGCAAGATTGTAGTTTCTCGGAACAAGGACTATATTCCCCGAATCTATCTTGGAATAATCAAGTATATCGTTAATAAGCGACACGAGGGTTGTTCCCGAATCTTTGATGCACTTGACGTATTTTGACTGCTTCTCATTAAGAGCGGTTGATGACAGTACATCCGTCATTCCGATTACCGCATTCATCGGGGTTCTTATCTCATGAGACATGTTGGCAAGGAATGATGTCTTAGCGCGTGCCTCCTTAATTGCGAGATCCTCACCTTCCTGAGCCTTGACTATTCTCTTATATGAAATATAAATAATCACAACGAATATTATAACTGCTGCCAAACCGAGAACCGCAATAATTATTCGTGCACCTCTAAGACCTGCCGCTATATCACCCTTCTCATATACGGATACAAGTGCCCAGTGATATTCACGAAGATAATTATATATAACCACATACTGATGTCCTTCAGAATCCGTATAATCGTAGTCATACATATCGATTGAACGATCCTGATTAATTCTTCCAATCGCATCAAGTACAACCTCATCTTCTATTTCGCCTCTTACCATATCATCATCCTCGGTAAGAAGATATGTGGCATCATCCGCATCAACTATACAATACCGGTTCTCTGCACTTTCGTTATGAAGACTTCCCAAGAATTCTCTAAGATCGTCTGCGTATGGTCCGCCACCGATATAACCTATAATTGCATTGTTCTGGTATACAGGGCAATACATACTTAAAAGCCCCTTGCCCGTTGCAGGAGATATCATCGTGCCGTATACATATACATCATGCCGCTTATACATCTCGTTGACAAGTGCTCTTGCTCCGTCTGCATCTCGGGTTATCATTCCTACCGCATCTTCATTCGTGTGCACCAGGATTTCGGTCGACTGCAATGCAATATACAGCGATTCCCAGTTATTTAAATTCTTGTAAACCTTATTAATATATTCATTAACCTCTTCGCGGGTCACTTCATTATCAAGATCCGTCTTAAGATAGCGGTAGATAAGCGGACTGTAGCTTATGCCTTTCATAATATCGGCCTGATGCTCGAAGTACTCCTTAACCGCCTCAGTCTTCGCCATTGATTCGTTGACAATATCGTTAACCGCGGATTTACGGAAATTGTCCGTAATAAAATGATCCGTCAAAATAAACATTGTTCCTATAAACAATGCAAATACGACGGTTAACACTATGAATGTTATTTTTTCAAATTTTTTAAGCTTCATAGAACTGCCCCTTCTCGATATGACGTCACTTTTATTGTAACCGCTTTGTTTCTCAACTTCAATCAAACGGCTAAATATTTGCTGAATTTTCACAGAAGGGGTATAATTTTGATAAATTATTGAATTTCTTATGGGGGATTATCATGAACAAAGCTGAACAGGAATTACGAGATTACTTATACAAGATGGCTGACTATAATCAGGCCGCCAAGATGTTATCACTTGATATGGCAACTCATATGCCTCGTGAAGGGTTCGAGAGACACAGAAGAGCTATGGGAAGATTATCGGGTGAGCTTTTCCGCCTGTATACGAATCCTGAATTGAAGGAGCTTTTAGCGAAGCTTGCTGTTCCGGAGAATTATGAGACACTCGATGCAGGAATGAAATTTACTGTAGATACGATGCTTAAGGAATTCGAAGAGAAATCAAGGATTCCGGAGGCGCTTAATAATGAATACGTAAGCGAGCGCGCTCTTGCGGATAAAAAATGGAAAGAAGCGAAGGCTGCGAAGGATTTCAGCTTATTTAAGGAGCAACTGCAGAAGGTTGTTGACTTAAAGAAAGAGATAATTCGCTGCAAGCACCCGGATAAGCCTGTGTATGAGGCGCTTTTAAACGAGTGCGAGGAAGGTATGGATACGGCGACTTATGACAGATTGTTCAATGATCTGAAGGCCTGCCTTGTTCCGCTTATTAAGGACATCTTAAGCAAGCCCGAGCCTGATGATTCGAAGTTTGTTAAGACCTATAATCTCGATCACGAGAGAGCTGCGCAGGAATACCTTCTTAAGTATATCGGATTTGACTATAACCGCGGAACCACAGCGGAGACTGAGCATCCGTTTACTTCGGCGTTTTCTTCGCGCGATGTAAGAATTACGAATCACTTCCACGAAGATACCGCGATACGCCCTATGTTCTCATCGATCCATGAAGGCGGACACGCTATATTCGCGCAGAATGTCAATCCCGACTTTGACGGATTGCCTGCAGATAACTGTATTCATGCGGGTTTACATGAGAGCCAGTCCAGATTCTATGAGAATACATTAGGACATAACATCAACTTCTGGCGCCCGATATATAAGGATATTCAGGGAATCGTGCCGGAATTTGACGGAATCAGCCTTGAAGAATTCAACCGCGAGATTAATCATGTAAGAAACAGCTTCATTCGCACCTGTGCAGACGAGGTTACTTATTGCCTTCACATAATTATCCGCTATGAGCTCGAGAAAGAAATGTTCGTGAATAACGTGCCGGTTGGCGAGATCCGCGATATGTGGAACGAAAAGATGCGCGAATACTTAGGCATTACTCCGCCTGACGATTCGCTCGGTATCTTACAGGATATGCACTGGGCTAATAATTACTATGGATATTTCCCGACTTACTTACTTGGCAGTATTTATGACGGTATGTTTTTGCAGGCTTTGGAACGCGATATGGGAACGGTTGATACGATTCTTGCAGAAGGCAGGATTCTTGATATTACGAAATGGCTTAATAAGAATATCCATTTCTACGGAAGTACGCGTACTCCTGCCGAGACTATTATGGCGGTATGCCATGAGCCTGTGTCCGCAAAGCCGCTGTGCGATTACTTTATGAAGAAATATGGGGAGCTGTACGGACTGTAAAAACTTCTTGTATTTTTAGTTTTTACATTATACAATTAAATTGAGCTATTAGCTTAAAATTTGTTTATTTTTTGTCGAAGTGCGATATGCTTCGCATACTTAATGGGGAAGTTTAGATGTACGCTTTCAAATTACAAGCCGGCGCAATCCTTTGTTGTACTTACTTTATTGCCGCTTATATCAGAAACTTAAAACCGGGTAAGAGAACATACGGTGACAGATTATTTGCCTTCATTTTATTCATGGCTCCTGTTGCCGCACTCTTTGATGGCGCTACTGCAGTTACCGTCAACATGCTTGACACCGTACCTGCATGGGTTAATCTTGTCTTGCACGCAGCATTTTTCATCAGTATGGATTCGATAATCATAGTATTATTCGCGTTTATTGTGTACCAGACTGTCGGAATCAGGAATGGCAAGCAATTGTTTGCGATAATGTCCCCGGGTATCGTCACAAGCATACTTGTTATCTACTATATCAAAAATCTTCACTATATCCACGGCAAGACAACCAACTATTCCATGGGTATCTCCGTATACATAAGCTACGGTGTACTTATGTTTTACCTGATCTTCATATGCATCCTATTTACGGTACGCCGAAGGACACTTATTAAGAGTAAGTTAAAAGCGCTCTCAATGCTTATGTTCTACATGGGCTCATTGCTTGTCGTACAGATGGTATTCCCTGAAGCGCTTATAACCGCGCTTCTTCCAATCGGTGCTGTGGCGGTTTTATATGTTAACTTCCAGGACCCTGCATTGCAGGAATTGAAGCATTACAACGAGGAAATGATTACAGGCTTTGCGACACTTGTCGAGAGCCGCGATGCTTCAACCGGTAACCACATTAAGCATACTAAGGGGTATGTTGAGATTATCTTGAACGAGATGCGTGATGATCCGAAATACAGCAAAATTATTACCCAGGATTTCATCGAGGATGTACTTAACGCAGCACCTATGCATGATATCGGTAAAATCGCCATTCCGGACCAGATTCTCTGTAAACCTGCGAAGCTTACCGAAGAGGAATTCAATATAATGAAGACTCACACGACAATCGGTTCCAATATATTGGATGAAACCTTCGCTGATCTAAACGATGCGGAGTACAAGCGCGTTGCACATGATGTTGCCAAATTCCATCACGAGAAATGGAACGGCAGCGGTTATCCTGAAGGCCTTAAGGGCGAGGACATTCCACTTTCCGCAAGAATTATGGCCATTGCGGATGTATTTGAGGCAACATCTTCCAAGCGTTGTTATAAAGAAGCATACGACCTTGATACATGCTTTAAAATCATTAAAGACGGCGCGGGCTTGGATTTTGATCCTGTTCTTGCAATGCTTTTTGTTAACGCGCAGGATAAAGTGCGTAAGTATCACAACGATGAAAGAAAAGCGGGTTAGGCTATGATAATTAATATTACTGACGACTTCGATCTTACGAAAATCATGAACTCCGGTCAGGCCTTCAGAATAGCTGAGGTTAACGGATATTTTAGATTCATCACAGGCTCGGATATCATATACATTAAACATATAGAAGGTCCCGCTTATGAATTAAGCGGGACTTTTAATGATACTTGTATAAAAGCTCTTCCCGCCACGTGGCACGACTACTTTGATTTAAGCAGGGATTACGCAAGCATTCGTAAGCTTGCTTCACTGGATGAGTTTCTTAGAAACGCCGCAGACTGCGGTAAGGGAATAAGAATCTTAAAACAGGATCCCTTTGAGTGCATGATAACCTTCATAATCTCACAGCGAAAAAGCATTCCTTCCATTAAGTCATGTGTCGAGGCAATTGCGAAAAAGTATGGCGCGCCTATGGAAACCAAATTTGAGACGGTATACAGGTTTCCGACACCTGAAGAATTAAGTATTGCAACGGAAGATGAACTCCGTGAATTAAAGACGGGATACAGAGCACCATATATAATAGATGCTGTCAGACGGGTTAATTCAGGGGAACTCAACCTTGAGGCCCTTACCGATCTAAATGATGAGGATCTTATCGAAGTACTTAAAACCGTTACCGGAATAGGCGATAAGGTTGCCAATTGTATCGGATTATTCTCATACGGAAGAACCGGGCTTGCCCCTGTTGATACCTGGATCAAGAAGATAATGGATAGATTCTATAACGGAAAGAATCCGTTCTTGAAATATGGTGATGCTGCGGGAATTATGCAGCAATACGCATTCTACTATGCGGTTACGTCAAAATTGAAATTATAGATAAAATAAAGCTCTAACCCCTACGGGTCAGAGCTTTTATAATAACTAATTCAACTGTTTTAACTTCCAGCAGCGGTGACACATCGCGATGTATCTGTCGTTGCCGCCGAGCATAACCTGGTCGCCCTTTGTGATGATGCGCCCCTGTTCGTCGATTCTTGCGTTAACGGTCGCCTTTGAACCGCAGGCACAGACTGTCTTGATCTCGGTGATTGAATCTGCGATTTCCATAAGGCGCTTAGACCCCGGGAAGAAATGTGTAAGGAAGTCGGTTCTTAATCCGAAGCATAACACCGGGATTTCTTCTGTATCTACAAGGGTTCTTAATTGATCAATCTGCTCGGGAGTTAAAAACTGCGATTCATCTGCGATGATAACATCGAAATGTCCCTTTTTATTGTATTCCTCTATTATATCTTCGTCAGGGCTTATGATATCGGCTTCTTCAACAAGACCGATCCTGCTCTTAACGAGATTAGCGCCGTCGCGCGTATCTATACTCGGCTTAATAAGCCATACGCTCATTCCAAGCTCTTCATAATTAAACTTCGTGATAAGTGCCTGCGCCGACTTGCTTGAGCCCATCGCACCATACTTAAAATATAACTTCGCCATAAATTCCCCTCCTACAATAAAATTATATCACAGATTCAGGCCGAGTGCTTGTATACATTTTTATACTCAACATGGGAACACAAAAACAACACGCTAAGACCTTGAAAAACTCGCAAGAATTTGCGATAATAGACGGGTACGAAATAATGGAGGTACTACAATTATGTATAGAAAAATCGTATGTCTTTTATTGACTTTAACACTTGTCGCTTCCCTTATGATCGGTTGCGGCAGTAATGATAGCAACACAGCCAACAACAGCAACAACACTACAGAAGATAACAACGGTTCCACCGAGAACAATGATAACAACGAGAACGATGACAACGGCGAAGACGAAGATGACAACGAAGGTGAAAACGATGAAGATGAACCTGTAGACGATCGCGAGTATCCGTTCCCATTCTATCTTGCTTATGCAGATGCCGATACTCTTGCTCCTTACAGCAACTACTCAACAATTGCAATCCACACAGAAGGTCAGGTAAGCGAGGTTCTTCTTTACACCAAGGATGCAACCATTACAAACCTTAAGTTCTATGCTTTAGAGTTCGTTGATTTTGACGAAAACACATACGACGCAATTTACAAGAAGACTCTTGTAGGCGAGCTTAGCGAACTTACTCCTGACGAGCCTGTGGTTTTACAGTTTGAGTTTGGTGAGTTCATGGCAACAGCCGGATTCTCTTATGTAGATGCAGAAGGAGTTGAACACCTTATCGGAATCACAATGAGCGGCCTTAACGGCGAGCCGATTCCGGGTAACATTACAGCACAAGAGTAATTTCCGATCCAATTTAGGATCAATGAGGAAAAACACATGATTAGAATTTTTTCTGACAGTACGTCGGACCTTTCTCCGGAACTTATCAAAAGATATAATGTCACAATAATTCCGCTTCATATCTGTCTTGACGATAAGGAATACCGTGACAGTATTGAGATTACACCTGAGGAAATCTACAAATGGGCGGACGAGCATAACACAACTCCGAAGACTTCCGCAGTTTCCATGGAAGATGCGGAGCAGGCTTTTAAAAGCGCAATAGATGCCGGCGACGAGATAATCGCGTTTACGATATCAAGCAAGATGTCGACGACTTACAACGTTCTTAACATCGCAGCAGACAATATCGGAGCAACAGACAAGATTTCCGTTATCGATTCCGCGAACCTGTCTACAGGAATAGGCCTTCTCGTCCTTGCAGCCTGTGATATGGTTTCAGAAGGAAAAACCCGAGCAGAGGTAGTTACCGAGATAGAAAAGTTAAAGCCTATGGTTCGTGCAAGCTTTGTAGTTGATACTTTAGTCTATCTTCACAGAGGCGGACGCTGCAGTTCGGTTGCTGCACTTATGGGCGGTATGCTTAAGCTTCATCCGGAGATTGTCGTTCGTGACGGTGCTATGCTTGCAGACAAGAAATACCGCGGCAGAATCGACACCGCAACTCTTGAATATGTACATGACAGAGAATTGGGACTTCTTGATGCAAGATCGGAGAGAGTTTTTATAACTCATTCGGGTTCAAGCGACAAGGTCGTTGCAGAAGTCAGGGATTATCTCGAGTCCTTACATTCATTCAAGGAGATTCACATAACCCGCGCGGGCGGTGTAATATCATCGCACTGCGGACCGGGAACACTCGGAGTATTATTCATAGCGAAATAATTAAAGGCAGGGCTTTAAAACCCTGCCGATTCTTTTAATAAAAGCTCTCAGGCTCTGCCTAAGAGCTTTTCTATATTAATTCTCATCCTCAACTACTACCACCGCGTCCGATTCCTTTGTCGGATCGTATTCAAGAAGGTCTCCCGGCTGACAATTAAGCGCTTCGCAGATGGCTTCAAGGGTCGAAAACCTTATTGCGCTGATCTTGCCTGTCTTAATCTTGGAAAGATTGACGTTCGACACGCCAACCTTCTCGGAAAGTTCATTTAATGACATCTTGCGGTCTGCCATGACGCGGTCTAATCGTAAAACGATCTTGCTCATAGGCCTGCCTCCTTATAATGTCTCGTCAACTTCGCTCTGCAATGCATATCCGTAATCGATAATGCAATATACCGCCCAGCAAATAAGTCCTGTGATCGCGCCTGCCCAAAGACCGTTACCAAGAAGCGCAAGTACGGAAATCACGATGAATGCTATTCTAAGTTTCTTTAAGATAGGTGCGGTAAACGGGCTCTCGCTGTCTTTAATCTCCTTAAAGATACCTTCAATAAGATAGAATACGAAAGCTACCGCACAAGCGAATAATGCTCCGCATAAAAGTGCTACAAAAGTGCCCCATCTAACGTATCCGTTAAGTAAATCGGTTGCTACCGGACCGTATTCACCTTCCAATACGTTACTCAAGTTAACATGTCCCTGAATTCCGAGATTGTCTTCGATGCTGTCCTCAAGAGCCTCTTCTATAATTCCTGCGAATGGGCCGCTAAGCTTACCGTTCTCATACGATATTATATCGCTATCGAAGAAATGAAGGTTGATCTTGGTGCCTGATCCGTTGTTAAAGCTTACAACCCTGTTACCAAAGATTGCAAAGCCTATCGAAGCTACCAAGCAAATGCAAGCTCCGACGATACATACTATCTTAAATACTTTAAAAACTATCTCTAATACGTTACAACTCTTCTTAACCTGTGCTAACTTTACGCTTGTATCCATAATTATTCTCCTTATTCTACGCCGCGGCCTTTTTGCCGCGGGAACTTGATCAATAATTGTAATTAGGCCTTAATCCGGTCAGATATGCATGCCTTGTCTGACCTTGTCCTTATATTAGCACCGGGTTTAATCTTTGTCAACTACTTTTTAATGTTTTTCGTTAAATAATTTATCTTTCTAGATAATGCACAGGATCGCAAGTGTCGCCGCGCTACCGAGAAACCACGGTTTTGCGGTCTTTTTACGAGTTAAGATGTTAATCATGACGCATATGCAGGCATAGAATAGAACCACCGCTGCCCAGATCGACTGGAGCCTAAGCGGAGTAAAGCCGTATGCGGTGATATACATCATTATCTTAAGAAAAGCTATAATCGCAAAAAGCATACTCTCGCCGTTTAATATAAGGCTTGCGGCCTTAATCGGCTTCTCATAATTAACAGAAGTCCTTGTCATAAGCCAGAGAAGGATAAAGTTAATGACGGTAACACCGCACATATCGCCGAAGCCGCGTCTTGCAAACTGCGAATAGGTTACACCCGCAGGAAGCTTAAGTGCAAAAGCATCTATAATGTATCGTAAGTACTGTCCCTGCATTGCAAAGAAGACCACATAGAATACGGAGAAAAGCGCCACGAATATAAGCCATGTAAGTCCGGGAACTTTTCTTAACGAATTAAGATTCTTCTTAACACTCCCGGTTCTATCAGCCGCCTGCTCCACGGTATCTCTATAACAACCGCCGAGAAGTCCATAGAGATACATACTTATTAATACAGTAAATCCAAGTCTTACAGGTAATGTTGCATCGATATCTATACTTATGCAATTGAATATCCGCTCCATCATGTGATTGTAATTTACATCCGCGTGCATAAGGTATGACACCGCTATCGCAAGCAATGTAATAGCCGCAATACAAGAAAGTAAGATTGCAGGAAGAACTTTTTTCTTCTCTTCCTTATTCTCAACTTTAAATACCGTTCCCAACGTTCTTATGTTAAGCAGAAAATTACCGAACGGCATTATGAAAAATCCCGTGATCCCGTCCCAGAGCATCATATGCGAAGTCTCACCTTCACTTAAAGTGTTGGCACGGCACATTACCCAGTAAACCGCAAAAAGGTGTGTAAAAAAAGCTCTGTAGCCGCTCTCAAAGACAGGGCCGAGTATCCGATACGGAAGCCATACGGATACGGCTATTATTACCGTCATTATAAGAATTGCGATACTCTCCCATGAGCGCTTTTTCTGCCGGTATAGGCCTTCTGCAAGTGCGATAAACAATAAAGAAAAGACGGTAAACATCGTGTTCCAAGTACCTTCTGCTTCAAACAGCATCGATGCATATAAGAAACACAGGGGCCACATAATTATGGCAACCACGCGTTCCCTGATATCCGCGGTAAACGCAGGTTTTTCTGTCTTGACTTCTTCTATCTTAATTTCCTCACTCATTTTCTTCCCCTTTTAAGTCTAATCTTCTTCGCTAAACTCCAATATGTCGCCCGGCTGGCAGTTAAGCTCGTGGCAGAGCGCCATAAGCGTCGAAAACCTAATGGCTTTAGCTTTGCCGGTCTTAAGGATTGAAAGATTCGCAGGCGTAACACCAATTCGCTCCGCAAGTTCGTTGGAGGAAATCTTGCGCTTCGCCATCATGACATCCACGTTAACTATTATCTTCATGCGACTCCCTCCTTATATAGTAAGATCGCTGTCTTCCTGAAGCGTGGCCGCCTTGGCCACAAGATAGGAAAGCCCTGCAGTGCAGACATATACAGCAAAACCGACGAATGCAATAAAAAGACTTATAAGTAAGATACCCGGATGATTGATGCCGCAGAACATATAGATTATGCTGCCGGATAAAAATACTATGGTATCAATTAACGCAAGCACCGAGTATATCTTAAATAACCCGGCGTTCTCCATTGTAAAGCCCTTGTCACGTCCTATATTAGTTGCGATTTTCCAAGATATACCCATTGCAACAAAGCACGGAACAGCGCAGGTATAAAGTAAGATAAGCCAAGGAATAAGCCAGTGCGAAAACTCCGGATACATCTCCTTAAAGGTCTTCGCATGCTCCGGGATAAATACTATGGCCGCAAAAAGGCCGAGTAATGTGGTTCCGACAATAATTACCTTTAAAAGTTTTGCTAATTTATCATGTTTCATTTTTCATTCTCCTCCCTTATCGGATTCTAGGGAAAGAATAACACCTTGAAATTAGTTTGTCAATATATTTTTATTGTTTTTCGATAATTATTATTCGACTTAAAGGAATTTTTTCTGTCGGACCGCTAAACCCTTGACGTAGTATTGAAAACTATGTATAATTAGAAAGTACGATTTTTAGGGAATATAGGGGGAATTATTATGTTCCGAATAGTAGTTGATTCTGCTGCTAATATACCGGCAACAGTTGTGAAGGAATACGATATTCACGTGTTGTCGTTCGTTAATACAATAGATGACACTCCGCTTACTTGCTTTGATCCTACTCTTACGGAAGAGGAAGAACGTGCCAAGGGCCACGATTACTATGAGAAGATAAGAAACGGAATGGAAGTTAAGACAGGCCTTATCTCAAGCGGTGAATTCGAAGATTACTTCAGATCAGTCCTTGAACATGGCGAGGACGTACTCTACTTCTCATTAAGCAGCAACATTAGCGGTACCTATAACTCCGCGAGAGTTGCAGCGGAAAGCTTGGCAGAAGACGAGAGCCTTCATAACAAGGTATATTTAATCGATTCATTGAATGCGTCTCTTGCGCAGGGCATCCTTGCAATCTATGCAAGCGAGATGCGTGCGGAAGGCCGCGATATTGAGAGCATATATAATGAGCTTAGTACCTATCCGCCTCACATGAACGGCGTATTTACGGTAGGTAACTTAAAGCACCTCGTACATACGGGAAGAATCAGCAACGCCAAAGCTGTTATCGGCAACATGCTTAACATCAAGGTTATCCTTCGCGGCAATGCAGAAGGCTTCATCGTTGAGTACAAGAAGTGTCGCGGCCGTAAGGCAGTATTAAATGAACTCGTTGACCTTGTATGTAAGAACATTACAGAGCCTGAGAAGCAGATAATCGGTATTGCTCACGCAGACTGCTACGAAGAGTCCTTATATGTTATGCAGGAGATTGAAAAGCGCGTGCATGTACGTCGCTTCATCAACACTTCCTATGATTTCTGTACGGGAAGCCACGTAGGACCTGATACTATTGCACTTTTCTTCATGGCAAAAGACAGAGAATTAGACGCTTAAGTTTCTTTTTATTGTAAAGGGAAAATGATATACGGAAAAATCCTCCCGAGGTTCTCGGGAGGATTTTACTTTATCTGTTATTTCATATCACCGCTAAAATATTTCTTCATAAGACTCATCTTCTTGTCCGTATATGGATGATAACGAAGCGGAGCCTCGAACGAAAAGTTATTAACGAGAACCGATCTTGAATGGGTGAAGGTCTCGAACGACTTCTTTCCATGATAATTACCCATACCCGAATTACCGACTCCGCCAAACGGCATATCCGGTGAGGTTATATGCATAATTACGTCGTTGACACAACCGCCTCCAAAAGAACATGAATCGAAGAGCTTTTTAACGACGCGCTTATCACGTGTAAATACATAGAACGCAAGCGGACGCGGGCGAGACGTTATAAAGTCAATTACTTCGCTTAAGTGTCTGTAGGTCATTATAGGAAGAATCGGTCCGAATATCTCGTCTGTCATAACCTCGTCGTCAGGCTTTACGTCTATAAGGACGGATGGCTCGATAAATCTTCTCTCTGCGTCTGTCTTACCTCCAACCACAAGCTTGCCCTCGTTAAGAAGGCCGGTTAAGCGGTTAAAGTGCTTTTCATTAATGATGGTCGGCATCTCTTCGTAGTTACCGTCAGGGAAGGCCTTGTTAAGCTCCTTCTTAAACTCTTCTATAAACTCGTCACGAAGCGGCTCATAGATAAATAAGTAATCCGGCGCAATGCAGGTCTGGCCCGCATTAAGCGATTTACCGAAAACAAGGCGCTTAGCCGCAACGCGAATGTCTGCGGTTTTATCGATTATAACAGGGGACTTGCCGCCAAGCTCGAGTGTTACAGGGGTTAAGTGCCTGGATGCTGCCTCCATTACGGTCTTGCCGACATTAACACTTCCCGTAAAGAATATATAATCAAACTTCTGGTTGAAAAGTTCCTGATTCTCGGCTCTGCCGCCTTCTACTACGCTAATGTAACTTGGCTCGAAGGTCTCTTCAATTATCTCCTTAATTACATGACTTGTAGCCGCAGAATATGCGGAAGGCTTAATAACCGCGCAGTTACCTGCGGAGATTGCGCCTACCAATGCTTCAAATGTAAGATTGACCGGATAATTCCACGGGGATGCGATCAATACTACTCCGTACGGCTCATTAACGCGATATCCCACTGCCGGGAAGTGCGATAATTTGTGCGATACGCACTTCGCCTTCATCCAGGACTTCAAGTGCTTCTTATGGTATCTTATCTCTTCAAGAACTATGCCTATTTCCGTAATGTATGATTCGTAAGGGGTTTTGTTAAGGTCGCTTTTAAGAGCGTCCATAAGCCTCTTCTCATTTCTCTTGATTGCTTCTTCAAGAAGGTTAAGCTGCTTCATTCTGAAGCTATAGGGCCTGGTTGCGCCCGTTTTAAAGTATGCCCGCTCGGAACGAACTATTTCTTCTATGCTCATATATACACCTCTTTTCATATGATGTGCTACCCAAATAATGCTACCCGATTTGCTACCCGCATGGTGATATTATACCACAGTACTTAGAAAACCTCTACGGACTATTAAGCTTATCTTTCAATTAGCCCGTAGGTTCGTCGTATAATCGTGTCTTGGAACCGTAGATAATAGATGAATTTTAATTTTCGACTCCTCGTAATATTATTATATTGACAATTTAAAATCCGGAGCGTATACTTACATTTGTTAATTGAAATAAGCAAACATTAACGAAAGGATTCGCTATGACAAACAGAGAACGTGAAATCTACGATATTATAGCCGCAGACCCAATGATATCTCAGGAGGAGCTGGCCGCCAAGCTCGGCATCACAAGATCCGCAGCCGCAGTCCACATCTCCAACCTTATGAAGAAGGGCTACATAATCGGCAAAGGCTACATAATGCATGACATGTCCTACATAACCATCTTCGGAGCGGTAAATATGGACATCGGCGGAACCCCGGATAAAAAGCTCGTAAAGGAAGACTCCAACCCGGGCCGCGTCCGCACCTCTCTTGGAGGCGTCGGCCGTAACATTGCGCATAACTTAAGCCTATTAGGCAACAGCGTTAAGCTTGTTACCGCATTCGGCGATGATGATTATGCCAAGCAGATAATCAACAGCTGTACGAACTTGAAGATTGATATTCACGACAGTCTTATGTCCAAGGAAGACATGACATCAACTTATCTCTATATCACTCGTGAAGACGGCGATATGGAGCTTGCGGTTAACGATATGAGCATCTATAACAAGATGACTCCGTCATTTATCTCAAGCAAGTCAAATCTTCTTGAGAACAGCGCTATAATCGTGGTTGATGCAAACCTTCCGGAAGAGACAATAGCTGAGATAGTTGAGAATACCGAGGCCCCTGTATTCGCAGAGCCGGTATCCGCAGCCAAAGCCGTTAAGTTTAAGAAATTACTTAAATACATCCATACCATCACCCCGAATACAATCGAGGCAGAGGTATTAACCGGAATGAAGATCAATCCTGAAGATAAGAAAACTCTTAAGGCCGCAGCAGAGAAGCTTATGGCAGAAGGCGTTAAGCAGGTAATCATCACTCTCGGCAGTAAAGGCGTATATTATAAAAGTGCTGACTGCGAAGGAATTATGGCGCCGCTTAAGGCTAAGCTTGTTAACACAACAGGTGCCGGGGATGCGCTTTTTGCAGGACTTGTAACGGGATTCTGCAAAGACCTTCCGTTTGACGCATCTGTTAAGCTTGGAATGGCCGCAGCCGCAATTACATTGGAGACAACAGAAACCAACAATAAAGAGTTAAGTTATGAGCTCGCATTAAGCAGAGCTAATTTCAAAGGAGTAAAGTAATATGAGTATAGAAAAATATCTTGATATAGCACCTGAAGTAAAGGAAGCATTAGCACAGGGCAAGCCTGTAGTAGCACTTGAGTCTACTATTATTTCACACGGAATGCCGTATCCGCAGAATGTGGAGACAGCACTTAACGTAGAGAAGGTTATCCGCGATAACGGAGCAATCCCTGCAACAATCGCAATAATCGGCGGAAGACTTAAGGCAGGCTTAAGCCGTGAAGAGATTGAATATTTAGGAAAGACAGGCGCAGGCGTAACTAAGGTATCACGTCGTGACCTTCCGATAATCGTTGCAAAGGGAATGGATGGAGCAACAACTGTTGCAACAACCATGATTATTGCAGCAATGGCAGGCATTAAGATCTTCGCAACAGGCGGAATCGGCGGAGTACATAGAGGCGCACAGCAGACCTTCGATATCTCTGCAGATTTAGATGAGCTTGCAATGACTGATGTTACTGTAGTATGTGCAGGCGCCAAGGCAATCCTTGACCTTCCGCTTACTTTGGAATACCTTGAAACCAAGGGTGTTCCGGTATTAGGCTTTGGCACTAAGGAATTACCTGCATTCTATACAAGAACCAGCGGTTTATCCGTAGATTACGAGATCGATACTCCTGCAGAACTCGCAAAGGCAATCTTTGTTAAGCACGAGCTTGGAATGAAGGGCGGAATCCTTGTTACCAATCCAATTCCTGAGCAGTACTCAATGGAGCCTTCGGTTATCAATAAGGCAATTGACGAAGCTATCGCTGAGGCTGAGAAAAAGGGCATTAAGGGTAAGGAGACAACACCGTTCTTACTTGCCAAGGTCAAGGAACTTACAGGCGGTGACAGCCTCGACTCGAATATCCAGCTTGTATATAATAACGCAGCTTTAGCTGCCAAGACCGCAGTAGAATTATCAAAGCTGAACTAATAAAAGCTCGACCCTACGGACTATGACATCCTAATTGTTATAATCCATAGGGTTTTTTATACTGTGAATAACTTGTACAGGTGTCTTGTGCGTGATATAATTTCTTAGAGAGATTTAGAAATATGGGTCACTGTTCTTATAAAGAGAGCTCGAAAGGGCGGTGATCTTATAGGAAATATAATTAAATTTGATTCTTCAGGCAGAAGATTCAATTACGAACCTTGTATACTATCAAACTCGGAATATGCCAAAATTATCAGTGAAATCAATTCCAACTATGATACATACAAAGGTAAGCGAATTGGTGTCCACTATTCTCTGGATACAGACGATAATTATTACGTCTATCATTTTGAGAACCATGGATTCAATGATTACAACATCTTTGAAAAGTTTGAGTTTTAGAAAGGAGTATCTTATATGGAAGAATTAGTTAATAAGCTTAATCAAATTCCTGATTCTTATTTCGGCTTTATAGCGGGTGTAATTACTTACGTGAAACGAAAGCCTGAACGCCTTGAAAAGGTTATGCATTTCTTAGATACCTCTGAAACCCTTACCACATCGGACATCTTAGAATTTATTGCAGACCAGCCTGATTTTCATGAATTTGGTTTAGGTTTTAAAAAGAATGACGAAAACAACGAAACCTCCCTCGTATAACGAGAGAGGTTTAATTTTATCTGTTATCTACTTTTTCAGGATATAAGTCGTGATTGGAAAGCCTGTTCCAAGCGACTTCTTCCCACTTAGTTCCCGGCTTACCGTAGTTACAGTAAGGATCTATGGAAAGACCGCCTCGCGGAAGAAACTTTCCTGTGACCTCGATATACTTCGGATCCATCAATTTAATAAGATCCTTCATGATTACATTTACGACATCCTCATGGAAATCGCCGTGATTACGGAAGGTGAATAAATAAAGCTTTAATGACTTACTTTCCACCATCTTAATATCCGGCACATATGATATCGTTATTGTCGCGAAATCCGGCTGTCCCGTTATCGGACAGAGCGACGTAAATTCCGGACAATTGAACTTGACATAATAATCGTTCTCCGGATGCTTATTATCAAAGGTCTCCAACAAACCCGGATCATATTCATACTTATAAGTCGTACCCTGACTTCCAAGGTGCGTAAGCTCTCCTCTTTCTCTCATCACTTACCTCCAAGAACGTTATACTTAACGTCATAA
>JAEENO010000047.1 GCA_016283755.1 Lachnospiraceae bacterium | reverse complement strand
TGTATGGGTACTTAATACCACATATAACGGACAGAAGTACACCTTCGCTATGAACGGACAGACAGGCAAGTTCGTCGGAGATTTACCGATGGATAAGGGCCTTAGAAATAAGTATTTTGCAATTTCATTTGCCATCGCAGGAGCTGTTGCGGCAGCACTTACCTACGTATGGTGGTTATTATAAGGAGGCACGGATATGAAAAAAGCACTTATATCTATTCTTACCGTGGCACTTCTTATTGTGACCATGGCATTTACGACAGTACCTTCTCATGCTGAAGGAACTGACAGAATTACATACCGTATGCAGGATCATGCACATCTTATGACAGAGTCTGAGGTTACCGCTTTACAGGACAAGATTAATGCGCTTGTAGATAAGTACGGACTTGATCTTGTAATTATTACGGTTGAGAATATGGCAGATTACGGATACTCTGATATTGTAGCATTCGCAGATGATTCATATGATGAGTACGGATACGGTGAAGGCGATGACTTCGCGGGTATGCTTTTTGTTATAGCAATGGAAGAACGCGAATGGGCAATAAGTACATGCGGTAGAGGAATTAATTGCTATACGGATGCAGCTCAGGATTATATCATGGCTTATGTTAAGCCTGATCTTAGCGCCGGTAATTATTATGAAGCATTCAATACTCTTGCTGATAAGGCAGCAGAGACAATGGAAGCATATAAGACAGGAGCTGAGTTTCCACCTGCATTACCGAAGGAGCCTTATAATCCTGCAACAGGTGTTGCGGCATTCATTATAATCGGATTAATCGTAGCTTTCATATATACGGGAATCCTTAAGGGACAGTTAAAGAGCGTAAGATATGCAGCCAACGCGAATAATTACATTGATGAGAATTCTGTAGATATCAACGTAAGCAAGGATACATTCCTCTATGCTTCCGTAACCAAGACAGTTCGCGAGACCAAGTCGTCGGGCGGCGGTTCATCCACACATACCTCTTCATCCGGAAGAAGCCACGGCGGAAGTCACGGATCATTCTAACAAGTCATAATATGGTCATAACTAATTGATACACTTAAGGGTAATTAGTACATATCACATGACTGGAGATGATTATATGAACGAGCAGGAATTTGTAATTGATAGAGAATCCGGAATTAACTTCTGCGGCGGAATGGAAGAACTTTATGAAGAGATAGTTCAGGATTTTGCATCTGATGTGGAGAATAGAATAGCCAACCTTGAAAAGTTCTACAAGGAAGCTGATTGGAAGAATTACGCAATTGAAGCGCATGCAGTTAAGACAACTGCGAAGACAATCGGTGCCGAGAATTTCTCGGAACATTCAAGACTCCATGAATTTGCAGGTAAGGAAGAGAATGTAAGCTATATCAATGAGGATTTTGAGAATTACATCGCAACCTTAAAAGAGCTTGTAAGAAGACTTACCACATAATAAGAAATATATGCCCTCTTTATCGCACAGTCGATAAGGAGGGTATTTTTATATCCGATATTATGAATTATATCAAGCAAAAAAGCGCAAAAAAAAGATGAGATAAAACTCCCATCTTAAAACTTTCTCGTGCTTGTGTGGACAAGCACATATTTAATTATACGCGCTGCGGGAACTCCTACAATAAAAATTGCAGTAGTGACAACTATGCGCGCGGCCTTCAGATCTTCAGTCACCCGAAGGCCAGTTACCACGTAGACTATTCGCCACACTCAACCCGAATCTTAATTTCAGTTCGTCTTCATTCTCCTAATGGCCTCTGGTAGGTCGCATATGCGACGACTATTATTCAAAATCCAACTCGCCTCCGTCAGGAAACGAATCTCATATAGAGAGCAATCTACTTTCTACAGTTAGTATTTTACAAAAGTTTTACATAAATGTAAAGTGGTTTGCGGTATTTTTTTGAGATTAAATTATCATAAGCCCTGCAAATGCAGTATTTATGCGGATTGTCGGGGCTTGTATTTTTTAAAAATCCGCCAAAAAACGAGCTTTTTTAAGTAAAATACCCACTATATATTGTATATCGGCATACCACTCACTCCATAGGTATAGATAAGCCCGACTAAAACACACTTTCTTCAAGAATTGTGTCGTAGACAGTAGGAATAATCGGTGATAGAATGGAAATACAGTGGTAGAATATGCCTAAAAACCGAAAGGCAACATAAGATGAAGACTGAAGAAATCAATGTATCAGGTAAAACATACGAAGAAATGGGCTTTGCGAAGTTGGATACAGACAGAAAGCGTCGTACCGGCTTTGCAGAGGTGGTATTCTGTGAGCGAAAAAGCGATGAATACCTTGTTGAGATATATAAGAAATTATATGAAAAGGATGGTTGTGTATTCGGTACAAGAGCAAGCGAAGCACAAGCCGAATTGATTCGTGGCATATTTCCGCAGGTTGAATACGATAAGGTATCCCGTATCTTACAGATTAAGAAGAATACAAGCGCACCAATCGACTTAATCGGTAATATCGCGATCTGTACCGCCGGAACCGCTGACCTATCCGTTGCCGAAGAAGCAGCGAAGACCGCGGAATACTTCGGAAGTTACGTTACAAGAGTATACGACGTGGGTGTAAGCGGATTGCATCGTCTCTTATCCCGCATGGATGATATCAATAAAGCTAACGTCGTAGTTGCGATAGCGGGAATGGAAGGAGCACTGGCAAGCGTAATCGGTGGCCTTACAGATAAGCCTGTAATCGCGGTGCCGACATCTGTCGGATACGGGGCGAATCTTGGCGGAATCTCAGCACTTCTTACCATGATCAATTCCTGTGCAAACGGAATTGCGGTAGTTAACATAGATAACGGATATGGCGCAGGTTATATGGCAACACAGATTAACCGCCTTGCGGTAACCGGCAAGGTTAAGGAAGACTAAGATTAGCGAAGACATAACGACTTAAGGAATAGAAGAAGGGATAATATATGAACAGTGAATACATCTTACATGATACAGTTATTAAAATAGAAACCAATATAGACGACGCCTCCCCGGAAGTCCTTGGGGTTACAATGGAGCGCCTTCTTAAAGCAGGAGCTTTGGACGTAAGCTATACACCTTGCTTTATGAAGAAGAATCGCCCGGCATTTATCCTGACAGTTATCTGCCATAAGGAAGAAGAGGACGCACTTGAAGAATTAATCTTCTTAGAGACTACTACAATCGGAATAAGAAAGACCACCTGGGAACGCGATATGCTTAAGCGCGAGAAGGTAACGGTTCCGACGCCGCTTGGTGAGGTTGAAGTTAAGGTGGTAACTTTACCTGACGGGAAGACGCGCTTTTACCCTGAGTATGAGAGTGTAAAAGCTCTTTCCGAGAAGCATAATAAGACATATCAGGAGATATTTGACATAGTTAAGTTACAGTGTGAAATCAAGCGTTAGATAAGATGTCGGCAGATAAGCCGACAGAATAGGGATAATAGCGGCATGACGGCTTTGCCGTCTATATAAAGGAGTGACTGTATGGAACAGATGCTTACAATGATGATAGTCGATGACAGATCGATAGACAGGGCAATCTTGCGCGGTATTTTTCTTAGTGAATACAATATCGTTGAAGCAGGCGATGGCGATGAAGCATTAAAGCTTCTTAAAAGCGGCGTACATGTGGATATTATACTCCTTGATATCTTCATGCCTAAGATGAACGGCTTTGATTTCCTAAGAACCATTAAGAAGGAAGAAGCTTTTAAGGATATAGCGGTTGTGGTTAATACCGAAAGCGATGACGAGGATAATGAAGTTGAAGCGCTTGAACTTGGCGCGGATGATTTTATTACCAAGCCTTATAATCAGCGAATCGTCAAGAAGCGTATCAGCAATGTAGTTAATAAAGTAATCTTTACACAGGTCAAGATGTCTTATCAGACGGATACGTTAAGATTTGTAACGCAACGTGATGTCTTGACAGGATTATATAACAGAGAAAGCTTCTATAAGGAAGCACGCGAGTTCATATCAGGAGCAGACAGTACCTGCGTAATCGCGGTTTGGAATGTAGATCGATTCAAAGTGGTTAACGAACTTTTCGGAAGCCGCCTGGGCGATCAGGTACTTCGTAACATAGCTCATGAACTTGTCGATCTTCTTAAAGATAATGGTATCTGTACAAGAACGGAAGCAGACAGTTTCGTATTCTGTACGACACGTAAGTACTTGGAAGAGATAATGCCTAAGATAGATAGGGTTCTAACCGGTCAGGATCACAGAAGCCCGATAGATTATACCTTGCAGCTTCATATGGGTATATATGAAGTTATTGACCCTGATATGCCTGTATACCTTATGTGCGACAGAGCCGATATGGCACTTCAGACCATTAAGGACAGCTACCTCGTTCGAAGCGCATATTACAGCGAGAAGCTTAAGGAAGACATCTTGAACGAGCAGGAACTCGTAATAGAGATGGAACAGGCACTTAATAATAAGCAGTTTTTCGTTGTCTTCCAGCCTATCGTTGATACGAAGACCGGACTTACGGTATCCGCTGAAGCATTAATTAGATGGAAGCACCCTATTAAGGGAATAATCAATCCGGGAATATTCGTTCCTCTATGTGAGAAGAACGGATTTATCGCGGTGCTTGATTTATACGTATGCGAAGAAGTATGTAAGTTCCAGAGAGAACAGCTTGATAAGGGTGTCAGAATCGTTCCTATATCGATCAATATATCGAGAATTAACTTCTACAGAACGGAATTCTCGGTGAAAATTAAAGAGATGCTTGACCGCTATAAGCTTGAGCCTACCTGCATCAAGCTTGAGATTACCGAAGGCGCCTACCAGGATAACCCGAAGTATATGGCACAGGCCATTAAGGACTTCAAGGCCTCATCCTTCCAGATACTTATGGATGACTTCGGAAGCGGATATTCATCCCTTAACATGCTTAAGGACTTTAACGTAGATATTCTTAAGATAGATATGAAATTCATAGACGACCTTGAGACGTCGGAACGCGCGGATAATATCTTATATTCGATTATCCAGATGGCAAGAGCTCTTAACATGGGAACTGTTGCTGAAGGCGTAGAGACTAAGGCACAGTATGAATTACTTGCAAGTATGGGCTGCGACTGCATTCAGGGATATTACTTCTCCAAACCCATATCCAAGGAAGAGTTTACCTCACGTCTTGAGTTTGAACGAGAGCGCAATTGCGTGCCGGAGCTTCCTGATGTACGTCGTACGATTCTTATCGTTGACGATCAGAAGATAGACAGGAAGATAATCTCCCATATGATGCAGGAAGAGTATCATGTGCTTGAAGCGACGAACGGCGAAGAAGCCTTCGAACTTCTTAAGAATAACTTTAATTCGATTAGTCTTATCATAGCTGATATACATATGCCGAAGATGAACGGACTTATGCTCCTTGAGAAGAAGGCTGAATACCTCTATCTTAAAGAGATACCGGTTATTATGATAACATCATCGGGAGAACGCGAGTGCGAGGAGCAGGCATTAGAGCGCGGAGCGCTTGAGATAATAACCAAGCCTTACGATTCAAACCTTGTAAGAAAGCGAATCAGCAATGTACTTAAATTATCGGAGACCGGCAATATGATGAGACAGATACAGAGACTACATGAGATATACCAGGAGGAACAATAAGATGACATTTGAAGAGGCAAGAGAAAAATGTAAAAAGTATAACCAGGAGCAGGTTCTTAAGTATTATGACGAGCTTTCTGCTAAAGACAAGGAAGCATTACTTATTCAGATAGAAGAAACCGACTTCGGTGTAATAGAAAGAGCAGCACATCAGGCGGGTAAGGGTAAGATTACTCCTATAAAAGTTCTGACCGCGAAGGATATTGCCGATAACCGCGCTAAGTATGAAGAGACAGGCCTTGAGGCAGTAAGACAGGGTAAGGTTGCTGC
>JAEENO010000002.1 GCA_016283755.1 Lachnospiraceae bacterium | reverse complement strand
CTCGGACTTTGACGGCAAGTAGTCAAGCATATCATAATTGACTCTTGTCTTTGAAATTCCTATGAATGACGGTATCAAAAGAAGCAGTGATATAATCAGTATAGGAATTCGATATTTAACAACTGTTCTTGAAAATTTCATATATAACAGTCCTTTCTATATAATCTGCGGAACAAGGGATGTTCAGGTCCCATTCCCTTAACCGTTTAATAGAATACAATACTTTGGAAAGCCTTTAAATGGGCAAAAAAATACCCGTGTCTAATTTTTAGGCACGGGCACATTAAATGTCTAAATGAAGTTATTCATGTGTCTCTCAAAATTTGATATTGACATATACCCTAATTTGCGATATATTAACTCCAATGATTTTTAAGGAGAATATCCCAATGCTTATCAATACATATATTAACAATTATAAAGAGTGTTGTTGTTGTACTTATCCCGGGCAATATGGCCGGGGTGTTTGCGTACAGCTTTACACCCTGTGATAAGTGAGTTACATAATTCAAACACTCAATGCCATATACCCGGAGCTTAAATGCTTCCGGGTTTTTTTATTACACAAAATGAGAAAAGAAAGGATTGATCAAAATGAGCAAAATCTATCAAAACATTACCGAACTTATCGGCAATACACCGCTTCTTCACGTTAATAATATTGAAAAGAAGCTCGACCTTAAGGCCAAGATCTTGGTAAAACTTGAATACTTAAATCCTACGGGAAGTACCAAGGACCGCGCAGCCTTATCAATGATCTTAGATGCAGAAAAGCGTGGCATTTTAAAAGCCGACTCCGTTATAATCGAGCCGACCTCCGGCAATACCGGTATAGGTCTCGCGGCAATTGCTGCTGCCAAGGGCTATAAGGTAATTCTCACCATGCCCGAGACAATGAGCATCGAGCGCCGTAAGATTCTCAGCCATTATGGTGCAGAAATTGTCCTTACAGACGGTAGGGAAGGTATGAAAGGCGCTATTAAAAAGGCTGAAGAAATTGCCAAAAATACTCCCGGGTCTTTCCTTCCCGGTCAGTTTATTAACTCCGCCAATCCTGAAGCACATCGCACTACAACCGGACCGGAAATATGGAATGATACGGAGGGCAACATAGATATATTTATCGCCGGTGTCGGCACAGGAGGAACAATCACCGGTACAGGCGAGTATTTAAAATCAAAGAATTCTTCAATACAAGTAATTGCCGTAGAACCTGCCGGCTCTCCGGTTCTTTCGGGAGGTTTGGCCGGTAAGCATGGTCTCCAGGGAATCGGTGCAGGATTCGTGCCTGAGATCCTTAATACGACAATATACGATGAAATATATAAAGCCACTGAAGAGGAGGCAATAGACGCCGCAAAATTACTGTCGTCACTTGAAGGTATCTCTGTAGGCATAACCTCGGGTGCTGCATTAGGTACTGCCATTAAGTACGCCGGTAAACCTGAAAATGCGGGCAAAACAATTGTTGCTCTCCTCCCGGACAGCGGCGACAGGTACTATTCAACCGCACTTTTTGACTAAAGGAGTGAAAAATGAATCAACCAATCAAAGAAAAAGAAATAGGCGATATCGTATCAACAATCCTTAACAGCTATTCCATGGGCAAGCACATAGACGCTGTAGATATATACAATCAACCCAATAAAAAAGAAGTTATCGATCTTGTCGAAAACCTCTTTTCAATTGTATTCCCGGGTTATTACAAAAATCGTGATGTAAAAATATATAATCCCGAAAACTGTTTTGCGGTAACCATAGAGAACTGCTTCTATCACCTTAATAAACTTATTAATATAGCACTGGATTTCGGTCCACTCACCAATTCGATGTCGGAAGCATCAAGAAGAGAAGAAAGTTATCATATATGCAAGGAGCTTTTCAAAAAAATACCTGTTATACGCGATTACATAGAAGAAGATCTTCTTGCAATCTATAACGGTGACCCTGCAGCCAAATGCCTTGACGAAATTATTCTCGCCTACCCGGGACTTATGGCCATAACGACGAACAGACTTGCTCACGAACTGTATCTTCTTGATGTCCCGCTTCTTCCGCGTCTTATGACAGAGTATGCCCACTCCAAGACGGGTATTGATATTCACCCGGGTGCAACTATCGGAAAGCGCTTTTTCATCGACCATGGAACTGGAATCGTAATAGGTGAGACTTCGGTTATCGGTAATAGCGTTAAGATATATCAAAGCGTAACCATAGGTGCCTTATCAACAAGCGGCGGGCACACACTGTCTAACAAAAAGAGGCATCCGACAATCAAAGATAACGTTACCATATACGCAGGTGCCTCAATACTTGGCGGTGATACCGTTATCGGTGAAAACAGTATCATCGGTGCCAATGCTTTTATTACCAAGTCAGTCCCGGCAGGAAGTAAAATCAGCATAATAGATTGTAATTCATAATAATAAGGTCGGTACTTTTGTACCGACCTTTTAATCACTAATCTTCTATTCTGTCCAATATCAGGTTATACGCATCATTACCGTAATTAAGGCTCCTGTTAATCCTGCTTATAGTTGCGGTAGATGCACCGGTCTTTTTCGTTATCTCCTGGTAGACGCACTTTTTACGAAGAAGAGAAGCAACCTCTATACGCTGACTCATATCGAGAATCTCATTGATTGTACATAAGTCCTCAAAGAAACCATAACACTCTTCTTTTGTCTTAAGTGCAAGCACGGCATCAAAAAGCTTATCAACCGCCTCGTTTTCAATTCTCTTATTAGCCATTTTATTCCTCACTTTCAAGCTGCTCATGAATACCGTCAAGACAGGTTCTCATCATGCCGACTTCTATCTGCCCCGAAGCGCTTTTTTCATCTAATGCCGCAAAAGCAATCTCACTTCCGATAAGTTCTGCGGAGAGTCTTGATATAATACCGATTTCACCCATTGCATGACTTATTACATGTACTTCAGGGCAATCTTCTTTGAATCTTATAACGCCTTCCATAAGCTGCATAACATCGTTTTTGCTATCAGGCATTATTACGTATTTTACCATATCCGCATTATATTCCGAAAGAGTTTTTAATCTGTCGTATACGGAATCTGCTGTAAAAGTATCATTATATACATGCTCCGATAAGATAACCGAAGTATCTTTCCTAATATCATCTATTAACTTGGGGCAGTCTTTTACCAGCCCGTATTCAACATCAATATAATCAGCTTTCTTCGATGATGCTGCTTCCTTAATAACCTGCTTTGCCGCCTCAAACGATAAATCGCCGAATTTGCCATCTTCATCGCTTCTTAAGGTAAATATAATCTCCCGGTCAAAAGCTTCTCTTAAAGCCAAAAAAACCGCAGAAAGATCCTTATATATATCACCCCTGTAATAATCCGCACGAAGCTCTAATATATCCGCAGGCGATTCCTTAATCTTTTGCGCTTTTATTCTAATATCTTCTATATTTTCCCCCATAAGGGAGACGCAAAGTCTTGGTCTCCCTTTAGAGGTATTATTTTCTTTAAACTGTTTCATCTTTTGAAAGATATGCATCCTTTCCTTCAGGAAGAACAAGTGCCAATACGATTCCTAAGATTGCCGCAAGCGCAAGTCCGGAAATTGTCACTGTTCCTGCAATCGGGATTGAATCACATCCGATACCGATTACAAGGATAAGTGCTGCTATCATTAAGTTTCTGCTGTTTCCCAAGTTAACTCTCTGGCCGATTAAGATTCTTACACCTACCGCAGAAATCATACCGTATAATACGATTGAGATAGCACCGGTTACAGGTCCCGGAATTGATGTAATAACTCCGCCGATCTTACCGAATACACCAAGGATAATTGAGAATACTGCTGCAATTCTGATGATTGAAGGATCGTAATTCTTGGTAACCGCAAGAACACCGGTGTTCTCGCTGTATGTTGTATTGGCAGGACCACCGAGTAAGCCTGCGAATGCTGTTGCAAGACCGTCTCCAAGGATTGTTCTATGTACACCCGGGTCGGAGATGAAATCCTTTCCTACTACCGCACCGTTTGTTGTGATATCGCCTACATGCTCAACAAGTGTAACAAGTGCAATCGGTGCAAGTGCAAGGATTGCATCAAGCTTAAATGTAGGAAGGCAGATAACCTGTGCGATAATGTCCTTATCCGTAAATGCAAGCCAGTCAGCCTTAGCTACTGCTGAGAAGTCTGTAAATCCAAGGAAACCGCATACGATATAACCTGCGATAATACCGAAAAGAATCGGCATAAGATTAAGAATTCCCTTAGCAAATACTGAAAATCCGATAACAACAAGGAGTACTACTCCGGTTACGATAAGGCATTTCGGTTCAAAAGCACCATCACGGTAGAATGCGCTTGATACACCTGTTGCACTTAATCTTAAACCGATAACAATAATGATAGGTCCTGTTACGATCGGTGGTAAAAGCTTGCTTACCTTATCATAACCGATAACCTTAATAAGTCCGGCAAATATTACATATACAAGACCTGCTATAATAAGTGCCCCCTTAACTGCTGCAAGTCTTTCCAGAAACTCAGGGTCACCCATTCTGGCATCACCCAAAATTGCGGATATACCGCCCATAAAAGCAAATGAAGAACCTAGGAATACAGGCACTTTTCTCTTAGTTACTCCATGAAATATAAGTGTTCCCACACCTGCACAAAAAAGTGTGATTGATGTATTAAGACCTGTTAATGCAGGTACCAATACGGTTGCGCCGAACATTGCCAGCACGTGCTGAAGACCCAAAATCAGCTTCTGAGCGGTTGTCTTCTCTTGCATAATAATTCCCTCCATTTTTTATATATTGCTTATATAAGCTCCCATAACCTCTTAATATAAGCCTTAAAAGAAACACCCAATAAATTGGGTGCTTCTAATTATAACGCCTTAAGCGCATCATATGCTTTTGTAAGATAATCAATATCAAGATCAAAGAAACGACCACAATCAGCCTTCTCTGCGAAAGAAGGATCAAGAGGCAGTTTACCCAATACTTCCATATTAGAAGCCTTGGCAACTTCTTCAATATTGCTTTTTCCGAATATATTAATCTCTTTGCCGCAATCCGGACACTTGATATAACTATAATTCTCAACAACGCCTAAAATCGGTACATTCATCATGTTAGCCATATTAACGGCCTTCTTAACTATCATCTGTACCAATTCCTGCGGAGATGTAACGATAACTATTCCGTCAACAGGAAGTGACTGGAATACCGTAAGCGGAACATCACCTGTTCCCGGTGGCATATCAACAAACATATAATCTACATTGCCCCAGCATACATCATGCCAGAACTGCTTAACCGTTCCTGCAAGAACAGGGCCACGCCATACAACCGGTGACTCCTCATCATCAACAAGAAGATTAAGGCTCATAATCTTGGTTCCGTCTTCTGCAACTACCGGCATAATTCCCATCTCATTACCTGTTGTCGGTCCTTTAACACCGAACATCTTAGGGATGGACGGACCTGTAATATCCGCATCGAGAATACCTACTTCATGTCCTGCCTTACGCATTGCTGATGCAAGTGCTGCTGTAACGAATGACTTACCGACGCCACCCTTTCCGCTGACGATTCCAATAACATGCTTAACTTCCGAATAAGCATTAAGCTCTTCTGTAAAATCAGGTGCTCCGCCGTTAGCCGAAGGACAACCTTCGCAAGATTCTCTGTCGCAACTTCCCGCGGATGCGCACTGTTTCTCGTCTGACATAGTATTTTCCTCCATATATCTAAAAATACATCTTAAAATATATTGCCCCAAATCATTCTAAAATGCAAGGGGTTATTAATGTTTTTTTAATCTCTCGGTTATTTTTGCAAGCTGACTTGTAAGATGATCATCGGCAACAAACTGCTTAACCGTATCCTCATCAACTTCAATACGGTTATCCATGGTTCTCATAACATCAACTATCTGATGTGTACTTGAGATTATCGGATTGCTAAGATCAAGAAGCTTGTTGTCCGAGAATTGCAATACGATAGGTGCCATGAAATTGCTCTCGTTGGCTGTAACAACAAGCGCTTTTTCACCATTGGAAAGTTCAACGCAGCATCCCTTAGGAACGATTCTGATGCACTCGGTTAATGCCTGAACAACTTTATCATCATAGTATTCAGGATACTCTGCCAAATATCTGAAAGCAGCTATCTCCGATACCGGTTCATGCTTAAGATTCATTGCAGTTAAGTTATCAAAAGCGTTGGCAACCTGAAGTATTCTCGAATTAACAGTCCACTTAATCGTCTGATCCTGAGGAAACTTCGGCGAATAATAAAACCGGCTCGTCTGTGAAAGTACCTTAAGACATATATTCGGAAGATCGAAAAGATTGCTCTCCGGTCCCAATAACTGATATCCTGTCTGTAAGCAATTGGATAAGGTCTTAAGATCCTGTTCCGTAAGCTCTGATTCCGACTTCTCCATAAGGATCTTCGGAACCGACAACATTCCTACATCATGGAGAAGGGCTGCTGCTACAACGCCGCGACGCGCTTCCATGTTAAGATTAAGCTTGGATGTAATCATGGCGCAAAGAATGGCCACGTTAAGGGAATGTTTATAATGATAGTCTTCAGGTGTTCTTAAGTTCTGGTTAAATGCAAATCTATGATCAAGCGAACCGTATCGCTTAATAATCGTATCTATAAGAAGATTAATACCTTCCGGCTTCTTGCCCCCGAGCACGCTATCCATAATATCCTTGATACGGAACATATAGATAGTCTGAAACTTCTCAAATTCAATCTCTTCTTCGGTAATCGGCGGCGCAGGCTCTGCCGGTTCGAGTATGTATAATCCGATAAGTCCGAAATTCTGTACAGAAGTAACTCCCTGTGCGGTAAGCGGATTCTCCCTGTCATAAAGAAGTACACCCATCTTATTATAGATCGGCTTAGCCACTCGCATACCCGGCCTCAAATCTTCCGCCTTAACGAAAATCATCTAAAACCCCCCTTTTTAAATACGCATAATCCTGTTAGAAATTTTAACATATCTGAATATTTATAGCAATAAAAAAAGAACCGCACATAATATGCGGTTCTTATTATATCAATTCTCTATTCGATATTAGTTATTCTTCTTAGCCTTCATAAGATACCATAAAGCACCTGTTAAGCATACTGAAGAATAAGCACCTGCAACGATACCTACCATTAACGGTAATGCAAATTCACGGATGGATGTAACACCCATAATGAATAAGAAGAATACCATGATAAATGTCGTAAGTGAAGTATTGATCGATCTTGAAAGAGTCTGTGTAATACTTCTGTTAACAATCTCTGCAAGTCTTTCAGGATCTCTTGACTTAGAACCTGCAAGGTTCTCTCTTATACGGTCGAAGATAACGATTGTCGCGTTAATTGAATAACCTACGATTGTAAGCATAACTGCGATAAATGTGTTACCTACTGCTACTCTTACGATTGCATAGCTTGCAAGTACGATGAGTACGTCATGTACAAGTGCAAGAATAGCACTTGCAGAGAATCTGAAGTCCTTAAATCTGAACCAGATATAGATAAGCATAAGAACAAGTGCAATAGCAACTGCCTTTAATGCATCGCTTCTCATTTCAGAACTTACGATCTCGCTGATTGTCTCGAATTCAATTGTTGCAGGATCTACATTAAGCTTCTCAATGATAGCGCTCTTAACTGCCTGTCTCTGATCTTCCGTAAGCATGTTGGTCTTAAGAACGATCTCATTGGTTCCGGATACTCTCTGGGACTGAACAGCGCTCTTGCCGATAACATCTGTTATAACAGGAACGATTGTATTCTCAATCTCTTCCTGAGTATAATCTTTGCCAAAATCAGCTGTAATTGATGTACCGCCTACGAAGTCAAGGCTGTAGTTAAGCTCTCTGTTGCCGTTGCCTCTGTTGATACCCATTACAATACCTGCGATTGCAATAACAAGAACTGCAATTGCAATGAAGATATATTTCTTGGAAAGGAAGTCAATTGTCTTTCTTTCCTTCTGCTGTCCGTAGAACTTAGCATCCTGAAGACCGAGTGCGTAAAGTGCCTGCATAAGGAACTTAACAACAACAAGGGCAGTAAACATGGATACTACGATACCGATACCGAATGTATATGCAAATCCCTTAACTGTACCCGAACCGAATACGCCAAGGACAACTGCTGCGATAAGTGTTGTAATGTTACCGTCAAGTACTGCGGATAAAGCCTTCTTGTAACCGCTCTTCATTGATGTAATTACACTCTTGCCTGATGCAATCTCCTCACGGATACGCGCGAATACGACTACGTTAGCGTCAACCGCCATACCCATTGAAAGGATGATACCTGCAATACCAGGTAATGTAAGCGTAATACCGAATGCCTTAAGTGCAAGCATTGTAAGTCCTGTGTATATTGCAAGACCAACTGCTGCAGCAAAGCCCGGTACAAGATACATAACAATCATGAAAAGCATTACGAGTAAAAGACCGATACCTGCAGCCTTAATACTGTTGGAAAGTGCTGAACCACCGAGTGTTGCGGATACTTCCTGTGAACGTAATTCCTTTAATTCAAGATCAATGGTACCTATACGAATAAAGGAGGCAAGATTCTCTGCTGCCTTCTTATCTTCCATACCGGAGATAACTGCTTCTCCACCGGAGATAGCTGCCTTAATCGTAGGTGCGCTGAGCTCTTCATCATTATAATAAATAGCAAGAACTTCACCCACATGTGCGCTTGTAAATGTATAGAATCTCTCTGCTGCTTCCTCTGTAAGAGTAAGAACAACGATATTCTCTACTGCGCCTGTAGTCTGATTCTGCTGTGTTGTTGCTGAAGCATTTGCAATATCATCGCCTGTAAACTGAGTTTCGCCGTTTGCGTCTCTGAATTCAAGCTTACCCGGCTTCTCAAGCTCTTCAAATAATGCTGAGCTTCCACCCGGGATATCTACTGTAATTCTGTTACCGCCCTCTGAATATACCTGGGCTTCGGTAATACTTCCATCAGATGCTGTTGTAACACGCTGCTGTAACTTATATACAGTATCGCTTAACTGCTCTGCTGTAGGAGTCTCGCCTACTACTTCATAAGTGATGCTGACACCGCCGGCAAGGTCAAGACCAAGACCGAGCTTCATAGCATCTCCGCTGCTCGTAGTTGAAGCAGCTGTACCCTTTATAATCTTCATTCCGAATATGCTTGTGCATACAAGAAGTGCCAAGCAAAGAATGAGGACAAGGGCTCCTCTACTCTTCTTCATTTTTTCTACCTCACTTTTTTCTCATTTCTTACGAATAGAGATTTCGTTATTAGAATTCGCAAAGAATCGACCGCTCGCTTATACGAACGGTCGAATCCGACAAAAATTCTTTACAATTATATCACACCGCTTGCTATATGGCAAAGGATTTTTCGTCATATAAAAATTAGTTAAATCCGACGATTTTTTGTGAAATCTTATATGCAGCAACCGATATCTTTCTTCCGCCTCTTCCCGGAAGATTCATAACACGGCCCATTATTCCGTTTCTTAACTTATGGAAAAGTCTTATATCATATTCCTTAAGATACGTCCAAAGGTCGCGCTTTTTTTCAAGGTTCTCTTCAGTACCCGAACGAATAAGCATAATGGTTGTAATTACCGTTATAATCTCAAGGTAGTTGAACATATATCTTCTAAGCTTAGGGTTCTTAATCTGAAACAGATCCACAGCCTCAACCATAAGCTCATTAACTCTGATCTGTTGATCTATTCTCTTAATCATAACCGATTCGTTAACCGACTGATCGTCTCTTCCTATAAAGTATCGATAGAAATCAACATCGATATAATACATCTTCTTAACATGCGGAAGCGGAACATATACAAAAAGATTATCCACGTAGAATGTATGTGCAGGAAGCTTAAGTCCGCATTCTCTTAAAAGCTCGGTTCTGTAGATTACCGAGTGCATAAGGATGTACTGACCTTTCTTAAATCTTCCGCAATCATCCCATGTAAAAATCCGTCTTACCGGAACAACGTCATCGTAACGCATAACTTTCTTATGCTTCTGGCCTTCCTTTTCGTAGACGTAGTTGGCAAGTACCATATCTACAGTCTCCGGTCCTTCAACTATCTTATGAAGCGCGTCAAGAATCTCTTTATACGCATCCGTATCAACCCAATCATCCGAGTCAACCACCTTAAAGTAAAGTCCGGTTGCATTTCTTATACCGGTATTGACAGCTTCACCGTGTCCGCCGTTTTCCTGATGTACGGCTTTGATAATGCTCGGATACTTTGCAGCATATTCGTCCGCTATATCTGCGGTATTATCCTTTGTTGAACCGTCATCAACTATTATTATCTCCACATCTTCTCCACCGGTAAGCAGAGTCTCTATGGCATGTGACATATACGCCGCAGAGTTATAGCAAGGAATTGCTATCGATAATAATTTCATTTCATTTTCCTCCCACGTTTCCCTAACTGATAGATTCCGCCATATCAATTGCCTTATCGGCTATGGCGTCAATATTATAATACCTGTATTCGGCAAGTCTTCCGAGAAGCTTAAGATTAGGATACTTCTCTGCTTCATCTCTATACTTTGCATACAGTGCATTATTCTCATCATTTGCAATCGAATAATAAGGAATCTCGCCTTCCTTACCCGTATAGGCAAAAGGATACTCCTTAACTATCGTTGTACCGTTGCCGTCTTTCTGCCCGGTCAGGTGCTTAAACTCCGTAATTCTTGTATAATCCTCGGACACCGTATAGTTAACTACGGAATGTCCCTGGAAGTCATCTTTGTCATAATGCTCAAATTTAAAATCAAGAGAGCGATACGGCAGTCTTCCGTACTTAAGGCCAAAAAGCTCATCAATGGCACCTGTATATATAACGTAACCACTGTATGGCATGTCTTCAAAAAATACATTACCGTCTTTAAATGAAAGTACCTCCTTACAATCTGTAGAAAGGCGCACTTTTATATTCTCGTGGTCGAGCATCTTCTCAATCATCGGTGTAAAGCCGTTCTTCGGTAAACCCTGATACTTATCCGCAAAGTATCCGTCATCTTCCGAGATTACAATCGGAACTCTTGCCGTAACATCCGGCGAAATCTGATCCGGTGTCTGACCCCACTGCTTCATGGTATATCTTAAAAAAATATTCTCATATACATAGTCCGCAATCTTTCTTATGCTTTCATCCTTATTCTCACGAAGCTTCATTATCGGGACTCTGCTGCCGTATCCGTATTCTGCGATTAACTTATCGGCAATTCTTCCGCCTTCTTCTTCGCCGTATACCTTGCGGAGCGTATTAAGGTTAAAGGGAACCGGAATAAGTTCTCCGTGTACGTTCGCCACCACCTTATGTCTAAAGTCATACCAGTCCGTAAACCTGCTGAAAAACTCATATACTCTTTCTACATTTGTATGGAAAATATGCGGTCCGTAAAGATGAATAAGAATATTATTCTCATCAGGGCAATCATAGCAATTACCCGCAATATGATTTCGCTTCTCTATGATAAGAACTTTCTTGCCCTTCTCCGCAATCTTTCTTGCCGCCACCGAACCTGCGATGCCGGCCCCCACAACTATACAATCATACATAACACATTACCCCTCGCATAATTACTTATTTTGCTAGCCCTCCAAAAGATTATAGCATAGTATGTGTAATGCTTAAAGCATAATATCAATCTTTTTTATTTCTCCGGTTCATAAAGTTTTAATATTTGTTTAAACAAATCGTAACATACGTAACACGTGGATTTCACAAGGTATTTGTACTATAATAGTATCTTTTTCATAACTCTACTTTCAGATAAGTAGAGTTCCTCCAATTTTTTATATATTTTTTGTTTTGTTTTACACTTGAGCAAGGCATTCGGACTGCACACCGAATGCCTTTTTACCGCTTATTATGAATAAAATCAAATCATAGCTTACAATATTGTTAAACCATGTAGCACTTTTGTAACAATTAGCAGTTTGAAAATCTGTATGCCTTCTTTCTGCCTTCTCCACGATGTCTTGGCGAAGTATCTATTATATAACAGTTTACGATCTTTTCTCCTTTGTTCCCCGCTTTATCAACTGCAACTATTACTATCGGTATAACCGTCTCCCCTGAGGCACTTAAAAACAAATTCTCATTATAGCCTTCGATATAGTATCCGCTCTCGGCTGCTTCTGTATGTCCCGGCAGCGCGCCGTCAAAGTTATCGCTTGCCGAAAACAGATTCAGCAAATAATTGTATGTAAGCATCCCCCTGTTTGCCGCATTTAACGGAAAGAATACATCACCGGCATTTATTTCAGGCGCTGTTGTATCCTCCGCCTTAACCTTTTTCAAATACACCTTCATCATAAACCCGCCCATGTAATCAGTTACTATCTCTTCCTGTACCGGAAACTCTTCTTTACAATAAACTATTTTTACAACTTTATAGCCGGACGCCTTATTTAAATCAATTCGCCATGTAATCGGCTCACAACGTTTACTGCTAAACCTGTAACTTTCAAACACCTTATACTTATCATCAATATCATCGTAACTTATTGTATATTCGTCATAATCATTGTATGCGTAATATTTTATGGTATTTTCACCCGTTACAACATAGCTTATCGACGTAAGATCCGTCAGTTCTACTCCGTTAAGCCACGCCTTTTCCGTTTCATATGTTCCTGCTCCTTTTATCCATTTAGGAAATGTATAGGTAAATACTTCCCCTTCCGCAACGTAGTATTCTCTCTGCCCAAACGACTTATGGTAATAATGCTCCGATTTCTCTTTATCGATAAGAAAAGTATGATTCACCCATTGCACCGTCTGTTTATATTTAACCGGCTCATCTTCCTTCTCTTCGCCGGATGATGCAATTACATATTCTGCGGCAAAAGCATATATGCAGATAAACAATGTGAGAATAAGTCCCAGGATATTTCTATTTATAATAATTTTCCCTCTATTCATTAACCGTCACTCTCCTCTTTATGATGGCATATCGCACCTGACCCGTAGGCATGATATAACGATATCGAATCTCAACTGTTAAAAATTTGTTTTGAACATCGTAATCCACATTATCCACAATTAAACCGTTGATAACTTCTAAAATTTTACCGGTATTTATTAAAATTTGATTCTTCGCATCTTTTGCCTCACCCTCCTGAAGCTCCTTAAATGTCTTTTTTACCGAAAGCTCGCTCGCATAGAAAAGCTCCTCGTTTTTAACATAAGGAATACCCATTACAAGAATAAGTTTAAGCAAAATGACAGCAAGAAGAAAAGTTCCCGTACCAAAGCAAACTACTTTCATTAATTCCACCTTCCGCTTACCGGGATATCCATTTCATAGACTTCATCTCTTACAGTCATCAAAACCTTGTATACGCCCGGTGTCATAAAGGTTATATACCCGCTATCCGGATCGTAAGATACGGGCACATTCCCTTTTTCACTGCATACGCCTTCAAAAGTTATGTTAAGCATCTCTCCCTTGTCCGTTGACGCATAAATTATTCCGTGTAATGAATATAATTGCCCGGTAAAAAGCACGGTATTCCCAAAATAAACTTCTATATTATCTGCAGGATCAACCACTTTAACACCGGGATAAGATGTTGTCTCAACCATTTCTTCGAGGCGTGTTTTTCCGGATTCACCTATCTTATCCACGAGCGAACCATCATAATTGACTGCAATTTTCAGAAAAATGGTTGCAATTATAACGCTTAATATTCCGGTCCCCATTACTCTTATTATCTCTTTCATAATGAAGACACCACCATCATAAGTTCTTCTTTTAAAGGTCCGAAAAACAACATCATGTTAATCGATACCGTTGCAACGCCTGCAAAAGCAGCCAGAATAAGCATCCCATATTCACTTATTATATCTTTCATTCCATAGTCCTCTTATCTTTCTTTAGTTCTTTATCTATATTAAGCTCATTACCATAGTCACAATCCTTATGAGCATAAGAGCCACTCCGAGAAACAGTGCTCCCATGCCATATTCATTAATTATAAGTTCCATAAAACTCCTAACACGTTACCGCTTCTGTTTTCTTAATAATCTCGCTTCTAAGTATCGGGACGACCAATTTATACTCAAGTTTTACTTCCGCTATCAGTATCGTCTTTTGTTTAGCATAGAATCTTCCGTCACTTACAGTAGCCCTTTCTCCGTCAAGATAGTGAAACGTAACTGTAAGAGCATACCCGTTTTCTTTCGCTTTATTAAAGCATTCTCTTATTACACCCTCGTCAAATTCCGAGTTTTCCATCGCCATAATCACTGTATTCCGGAACTCTCTTGCATTGCAGCAATCCACTTCAACTCTGATAAGATCTATTCCCATAACAAGAAACAGCATCAGAAATATCATTGCAATCATTCCTTCTACTATCTGTTGCATGATTTCTCCTTTATATTCTGCTTATGAAATATAACAATATTACCGACATATCTGTTATAAGCTTTACCGATGTAATAACCACCGGAAGCATAAATAACATATTCAGTCCCGCAAGCCTTAAGTCCTTTTTCTCATTCTCCAGGCTTTTAAGGGAATTACTGTTTTGCTCAATTAAGTGTGTTATCGCACCCTCCACGGATTCAACCGTTCCGATAGACAAGGAATACAACAATCTCATAGAGGATCTCACTTCAGGGAACGAGAAATCCTCCAAAAATCCCACATAAGAAGTAACCTCTCCCGGATTCTCATGAACCTTATCCACGAACTCCATCAGGAAAGGTTTCATACAGTATGGTGAGGTCTCAAGACTCTCCTCGATTGCTCCATCAACATTATGCGTCTCAAGAAGTAAAGTAACCGATAGAATCCACTCCGTAAAAGCAAATCTCATCTCCTGCCCTATCACTTTTTTAAGCATTATTTTGCTTAAAAACCCCTTCCCGGATATATATCTTTTAAGCTTATCCCTTATTTCTTCATCCGAATACATCCTCTTATCGGCAAGAAGATCAACAACAGTCTTCCTATACGAAAAGGCTATAACAAGACACGACATTACACAGAAGAACAATAATCCCGCCTGATATACAATATTTCCCGACAGTGCTTCTCTGTCAGGTGCAAGAAATGTCATTATCGCACTTATTATTCCGCCTGCAACACATGAAAATATACAATTTTTCCTCTTAACCTTAAGTTCCTTCGCAAATTCCCACATTGAAAGCTTCTTGGCATACTGTTCTTTCTTTAAGATTGATACAGCCCGTCTTACATCGCCACCATAACTTTCAGCCCTAACCATATAATCATGAAGCTTAACTATTAAAGCTGTCGGATATTCTTTTTCTATATAAGAAAGTGCCTTACGTCTGCCCTCCATATCATATCCTCTCTCAAGATACAACAATGCGTTTTTAAGAGTATCTCTCATCTTCCCATCACCAAAAAGCTCTCTTGTTTCACTTAACGCCTCCTCTATCTGTCCTCTCCTAAGAAAGGCAAATGAAAACTGCTCCATATAATCGAAGGCATCCTGAAACTTAACGACATTATATTGTTCGACGGATTTCTTATGCGATATGTATATCCCGATAATTATGGCAACTGCAACATCTATTGCAACAAATGAAGCGGAGCCACCACATATTGTATTTAATGCAAGAATTCCTGCAATCAGAATTGCAATAACCGGCAAGCTTTTAACTAAGGCTTTCCTCTTATTTTCCCAATCTTTCAAAGCATTATCCCTTTTCTTCTTATAATCTCATATTCCTTAGAACTTAACATATTGAAACAATCGCGTCCGTTATCGACAAGTGACAGGCTCCTATTCGCACCGCCTTCTCTATAGAATAACTTAAGCTGCCATATAACTCTTCTCGTTACTCTTCGCTCATCCTTAACCCGTGCAATAAGAATTCCTATATCTATCTCGTTATATATCTGATTCTCAAGTCTTCTTACATCGTTCGGATTACCTATCATTGTAAGAATTCTCTCCGGTATCTTCTCCGCATCATCTGTGTGAATTGTTGTTATACCGTGAATCCCCGTGGACCAGGCTTCAATTAAGTACTTCGCTTCCTCTCCCCTCGTCTCCGAAAGCATAAGCCACTTCGGATTCTGGCGAAGCGATGCTTTAATAGCATCATGATAAGAAAAGCCCCTTCCTTCCTCACGTTCAACCTTAAGTTCCACAATATCCGCCTCAGGATTAAGCTTTTTTAAATGCCACTCAAGATTGTCCTCAATCGTAATAACCCTTTCAGACTTATCAATATGAGATGCAAGAAATTTTGCAAGTTCAGTCTTACCTGCCCCCGGCTGTCCGCAAATCACAAAATTCTGTCCTGCCTTAACTGCTTTTGTCAGAAAATCATATGTATCATTGCTGAATAGTCCGCTTTCTACAGCCTCAGATGCTGTATATCTCTTCTCAGGGAGCGACTTCCTTATAGATATACTTCTTCCACCCATACTCACCGATTCATGAAGTATACTTATTCTAAGAGTGTCTGTCTCCGCTTCAAGAAGAGGATTCATCTTGTTAAAGTTCTTCTGCATAAGATTCGCTATCTTCATGCAGAATTGAAGCTCAAATTCCCGTTTTAAAGACGTTTTAAGCCTGATCCTCCGCCCCTCTATATCCGTAAAAAACACTTCTCTGTTACATATATCTATGTCAGTAATCTGTGGATTAATAATCAAGTCATAAAGCGGACCATACAAATCCTTTGGGTTTTCAATTATCGCATCCATATTAAGACTTCCGCTCCGATTTTTGCTGCTTTTTCTGCGCTGTTGGCAAAATCGGTTACTAGTTTGCTTAATGCAGCATACACAACTCCATCAGGCTGTAATAAAAGACTTATTATACTCACCAATGCAAGTATTACCACAACCGTAATAATTGCTCCTCCATACTGTTCAAAAATCTCCTTCATCCTTTTACTCCTTTCATCAATTAAAGATAGAATTACCCTAAGCCGCGTACACTTACTCCGTACATAGAGTGACACTACAATAAAAAAATATGGAAAAACTCTCCCGAAAACAGGAATTGAAACGAAGCTTATGCAAAGCAACGTCTTAAGATAAGTCATACTATACAGCGTTTTTTTACGCTTGTAAATAGGAAAAAAGAACTTTATATATATTTAAGAATTAGAATGGATGTACGATTAATTAAATCGTCGCAAAAAAGAAGCGGAGCATATGCTCCGCTTTAAAATCAAACCTTAATCTTAGTTCCGCAATGAGGACAATATGTATGCCCCTTTTCTAAGTATTCACCACACGAAGGGCAGGTCTCCTTACCTCTTACCTCTGCGATCTTGGAACGAACTTCCTTGATCTCATCTCTTATTGCAGTAATTCTTGCAAGCTGTTCATATTCCGGATTCTCATCCTTCTCATGATCCTGGTAATAAAGAATACCGAGCTCAAAATACTGCTTCTCTAAGTAACTTTCTTTCTCCTTAAGCTTTAAGGTTAACGGAGTTACATCTATAACCGTCTTGGTTGTAGCACTTAAATTCCTTCCCGCCTCGCTTAAAGTATCACTTACTTTATCAACAAGGTTCTTTAAATCTTTTGAATCAAAAGCCATATATCTTAAACCTCCTTCAGATACTTTTACCTACATCTGATATTAGCATTTTAGAGCACTTTTGTAAATAAAAAACGCCGAGGGAAGAATCCCTCGGCGTATATTATGTATGACTTTGTTAACCAAAAGTACTATACAATACCCTGCTCCATCATAGCTGCTGCAACCTTCTTGAAACCTGCAAGGTTAGCACCTGCTACGTAGTTAGGCTTGCCGTTCTTTGTTGTTACCTTGTACTCCTTAGCTGCTTCGTCGCAAGCACGGAAGATACCTCTCATGATTCTCTGAAGCTTCTCGTCAACTTCCTCAAGTGTCCAAGGAAGATGCTCAGCGTTCTGAGTCATTTCGAGTGATGAACATGCAACACCACCTGCGTTAACAGCCTTAGAAGCCTGCATTGTGATGCCATTGTCCTGTAAGTAAGCCATAGCCTCGTTAGTTGTAGGCATGTTGGATACTTCGATAACGTCCTTAGCTGTTCCTTCAGCAACGATAAGCTTAGCTTCTTCGATTCTGATCTCGTTCTGCATTGCACATGGCATGTAGATATCAGCCTTAACCTTACCAAATGGTCTCTCGCCTGCTACGAACTTAGCGTTCGGGAACTTCTCAAGATACATCTTAGCTTCGTTTCTGTTGGAAGCTCTCATTTCAAGTAAGAACTCGATCTTCTCAGGAGTTGTGATACCTTCTTCATCAAGAACATATCCATCAGGACCTGAAATAGTTACAGGGATTGCACCATACTCTGTAAGCTTCTTGCAAGCGCCCCAAGCAACGTTACCGAAACCTGTTACGGAAACCTTCTTGCCCTTTAATGAGCCGCCGATTGACTTGAAGTACTCATCAGCATAGTAAACAGCGCCGTATCCTGTAGCTTCAGGACGTCCGATTGATCCGCCGTATGCAAGACCCTTACCGGAAAGAGCACCTGCTTCATATCTACCTGTAAGTCTCTTGAACTGACCATAGAGGTAACCGATCTCTCTTCCACCAACACCCATGTCTCCTGCAGGGCAGTCAACATCGATACCGATGTATCTATATAATTCGTTCATAAAGGACTGGCAGAATCTCATAACTTCCATGTCTGACTTGCCCTTAGGATCGAAGTCAGAACCACCCTTACCACCACCGATAGGAAGTGTTGTTAAGGAGTTCTTGAATGTCTGCTCAAAACCTAAGAATTTGATAATGCTTAAGTTTACGTTAGGCTGGAAACGAAGACCTCCCTTGTAAGGTCCAATAGCGCTATTGAACTGTACACGGAAACCTCTGTTAACCTGTACCTTACCGTTATCATCAACCCACGGTACTCTGAACATATGAACCTTCTCCGGCTCAACTAATCTCTCAAGAATTGCATGCTCTTCGTACTTAGGATCGTTGTCAACGATTGGGCGAAGGGAGTTAAGAACTTCTTCAACTGTCTGAAGGAATTCAGGCTCATTCGCATTTTTAGCTTTGGTAGCTTCTAACACTCTGTCTACATATGACATGATACGTGTCCCCCTTAATAAATTATAAATTAATATTTAGTTACACACTCATAATGAGTGACCTTTACGGTGAAACCTCACGAGGACTTCGCCTATTTCACCGACATAATTAATTATACGAGTGAAATCAGAGTTTTGCAACACACCACTTGTAGTTGTTTTACACGAAGTTATATACCACTTTTTGTATATAATGTATTCCGATTCTTTCTTATTATAAATAATCTTTCCGGCAAGGACAAATGTCCGTCTCTTGAATATTTTGTGCTTTTATTATCAAACAATATCTGCTATAATGACGCATAGGGAATTTAATATATTGTATATTGAATTCAAAAAGTTAAGGAGTACCAATATGAGAGACTTCAGAATTTTTACAGATTCCACTACAGATTTACCGGTTGAATTCTATGAAAAATATGATGTGCCTTATATATCGTTAACCTATAATTTAGACGGCGCAACTTACGATGACAACCATACTGTACTGGCTTCAGAGTTTTACAATAAAATTCGTAACGGTTCCACACCGACGACTTCCCAGCCATCTCCTGAGATTGCTGAGGAATTCTTCAGAAAAGAGCTTGCAGAAAAGGACACAGATATCCTTTTCATTGCCTTTTCTTCCGAATTAAGCGGAACATACAACAGCGTATCACTTGCCGCTGCCAACATTATGGAAGAAGATCCTTCAAGAAAGATTATCGTTATCGATTCTCTTGCTGCTTCAACAGGTGAAGGTCTTATTGTACATAAGGCCATTAAGTATAAAGAAGCAGGTCATACTTTGGAAGAAACCGCAAAGTATGTTGAAGATATCAAGCTTCATGCAGTTCACCTTTTCACAGTGGACGATTTAAACTGTCTTCACAGAGGCGGCCGTGTAAGCAAGGGTACCGCGATTCTTGGTACACTTGCTAATATCAAGCCTTTACTTCATACAGATAACACAGGCCATCTTACAAGTATCGGGATGGCAAGAGGACGTAAGAAATCAATTCTCTCACTTATAGATCTTATGGAGAAGCAGATGGGCTCCTACAGAGACCAGAACGATATAGTATATATGTGTAACGGCGATTGCATGGAAGATGCTGAATTTGCGAAAGAGACGATCAAAGCAAGGTTCGGTATAGAAAATATCGTTATAACAGATACCGGCCCTGTTATCGGTTCACATTCGGGCCCGGGAACACTCGCAATCTTCTTTATGGGCGACTACAGATAGTGAAAAGAACTTTTATACAATGATATTAGAAAAGCTGCAACGGATTAATCCATTGCAGCTTTTTATATTATTGATACTCTACATCTTCCATATCATTGAAGAATGTTAAACCTTCAATCGGAACACCTGATTCACGTATGAAATTCAGGATATTCTCACTTTTATCGGTAATATAGAATGTAATCTCAACAGCCGGTTCATCGCTTGAATAATCAGGCGAGATATCGGTACCGAATTCATCTTTCGTGTATCTGGTGTTGTTCATCCATCTCTTACCGCCTTTATATCTCATACGAAGTACGGCATTATAGACATTGTACTTTGCTCTGTACGGCGAGTCTTTATAATACCAGGCCGCATTATAATATACAAGCCTTAAATTGCCTGCCGCAAGATCTTTCTTAACCGCTTCCCGAAGCAACTCCGCATCAAGTTCAACGTCAAACATCTCAACATTATCGGCATATACATATGTAGTGACATCTGCGTAGACCGGAACACGTCCTTCCATTACATCATTAAATGCAGTTGTCGGATCGTTATACTTTTTATCGATGTATGACAAAAGTGAATTCTCATCATTAAGATCGCTTCTTTGCAACGGCAAATCATATGCTCGCACCATAACAGATCCGTCTTTAAGAAGATATCGTACCGTTACATACAATATGCAATCGCTCTTTGTCTCAAGTACATAATCCTTATTATCAAGAAACATTTTGTGCATCTTTATAACTTCTGCAACATCCGTCGAATCGGAATAACTATCCGAACCGGACGTGATGTCGTTCTTGAAATTAGAATATCTGTAGCCATCATAGAATATTTCAAGCGAAGCTTTTTTAACTTCGTCCTCCTCAGGCAGGCGGTTTCCGATTCCCAAAACATCGGTTTGCAAACCTGCAAGGAATATACTCATAACAGCCGCTACGATAAACGCAGGAATAAATACTATCTTACGACGTACTATTGCGAATGTCTTCTCAAACAATGCACTTATGAGGATATATATCGCAAGCGCAACCAGGAATATGATCAAGACATTAAGCCATATCTGTCTGTTGTAATTTACTTTGACATTACGCAACTCAAATATGAGATAAATGGCAACTACCGATGCACATACCGTTATTCCGATGCTGAAGAACGTCTTAAGCCTGCGCTTAATAAGAAAATCGCCGGTATTCTCAATAGGTCTTCTCTGGTAAGCAACAAATGCAAGTACTGTGAAAATCACTATCGGTATTAAATACCATAAAAATCTGTATGAATATGTGTAAGCACAAGTATTAATGTCTATGTACTCTACATCCGGTCTGCATCCCAATATCAGGAAGCTTCTCGGTGAGAATATCATGTCTTTCTTGGTTGGATCTGTCAATACATCCAAATAATCATAAGTAAATCCGTAAATAACACTGCTTGCAGCGAACATCATTATTGCCTTAAGTAACAGGTACAAGTAGTTAAAAATCACATAAAGTACCGGTGCTAAGTACCATACACCGCAAATCATGTTGAGCAAAACCGCCATTGAGTAAAGCATCACTCCACCTACCACAAAAAGCAGGTATTCATGAACCAATACCCCCGGTCCCGGAAGAAATGTAAGCTTCTCGGTTCCAAGCGGAAGCCAACATAAAAGCGTTACAAGCGGCGGTATCACAATCGGCATAAGTCCCTTAAGATAGCTTGTTACAAAAAGCTGGCATCTGGTAAATGGCATTGCATGTAACGCCTGTGCCGTTCTTTTATCAAAAAGATAATAGAAATTGATAAAAGCCATAACCGCAGCAAGTATAACAATTACTTCAAGGTTGCCCGAATGATTGCAATATTCGTAAACTCCGTAACCGCGTGAGGATAAAAGATCTGCAAAGTTCTCATATCCAATCTCTTTAAAATCAATCGAATCGCGCCAATAGCTAATAGGACCGCTGAGCAAATATCCAAGCGTGAGAAGTGCGGTAACGATAATATGCGGTATAAGATTACGCTTAACTATCGCTTTACGAAATAAGGATATCTTTTGCAGCATAATTCGTACCTCCTAACTCATAAATGAATATTTCTTCGAGCGTAAGCGGTATTGTCTCCATGAACATCGGATTGTACTTAGCAAGCATGTCTACAACATTTTTTTCATGATCCTTTATAATTAAATTCACAACTCTTCCCGTCGTTGTAGCATGTAATACGTTCGGCAATGACTTGAAATCCGGAATCTCCCCGTCGAATGCCATCTGGACCTTAACAGTATTCTCCTGCATGTCCTCGAGTGAACACTCTAAAATAACTTTTCCGTCAGCCATAATGCCCACGTGGTCGCACACATCCTCTAACTCTCTTAAGTTATGTGAGGAAACCAAAACCGTAACACCTCTGTCCGCCACCTCTTTCAAGAGAAGACTCCATACCTGGTGTCTCATAACAGGATCAAGACCGTCAACCGGCTCGTCGAGTATAAGTACCTCAGGTCTTTGAGCAATAGCAAGCCAGAACGCTGCCTGCTTCTGCATACCCTTGGAAAGGAATCTCATCTTCTTCTTCATATCAATCTTCGGGAAATACTGCGCAAGACTCATGAAATAATTCATATCAAAAGTCTTATACGTATCAGCGTAGAATTTCGCCATGTCCTTCAAGGACGCTACATGATAGTAGAACACATCATCAGGAATATAGGCCATTCTTTGCTTGACGGCATTGTTATCGTATACCTTCTGTCCGTCAATTAATATCTCCCCGGAATCCTGCTTATATACACCGGTGATGCTTCGAATGATTGTCGACTTGCCCGCACCGTTAGGACCAACGAGTCCGTATACCGAGCCCTTCTTAACATGAAGCGTCGCCTTATCAAGCGCTGTAAATCCGTCAAACGTCTTCACCAAATCATTCGTTCGAATCATTTCCTTTTCCTCCTTTCAAAAGAAGTTGCACTCTTTCCATAAGCTCCTCCCCTGTCACACCGTAAGTAAGTAATTCATTTACGTTATGATCAAACTTTGAAAAAAGTTCCTCTCTTCGAGGATGGCTAAGAAGGTTGATTGCCGCAGCAAAAGTGCCTCGTCCCGATACTGTGTATACATATCCTTCCTGCTCAAGTCGGCCGAATGCTCTCTGAATCGTATTAGGATTAATAGAAAGCTCTGCGGCGATTTCTCGAACCGAAGGGAGTTTCTCGTCCGGCTTAATGATGTTCTTTACGATTTGCTCGCGCAACGAATCATAAATCTGCTCATATATCGGACGCGTATCTCTTAAATTCACAGATATCATCTGATCACTCCTTTCTTAAAGCCTTAAGTGTATTAAACACCTTAATACACTTATACCATTATGCACACCCAATGTCAACTACTTTTTCTTAAAAATTATAGAATCCTTGTTTTGTCTTGATTTCAGGGGATTTTCTTTGATAAAAAATAAAGAACCCGTCTAAAGACGAGTTCCTTATTTCTAGGATATATAAAGGGAAAAACGTAAATTTTTCATTTACATTCTTATAATATCCCATTTGTTCATAATTGTCAATAGTTTATTCACATTATTAATAAACTCTCTCTATTTTAATAGAATAGGCACATGGCAAGATATCCGACACCCCAGTGTAAAAGCGCACATCCGTAGAGATCCTGCTGTCTTTCATATATGAATCCAAGGACTACCGAAAGGGCAAAAGCTCCAAGCATAAAGAAAAATCCAAACGGAAGATGCATCATCATGAATAAAAGCGATGTCGTAAATATCGTAAGTCCCCTCTGATGCTTAACCTGCAGCATATATTTAAGTGAGGTCTGTATTACTCCTCTTGCAAGGAATTCCTGCAAGAAGGAAGTTATAAGATAGCTTCTTGCGCCGCCGAATGAGCCTCCTATAAAATAAGATTTGCCTGGAATATTAAACCATATCTGACCGCATCTTAAAAGTAAAAGCACTCCGCATCCTATTGCTCCCAATATAAGAATCTCAAGGGCATTTCGCTTCCACCTTTTCGTATTGATCATAAGACCGATATCGCCCATCTTAAAGCTCGTAAATAGCCATATATCAAAGAAAAGAATAAGTGTGATTCCCTCTATCATATATGTATAATGCTTAGCCTTTAGCGGAATCTCAAGCGAGAACCTGCACAAGCTCCATACGGATAGATATACGCATATTCCGACTATAAGTGATGCAAATATATGCGCACAATCGTGCGAAACCGTCTTAAGCCTGTAGTGAATCGTTACATCTTCAACCATGATAAGCATGCCCTTAAATTCATCTTCTTCATGATATGTTCCGTCATTCTTCATTGAGACTTCTACAAGAAGGTGGAGCTTTTCACCGTTAGGAAGATAAAAGACAAGTGTCTTCTTCTCATTTTTATTATGCTTCATTATCTCAAAAAAGAAGTTATTAAACTCCTTATTTGAAGGATCGGAAAGAAAAGCTTCTTCAAAGCTTCTGTTTAAAACTTCTTCATCTTTAAAGAATATCTTTCTTGAAGCGGAGTTAAAATATGCGACACACGCATCTTCATCTACAAGTATTACTCCGTCGCTCATGTTATCAAAGATTTTTCCGGCCTCTCTCGGCGAAAATATCTCTTCATGCGAAACCATATTAAAAACCCCTGAAAGCTTATGCTTTCATTATTAAGTCTATTCCAATTCTTTTTTTCTTTTCTTAAATATGAATTCAAAAGCTATCATTCCAAGCACTGTACTTATAAACCAGGTAAGCGGGAATGCCATATATATGGATTCAATCTTACCGGTCATGGCAGGTACGATCGCAACCCAAGCTGTACGGAAGATAACCGATGCAATAATCGAAATAATAAGCGGTGTCTTGGCATCCTGTAAGCCTCTTATACATCCGAATATGGAATTCATCGTACCGCAAAGTCCGTAGAGCATTGTGAGACAGAAAAGCTTATGAACGGCAACCTCTGCGATAACCGCCGCATTGCCCATCGTCGAATCAATAAATAAACTTACAAGCGGCTTTGCAAACAGAAGTACTACAGCACCCATTAATTCAGACAGTCCGACAACAAATATCATTGTTGTAACATATGACTTACGTACTCTCTTTAAGTTCTTAGCGCCAAGATTCTGTGATATAAATACTACCGCACCGCTCTCAAAGCCCATGAAAGCTACCATAAGTATTCCTTCGATGGAATCCGCAACAGTATTGCCCGCAATAACATCAGGCGAATACTTATTGATAAGCGCGGATATATATACCGTCGATAAACTCAACGCAACACCTTCCAAGGATGCCGGAATACCTTTCTTCCAGATTTCCCCGGTTCCCTTAAAAAAGCTCATCTCCCTAAGTCTAAGATGAAGTTCTTCCTTATTCTTAGCAAGATATAGAACCATCATGAAGAATGCTGCTGCCTGCGCAAATACAGTACCTAACGCAACACCCAATAAATTCATATCAAATACGATTACGAATAAAAGGTTAAGGCTTAAGTTAATTGCCTGGGATACTACCTGCATAATAAACGGCGTAAAAGAATCTCCCTTAGCCTGAACCGCAGCCGTTAGAAAGCTAAACGTAGTCATAAAAGGAACTGCGCAAAAATAAACCCTAAAATAGAGCATAGCTCCGTCAAGAATCTCTTCCGGACAATTAACGATTCCCAAAATAGGCTTTGCAAAAATGATTGCAAATGCAGCTAAAACTACCGAAACAAATCCGACAGACAAAGGAATTGCATTAATCATCTTGTTAATACGTCCCTTATCGCCCTGTCCGTAAAGATTACCGAGCACCATGGACACTCCGCCGGAGCATCCCATAACACTTCCTATAAGTAACCATATAATTGAACCTGATGCTCCTATGGCCGACATTGCGTTCGGATGACCGAACTTGCCGACTACCATCGTATCAAAGCTCGAAAATAACATATGAAGAAGCGAAACACCCATTACAGGAAGAGCAAATATAACAAGATTCTTAATTATATTACCCTCCAAAGGATTCGCTTTTAATTTACTTGTACCCATTATATACTCCTAAAAACCCTAAAACTACACTTATTCCTGTTCTTCCATGTAGTATAACCTAGACGAGAAATCGGTAAAGAGTCTCACTCTCTCGTTAAAGCCGACACCTCCGAAGGCCTGTTTAAGTCTTATACCGCTATGCATTGCCTCTTCGCCGGATAATACGAATTCTTCCGTCTCGCCCTGCATCTTATAAAATTTTGCAAGAAGTCTCTGCATAAAAGAGTCATTCTTGATATGTACAGGTGATGCAGTATTAATTAAATCTCCGAACGTACGAATATTGATCTTCTCCTCAATATTATAGAACTTATATGTAGCATCCTTTTTAAGTCCCTTTACATTATATATAAGGTTCGGGTTATTCGCAATGTTCAGTTCCTGCATAACAAGTCCTATTGCACGCTTCTTATCCTTGGATACAACCGTCCACTCATGGAAATTGTCACATCTTCCGCGATAGAAGTCACCGTTAAAGTAGACCTCGCGCCACTTCTTATACTGAGCGACCTGAGCTTTTACCGTCTCAAGCTCATCCTTACTTAAGTCGCAAAGATTCATCTCGTAACCGAAAGGTCCGAACGATGCCACATTATATCTGGTCGATAACGGCGTTATACGAAGCGTCTGATGGTTCGGCACGGTTGATACATGCGCAGATAAGGTACGCATAGGATAGCCGTAACTGTAATTCGTCATGGCGCGGACTCTGTACAATGCGTCCGTATCATCCGATGCCCATATCTGCGGGAAGTAACAAAGTATTCCAAGATCGAATCTGTTGCCGCCGGCAGAGCAGCCCTCAAACAATATATGAGGGAACTTTTTCGTCAAGACTTCCATTATGTGGTAAAAGCCCATTACATAGCGGTGGAACACTTCGCCTTCATGTTCTGCACCAAGATACGGTGAAAAAGCATCAGAGAAGATTCTGTTCATATCCCACTTAACATATGTAATTCCCTCGATTGAGAATATCTTAGACATCGAGTCTATTACATAATCACAAACCTCAGGATTCGTAAGATCCAAGATTCTCTGAGTTCTTCCCTCGGAGTGCTCCTGGCCCTTAATCTCAAGAACATACTCAGGATGAGCTCTATATAGGTCAGAGTTAACATTAACCATCTCAGGCTCAACCCAGATACCGAACTTCATACCAAGCCCGTTAATCTTATGTATAAGTCCCTCCAAGCCGTGAGGAAGCTTCTTCTCATTGACATACCAGTCGCCAAGCGATGATGTATCGTCATCTCTTTTGCCAAACCAGCCGTCATCAAGTACAAAAAGCTCTATCCCCACCTTGGCTGCTGCCTTGGCAAGCGACAATAAGGACTTCTCATTAAACTTAAAGTATGCTGCTTCCCAACTGTTGATTAATAGGGGACGCCACGCATTCTTCCACTCTCCGCGGACAATATTCTGCTCTACGAATTCATGCATATTATGGCTTAACGCTGTAAATCCCTTGTCGGAATATGACATTACAGCCTCAGGGCTCTCGAATACCTCACCCTTACCCAGCACAAACTCAAACCCTTGCGGGTTAATACCGGTAAGTAATCTTACCTTGTGATAGCTTGTATCTTCAACGGATTCATAATGATTGCCACTGTAGATAAGATTAAATCCGTATACCTCGCCGTATTCTTCCGAAACTGCGCCACGAGATAACATTATAAAAGCGTTGGCACGAGAGGATGACGTTCCCGCAAACGACGCATTAACTATACGCGCACCGGACACTGCCGTCTCGTACTTTTCCATCTCTCTGGTCCACGCACCGCGGAAGGTATGCATCGTGTAATCGCCTTCGTTAAAGTCAACCTGCGTACTCATAAGGCGGGTTAAACGAATCTTCTCATCCATATTGTTAATAAGAACACTGCTTCTTGTAATACAGTTTGATTCTTCAAATACGGAATAGATAAGTTTTAAGGTAACATCATGATTCTTGTCCTTTAAATTAATAACAAGCGATTTAGCCTTATTATTCTCATCATACGAAGACGGAAGTGTCGTAAGCTCAGCCTTTTTATCCAAAATATCGTACGAATCAAATACAAAATCCGTTGTTCTTGAACCGTCAGGATAGATAAGTTCAATAAACGGCTCTCTTATATCGCCCTTGCCCTCGCCCGAATACTCGAAGCAGGTTCCCTCCATCGATAATGTCGGAAACTCGGCAGAATACTGAATTGAATTGCCGTTGGCAAGCTCTTGCTGTGACTTGGACGCTATCGTAAGATTCTCAACCCTCGGTCCATAGTACAGATGCTCAAGATGGCCGCTTTCTAAAAGCGCAAAGCCATAAGTCGTATCGCATGTACTAAGCGTAAATATATTATCAGTAACCTTAATCATAAGGATTCCTCCGGTAATACTCTTTTTATCTAGTTATTCTTAAGCTGATTGTTGATTTCCTCAAGTTTCTCATCTGTAAGCTTATACTTATTCTTGAAGTAGCATACAGCTATAACAAGAAGAACTACAGGTAAGATTGTCATAATCATTCTAAGACCAACCTTGGTGCCTGTCTCGACTGCGGACGAAAAATCAAATGTCTGATCTGCTTCGGTTACTGCCTTGTTGCTTAAGTTAAGTACCGAAAGTGCTACTGCTGCGATAAATGCCGCAACACCTGATGCAAGCTTAACTACGAAAGTCTGCATTGAGAAGATAACCGATTCGTCACGTCTATTGTTCTTAACCTGACCGTAATCTACCGTATTTGCAAGGAAGATTGTAGTAAGTACCGTTAACATACCGTTAGCCGAGAAGATTAAGAATCCCGGTATAAAAAGAAGAAATACATTGGTCATGTTAATAAACGCAAGCGCAAGTAAAACCGCATATCCCGCAACTGCCATGAAAAGTGCCAGGAAAAAGATCTTAATGCAGTTTAAGAACTTTCTTATAATCGGGAATAAAATCATCATTGCAAGGATTGATACTGCACCACCGAATGTATTAAATAACGTGTAGCTGTTATACCAGCCTGTTCCGCCGAAGTCATACTTAAAAAAGTAAATTACAAGGTTCGATGTTGTATAGATTGCACAGTTAATAAGTACAATAGTAATAACAACAGCCATTGCCTGATCGTTGCTTAAAAGTGCCTTGAACATATCCTTAACGGATGCTGTCTGAATATTAACCGTTGAGTCTTCCTTAACGGTAATACAGGTAACGATAATAAATACAACGAAGATAATTGCTACTGCAAGAGAGAAATACTTAAAACCTGCGATTTCAATCTCACGCGCTGTAGAACCGCCGAACATCTTACCTAATGCATTAACAGCAATCATGGTAATAACAGATATAATAGCTGAACCTGCGCCTGCACATGATCTTGCAAGTGTAGATAAGTTCTCTCTTTCCTTACCGCCCTTGGTAATTGCCGGAATCATTGACCAGTAAGGAATATCCATTATTGTATATGTTGTACCCCACAAAATGTAAGTTACTGCTGCATAAGCCGTAAGACCTGCACCGTCTAAGGTTGGCGGACATGCAAACATTAAGAAGAGCACAACAGCGTTGGTTAATGTACCGATAAGTAACCATGGTCTGAACTTGCCCCATTTTGTCTTGGTCTTGGCAACGATAACACCCATGATCGGATCGTTAAAAGCATCGAAAATTCTTGCAACGAGTAATATAATACCCATTGCAACAGCATTAACTCCAAGAACATCCTGGAAATAATAAAGAACATATGATGCGGAAAGCATATAAGCCATGTCTTTTCCGACCGCTCCCATTCCATAACCTATCTTGCCTTTTACTCCTAATTTTTCATTCATTTTTTAGTTCTCCTTTTTATATATTAAATGTCCTACTTTATACTGAATTTAACCGATACAGGTTCAAGTCCTTCCGAACTTACGGTAAGTACTGCTTCACCGGTCTTACCGATAGTCTTAAGATATGTTCCACCCATACCGCCGTTTAAGGTAATTGTCTTAGGTCCTATGATTTCAAGCGGGCCTTCAACAGATAAGGTAACAGGATCGTTGGCAAAAGGAAGTACGCTTCCCAGTCCATCTTCAAAAGTTAATCTAACAGCCGCAACATCATATGTATGCTCTTCATGAAGCACATTATGGCTAACCTTGGCGTTAATTACAGGCTTAAATACCGAACCTTTAATAACCGTCGCAACAACTTTACCATCCTTAATCGCTTCAAACTTATAAGATGCCGCTCGATCTCCCCAGTTACCTATGTACTTGGCATAAAGGTCAACCGCCTGCTTCATGGTCATATGATTAACAACTATAAGCTTAGCAATTACTCTTAAGTACTTCTTCGGCATTCTTGTAAGGCCGTACTTTGCAGCAGCATTCAAAATGCTTTTAACCTGCTCTTCCACCTTAGGGCTAAATCCCTCTTCCTTCATAAGAACGCCCACATAATCGTCGATTTCTATAGGTCCATGAGGAAGATTAACGAACTTCGTGCTGTCTGCACTAAACTCTGTTATGAATGTATCTCCCTTATACATCTTAACCGAATCTGCGTTAGTAAAAGCGTATACCTCACCGCGAATCGACTCCGGTTCTTCTCCGATATCCATATTGGAACTTATCGTAAGTATCGGATCGGCATCCTGCTGCATTGCATATATGGATGCCGCAAGCTTAGGATTGCGGAAGATATCCATTACACCGTGGTGACAGATATGATCACCCGAACCGAAATCTCTGTGTGTATTATAATCAAACATGCACCATCCGAATGAGCCCGTTATATCATCATGACTTGCAACCGCATCAAGAACTCTTGCGTGACGAAGTGCATGCTCAGTTCTGTGCGCTACCGTATCATAACTTTTCGTCGGGAACATATGACCGTTATACTCGGTTACAAGATACGGCTTATTCATATCGCTCGTAATTTTCTTCTTAGGTTCCGCACCGACTGTCTCTCCGTTATGAACGAAATCATTATATGTATATACATCCTCAAGAAGATGCATCTTCTTATCACATCTTACGCCGCCCGTCTGTCTTGAAGGATCAAGCTTATGTGCAAGAAGATTGGTCTTCTCATACAATTCATCGCAATCAACAGACTCGTTAATTCTTACACCCCAGAGAATAATTGAAGGATGATTCCTGTACTGCTCAATCATCTCCTTGGCATTAACAAGTGCCTGATCTTTCCAAGCATCGTCACCTATATGCTGCCAGCCCGGGAACTCCGTAAATACCAGAAGTCCGAGTTCATCGCATTTATTGATAAAATCATGTGACTGTGGATAATGCGAAGTACGTACCGCATTTACATGTAATTCTTCTTTCAAAATCTTAGCATCGTATTCCTGCATGCTCTTCGGCATTGCATATCCTACATATGCGTATGACTGATGTCTGTTAAGACCTCTTATCTTAATTCTCTTGCCGTTAAGATAGAATCCGTCATTCTTGAATACCGCTTCTCTAAAGCCGAAACGAACCTCGTTCTCATCTCTTAATACACCGTCAATCTTAAGAATCGACTTAACGGTATAAAGAATCGGTGTATCTATTGACCACTCAAGCGGAAGAATCGGCTTATACATTACGAAATTCTTCTCTCGAATCTCTACTCTGTCAGCAACAAGCGGAATGTCAGCTCCGTCAGGACCGGTTAAAGCATGCGTAACGGTTCCACCCACACCTGATTCAGACAATGTATCTTCCACGCATAAAGAATATGTTCCGTTCTCGTGTCTTATCGAATATACGAAAGAATCCGTAAAATGCGCCTTATCCTTAACCGTAAGCGTAACATCGCGGTAGATTCCGCCATATGTCAAATAATCTATTACAAGACCAAAAGGAGGGACATTCAATGATTCGCGACTGTCTACTTTAATCTTAACCTTATTGGCACCCGCATGAACATATGGGGCAATATCTACAGAAAATGCCGTATATCCTGTATGATGCTGCAATATTTCCTTATCATTGATAAAAAGCACAGCGTCATGTGCTGCAGCACCTACTTCAAGAACAAGTGCCTTATCAAGCCACTCTTCCTTAATCTCTATATCTCTCTCATAAAAGGAAACCATCTGATATAATTTCTCGGAGAAATAATGGAACGGTATCTCTTTAACCGTATGCGGAATACGAACCATAGTCGCCTGCTCACCCTCAGGGTAGAACGACCAGTTGTCGTTAAGATAAATTTTCTCGATCATCTGCCTGCTCCTTTATAGTTATTCTTCTTCAATGCTAATTATAACATAAAACAGGCACTTTTTGTATAAAAAAAGCGGTATCAACCGCTTTTCGTCTATCTTAGAATAGCATATTTAAATATTGATACGAATTGCAATACAGTTCCAATCAATACAAAGATGTGGAACGTCGCATGTATGTACCTCTTCTTCTCATCAATTGCATAGAGACTTGCACCCACCGTGTAGGACACACCTCCAAGCAGAAGGTAGATAAATCCGGGCATCGTAAGCGCTGCGATCGTAGGCTTTATAAACAATATAATTATCCAGCCGATTCCGATATAGCATGCCATCGAGAGCTTCGTATATTTCTCAAAATCAATCGCAGTAAAAACTGTTGCAAAAACGCATAACCCCCAGACTATGCCGAATATCGTCCAGCCTATCCATGTTCTGTACTCGCGAAGCGGTCCGAGCGCCACTATCGTATATGTACCGCCGATAAGATAATATATAGTGCAATGGTCTAAAACCTGCATAACTTTCTTGCCCATCTCGACTTTCGGATGAATGCCGTGATACACACTCGACATTGTATATAATGCAATCAATGAGGAACCGTAAATAGCCGATCCCACAACATAATAAGCATCCTTCCGTAATGCTGAGAAAACCACACAAAGAATAAGCGCAACTATTCCGAAAGCTCCACCCACTATGTGAGTGACCATATTTGCTATCTCTTCACCCTTTGTGTAATCCGGTAATAATCTGTCTTTAAGCTTAGTTCTTGGTGCCATTTTTCTAACTCCTTTAAAACCTATTGTCGATTTTATCGACCTATTGAATTATAACACTATGTGATGTAGTTTTCAATACTACATCGCATGCTTTTCCAACAAAAAAGGTTTACCCAAAAGGATAAACCTTAATGCGGGTGACAGGACTTGAACCTGCACGCTCTCGCACAAGAACCTAAATCTTGCGTGTCTGCCAATTCCACCACACCCGCACATCGCACACTCTTTACAGAGTGCGCGCTGTGAAAACCTAGTTGATCGTTACGCGCCCCATCGGCACTTTTTCCCAATTCTTCGTGTTAACCTTTACATTATGCTCTTCCATCATCTTCTTAAAGAAAGAACTGTTCATACCGAAATAAGCGGACAGTACTTCTTCCTTAATCTCTATCCCCTGTTCCTTAGCCATGGCAATTACATACTTATCCGCATAAGCCTTCTCGGTTATCGCAGTAAGTATATCATTTTCATCAAGCTTTGTCGACGCCTGCTTCTCGGTTAAGCCTTCGTAGATTGTCTGAGCCTTTACCGAAAGCTCGGCCAACTCGCTTTCTTCAAGCATAAAGCCTTCGGCCTTAGCCACTCTTGAATAGACATAATCACGTAAGAAATAATTCATCGTTATCTCTCTCGCCGAAGTCGATACGTAAGCGTTATTGACGTAGATATTCCAATATGTCCACGGTTTCTCGCTGTCATAAATAACAGCAGCTTCATTAACCGCTTCTTCTTCAATCATAATGTAATAAGTAAGCCGATATAACGGGATACTTTCACCGTCAACCTCCACAACGGTATCACTTAATGACCTTGAATAGACGAACTCCTTGCTCTTATTAAAAAGCAGAGAAACAATCAGAACTATAACAAGAAGAAGCAATACCATTATGAAGATAAGCGTTGTGTTTTCTTTGTTTTTCTTAATCATACACCATTATTTGGTTGCTGCAGCGGATACTACGATGGACATATACTTCTCTTCAGCTGAAGAACCTCTTGATGTAAGTACGATCGGGCACTTAGCACCAACGATGAAGCCTGCCATCTTAGCGTTGCAGGTAACCGTATATACCTTACCTAAGATATTGCCTGCATGGATGTTAGGAACGATTAATACGTCAACATCTCCTGCAATTTGGCTTTCATAACCCTTGAAATCTGCGATTTCCTTGCTCATAGCACAGTCATAGGAAATCGGTCCTTCAACGATACATCCGGAAATCTCGCCTGATTTATTCATCTTGGCAAGTTCGTCAGCATCAAGTGTCTCCGGCATCTTAGGGTTAACCTTCTCGACACAAGCAAGAACACCAACCTTCGGATTGTCATATCCGTATGCGTGAAGAACATCTATAGTATTAAGAATAATTTCCTTCTTCATCTGAAGATCAGGATATGTAACCATACCGCCGTCAACAGCAACGATAATCTTATGATATCCCGGAACTTCAAACATTGTGAAATGGCTCATAAGTCTGCCCTGGCCGAGGCCTGTCTCCTTATTAACAACAGCCTTAAGGATAACCTTGGTATCAAGATAACCCTTCATAAGGAAGTCGCCCTTGCCCTCGCGAACAAGCTCTACAGCCTTAGCTGCTGCAGCTTCAGGATCCGGTGCATCATAGATATCCTCTTCAGGAACTTCTTCGTTAAGCTCTTTTAAGATTTCTCTAATCTTAGCTGCATCGCCTACAAGAATCGGTCTGCAGATGCCTTCACGTCTTGCATGGAAAGCAGCCTGTAATGTATGCTCCTCGCCTGCTGCCGCGATGACCATTCTCTTCATCTCCGGCATACCCTTAACCTTGTCAATTAATTCGGCAAAATTCTTAATTACCATAATCCTTACTCCTTTAGTAAACCCTATATTTATTTTAAAAGCGGATATGATTCTATTCTCTCATATACCTGCTCATAAAAATCACGCGTATCATCGTACGGTGCCACGAAGAAATTTCCGAGAACCGTCATGCTTGCAGCTCTTATCTCCTCAAGGTCGTCCATTTTTGCAACCATTTCTCTTATTCTTATAAGGAAATTATGCCAGTTAAGCACGAACTTCTCGTAAGATTCAATATCGTCTTCGCCTATCCATTTCGAGATCTTCACCTTTGAACGGTTCTTTACTTCGCACTCATCTTTTTGTAAGAAGTAATAAAAGCTCCCGTCCTCATATGCACGGCCTAACGGAAAGAGACGACATATGCCGGGACGTATCGAATGAATCGAGCATCTTCCGTCCTTAAGAAAGCCACATGCATTCGTCGTATCATTCATCTTAATACCCGGAAGACATACGCCATCAACAATTCGAAGATCTATATAACTCCCGATAAGGCTTTGAAAATCACTATTAAGATGCTTCGTTATTCTTCTTACATCCAAAGGGTCCAAAACTATCGTATCGCCCATTTTCTCGCAGCAGGATGAACATCCCATACAGTCATTGCATCCGAGACGCGCGAGATCGTTTCTCGTGTATCTCTTACCGTCTGAAATTTCTTCCATCGAAACATCTCGAAGCATATTCCTTCACCTTTTTGCCCATTTCTGACCCACATTGCATATAAATAATAGCAAAATTGCGCCATAAATTCAATAATAAAAGAAACTTACAGGTAATAAAAAACCCCAAAACCAAAAGGTTTCGGGGTATAATCCAAAATAAATGAGACACGGGGGATTCGAACCCCCGACAACTTGATTAAAAGTCAAGTGCTCTACCACCTGAGCTAGTATCCCATATAGCTGGGCTAACCAGATTCGAACTGGTGCATGCAGGAGTCAAAGTCCTGTGCCTTACCGCTTGGCGATAGCCCATCAATCTTTGACAAGCACAACACCTCAAGTTATGCTTACCTTGCATGGCAAGATGAACCTGTAAGTCCAAAAGGGTGGATACTGGGATTCGAACCCAGGGCCTCCAGAGCCACAATCTGGCGCGCTAACCAGCTGCGCTATACCCACCATATATAAGAAGAAGGGGCCCACGAAGTGGGAAGTGCTCTTCTTATTCGTCGCGCCTCTATCGCCGCAGGCGATTTAAAATGACGCGACCTCCCGAGTCAGCACGTAGCCTATCGGTTAGCCTAATATACAAATATCTATCCCAATCCGAAACAGACGGAATAGATACAAAAGAAAAGATATTTAACGTGCTCGAAGGGATTCGAACCCCCGACCCACGGCTTAGAAGGCCGTTGCTCTATCCAGCTGAGCTACGAACACATGAAAAGCGGGTGATGGGAATCGAACCCACGTGTACAGCTTGGAAGGCTGTCATTCTACCATTGAACTACACCCGCACAACATACAAGAAGAAGGGGCCCACGCTTGCGTGGGAAGTACTCTTCTTATCACGACGCGTCTCTATTCGCGTAGCGAATTATAAATGACGCGTCTTCCCCATTTCGAACATAACCTGGCGGTTTGCCTACAACAGGGCCCACTACTTAATCGGGGTGACAGGATTCGAACCTGCGACCTCCTGGTCCCAAACCAGGCGCTCTAGCCAAACTGAGCCACACCCCGTCAACGTCAGATATTTTCTCTAACCGTGACGCAAGTAATATTATATGACTTGGCCCTGTGTTTGTCAACTAAATTTTTTGTTTTTTTCAAACAATTTTGCAATCGAAATCCGTCACTCTTAACTCTATAATATATTCTCTTTTATAATCTCTTTCATTTCGCGAAGAGCCTTACCTCTGTGGCTCATAGAATTCTTCTCTTCACTCGTAAGTTCCGCGGAAGTCATACCCTTTTCAGGCACGAAGAAAATAGGATCGTAACCGAATCCGTTAGCCCCTAAGATTCTATCTGCAATAACGCCCTCAAATGTCTTCTCCGCCGTATATTCCTTGCGTTCTCCGTTTTCATCGGTAATAACGGTCGCAACGGCACATACGAATCTTGCGCTTCTGTCCTTACCTTCAACGCCTTTCATTCTCTCAAGAATCGCATTGTTCTTGATATCATAAGAAGTATCTTCTCCCATGTAACGCGCGGAATATATACCCGGCTCGCCGTTAAGTGCATCGATTACAAGGCCTGAGTCATCGGCCATTATAAGCTCGCCTCTTGCGATATCCGAAATTGTACGCGCTTTTATAAGAGCATTCTCTTTAAAGCTCTTACCATCCTCAACGATATCGGCTTTAATGCCGGCTTCTTTCATCGATACAATCTCCAATCCGAGATCGCCCATAATAGCCTTAATCTCTTTTAATTTACCTTCATTACCTGTAGCAAATATTATTCTCATCAGAATCCCTCATCAAGTGCTTTTATTATTGCTTCATATATTGTTCTTGCGATTAACTCCTGCTTTTCTTCATTAGTCAGCATTTCAAGTTCTTTCCTGTTGGACATAAAAGCAAGCTCCGTTAATGCAACGGGAACCTTAGCTTCCCTTATTATATATATCGTACTTCCGTTAACAACGCCTAAGTTTCTCGTGCCAAGTGCGCTAACCAAGGCATCATTTACAATCTTGGCAAAATCACGGCTTCTGTTATTCTCGTTTCCGAGAAGCTCATTAAACATCGTCATGGTACCGTGAGTATCGTTAAAAGCTTGTCCGAACGAATTAAGATGGACAGACAGAAAAAGATCAGCATTAAGATCGTTGGCAAGCCCCACGCGCGCTTCAAGCGGAATATCCACATCGGAAAGTCTCGTGTAATACACCTTAACAGAAGTATCTTCGTCGAAAAGCACTTTTATACGGTTAACTATCTCAAGCGTAACATCCTTTTCCTTAATGTTACTTACAACCATACCCGGCATTATTCCGCCGTGGCCTGCGTCGATTACGACTATTCTGTCATAAATATCTCGCGGCACGTTAAGGGTTAAGAACATATAATCATCCTGATACTCAACAGTCGGTTCAATAACCGTGTCCGTCATAAACTGTATGTAAAGACCTTTCTTATCGGATGATACACCCAGATTATCTATGTGGTCCGGATTTCCAACCATAGGATAATCTTTCAAAATATCCTCATCAGTCCCCGGGAAAAAGATTGTAAGTGTATGATTCATAAAGTCATTATCAAACTCGATCGAATCTACATCAAGCCCTTCCGCAACCGGGATCCTTATCGTTCCCGGAATCATAATATCAGTAGGCTCTTCTTCTTCTTTTTTCGTATCCTTAATAAACTGCTTATATATTTCTCGCTCTTTTTCAAGTTGTGCTTCTTCCCAGCGAGCAATTAGTGCATCATACGCCGCCGAAACCTTCGCACTTAATTCAGGCATAGAAGCAATTAAGATAAGAAATGCCAAGCACATAATTCCGAGTATTCGGGCGTATTTCTTAACGATTAATTCTTCCATCCGGTTCTTCCTCTGTAACTTGTATATACCTTAAGGCAGATATTGCAGTTATGAGATTCTTCCGTGTGCTCCCATCTTAAGCCATTAGGACTTACATAAGACTCACCGTCAAGAAGATCGATTATCGTATCGTCTTTCGGTTTGTATTCAACAGCAAGCGGCCTTGTAGCGCCCGGTGTCTCAAGCCTTATCATAATAGCAAACTTGGTTCCCGCCTTAATCTGAACATTCTTATTAAGCTTAACCGTGTAGTATCCTTTCTTCTCCTTCTTCCCCGCTGCTGCAAGCATGGCCGTTGCCTCGCTTAGACTGTCCGGATCCGCAAATGGCGTAACAATATATATCTCATATAATGTATCCTTACCGGTTGTATAGAAGCCAACCGCAGACAGGTATTCATCATGCGTAGACGTAAATACATTAGCAGCATATATCTCGGACTTATTGTATCCAAGCTGTCCCGAGTATCCGCAAAGGTCGGACTGGTAAATTGAATCATAATTCTTGTCACTCTCTATACCCGTATAGCAAATACAATGCTTGCATATACTCGTATCATAATATGATACATAGAAGAATCCACCGTCACCGAATTCCTTGCCCCAGCTGTTCTGGCAGATAAAAGCGCCGTCTCCTTCAGGCGGAATCGGGAAATTTGATGCAGGATACGTATCATCCCAACCGACAATAACTATATCGTGATTAACGGTATTCTTACCGTTATAGTAATAAGCACAATTATTCTTATTATAATAAAGCTCATTCGAAGGCTTCATATATATCGATGTCTGAACCGCACCGTATATGAATATTGCCTCTTTAATCTCAGAAAGGTTCTTCGAATCTATAAACTGAATCTCCTGAACATGCTTAACAGCTGTAAGTCCGTTAGGCGACATGCCGTCACCGTATGGATCGTCACGCTCATATACAGGACCCTGCCAGGATGTAAGATAAGCCATACCCATTGTATATTCGCCACCATTATTCTGGTCTGATGAGAAGCTGTTTCTAAGACTCATATGGTCAGGTGAAAACATAATATCCTCTTCAGGTAAAAGCGCAGACGAAAGTGCAGAAAGGGACGCAAATGCCCAGCAGGTCCCGAGGTCGCCCTGGTTACGCACTTCACCGACTCTGCCGTAGTTACGAAGGTCGAACTTTTCCGGAAGGATATCAGCATCCGAAGAAGTAACGCCAATAGCTTCGTTATTCTCACTGTTCCATCTTATTACGAAGAAAAGCTTATCCTGTAACTGCTGAAGAGGTATATACGTATCTCTTCCGTCAGTTACCATAGGGCTTGTTATCTCAACTACAGTATCATTAAAGGTCATCTCGTAAGAATCAAGTTCCATCTCAATTCTTCTGTTACCCTGAAGAATCACAAGACGATTCTCATTATAAAAATGCGCAGAACAATGGAGGCTCTCGCGTAAGACCCTCACCGGAACCATTATATTCAATTGTTCATCCAAATATACTCCGTCTGTCTCATTGGTGTATGTATTGCCGTTAAGAGTAACTGCCAGGCCGTTACGGTTAATACTCTGCGCAATCATCGGGTAGAATACGCCGTTTTGTATGTCCGCGCCTCTAAACTGCTCTACATTAACGAAATCATCAAGTCCTACAGTGAACTTAATAAAAGTAACCAAAGATACAAGAGCAAAAATCAATATGTATCTTTTCTGGAAACGCATTAATATATGTCCTTACTTAATCTAATCTCTCTTAGGTGGTTTCGGTCCGATGAACTGGAGAAACTCCGTCTTCATCATACCGTTATATATCTTGCGACTCTTGGTCGCCTTAAGCCCCATATCGTCGCATGCCTTGTCATATGCAGTAATTACGTACATAGACCATGCATCAAGCTTTCTATAGGCATCACCAATCTGCCTGTATAACGGCGGAAGATCCTCTTTTTCTTCAAGTCTCTCCCCGTAAGGCGGATTGGTAATTATAAAGCCATATTTCTTCGGATGGCTTAATTCCGCAACCGGACGACGCTGAAAATGAATCATATCCTTAACGCCCGCAAGTGCTGCGTTCTCGCGTGCAGCCTTAATTATATCGGGGTCAATATCAAATCCCTGTAAATCAACCTTAACAGAAGTATCTACAAGCTCTCTCATCTCGTCAAAAACCTCATCCCAGAGCTTTTTCGGAATAATATTGGTCCATTCCATAGAATCGAAAGTTCTGTTAAGACCCGGTGCCATATTAGCAGCCATCATGGCAGCTTCTATAAGAAAAGTTCCGCTTCCGCAGAATGGATCTACCAGAATTCTGTCAGCCTTCCATGGTGTAAGCATAATAAGCGCTGCTGCCAATGTCTCTGTAATAGGCGCTTTGGCGGAAAGCTTTCTATAGCCTCTCTTATGTAAGGATTCGCCCGTAGTATCAAGGTATATATAAGCTATATCCTTCATCATATTAACGCGAAGCTTGTATGTTGCGCCTGTTTCAGGAAACCAGTCGACATGGTAAACGCCTTTAAGCTCTTCAACCATAGCTTTTTTAACTATTGACTGAATATCAGACGGGCTGAAAAGCTTGCTCTTTACGGAAGTGGCCTTCGTTACGTAAAACTTTGCCTCCTTCGGAATGTAATCTTCCCATGGAATAGCTTTTATCCCCGTAAAAAGCTCCTCATATGTAGTAGCCTTAAAGGAATCCACAAGAATAAGCACTCGCTCCGTTGTTCTAAGGCAGATATTCGCCCGGCATATAGCTTCGGCATCACCCGTAAAGGTTACCTTGCCGTCTTCAACGAGCTTTATATCATAGCCCAGATCATATATCTCTCTTTTTAAGCAGGCTTCGAGTCCGAAATGACACGGAGCCACCAAATCATACATTTTATCCATTATTCACCGTATTACATCTCATAGAAATTGAGGTTCTCGATAAGCTCAGGAGTAAGTTCTCCACCCGCCTGCTGATAATGATTGTAGAGCGTATTGATATGCTTTAACTTACGCTGCTTCTGAATCGTAAAGCGGTTAAATGCCTCCTGGAACATAGGGTTATCCTTCAGAAGATCTCTTGTTGCCTGTCCGAACGGACAGTAGTTAAAGAGAATATTTCTTGCAACTTTATTAAGACGGAATGAACCCTTCGACTCAAACTTAATCCAGTTCTCATAATCCTTAACGAAAACTTCTCTATAATTATTACGTGCACGCTTAATTGAATTACCAACCTTCTCCTTGGCTTCAGGCGAAAGCTCGAAATTCTTTCTGAAGTACTGCAGGTAATCACTGTATTCACTGGTAAGGGAAGGTGTAGTAATATCATTCCACCTTGAACCCTGAACTTTTCTGCACATCTCCCATCTGTATCTTCCGCAGTTCTCGATAATCATATCGCGAATATCTCCGGTCGATAAAATAGGCATCATAAGACGCGCTGAAGTATTATTACGCGCATCCGCTGTAGGCTGCCAGAGGATTGCCTTAGATCCCGCATTTGGTAAAAGTATGAAATCAGGGAGTATCTCTAAGTTGATATACTCTCTCGGTACTCCGTGAGCCTCATCCGAGAACATAACTTCACGATAGAAGCATCCGTAATCGATTGCTCTTATCATATCAAGAGCTTCTCTTATCTTATCAGTCGTAACCATCATATTGGCAGGCGTATTGATAAGATCTTCGTCCGAAAGTATCGGTAAAAACGTCGTTATATGACCGCTTGTGATACGTCCGCCCGAATGGAATACGTTATCAAGTTCAAATGCAACCTTATTCCAGTTATTCTCTCTGTATGCCTTCTCCTTATCCGAAGGAATCTCACCGGTTCTTACCGCTTCTCTTACATACTTATTAAAGTCAAGATCGAGTTCATTGATGGAAGGCTCGCGCTCTCCGTCATATATACTCTTAATCCAGTTAAAGAAGGTATATACATTATCGCCGGTGCATACAAAGAGTCTGTCCAGAAGGTCCATTACGCTGCTGGCATTCTCTTCACCGCCCACAAACGATACATCCATAAATCCGAAGTTTAAGAACATACTTACAACAGGAGTTATATTACCAACCGTAAGCGCATTCTTAGCTGCCTGGCGATAGCATCTGTAGAATTCTCCGGTAAGCCACTTTCTTAGTGATCTTGCATCACCGTCCGTTGCCGTCTTATCAGGCAATTCCGAAAAGGCTTTGAGTTTTTCCTTGAATGTGGTAATCTCTTCGTCCGAAAAATCCGCATACTGTAAGATTTGGTCTACACAAGGAAGCTGATTCTCTGCTCTTTCCTCATCTTCCTCGCCCCATACGGTCTCTTCAGTCTCTTCTTCAGGCGCATTCTCCGCGGCAACCGCAAAGGTATGATTTCTGTACTCAGCAATCCTTTGCTTAACAAAATCCTTATCATATAATCCCGACTTCATAATGAAGCTTATGAGATTGTTCATCTTATCTTCAATCTCTTCCTTGTCGCTGCTTATGAAGGATACACGATTCTCAAGATCGAACATAAGCTGGAAAAGATCGTTCTTCTTGTCTGCAAGAAGGATAGATTTACTCTTATCAATATAGCCTAAGTATTCTTCACTTCTGTTAATTAAGGCTGCCATGAAATGACCGGCTTCTTCTATCGTACCTATGCAAAGGTCAATATTCTTAAATAAATCCTTAAGATCGTCTAACGTAAAACGCACAAATTTAGCATAGTAACGCTCTTTCCACTCAGGAATCGCATCATCCTTACTTATCTGTGTGAGATATTCCATTCTCTGCAATTCATATTCCGCAACAGAATACTTGCTGCACAGATACTTATAATCACGGTATGTAGTAACCACAATATTATAATAGTCGCGGGTAATCTGCTTCAATTTCATATGACGACTAAGAAGGAAAGCCACCTGCTTTAATGCAGCCAATATAAATACGGAACCGTAATCAAGGCTCTTTTCAAAAAGCTTAATCAATTCTTCCGGAATCGTATAGGAGTATTCCATAATAAGACAATCTTCTGCAGCTATATAATCTGCAGGATAGATCTGCGAGTCGCAGCCCGCAAGGCCTACTATATGTCCCTTCTCCAGAATGCACTCATCCATCGGTGTCTTCTGAATAACAGAACCATCTGCTATAAGACTGAGAACCTTAATCTTATCGCCTTTCTTTGCTATATAATCGCCCTTATTGTAATTAACTGCACCCATTTATTAATCTCCCGTGCTATTATCGTGCGTATTAACGTTACTTTATGACAGGCCTACTCCCCCATCTTCAAGTATCCTTAATTATAGCATAGTATTAGAAAATAATCCAACAATTTAAAGCGTTTTCAAGATTTTAGCGACTCTTTATTGCCTGTTTATCCGTCGTTTGCTATAATCGAGAAAAAGAATATTCGGAGGTAGCAGATATGAATCAAAAAAAGCTCTCCAAAAAGGAACTTAAGGTCGAGGTAACGCGCTATGCGGCGGCTGTAATCTCCTCCATAATCTTTGCAATCAACATCAATACCTTTATTAATGCGGGCAATTTATTCCCCGGCGGTTTTACCGGAATAACGCTTCTTATCCAGAAGGTTGTTCTAAAATATTGGGGTATAACCCTTCCGTTCTCGGTAATAAACTATTCGCTTAATGCTTTTCCGATAATCCTGGGATTCAGAAAGATAGGTATTAAGTTTACCGCATCAAGTTGCGTAGTTGTAATACTTACCGGTTTCCTTACCGATATACTTCCCGTATTTACTGTAACTTACGATGTACTATTGATAAGTATCTTCGGTGCATTGATTAACGGTCTTGCGGTTGCGATATCGCTTAACGCAGGTGCAGGTTCGGGCGGAACCGATTTCATAGCAATATATGTCGGTGAAAAATATGATATAGACCCTTGGAATTACGTACTTATATTCAATGCGACCATCCTTGTTATCGCCGGTGCACTCTTCGGATGGGATGCAGCGCTTTACTCAATAATCTTCCAGTTTATCTCTACCCAGGTAGTTAATACGATGCATAAGAAATTTAAGAAGATGACGATGCTCGTAATTACCAATAAGCCAAAGGAAGTATATGATTCAATCAATAAGAAAACTCATCACACCGCTACAAAATTCGAAGGTACGGGGTGCTACCAGGGCGAAGATAAATCCTTGGTATATTCGGTTGTAACAAGTAATGAGGTTCGTAAGATGGTCGATGAGATTCATGAGACAGATCCGGATGCATTCGTAAATGTACTTAAGACGGAATACATAGAAGGAAACTTCTTCAGTTCCAAAGATTACTAAATTTAACAGTCTTTATATAAAAATGGCCCGCCATGTAGGCGGGCCTTAATTCTATTAATTATAAAGAGAACATTTTCTCAATATCCGTAAGCTTCTTAACATTCTGCTCACAGTCATATGTAAGATCGTTGTTCTTTGATGTCTTAACGACAACGTCTGTTGTCTTCTCAGCAATGTCATTAACACCTGTTGCTGCTTCCGATACAGTATCCACAATTCCGTTAACAGAGACAGAAATCGCTTCGATCGCATCATTAAGTGAGCGAACCTCACCTTCAATTGTCTGCATGCTGTTCTGGAATGTATCAGCGTCATTATTGTACTGAATACTTACATCTGTGAACTGCTCATAATCCTTGATAACTATATTCTCAAGGAAGTCTACCGTGTCTCCTAAGCTTCGTGTCATCTTGGCAACCGCCTCGTTAACTTCCGATACAATCTCGTTAATGTTAGCTACAGTTGAAGATGTCTGATCTGCAAGATTACCAATCTCTGTAGCAACTACTGCGAATCCGCGGCCCGCATCACCCGCACGTGCAGCTTCAATTGAAGCATTAAGTGCAAGGAGACTTGTCTGTGAAGAAATAGCCATAATTGCTTCCGTAAGCTCATTAATCTTATTAACCGATTTGGAATCTTCGATTGCTTCATCAGTCTTACTCTTAACGTCTTTGTACATTGTCTTGGTACGTACTGTCGCTTCTTCCGTAGACTTCTTAAGACCTTCCGCACGTTCCATAATTTCACGTGCAAGCCCCTCGCCCTTAACGGAAAGATCCTTAATCTCTGATGCTGCAGACTTCATACTGTCAACACTGTTACCGATCGACTCTGCAGTAGCACTTGTCTCCTGCATGCTTGCCGCAAGCTGCTCTGTCGTTGCGGAATTATCAGTACAGATGGAGTTAACCTCTCTTCCTGCACCTGCAAGCTCACCGACATTATAATTGATCTGATGACTGACACTTGATATATCACCGAGGATTCCTCTGAGAGCTTTACGCATATCGACTACCGCTCTCATAATCACACCACATTCATCCTTACGCTTCATGAATACGTCAAGGCCTTCAATATCCGTAAAGTCAAAATCGGATGTCTTTTCAACTACAGTCGTAACCTTCTTTATCGGTGCTGTAATTATCATACCGAGAATATAGGAAATTATGATAGCAATGACTATAATTCCGCAGGTTGCAAAAGCCAGGCTTCTTATGGTTGCATTGATATCTTCAAGGATCTCATCTTCATCCGCAGTAACCACAAGGATCGCATTAACATTAGGAATTATATAGTATCCCGCATACTTTGTCTCACCCTTATAATCATATTCAACGCAATCAGGATCCGGAATATTTCCCGCCTGTATGTCACTGACAAGGCCTTTTACAACCGAATTCTCGACCGGCTGACCAATCTTATCCGCATTTGGATGATATAACATTGTTCCGTCTGCACCTACAAGATATCCATAGGAAGTATCGAGTCCTTCAATCTTGCAATCCTTAAGACATGTTTGAAGAACATAATCAAGTTCATACATACCTGACTGTACAAGCATGAAACCTGTTGAAGTGTACTGTCCGTACGCCTCCGCAATTGTCTTCATATCATTCTTAGTATTCTGGACAACCGTCTTCTTGCTTATAATAGCTGAAGATACCGTAATTACCGCAGAAGTAAATGCAGTAAGCAGAACTGCCAGAAGAATAATCTTAAAACCGATTCTGTGAACAAATGTAACCTTCTCTGTTTCCATATTCTCTTTACTCATCAAACCTCTCCTTTTTTTAAAAAGTTACTTTAATTATCCCATTTAAGCGTCCAATATTCAAGTATTTCAGGGGATAATTCATATTTAACATTTAAAAAATTATTATGCATAATCAATTCCATTTAAATATCGGCAAATAAAAAGGAACCCGTAAGTAACACGGGTTCCTCTGAATATCAATCAGTCTTCTATTGCTCTAATCCTGCCTTCTCCGTAAGGATTCTCATAGCCTTCGCCTACTACACCGCCCAAAGTATTAACGATGTAATTAATTAATGCCTGGTTATCAATCATAACTTCATTAAGAAGAATGTTGCAACCGGCGAACATTGAGAATCCGTCGCCGCCGTTCTTAAGCATATAATTATGAGAAGCAAGCTTATAGGTCTTGTTAAGATCAAGCGGTTCTCCGCCAATCATTACATTCTTAACACGATATTCGCCCGCAACGCCCGTGAACATACCGTTCTCATCAGCCGTGCAAGAACTTGGAATATTAACATGAATCTCATATGTAAGACCGGATACATGAAGGAATGCACCTGTCTCTTCCGGTACGTTTCTCGCGCCCCACTCTAACGCGTCAAGGACCTGCTTACCTGTTACCTCAACAAGGCAAAGCATGTTGCCGAAAGGATGAACTTTTAAAATATCACCAAGAGTAATATCTCCCTTAGGAATGCTCACTCTGATACCGCCGCCGTTGGCAAAAGCTATATCCGCGCCAAGCTGATCTCTGTAAGCATCTGCACAAAGGTCACCGAGGTTGGTCTCTGCACATCTTATGATTCTAATCGGTGTTCCGTCGCTTGCTGTTGCTTCAGGATCGTTAATTGTAAGTTCTACGGCAGTCTTTGCAACTACTTCGCAGAGCTTTTCTTCAAAGTCTGCAATTGCCTTATCTACTGCAGTTCTTACATCGTTATTAAGTCCAAAAAGCTCATACGCCGTAGTTTTATTGTTCCATGTATATAAGCCTGTGGTAATACTTCCGTCTTCAGCGGAAATACGAGCATATCCGATACCCTGTAACTTGGTTCCGCAAGCAGATCTAATTACGTCTTCACCGTCTTTGTTCTTCATTGTTACCTGGTCTGTATCATGACTGTGTCCATCAAGGAATACGTCGATTCCTGTAGTATTGGCAATAACATCTGCGTAATTATACGGATGATCTCCTTCAACATTGCCCATGTGCCCCATAGCTACGATGTATTCTGCACCTGCAGCTATAGCAGCATCTACTGCGTTCTGAACTGCCGAGTAGAGCTTTTCACCGGTAGTATCCTGCATAAAGCCGTAGATAAAGTTACCGTTCTCGTCCTGGAAATACTTAGGTGTTGAACTTGTAAGTGTATGAGGTGTTGTAACTCCGACAAAACCGATCTTCTTGCCGTTAATTTCCTTAATTACATATGGATCAAATACAAGCTCGCCTTCCTTATTAAAGTTGCAGCTTATATACCGGAACTTTGCTTTTTCGGTAAGCTCTAAAAATCTGTCCATACCATAGTCAAATTCGTGGTTACCCGGAATTGCAATGTCGTAACCTACCGCATTCATAAGGTCGATGATTGCTTCACCGTTTGTCATGGTTCCTATAGGCTCGCCCTGG
>JAEENO010000046.1 GCA_016283755.1 Lachnospiraceae bacterium | reverse complement strand
CCCATAAAATCGCCTCCTTAGATGTCAATTTTGATTATATAATACACCTTTTTTTATGAAAATTCAATTAATTTCAATCAAGTTTTTTCAAAAGTTCATCGAAGTAGTCAGGCGTAGGTGCAGTAAATTCAACATATTCATGTGAACTAGGATGAATAAATCCAATTGTTTTGGCATGTAAAGTCTGCCCCTGAAGCTTAAACGGGCATTTTTTAGGTCCGTATACTTCATCACCGACAAGAGGATGATTGATGCTCGCCATATGAACTCTTATCTGATGAGTTCTTCCGGTTTCAAGCTTGAATTCGCAGTATGTATAGTTTTTAAAGCGTTTTAAAACTTTAAAATGAGTGATTGCTTCTCTTCCATCGCTTTTTAAAACTGCCATCTTCTTTCTGTCGGTAGGACTTCTTCCTATTAGCGTATGAATAGTTCCTTCATCTTCTTTAACAATACCGTGAACAATTCCTTCGTAAATCCTGTTAATGGAATGTACAGCAATCTGTTCGGCAATGAAACGATGAGCATTGTCATTTTTGCATATTATAAGTGAACCGGTTGTATCCATATCTATTCTATGGACGATTCCCGGCCTTATTTCACCGTTAATACCCGATAATTGCCCCTTGCAATGATATAAAACAGCATTAACGAGTGTACCCGATTCATGCCCGTTAGACGGATGTACAACCATTCCTTTGGGTTTATTTACAATAAGAATATCATCATCTTCATATAATATATCAAGCGGAATATCTTCCGGAGCTATATCGATTTCCTTTGCTTCAGGAATATTGGCTACAATATGATCCATTGGTCTTATCCGGTAATTAGCTTTAATTTGTTTATCATTAACAAAGATATTACCTGATTTAATAAGATTCTGTATCATTGATCTTGACAAATCTTCAAGATTATCAGAAAGAAACTTATCGATTCTAACAGCTTCCATATCCTTTTCGGCAATAAATTCATACGATTCTTTCATATATCTTACCTTTTAAATAGTTTAATCTTGTTAAAATCTTCTTCTTTATAATAGAAAACAACCAGCAAAAAGAAAACAATGCAGGAACATGTAACATATATGTCCGCAACATTAAAAATAGGGAAATTAATAATGCTTACATATATAAAATCGATTACATATTTAAGTCTAACTCGGTCTATCAAATTACCGATGGCACCGGATATGAAAAAAATCAACAATACATTGATAGGAAGAAATCTCTTCTCAACCGGAAGTTTTAAGTATAAAAATGTAAATAAAAATAAAAACAGGATTGAAAAAATATAAAAGAAAACGAGTTTATCTTGTAAAAGGCCAAATGCGGCACCTCTATTTTCGAGATATTGAATTTTCAGAATTGTTCCTAAGATGCTTTTTCCGTTCGGCAACCCTTTCAAGTATTTAACAGCCAAAAACTTGGTAAATTGGTCAAAAAATATCAAAATTATCATAGCCGGAATACCAAATAAAAGCTTTTTTTTCATATATAATCGTACCTTTCATAAAAATCAAAAAAAATCTATGAGCGGAAATTTAAAAAGTGAGTTTTTTAGTGACATAACATAAATCACAGTTTTAAATTGTGTCCGTATTATAGTTATATTTTAAAGTACAGTTCTCGTATCATCACATAATCCTTGATTCACAAATATATTGTAACAATAATTATCAATCCGGTAAAAGCAGCCTAAATCTCCATATTTAAAACCGTGAACTAAAACTGAACAAAATAATTAAAAATAAAATTAATTAAGTAGATAATTGGCGTAAATTCAAAAAAAGCCTATCTCGTTGTAAATAATTGAGTAATTACTAATCAAACTTACTCATGCTTCATAAGCAATTATTCGGGAACAATTATAAGGGAAAATGGTCTTGCGTTTTTACCGCTTTACAATAAAATTCTCGCAAATACATTTAACAATCGTTTTCTTGCTTAAGCATATATAGAGTAAGAAATTTTTATTTTTCCCTTCCTATTTTCCTCTCCGATGTCAGTTATCTTCACTTTACCATGCTTTCTAACAGAAATCTTATCATTTGTACTGATAGATTTGGTTACTTTATTTTCCAGTTTGTTATTTACGAATACGCATTCACTCTTAATCAAGTCCGACGCAGAAGATCTCGACAGATTGAAGCACTCCGAGACAATTGCATCAAGTCTATTGGATGCAAGCGAACCACACTTATCAATAAATTTTTGGCAGAAATTAAAATCAGATATATTTTCCACTCGTGAGATTACCACATCCGTATGTCTTATCCTGTCAATCGATTCAATAATAAGATTTGCTACTGAATCTACACAAAATACGATTATTTCGCCGTTTTCTTGGATTCTTATGTCACCGATATACTTTCTTTCAATCTGAAGGCCCATTAAAGTTCCCAGTATATCCCTATGAGAAATTTCGCCCTTAAATTTTGCCGATTTGGGCATTATTTTTAATATAGTAATAGGAAATTCTACAGAATCACAAAAAGCGTCAGGATGGAAAAATACCATCTGACGCTCTAAGTCATCAATTAAATCATAAATTCCCGTGTGTGAATCAAAATCATTAACATGATCAAGAAAAAGAGAATACTCATAAGCGTCAAGAAAGTTGGTAAAGAAAGCCTTGTTTTTATTCAAGGCCATCCTGTCAAGGTCCTTAAAACGATTAAGTAAAAGCTTCTCTTCGGAAGTCATAACTAGAACTCACTCCTGAAAGCACCTGAGTCATATCCTTCCATAAGCCCCGGAATATCACCTGAAATATCTACACTCGAAGGAGTTACAATAAATATATAATTGGTGATCTTCTGAAGATTACCATCGATTGCATAGCAGCTTCCGGATACGAAATCAATGATTCTCTGTGCAATATCAACAGCAAGTCCTTCAACATTAAGTACTACTGTTCTGCCGGCGCGAAGAGTATCTGTAATCTCTCTCTCATCTTCTATGCTCGTAGGTCTTATAACACATACTTCCATCTCGGCAGATTCATTTCTCATCTGATTTCTGCCGGACTTTATAGGTGTAATCTTACTGATAGGTTTACTGATAGGTAATGTCTTGCCGATGGTTTTCTTTGGTTCGAGTTCGAAATCGTCTTCAACCTTTTCTTTTCTCTTAGGTGCTTTAACAGCTGTTGAAGCGTCGTCAATTTCAATATCGTCATCCAATTCGTAATCATCATCAGGATCAAGTTTCATTACATCAAGAATCTTATTCATAAAACTCATAAAAAATCACTCCTAACCGTCTGGTTTAATAAGGTTATTTATTATAGTTACGTTGACCGAAAATAAGGCTTCCGACACGGATCATCGTACTGCCTTCTTTAATGGCTGCCACAAAATCTTGTGACATACCCATGGACATAACCCCCATATATACATTATCGACATTTTCATTCTTAATGTCAACAGCTAAACCCATTATTTTGTGGAAAATTTTTAAGTTTTCATCCGAATCCACCACATATGGTGCCGAAGTCATAAGTCCCATGATTCTTACATGCGGAAACTCAGCTATTTCCTTTACGATATCCATAGCATCTTCTTCCATAATACCGAACTTCGTTTCTTCGCGTCCCATATTAATCTCAAGAAGAATATCCTGTATGATTCCGAGCTTTTCGGCTTCTTTATTAATCTCAGCAGCAAGTCTTACCGAATCTATCGAATGAATAAGTTTAACTTTACCGACAATATACTTAACCTTATTTCTCTGAAGGTGTCCTATCATATGCCATCTTATATCCTTAGGCAGGCTTTCCATCTTCTCGACAAGTTCCTGTACATAGTTTTCGCCGAAATCACGAACGCCCTCATTATAAGCTTCCATAATCATCTCATTGGGCTTGGTTTTACTAACCGCAACCAGCGTGACTTCATTTTCGTTGCGTCCCGCGGATTCACAAGTATCCTTTATTATCTTTCTGACCTTTTTAAGATTATTACTTACTTCCCCCATTTTATAACTCCTTATAGCCTAGTTTATAAGTTCTCCCTCTTCAATCTTGGTCGCATCAAGGACGATTCTGTCGTAAGAACTGATTCCGAAAGTTGTACCTTTCTTAACTATCGAATAATCTTCATTACTCGTAAGAATAGTCACAAGTTTAAGAACCGCATATCCCTTATTGACGCAATATACGCATTCGAACTTTTTACTGTCCGTAAGTTTATATCGTTCGCTTGAATTAGGCCTAACTATCATATCTCCCAGCGATATACCTACATCATGAATGAAGTACAGTTTTGAATCCTCATCATATGCATATATTGAAAGCGGAGTAAATGTAACGGCTTCTTCTTTCGTTTCCTTATCAACCGAAACAAGCAGTACGCCGTATGCACCGGAATTACCGCCTTTTGTTAAATATTCTTCCGGTATCGAATAAAAGTCTTCATGCAAAATAGAAGAATTCGGAATCTTATATCCCGTAACCGTCTCAATATCAAGATCTATATCAATGTAACGCTGCGAAGCATAGCGAATCATTCCTGTTAAGCATTCAATGATAATATAAGTCTCGTTGTCTCTTTCTTCTAAAGAAAAAGGAACTTCCATACTGAAATTATCCGCCTTAAACTTGACCTTAACATATTGCTTATCCGCAAGTTCTTCTTTGCAATTCTCATCAATTTTAGCGATTAAGTACCAGGTCTCCCCGGTAATAACCTTATATACCGGATCGCCGACATTGACATAGTTACCGTTTAGCATTGTATTAACGGAATAATTGCTGCCCTTAACCTGCTCCTTGGTAAAATCATTAACATTTACATTTTCAAGACCATCAATAGAATATACCACAACACCCGGCTCAAAAGCATAATATGCAGACATTCCCGGGCTTAACTTTCCTGCCTTTGCCGAATCTGCAAGACCTTCGACAAATATTGCATTCATCGCATCTTTAAAAGAGTATACTGTCGAAAAAGCTCCCTCATTAAAGGAATATGCAAAATTATCAAGCTTCTCGGTAAACTTTGTAAGTCTCTTCTCTGTAAGTATTTCTTTGGTATCTATATTACTTAATTCAACGGTTTTTTCGTTACTGATTGAATATACAACAGTCTTGGCAGATGCTTTGCGATTCTCTTCCGCAAAGTAATTAATATAACCGCTCTGAGCAGACGTTACAACCTTTTCATTGCGAATTGCCATAGCTCTGTAAGAATAATAAGAGGCAATGTTACCGGTATTAACCTCATACGTCGATGCATGTTTATCAAGGGCAAAGCTAACAATAAGAATAATAAGGTAAATCGACATTACCGCAAATATGACCGTCGCGCTGTTAAAGCGAAATGGTTTTTTAAATTTCACAACTTGTTGGGTCAATGCACTTCTACCTCCACTATATCTATTATATCACAGTAAAAAAAAACATCCAATAATCTATTAAATTTAGGCAATAAAACAGGCCCGCTAAAAACACGGGCCTTTATCTCTAAAGTGCTATATCAACATATTTCTTAACTGATTCAGGTAATTTGTCGGCATCTCTCGATACACTTAATACAAATTTGATATTAAATTTCTCACCTAATGTCTCAACCTTAGCTATTGTTCTCTCGATCTCTGCGTCATTTCCTTCAGGGATATGAGCTATTGTAAGGAAGCTGTCAAGATAAACCTCTTCCAAGTCGTTATCCTGCGAAACTATTCCGCATAAGAAACCAAGAAATTCGTCTGTATTGTCTACCGGAAGCTCCGGTACATCAATAAGGCGAACTTTATTACTTAATTCAAACATATGCTTGGTGTTCTTGTCTAAAAATACAAGGTTACCATTGGCAGTCTTAACTGCAGTGTTAACCTTGTCTAAAAGATATTTGGTTTTACCCTTACCCTTGTCTCCGGCAATAATCTGAATCATAGCATCTTCCTCCTGTTTCTAAAGTGTCTTAAATATTCTGAATATATGCACAATTCATTTAATATCTTTAGACTACTTTCATATTCTGCTTTTATTATAGTGCATTTTGTATTATATTACAATACAAAAACTTGTATATAATTGTTTATTTACTCAAGTGCTTTCATCATTTCTTCCATGAATCCATAGAGTCTTTCTTTGGTTTCTGCGCCTAACGTTATAAAGACTACCTGCTCTCCCTTTTTATTGATAGTAAGAAGAACCAGACACTTTCCGGCATCAAAAGTCGTACCGGTCTTGCCTCCTACAATTGAATAAGAAGAAGGATATGAAGCTTCACCCGATAAGAACTTGTTGGTAGTCTTATATTTAAGAATACCCTCATCGCCATTCTTATGTGTTACAACGGCATTATAGCTTACGGTATTAATAAGATCCAGGAATATCGGGTCCTTTAATGCTTCATTAAATATAAGATACAGGTCGTAACAGCTTGTATAATGATTATCTGCATGAATACCGTTCGGATTAACGAAATGGGTATTCGTTGCATATATCTTTTCAAGTTCGTTATTGGTAAGCTCCGCAAAAGCTTCAACCGATCCGGATATATATTCCGCAAGAGCAATTGCAGAATCGTTACCGCTTACCAATATAAGACCGTACAATAAATCTCTTACGCTAATAACATCACCCGGCTGTAATCCTGCGGTTGATGCACCCGACGGAAGCTTGCATGCTTCTGAGCTTACAGTTACATAATCGTCAAGATTTCCGTATTTAATTGCAAGATATGCCGTCATAACCTTGGTTATACTTGCAGGATAATTCTTCTCAAAGATATTATGAGCATACATAACTTCCTTGGTTGATATATTAAAAGCTCCTGCAGCATCGATATAGACTGCATTAATATCAGGATTATCAATATCGTCGGAATCCGTAACACATAATCCGTCCGACATAAATGACATTCTGGTATCAATATAATCATTCGAAGGATTACCGGATGCAGATATTCTCGATATATCGAATCTGTTGGCCAATTCGCTTTTGCCGCATGCTGTAAGTACAAGTATAAGCGAAGCAATTAACGAAACAGCCAAAAACTTATTTATAGACTTCACGCCACTCCATATCTCCTCTGTCCAAAGATTTAATCAAAAGTTCCGCAGTTGCAAGATTGGTTGCAAGCGGAATATTATGCATATCACAAAGACGTACAATACTGTCAACATCAGGTTCATGGGTCTTCGGTGATAAAGGCTCTCTTAAAAAAATAACAAGATCCATTTGATTATGCTCAATCTGAGCGCCAAGCTGCTGATCTCCTCCAAGATGGCCTGCAAGAAACTTATTGATATTAAGGTTTGTTACCTCTTCTATAAGTCTTCCCGTGGTACCGGTTGCATAGATAGTATGCTTTGCAAGGATACCCTTATATGCAATGCAGAAATTCTGCATAAGTTTTTTCTTTGAATCGTGAGCAATCAATCCAATATTCATCGTATAACCCCCGTTCTTCTCTTTGCAGGATGAAGTCCCACATTAAGCACCAATCCGATACCTATATACATAGAAATAAGCGAAGTAAGACCATAACTTATAAATGGTAAAGACAGACCCGTGTTCGGTAATAATCCTGTTGTAACACCTATATTAACAAAACTTTGTGTCATAATTAAAGCTGCAACACCGGTCGCAATAAGTGTTCCTTGAAGGTCCTTGCAACGCTTTGCAATACCGATACATTCAAAACAAATAATAAGAAGCATAACTATAATAATCATGCAACCCATAAATCCCAAACTTTCTCCAACAATCGCATTAATAAAGTCCGTATGCGCTTCGGATATGAAGTTACCGTTTTTTAAAGAACTCACGTCTTTATTATATAACCCTTTTCCAAATAACTGTCCGGAACCTATAGCCATTGTAGAATTACGTTGTTGAATGGCCTTATCACCGTATTCGGAAGGGCGAAGCCAAGCCATAATACGCAAAAACTGATATCTGTGACTTCCCTGGAATATTTTAAGCTTTTCAAAATTGGAAACAACAAAAGCAAGTCCGGCAATAACAGAAGGTACAACAATTGCAAGAACAATTCCAATAAGTCTGTAGCTTAAACCCGCAACCATATACATAAAAGCAAATACAAGAAATGTAACAATTGATGTCGAAAGGTCAGGCTGCGCAAATATAAACACAAGAGGTACACCTATTAATAATAGCGCTTTAAATATAACTCTGGCATTGTTAATCTTCTCTTCATACTTTCCAAAAAAATGTGCCAGAGTAATTATAAGAAGAATTTTGGCAAGTTCCGAAGGCTGGAACTGGAATCCTGCTATTTCAATCCAACGCTGTGCTCCGTGAGAAGAATGTCCGAAGAAAGGAAGCATTATCATGATAAGCATAATCAATGTTCCACCATATATAAAGTAAGCAAGTTTCATCAGATAATCATAGTCAAAAAGCGATACAGCGACCATAACAACTACACCGAGAGCAAGACCTAAAATCTGTCTCTTGGCATAATATGCGCTCTGTGACTGTATTACAACAATACCGAAAACGGTAAGCAGTATTACCTCCAAAGCCAATCTTACATTGTAATCCTTTAACCTGTATTTCTGTAACATAATTCAATCCTTAATCAAGTGTATGTTCACCATTAATATCTGTAGCCTGACCGCTGTCTACATCTTCAATGCCGAAGTAATACTTTAAAATATTGGCTGAGACTTCGGCGGCATTTGAAGAAGAATATCCGAAAGGAATTCTCGTTGCGATTGCAAATGTCGGTCTGTCAAAAGGAGCAAAACCTATGAACAAAGCGTGTGCTGGTCTTGTTGTAATCTGCTGAGCCGTACCGGTCTTACCTGCCATCTCAATAGGTAAGGACTTCAATACAGATGTATTCTCTGCAACCATCTTCATACCAAAATGAACCGCAGTCCATGTTTCAGGCGATACAATATCAAGAGTATTTCTTACTTCAGGCTTATATTCTGCAACAATTGTACCGTCAGCCTTTGTAACCTTCTTCAATATCGTAAAATTATATACCGTACCCTTATTGGCAACAGCCGTTGCATATCTTGCAAGACCAATTGTCGTATAAGAGTTATTACTCTGTCCGATGGAAGCCATTACAGGGTATTCGGTAGCAACAAGCGGTTCACTTTCAGGAATCTCAATACCGGTCTTTTCGGATATACCGAAAAGATCAGCATACTTTTGAATTGTGCTTATACCATGCTTATCATTATATACACCGTTTACAAGACTCAATTCGTAACCGAGTTCATAGAAGAAATAGTTACACGAATCTCTTAAGGCTTCCGAAACATTAATATTACCGTGGCTTCCGTGGCTGGATCTGTATAACCAGCACTTAGGCTCGTTATCTACTTTCTTGAATACACCTTCATCCAGAATTTGATCGTAAGGTGAAATAATCCCTTCAGTTAATGCAATCGTAGCAATAAACGGCTTAAATGTAGAACCCGGAGCTGTCTCCTGCTGTGTTGCAAAGTCATAAAGCGGAGTAGCCTTATCGTTTAAAAGCTTATTATAATAGTCCGCATCAACAAAATTGGCAAGTCTGTTATTATCGTAACCCGGATATGTTACACAAGCCTTTAATTCACCTGTCTGAGGATCTGTGATTACACAGGAACCTGAGCAGGGATCAAGTGCAAGCTGTGCAGGCGTAATTTCTAGATTTTTGATCTTTTCTTTAATAAACTGATACGGGGTAACCGCATTATTCTTTAATCTGTTAACATCACTTTCGCTCTCCGCCAAGACATCCTGTTCAAAAAGAAGAAGGCACACTTGCTTTCCTGTTAACAAATCGTCATCAATCATGTATTTATAGATAAGCTTATGGAAATCTCTCTCACCCTTAAGCATACCTTTAATCTTCTCAAGAAGAGAATCATAGATTTCTTCCGAATCGGAGTATGTCTCCGAACTTACATCGGAAAGCTTACTTACATCAATCCAGTTGGCAAAAATACAATACTTAAGATATTCTTTAACGGAAATCGTACCATCATACCATGCCTTATACGTATCGTCCTTCTTATCAATCTCAGAAGTCATTAATATATCGTTATCCTTAAGCATTGACACAATATAATTCACATATTCACGCATACGAAGCGACAAATTTTTAAAAACCGTCGGAGAATTAGTAAGCTCGGAAGTAATCATATCTATCGTAGAATCGTAGCGCTCATTGAATGAACTATAGACGTTTTTTTCTACTTCCTGAGCATCTTCAGCAGCAAAGGCATCAATATCGATAATATTATTATTAATCAAAGCATAATATACATCGTAAATCGGAATTACAACATCGCCTCTTGTAGAATTCTGAGACCCCCTAATACTCCTTATATTATAGATACTCGAATATACAATACCCGCAATCTCCTGCTCAAGAAGGTTATAACATGTCTCTTGCAGGTCTTTATCAATTGAAAGATATAAGTCATTACCGGGAACAGAATCTGTCTTCTCCAAAATATTTACGATCTTACCCAGGTTATCTACATGGAAAGTCTCGTTGCCCTTCTGTCCCTTAAGATAAGATTCCATAACCTGCTCAATTCCGGCTTTTCCAACATAATCATTAAGAGAATAACCTGCATCTTCACCACCCAGTTCATTAAACTCGGACTGTGAAATCTTACCGGTATATCCGATTAAATGGCAGAAATACTCACTGTCAACATAGCGACGTAATGTACTTTCAACAATTGATACGCCCTGAAGGTCCGCAAGATTCTCATTTATTGCAGCAACGGTTTCAATACTTACACCGGTTGCAATTGAAGTAGAGATAAATCTTCTGTAAAAGTTTGCAGAAAGACCGTAACGCACAACCGCAATTTCAAAAGCAAGCTTCATATCGGTTTCTTCTATTGCATAAGTATTCTTAATCAGGTAATTTACAACCTGCTTGGCTGTAGCATTCGGCTCATCAATTCCTGTTTCCGAGTTTACTTTTAATTCATCTACGGTCTTATATCCGAATATGTCTGCCAAAAAGCGCAAACGTGCAGTTCCGCTTGTCTTAAACGAAAACTTGCCGTCTAAATACTGAATATCGAAATTGTTATCAACAGAATCACCATGTTCTTCAATAATCAGAATGGTCTTCTTTATTATCTCGTTTAATTCTTTGGATCGCTGCTTGGATGATTCATAAGTTCCGTTATCTTCTATAACTACGGCATAAGCAAGCTCGTTATAAGCCAGAACTTCACCGTTACAATCATATATATTACCTCTTGTAGCAGCAATATCACGCTCTTTTTCAACTAAAAGCGTATAGTTATTAAGGTAATCTTCTCCGCGGATTATCTGTAACACAAATAATCTGTTGGCAAGAATTCCCATCATTACGACCATCACAACAGAGAAAGCAAATAATCTTGATTTTACTATATGTTTAAAAAAGGCACGGATCGCGTTAACCAAACTTACTTGCCCCCTTCTTTTCATATTCTTCAAGAAGTCTGTCAACCTTAATAATCACAGGAAGTATAAAAAGTGACACAATAAAAGTATACATAACCTCAGGAAGTATCAGATTCATAAGGTAATAAGGAAATGAAAGATCTCCTCTTAACATAAACTTAAAACCATATACCAGTATATTAAAAATCGCATCGCCCAGCATAACAAGAATAAGCGGAAGCTTAATATCTTCCGCAAAGAACACGCGCTTAAAATATCCTATAGCATATCCTATACACATATACATAAGTGCATAGAATCCAAGGATACCCGCAAAATATATATCTACAAAAAGTCCCGAAATAAAGCCTATAAGCATACCTTCTCTTGAGCCACGCAACACACCGATGGCAGATACAAAAATTATAAGCAGATTAGGGGCAACAGACGCTATTTCCAAGCCCTTAAACCATGTTATCTGTAAAAGAAAAAGGAAAATAGCGGTAACTATCTCAATTGTTCTTCTAAGTATTACTCTAATCATAATCTTTCGTCTGTAAGATTACCAATACTTCTTCAAGATGGGCGAAATCAACAACCGGAGTTATTATTCCCGACTTGGTAAGATTATTGGAATCAATCTTAATCTCAGTTACATATCCTATAAGAATTCCCTCAAGGTATTTATCGCTGATATTGGAAGTAACGACCTGCTCGCCTTCCGTAATCATATCATTAAGATCGTTCAGGGTATCGAATAATATACCCTGCTTCTCATTCATCGATTTAATGCTTCCGCGGACTATACAATAATCGGATGTTGAAATCATCATTCCGCTTACATTGGATAGATCGTTGATTATTGTTGTAACAGTTGCGGAATGCTTTCTTACATCAGTAACAATACCAACAAGTCCGGAACCTGCTATAACGTTCATATTGACCTTAATGCCGTCGGCAGAACCCTTATTGATAATAAAAGTATCAAACCAGTTACCGGCATCCTTTGCGATTACACGGGCGGCAGTCTTCTTATAACTCGGATACTTCTTATCAAGATCGTATAATTCACGTAATGATTCAAGCTCATACTGCTCAAGCTTTAATGTGGAATTCTCAGTTGTGAGCTCATCTACTTTACTCTGAAGTTCAGCATTTTCAATCATTAACTGTCTTATATTCTTTAATTCGTCCATTCTGTTGGACGCAAATAAGCCGATACTGTTAAGACCTTTCTGCATAGGAACAAAACAGTAATCGGCAAGATCCGATAACGGGCCACCGTTAATATTGAAATTCATTCCGACAAATAACGAAACAATACAGATTAAAGCAAGAATTCCGAACAAATACTTGTTGGAAAGCTTAATCTTTGCTCTGTTTAACTTCTTTCTTCGACCAAACATATTACTCCCGATCAGCTCTTCATGTTATAAAGAAGAGAATTGAACTTCTTCTCGGCAACGATATTTACAAGTCCGCGAACCGCACACTCTTCGGCATTTTCAGTAAGATTAACCTTAATATTGGTTGCCTGTGTAATCATCTTATCAATATCATGAAGATTGGATGTTCCACCAACCGCATAGATACCTGAATATATAATATCCTTTGCAAGTTCAGGCGGAGTCTTCTCCAGAATCATCTTAACAGATGTACAAATATTGTTAAGCTGCTCACTTATAGCTTCGTTAACATCCTTGGATGAAATCTCCATCTCGATAGGAAGTCCCGATACAACGTCACGACCTACTATTACTCTTGTACCGTAGTCTGCACCGATGCCGGAACCAAGCTCCATCTTAAGCTGCTGAGCAGTCTTATGACCTATAACAAGTGAATACTTTCTCTTAATATGTGCAATAATCGCATCGTCCATGTGATTACCACCTACACGAACAAGGTCCGAATATACAAGACCGGATAAAGAAAGAACGGAAACTTCTGTTGTATCAGCACCCAAGTCTACGATAAGTAAACCTGTGGATTCCTTAACATCAAGACCTCGACCTATTGCAGCTGCAATAGGCTTCTCACATAATCTTACTGTCTTCGGACGCATCTTGCTCTTGTAGAAAAGCTCATAGAACGAACGCTTCTCAACCTCTGTGATATCGGTCGGAACCGCAATAATGAATTCCGCATTCTTAAGATGTCCCTTCATGTTCTTTTCAAACATGTCTTCTATCATTCTCTGCATATTGTTAAAATCAGCAATTACACCGTTAACAACAGGGAATGATACGCTTATGCTCGAAGGAGTCTTCTCGTACATAGCGTAAGCTTCGTCACCATATGCATAAAACTCCTTTTTATTCTTGATTGCTATGGCATCCTTCTCAGTAAATACCTGATCGGTAGCCTTTGCTATAACCTTGATATCAGCAGTACCTATATCTACTCCATAAATATTAGCTGCCATGTCACTCCTCCTATATCATGTTATGTTCACTCATACTGTAAAACGAATTATCACCGATAATAATATGATCTATAAGCTTAATCCCCACTATCCTGCCGGCATCCGTAAGCTTCTTCGTTGTAACTATATCAGCATTACTGGGGCTTGCATCACCGCTCGGATGGTTATGTATAAGGATTATATTAGCCGCATCCTTCTTAAGCGCAAGATTATATATCTCTCTGACGGAATATATCGCTTCATTTTCCGTACCGACGGAAATCTTCTCTTCCGCTATAAGCTGTAACTTTATATTAAGCATTATCAGAAGCATATTCTCTCTTTTAAGATGCCTCATGGATTCCATATAGTAATCCGCAATGCTTAAAGGCGAATCGAACCTTACCGTTCTTTTTCTTGAAGTTACGTAGATCCTGTTACTTAATTCCGCAACAGCCTTAATCTGCATGGCCTTAACTTTGCCAATGCCGTCAATTTTAAGAAGTTCGTCATAAGAAAGTCTCATAATATTAAGGATATTCCCGTTATTATGATTAAGAATCTCCTGAGACAGGTTAAGAGCACTCGCACCCTTAATTCCGCTTCTTAAAATAATCGCCAGCAATTCGGCGTCTGTCATATTCTCCGGTCCGACCTTAAAAAAGATCTCCTCAGGCTGTTCGGATAATGGTAATTGTTTAATGGTTTTTTGTGTCAAATAAAGTCCTTTCCCTCTCTTTGTAGGGACATGAACACACATAGTTATTTTATCATAAATGCCCGTATCTGTATAGAAATTATTGAAGTTTCACGAGCCCTTTTTCTTTCATTTTCTGTAACGACATAAGGATTCCCGATTTAGCGTGCTGATATGTTATTCCGCCCTGGAAAAATGCGGTATAAGGTTCACGTAACGGTCCGTCTGCGGATAATTCAATAGAGGAACCCTGGTTAAAAGCTCCTGCCGCCATGATTACCTTAGATTCATAACCCGGCATATCGGAAGGCTCCGGAATTACATAGCTGTCAATTGGTGCAGCTGCCTGAATGCCTTCACAAAAAGCAATTAAACCGTCAGGATTATGGAATGTAATCGCCTGAATTATATCAAATCTCTCATCGGTTGCCTTGGGATGAACTTCAAACCCGAGCTTTTCATATATATGCGCAGCAAAAATTGCAGCCTTTAAAGCCGAAGCTACTACATTTGGTGCAAAGAAAAGTCCCTGATAGAAAGATTTGATTGTTGAAAGTGACGCTCCGACTTCTTTGCCTAAGCCCGGTGAAGTAAGACGGTTGGCAGCATTTTCTATGCATTCCTTCTTACCTACAATATATCCGCCTATTGGTGCAAGTCCGCCGCCCAAGTTCTTAATTAAAGAACCAACCATCATATCCGCTCCGACATCAAGCGGCTCTATTGTCTCAACAAATTCTCCGTAACAATTATCAACCATAACAAGTACGGAAGGCTTGATGTCCTTAACAAACTTAACAAGCTCACCGATTCTTTCAACCGATAGGGTCGGTCTTGTTGCATAACCTTTCGATCTCTGGATTGTAACAAGCTTTGTCTTTTCATTGATTGCTTTCTTAATTCCGTCAAAATCAAAATCGCCGTTAGGAAGCAGATCAACCTGACTGTAACTAATACCGTATTCTTTTAAAGAGCCCTTGCAGTCTCTAATACCTATAACCGATTCAAGTGTATCGTATGGTTTACCAACAGGGGATAAAAGTTCATCACCGGGACGAAGATTCGACATAAGGGCAAGCGCAAGCGCATGTGTACCGCAGGTAATCTGCGGACGTACCAATGCATCTTCACCATGGAAAAGATCTGCGTAAACCTTTTCCAACTTATCTCTTCCGATGTCATCATATCCATAACCTGTAGCCAAGTTAAAACATTCTGTATCTACACGGTTTTTTCTGAACGCGTCCATAACGCGTAAGTGATTGATTTCCGCAACTCTGTCGATATTATCGAAGCGCTCTTTCAATTCATCGAGGATCTTCTCGCCGAAATCAAATACATCTTCATCTATACCATATCCCTTATAATAATCCCTTAATATATCCTTATTAATCATACTCTATATAATTCCCCTTTCTTTTAACTCACTCATCATTTTATCGACGATCTTATTAACGTCACCGTCGTACTCACTTCTGTCAATCCAGATGCAGTCGCGCTCTCTTTTAAACCATGTAAGCTGGCGTTTCGCAAAATGCCTTGTATCACGCTTAATAATATATACAGCTTCTTCAAGTGAGATCTTACCGTCAAGATAATCAAGTATTTCCTTATATCCCAAACCCTGCATTGCAACATCGGTCCTGACATAACCATTATCTTTAAGTGCTTTTACTTCAGCCACAAGCCCGGCCTCAATCATTTTATCGACTCTTTCGTCGATTCTTTCGTAAAGCTTACTTCTGTCATCCGTAAGCACAAAGAAAGCATGATTAAACTCGGACTCTTTCTCTCTCATAAGCTTATTATGCTCACTTATCGGAGCATTATTGTCATGATAGAATTCCAATGCACGAATAACGCGCTTAACGTTATTCATATTAATCTCATCTGCAGATACCGGGTCAATTTCACGAAGCATTTCATGGAGATACTCCGCACCTTTTTCTTCGTAAATCTTGGTAAGTTCTTCTCTGTAACCCGTATTCGATTCTTCATCCGGAAACTCAATTCCGTATAAAAGCGCCTGAATATAGAAGCCCGTTCCGCCCACAATCATCGGAATCTCATGCTTTTCATATATCGAAGAAAGCGCGGAATCCGCCATATCCTTGAACACTTTAACGTTAAACTCTTCCGAAGGGTCAAGTTCATCTATCAGGTAATGTGTAATTCCCTGCATTTCTTCAGGCATTATTTTGGCGGAACCTATATCCATACCTTTATAGACCTGCATGGAATCTGCGGATATGACGGCGCCGTTAATTCTATTTGCAAGCTCTATCGAAACTTTTGTTTTACCTGTAGCGGTCGGACCCGCAATAATAACAAGAGGTTTTTTCATCGCTTGAACCTTCTTTCAAGTTCTGACTTGGTAAGCTCAATAATTGTAGGTCTTCCATGCGGACAATGATACGGATTCTCCAGTTGTAAAAGCTCATCAATTATGGCATTCGCCTCTTCAAAAGATAACTTTGAGTTACCTTTTACCGCTGCTTTACAAGACATCATTGCAATCTTATCAAGGACAACTTCGGCCGTTTCTTTCCCCGAAAACTCATCAAGGCTGTCAATCATTGATAAGAATAACTCCTTACTGTTGATGCCGTACATGTTAAACGGAATCTCGGATATGATAACGTCGTTTCCGCCGAAATCTTCAATCTTAAATCCGATTTTCGTAAAGTTATCCATGTACTTACTTAGAAGTACCATCTCTTTATCTGTAAGAGAAATAACCATCGGAGGATTGATAACCTGCGAAGTCATCTCTCTTTTATCCATAAGTTTCATGGTCTTCTCGAAAAGGATTCTTTCATGAGCCGCATGCTGATCGATTATATATAGAGTGTCATTAAGTGTAACAAGCCAGTAAGTATCAAATATCTGGCCCAACACCTTATGCTTAACTCTCATCTTCTCATCAAGGAAATGATAAGTCTCTTCTTCTTCCTCAACATGTTCTGTCTTTTTCTCTTCGTAAAGAGGTAAAACTTCCTGCTTATATGCCTTAAAATAAGGCGAATCCTTACTTACCGCTTCCTTTATTTTATTAAGCCCTGCATCCTCTCTTGCCTTATATATAGGCTTTGAAGGGTTTACAGGTTCATGTATTACTTCTTGTTTGCTGATTTCAAAAGGCTCGAACTGAACGGTTTTCTCAATTCTTTCCTTAACTTCCGTAATAGGTTCTTTTTCTTTTACTTCAAAATTTGAAAGAATCAGGTCTTCTCCGGATAGTAACCTTTTAATCTCTTCGGATAAAAGCTCATAAATCTTGTCTTCATCCATAAATTTAACTTCCATCTTGGTCGGATGAACATTAACATCTACGGATGCAGTATCTACACCGATATAGATAAATACGGTCGGAAATTTGTGCTGCATTATAAAGGTTTTATAACCCCATTCTACAGCCTTGGTAAGAACCTTGGCATTGATATATCTTCCGTTAACGAAGAAATTCTCAAAAGCTCTGTTACCGCGTGATATTCCGGGCTTTGCTATGTATCCCGTAATATGTATTCCGTCACTTTCCTTATCTATCGGAATAAGATCCGATATAAGCTCTTTTCCGTATAAGCTGTATATGGTTTCTTTAATATCGTTATGTCCGCTTGTATTGATTCTGGTACTGCCGTTAATTATGTATCTTATTGCAATCTCAGGATGAGACAATGCCAAGTGCTCAACAAGCGACGTAATATAAGCGCCTTCCGTCATTTCAGACTTAAGGAACTTCTTTCTTGCCGGAGTATTAAAGAACAGATTCTTTACGAACATAGTTGTACCGTCAGGAGCTCCTACGTCCTCTATATCTCCCATGACCCCGCCTTCTATACGAAGCTTTGAGCCGTTAATCTCATTCTTGGTCTTCGTAATTATCTCCATAACAGATACTGCGGCAATTGAAGATAATGCCTCGCCTCTGAAGCCTAATGTAGCTATATTGTAGAGATCTTCTTCAGACTGTAATTTGCTTGTCGAATGACGCAAAAAGGCCGCATTGATATCTTCTTTATCAATGCCGCAGCCGTTATCGGTGACTCTGATATATGATATTCCGCCGTTTTTAATCTCTACGGTAATCGCACTTGCGCCTGCATCAATTGCATTCTCAACAAGCTCTTTTACTACGTTAAGCGGTCTTTCAACCACTTCTCCGGCAGCTATCTTATCAATTGTCTCTTTCGAAAGCAAATGAATCTTAGACATATAATCTCCTTACAGTTTCTTCTTAAGTTCAAGAAGCTTATTTAAAGCATCCATCGGTGTCATATTGTTAAGGTCAAGGTTTCTTATTTCGTTTAATACAGGATTTTCAAAACCTAAGTCGAATAGGCTTAACTGCTCAGGTTCACCTTCAAATCCGTAACTATCGTTATGACTTATATTGTCAATCTTCTCGGTATTAAGGGCAAGGTCAGAATCCGCAAGCGAAGAGGCAATTTCCTTGGCTCTTTCAATAACCGAATCCGGAACTCCCGCAAGGCGCGCAACCTGAATACCATAGCTTTTATCAGCACCGCCCTTAACAATCTTACGTAAAAATACTATATCATCGCCGTTTTCCTTAACTGCGATACAATAATTGCTTACATTATCAAGTCTTCCTTCAAGCTCGGTAAGTTCATGATAATGTGTAGCAAAAAGTGTCTTCGCGCCGAGTAACTTAGGATCCGATATATGTTCCACAACCGCCCATGCAATCGATAATCCATCATATGTACTGGTTCCTCGTCCTATTTCATCAAGTAAAATAAGACTGTTACCCGTAGCATTACGAAGAATATTGGCAACTTCGGTCATCTCAACCATGAAAGTAGACTGACCGCTTGCAAGGTCGTCGGATGCACCTACTCTTGTAAATATATGGTCTACAATTCCTATATTGGCATAACTTGCAGGAACGAAACTTCCCATCTGAGCCATAAGACATATAAGTGCGGTCTGTCTCATATATGTCGACTTACCTGCCATATTGGGTCCGGTAATTATAGCAATTCTGTTCTTCTTGTTATCAAGATAAGTATCGTTCGGTACGAATAAATTGCCCGATATCATTCTCTCAACAACAGGGTGTCTTCCGTCTTTAATCTCAATTACGCCGTCAGTATTGATTTCAGGGCGAACGTAATTATTCTTATCGGCAACAAAGGCCAGCGAAGCAATTGCATCAAGTAACGCTATAGCTTTTGCAGTCTTATGAATTCTCTTAACTTCTGCAGATATACGCTGTCTTATATCCGTAAAAATTCTGTATTCAAGGGCAGTTAAATGCTCTTCCGATGAAAGTATAGTATTTTCAAGCTCTTTTAATTCAGGAGTCGTGTATCTTTCGGCATTTGTAAGTGTCTGCTTTCTTATGAAGTAATCGGGAACCATGGAAAGGTTGCCGTTTGTTACTTCGAAGCAGTATCCGAATACTTTACTGAACTTAATTCGTAAATTCTTGATACCTGTTTTTTCTTTTTCTTTAGATTCAAGTTCGATAATCCAGTTCTTGCCTTCTGTCTTCGCAAGACGAAGCTTATCTATCTCCTCAAGATAACCCGTCTTAATGATATTACCGTCATTTAAAGTAAGCGGCGCTTCTTCGTTAATCGATTCGTCAATAAGAGTATAGATATCCCGAAGACTGTCCATATCATTGTTAATATCGGAAAATGCCTTATCTTTCATATCTGAAAGAAGGTTTTTAATTCCAGGAATCATCTCAATTGATGTCTTAAAAGCTATCAAATCCCTGGCATTCGCTGTTTCATATGTGATTTTACCGACAAGTCTTTCAAGATCGTATATAGGATTAAGATATTCTCTTAATTCATCTCTGTTGATAATATTGGCATTAAGCTCTTCAATCATGGAAAGACGGGCATTAATCATATCTACATCCGTAAGAGGCTGCTCTACGAATGAACGAAGCATTCTTGCACCCATTGCGGTCTTGGTCTTATCAAGAGTATGAAGAAGTGATCCTATCTTATTCTTCTCTCTCATTGTCTCGACAAGTTCAAGATTACGTCGTGAAGCACCGTCAATCATAAGATACTTACCGCTTATATAAGGATGAATCGTCGTTATATGCGATAATGTATTCTTTTGAGTATCGTAAAGATACTTAAGTAAAGCTCCGGCAGCTATAGTTCCCGTAGGAAAATCAGATAAACCTAACGCGTCGAGCTTTTTTACACCAAAATGAGTAAGTATAACATTCTCTACAGTATCATCATCAAAGTAATAATCGTCGATTACGCCTGTCTGAAGGTTATACTTATTTTTATATTCCGTTAAGTCTACACCGCTTACAAGAAAAGCCTCATTAGAAATTATTTCAGGCGGTGCATACATAACAATCTCATCATATAAAGCTTTGGCATCCTTAACTTCCGTTACGTGATAATCACCTGTAGTTACATCAACCGCAGCAATTCCGTAGGTGTCACCAAAATATACCACGCAGAGAAGATAATTATTCTTGCCTTCTTCGAGCGCGGTTGTGCTGGTTATTGTACCCGGAGTTACAATTCTTATAACTTCACGCTTAACAAGGCCTTTTGCAAGCTTAGGGTCTTCAACCTGCTCACAGATAGCGACCTTATAACCTTTTTGAACCAGTTTATTAAGATATACATCTGCAGCATGATAAGGAACGCCGCACATAGGTGCTCGCTCCTCTAAGCCACAGTTTTTACCTGTAAGTGTAAGCTCAAGCTCTTTTGAAACTGTTATTGCATCATCAAAGAACATTTCATAGAAATCACCGAGTCTATAGAATAAAATGCAGTCGCTGTATTCTTCCTTGGTCTTAAGGTACATCTGCATCATCGGTGAAACCTGATTAGCTTCTATTTCCACGTCCAATCCCTTTCTCTACGGCTTATATAAAGTCGCTATTTTCTCGGCAACTTTCATTCCGTCCATTGCCGCGGACATAATTCCTCCCGCATAACCGGCTCCTTCGCCCGCAGGATAAAGTCCTTCTATATTACTTACAAAATCATCATTTCTTATGATTCTTAAAGGAGATGAAGTTCTTGACTCCACACCCGACATAACCATATCATCATCGTCAAAGCCTTTAATCTTATGACCGAAAGCTCTTATTCCTTCGATAAAACTAAGATTAATCTCTTCGGAATATATTTGTCTTAAGTTGGTTAAAGTGCTTTTGCCCTTAATTTCCGTAGATATATGTCCCAAAGACTTTGATTCTCTATTCTCAATAAAATCAATAAAGCGCTGCTGCGGTATATTACCGCGGCCGAGTTCATAAGCTTTTTTCTCAATTCTTCTTTGAAATTCAACGCCTGCCAAAGGTCCGTCTCCCGGGTAATCATCGGGTGTAACCGATACAATTACCGCGGAATTCGCATTAATTCCGTCGCGCTTTTTATAACTCATTCCGTTAACCGCAAGCATTCCTTCTTCGGAACTTGCATTAACAACGTATCCACCCGGGCACATACAGAATGTATATACGCCGCGACCGCTTTCCGCTGTATGTGTTAGCTTATAAGGTGCTGCCGGAAGATATTCCGAAGCCTCCTTATACTGGGAATAATCAATCATTTTCTGCGGATGCTCAACTCTAAAGCCAACCGCAAAAGCTTTCGGCTCCATTGATACATTAAGATCGTATAATACCTTAAAGGTATCTCTTGCACTGTGTCCTATTGCAAGAATACAAATATCGGTATTGATAGTTTCACCTTTATCCGTGACAACACCGACAATCTTATTATTCTTTATATCAAAGCCGGTGACTTTAGTATTAAATCTAAACTCTCCGCCGTAATCTTCGATTTTTTTTCTAAGATTCTTAATTACGGTAAATAATACATCTGTTCCGACATGTGGTTTGGCTTCATACCTGATGTCAGGATCTGCTCCGCATTCGGTAAAAATTCGAAGTACTTCATCGCTTCTAAGTAAAGGATCTTTAACCAGGGTATTAAGCTTTCCGTCGGAAAAAGCTCCCGCACCGCCTTCACCGAATTGAACATTCGATTCGGTATCTAAAACTCCGGTCTCAAAGAACTTATTAACATCTTCGGTTCTTTCTTCGACGCACTTGCCACGCTCTATGATAATCGGATTATATCCAAATTTTGCAAGATGGTATGCGGCAAATAATCCGCAAGGGCCCGCACCTATTATGACAGGGCGAGTGGATATCGAAATTCGGTCTAAGTTAACGCACTCGGGAAATTCATATCTTTTCTCGACATAAGCCTCAATATTACCGTCTTTAATTATACGCTTATCGCTTAATATCTTTTTCTCATTCGTAACTTCAACAATAAGCCTTAAGACATAGTAGACATCAGGCTTTTTTCTTGCATCTATGGACCTTTTGTCAATCGCAATCGATACAATATCATTAGTCATAACATGAAGAATCCCCGCAACCTTTTTCTTAAGATCATCTTCGCTAATATTAACTTTTACCTTAACATCGCTAATTCTTATCATTAATCGTCCTTTGCGGCACTTTTTCCCGCAACATATCCCGAAGACCATGCCCACTGAAGGTTATAGCCTCCGCACATACCGTCTATATCAATTAGTTCTCCGGCAAAATACAAACCCGGAACTATCTTTGATTCCATAGATTCAGGACATATCTCATCCGTATTAACACCGCCCGCAGCAACCTGTGAATCTTCAAATGAACGTGTCCCTGTTATATTAACCTTGAATCCTTGTAAAAGTTCAATAATCTTATCAATTTCCTTTTTTCGTAAGTCAGCGCATAACGTATCGATATTAATGAGGGCACGCTTTACTATACATTCAGCGATTTTCTCCGATACGATGCCTATTAGTGCATTTTTAGCGCTTTTATAAGCATTGTCCGATTCAAATAAAACTCTTATATCGTCAAGACTTAAATCAGGCACAAAATCCAGAGTAACAAATACTTTACTGCCCTTTTTCAAAGCATAAGATACGAATCTGCTCGCCTGGAAAGATACGATTCCGGATAATCCGTTTTCAAGGAAAAGTGCTTCACCTCTGTCTTCAAAAACCGGGTTATCATTCTCATATAATTTAAGTTTAATTTCTGCACGATTTCCTGCAAGACTCTTTAGAAATGAATCCTCAGACTTCAAATGTACTAATGCAGGTACAATATCTATGAAGGTATGTCCAAAGTTCTCAATATATTGAAACGCCGATCCGTCACATCCGCATTTTCTTCCTGCAAGAAGTCCTGTTGCGAATATAATTCTTCGAGCGCATATTTCTCTTTTGGATAAAGTTACAACAAAACCGTTATCAACTCTTATATCGCTTATATTTTCGTTAAGATACACATGAATTCCTTTAGCCCTTACAGCTTCCGCAAGACATGTTACAACCGATGCCGCTGATTCCGAATAAGGATACATATAACCGTTCTTATTCTTAGAATATATTCCCAGTTTTTTAAAAAACTCTATCGTATCTTTCTCGCTGAATGAAGATAAAGCAGAAGCTACAAACGCAGGATTACTACCCCTATAGTATTCCACACCCATCTTCATATTGGTGAAATTACATTTTCCGTTACCCGTAGACAGTATCTTACGGCCGAGCATATCATTATGCTCGACTATAGTTACATCCGCATTACATTCCGCAGCTGATAAAGCTGCCATAATACCGGAAGCACCGCCTCCAACTATCAATACATCAGTACTTTTCATAATTCACCTACTTAATAAGATGAAGCTTTCTGGAAATACGGAGTAATACATGTCCCTTAGGGAAATGAAGCATTTCCTCCGCGTTTAATCCCTTGAAAAGAATCAGGAATATAAAGTATACAAAAGCTCCAACAAATATGGATACAACCGTCCAAAGTTTCGTAACTATCGGTCTGTCGGA
>JAEENO010000001.1 GCA_016283755.1 Lachnospiraceae bacterium | reverse complement strand
GCCAGCGTTCATCCTGAGCCAGGATCGAACTCTCTAAATAAAGTTTAATCCTAGCAAAACTAATTGCTAGCTTTTGTATCCTTTTGGATTACTGTTTGAATTTCTTTTCGCACACGAGTTTCTACTCGTGAAATCTCTTAGAATTTTCAAGGTTATTTCATTGTTCAGTTATCAATGTCCTCTCTTGAATCACAGATTCAAGAGTGCCCGCCGGCATTGAGGCATCAAAAGAATCCGTAGGATTCTTACCTCTTGTCGCCTTCAAGTGCGACAACTGTTATATAATATCACCCCATTGGCGACTCGTCAAGCACTTTTTTCATTAATTTACACATTTTTTCATAATAAAAGAGCAACGCTTAAAAGCGTTGCTCTTACGAATCTCAAACTATTAATTAGTTATGGATTGCACCTGCAGGACAACCTGCTGCACAAGCACCACACTCAAGACACTTTGACTCGTCGATCTGGTACTGTGTATCACCTGCAGAAATAGCTCCTACAGGACATGTTCCTTCGCATGCTCCGCACTGAAGACAAGCGTCTGTAATTACATATGCCATTTCATTATCCTCCTTTATAGTAACACTTTAGACTTTTAGTCTACCGCAATTGTAATACATTGTTTTGAAATAATCAAGACCTTTCGTTGCCCGGAGTCCAATTTGCAAATCGCTGATTCTCTCCGATCCATGCAAGCTTGATGGTTCCGGTAGGGCCGTTTCTTTGCTTAGCTACAATAACTTCGGCCACACCTTTATCATTTGTGTCTTTATTATAGTACTCATCTCTATATAAGAACATTACAACGTCGGCATCCTGCTCGATTGCTCCGGATTCACGTAAGTCAGAAAGCATCGGGCGCTTATCGTTACGCTGTTCTACCGCGCGGCTTAACTGCGAAAGCGCAACTACCGGCACCTGTAACTCTCTTGCTATAGCTTTTAACGAACGGGAAATCTCTGAAATCTCCTGCTGTCTGCTCTCTGACTTGCCGCTTCCGCTCATTAACTGTAAGTAATCGATAAAGATTATCGCAAGATCGTGCTCCATCTTATATCTTCTGCACTTTGATCTTAATTCTGCGACAGATATACTTGCCGTATCATCTATTATAAATTTGCTTCCACCGATTATTCCTGCACCTTCTACAAGTCGCTGCCATTCATCCGAGTTAAGATTACCGGTTCTTAAATTCTGCGCATCAACTCTTGATTCCTGCGAGAGCAAACGGTTAACCATCTGCTCTTTGGACATTTCCAGAGAGAATAACGCAACCGTTTTATGCTCATCGATTGCCATATGATGTGCTAAGTTTAACGCAAACGCAGACTTACCCATTGAAGGACGCGCTGCGATTAATATTAAATCCGAATTCTGAAATCCTGCAGTTGAATAGTCAAGATCGATAAATCCGGTCGAAAGTCCCGTAACGGTTCCCTCGCTTTTGGACGCAGCTTCTATCATCTTTAAAGATCTCAAAACTACGTTCTTAATTGGCTCAAAGTCACCTGTTGACTTATTCTGTATTACATTAAATACGTTCTTCTCTGCGTCAGCTAAGATACCGTCTATATCTCTCTCGCCTTGATAGCATTCGTTCGCAATGTTCTCGGATACTCTTATGAGCTTGCGCTCAAGCGACATATTGGCTACTATCTGCGCATAATACTTGACATTAGCGGCTGTCGGAACGTCATACATTGTCTGCATTATATATTCCGTATTGGTTATATGCTCCGGCGCTCCCTTTTCTCTAAGCTTTGCAACCATCGTTACCGCGTCAACCGGCTGTCCTGCGTTGTAAAGCTCAACCATCGCCTCGAACATCATTGCATACTGCTGTATATAAAAGTCTTCTGCCTTAACGATATCAATCGCATCGTTAATGGCTTTCTGATCCATCAGCATCGAACCAATAACAGATTGTTCCGCTTCTTGTGAGTGCGGCATTATCCTTTTAATTGGCTTCTCATCCATCCCCATTTACTCCTATGGTCTATTCTTCCACTACCTTAACTCGAAGTACCGCATTAACCTGCGGATGAAGCTTAAGCGTAACTTCCGTTACTCCGAGCGACTTAATCGGCTCATCAAGAACCATTTTCTTCTTATCAAGGTCAAGATCGAGCTGCTTTTTGGCTGCTTCCGCAATTTCCTTCGTGGATACGGAGCCAAAAGTTCTTCCTCCGTTACCTGCCTTAATCTTACAGGTTACACTTACCTTCTCAATCTTAGCGGCAAGCTCTTTTGCTGCCTCAAGATTCTCTTCCGCAACCTTTTCCTTATGATTGTTCTGTAATTTAAGATCATTAAGATTCTTATTGTTAGCTTCTACAGCCTGCTTTTTAACAAGCAGGTTTCTGGCATATCCCTCTTTTACTTCGACTATCTCGCCCTTTTTACCTAAGGACTTAACGTCGGTCAACAAGATTAATTTCATTCTTGTAACTCTCCTTCTTCTATCATCTCGTCGATTGTTGCTTTAACTTTCTC
>JAEENO010000045.1 GCA_016283755.1 Lachnospiraceae bacterium | reverse complement strand
AAGATGTTTTGAGGATAATCGTTGAAATGGAAGTGGAAAGAACCGAAGGATTACCGGCTGCTGTTTTAAAAGATATTACAGATTTTATTTCAAGGTTGGAGAATGATCCGTTTGATGTTAACACACTAATCAACTATGGAGTAACTACAGAAGAGGTTGCAGGAAGACTTTCTGCTATATTTATCTAAGAGTAAGAGAGTGATGTGGGAGGGTAGATGATACGCAATGAGTAAGGTTTTTGTAATCCCGGATGTCCATTTGAAGCCCTGGATGTTCGACAAAGCAGAAGAACTCCTTTCTCGAAGTGAATATGATAGAATCGTCTGTCTGGGAGATCTCGTAGATGACTGGGATCAGGAAAAGAACCTGGGATTGTATTCGGAGACATTTGATGCGCTTGAGAGATTCATAAATCGTCATCCGAACTTTCTACTATGCTATGGAAATCATGATGTGAGTTACATCTGGGAGGCTCACGAGTCAGGCTATTCTGACTATGCGAGACCGGTAGTGCTTGAAAGAATATCAAAACTTGAAAAGCTTATTCCGGCAGAGAATATAGCGTATATTCATCGGATAGATAATGTTCTCTTCAGTCATGCAGGATTGATTGAAGTGTTTGTTTCTCATTTTCTTCCGGATTTCAGTGGTGGTATAGATGAACTTCTTGAAAAGATTAATGGTTTCCGAAGAGATGAACTGTGGTGCGATGCATCTCCGATTTGGGCCAGACCGCAGGAGGCCAGGATCGAAATGTACCCCAAAGGATATCTTCAGGTTGTGGGACACACACCGGTTCGGAAAACAGATTACTTTGGAGAAGTTGTCACTGTAGATAATTTCTCTACTTATAGCAATGGAGATCCTATCGGAGATCAACGCTTTATCTGGGTAGATACGGTAACAAAGCAGTGGGGATTTGCAGATGGTGACGGAGCACCGGAGAAACTGCCTGATCCCAAAATGGATATCCGCAATTATATGGTTGGTGATCATGTTAAGTTCAAGATCAGATATCATGGCTCTGACAAGGAAGAAATCTTCGATGGTATTGTTGAAATCATAGATCATTATCCCGGAGGTCATTCGTCAATTGATGTTATGAGCGGAGATACTTTGTATAAGCATCTTACTTTGGATGATGTACTTGAGCACAATAAAGAGGGTTAAGAAAACCACGTACGGAACTGAGCTTCTTTCGCCTGAGAACGCTGCCGGACAGCTTGACCGGATTGAAAAAAGAATCCTTTCCTTGGGAGAGTATCCGGAGAAGTTCCGGCAATATGAAAGGGAGCCCTGGAAGAGTCGAAATACACGAGTTGTGCCTGTTGATAATTATGTTATTTTCTATATCCCTGATAAGACAAAGAAATTGGTTACAGTGATTCGGGTATGTATTCCGGAAGAGATTTAGATGAGCAGCTTGATGAATTTACAAAGTTATAATCATAAAGCCTACGAGGCGTATGAGACATTTGGTTTCATACGTCTTTTCTTTTTTGCTTTTTTGAGTTGACTACCGGTCAACAGAAGTTGACCGTTTGACGAACGATTTATTCCGTGGCGTTCCGTAGAATGACATATGTAAGCAAGAGGTGACGCAAGCAGGAGCTTTTACAAGGACAAAACCAGGGAAGAAGGCCTAGCCATGAATAATAATATATTCACAAAGGTACTATATAAAATCGTAAATAATTATGGTACAGTTTCTTTAGAACTTAAAATTGTCTTTTAGAAAAGGAGAGTACCATGAAAAAGAATATAAGAATCGTTCTGGTAGGAGAAATTGTATTATTAGTTGTGTTGTTTTTGCTTGTCCTTATATTAAGTGCAGGAAATCCCGGAACTGTTATTGCTTGGTTTTTTGATATACCATCTTTGCTGTTCATTTTACTGATGTTAATTCCCGGTTTGCTTATTATGGGAGAGTGGAAGGACTTTATTAAGTCATTTTCTGTAGGTATTAAACCTTATAGTTTACTCGAATTAAAAAACATAATCGAGGCAGTCGGGGCAGCACAGAAACTGACGGTATACGGGGCGCTTCTCGCAATTATTACATCGGGCATATTGTTGATGGGGAAATTAGGTGAGCTTTCAACGATAGGCCCAAATCTGGCGGTATGTTTTTTGGCCGGTTTTTATGCAGTCATTGTGGAGTTTTTGCTTTTACCTTTAAGATTAAATGCTGAACGTAAAATGAACGAGGAAATGGATTTGGAAGATGGAGAAGATTGAGATAACAAAAGAACAATATCTCATGATTGCCGGGAAATACGACTTCACGAAACGTGAATTGGAACTCGGCTTTTTAAAGTTGTCGGGTTTTTCAAATCGAAGGATTGCATACATGTTTGGAATTGCAGAACAAACCGTTAAGAATCATTTTACGCACATATATGAAAAAGCCTGGGTTCCCGGTAGAAAAGAATTTAGGGAGTTGTTTTTGAATGAGAATAGCTTGGATTCTTAGGAGAATTCAAAGCATTGGAATAATCAATTTGTACAAAACTCAACTCTAATATTTTTAATGAATGGAGGAAACCTTAGACTATGTTGACTATTCGCGTTAATAATAGTATTATGACACCTAATAAGTCCATGAATGATAATCACGGGCTTAATTCAGTGTACGCGATAAGGTCAGTCAATATAGTGAATTCATAGTCTAGAGGGATTCATATAAGTTCAAGATTAAAGACCTTATCAAGCAAAAGTTTGATGAGGTCTCTTTTTTTAGGAGGGGAATAGAATCACATGAAAAAGCTTTGCTTTTGGGATTTGATATCTTAAGAGAATATAATTGATGAATATAATGACTAAAGAAGACCGGGAATATTTACGTAACCCACAAGAATAGAGTATAATAGAGATAAATATATTGAGGGAAATCGTAATTATGTTGAATCAGTTTTCAAGAACCGAGCTTCTATTGGGAGCTGAAGCAATGGAAGCATTGCACAATAAAAGAGTAGCGGTCTTCGGAATAGGCGGAGTCGGTGGATATGTATGTGAAGCGCTTGTTCGTAGTGGGATAGGCGCTTTTGACCTTATAGACGATGATAAGGTGTGCCTTACAAACTTAAATCGCCAGATTATCGCGACAAGAAAGACCGTCGGACAGTATAAAGTTGATGTTATGCGAGACAGGATGCTTGATATCAATCCTGATGTGAAGATTAATACATATAAGTGCTTCTTTTTGCCGGAGAATGCGGATGAATTTCCGTTCTCCGAATATGATTATGTAGTTGATGCGGTAGATACCGTAACAGCGAAGATTGAGCTTATTATGAGGGCGCAGAAGGAAGGCGTTCCGATTATAAGTGCTATGGGAGCAGGTAACAAGCTTGATGCAGGCAAGTTTAAGGTTGCAGATATATATGATACCAAGGTTTGCCCGCTTGCGAGAGTTATGCGACGCGAGTTAAAAAAGCGCAACGTTAAAAAGCTCAAAGTCGTATATTCTGAAGAAGAGCCGATAACTCCATTAGAGGATAATGCTACCTGCAAAGATATTAAAAGTGATTCTTCTGTAGAAACTGAAACTATGCACACAGGACGAAGAAGTGTTCCGGGGAGCACTGCATTTGTACCTGCAGTTGCGGGCTTAATGATTGCAGGCGAGATAGTAAAGGATTTAACTAAGAATGAAAGATAATGTTAATAACGAAATGGAAGAGACATCCAAAAGCGCTGAGAACGAGAAGCAAAGCAGGGCAGAAGAAAGCATCCGTAAGAAGTTTCATAAGCAGCTTTTTTCACCGTTCGCGAGAGCTTGTAAAGAGTATAAGCTCATTGAAGACGGAGACCATATTGCGGTATGTATATCGGGCGGTAAGGATTCAATGCTTATGGCCAAGCTTTTTCAGGAGATTAAGCGCCATAGAAAAGTAGATTTCGAGCTTACATTTATTGTAATGGATCCGGGATATAACAGAGAGAATAGAGAACTGATTGAAAGTAATGCAGCAGCACTCGGAATTCCTATAACGGTTTTCGAAAGTACGATATTTGATGCAGTAGATACCATAGAAAAAAGTCCTTGCTATCTATGTGCAAGGATGCGTAGGGGTTATCTGTACAGTAAGGCAAAGGAGATGGGATGTAATAAAATCGCGCTGGGACATCATTATGATGATGTTATAGAGACGATACTGATGGGTATGCTCTACGGCGCCCAGGTACAGACCATGATGCCGAAATTACACAGTACGAATTTTGAAGGGATGGAGCTTATAAGACCACTGTACCTGATTCGTGAGAGTGACATCTGCGCATGGCGCGATTATAATGATCTTCGATTTTTACGGTGTGCATGCCATTTTACGGAAGCAAGTTCATCAAATCACGGCGATACGGAATTAAGTAAGCGACTTGAGACCAAGAAGCTTATCGCAGAGCTTAAGAAGAATAATCCTTTTGTGGAATCCAATATATTCAGAAGCGTAGAGAATGTTAATGTCGATACCGTAATCTGTTATAAGAAGCATGGTATTAGACATAATTTCTTGGATGAGTATGATAAATCGGTTTCGGATACGGACGAAGATCAGTAAAGTCCGTATTATATAGGAGTAGAGATATGACGCAATACATAGTAACAGGAATGACGTGCGCGGCATGTCAGGCAAGGGTTGAAAAGGCAGTAAGTAAACTTGACAAAGTTACATCTGTCAGTGTTTCTCTTCTTACCAATTCAATGGGTGTAGAAGGAGATGCGAAAAGTGCCGACGTTATAAAAGCGGTTGAAGATGCGGGATACGGTGCAAAGCTTAAAGATGAATCCGCTACAAAGGGACAGGCCGGTAAAAGCGCATCATCGCTTCTTGCTGCAGAGGAGGAAGCATTAAAAGATCACGAGACACCGAAGCTTGTTAAGCGTCTTATATGGTCGATAGGTTTTCTTTTGATCCTTATGTACATAACTATGGGTCATAACATGCTTAATTTCCCAATTCCGGGATTCTTAAATCATAATCACATCGGTCTTGCCTTAACGCAGATGGTTCTTGCAATCATCGTAATGTATATTAACAGAGCTTTTTTCATATCAGGGTTCAAGACGCTTTTCCACTTAAGTCCGAATATGGATGCGCTCGTAGCACTCGGTTCATCGGTGTCATTCGGATGGTCCTTATATGTCGTATATAGAATGACAATAATGATTACCGAAGGTGTATCTAACATGGACCTAATGGATATGTATCATAATCAGCTCTATTTCGAGTCTGCGGCAATGATACCCGCGCTTATCACAGTAGGTAAGACTTTAGAATCGCTTTCCAAGGGACGAACAACGGATGCACTTAAGAATCTAATGAAGATGGCACCGAAGACCGCAACGGTTGAGCGTGACGGAAAAGCTCTAACGGTAGATATCGATGAAGTGCGCTTCGGCGATATATTCATTGTTAAGCCGGGTGAAGCAATACCTGTTGACGGAACGATTATAGAAGGTGACACGGCGGTTGATGAATCGGCGCTTACAGGAGAGTCAATCCCTGTAGATAAGACAGTCGGAGATCAGGTAAGTGCGGCAACGATCAATCAGTCGGGATTTATTAAGGCAAGAGCAAATCGAGTCGGAGAAGACACCACATTTTCACAGATTATTAAGATGGTCAGCGATGCAGCAGCCACTAAAGCTCCAATCGCAAGAATTGCAGATAAAGTATCGGGAGTATTTGTTCCTGCGGTTATAGCGATAGCGATTGTTGTATTTATTATATGGATGGTACAAGGCGGTGGAGTGGTATTCGCGTTAGAACGCGCAATATCTGTACTTGTTATAAGCTGCCCGTGTGCATTGGGACTTGCAACCCCTGTTGCCATAATGGTCGGTAACGGTATGGGTGCTAAGAACGGAATCTTATTTAAGACGAGTGAGTCTTTGGAATCTGCAGGAAAAGTTCAGATTGTAGCGCTTGATAAGACCGGTACAATTACTGCGGGAAAGCCTGAAGTTACGGATGTTGTTCCGGTTATCGGAGTAACGGAAGCAGAACTTGTTGAAACGGCATATTTAATGGAAGCCAGAAGCGAGCATCCGCTTGCCGGGGCGATTGTAGATTTTGTAGACAGTCCGATATGTCCGGTAAAACCTATTATTAATTGGAAGGCATTACCCGGTAACGGATTATCGGCTGAACAAGGCGGAGAGGCGCTATATGCGGGCTCGGGAAAGTTCATCCGTAGTGTATGCAGTATTAATCCGGATATGGAGCAGGTAGAAAAGCGCCTGTCGGAAGAAGGTAAGACGCCACTTTTCTTTGCAAGAGACGGTAAGCTTCTCGGAATAGTAGCAGTTGCGGATGTTATCAAGATAGACTCCGCACATGCAATAAAAGAGCTTCAAAATATGGGTATCGAAGTCGTAATGCTTACCGGAGATAATGTAAGAACCGCCAATGCCATAGGACTTCAGGCCGGAGTGAATAGAGTATATGCCGAGGTTTTGCCGGACGGAAAAGAATCGGTTATAAAAGAGCTTCAGAAATACGGTAAAGTCGCAATGGTAGGTGACGGAATTAACGATTCACCGGCATTGACTCGTGCGGACATAGGAATTGCAATCGGTGCAGGAGCTGATGTTGCGGTAGATTCAGCCGATGTGGTTCTTATGAATTCCAAGCTTTCCGATGTATCGGCAGCAGTAAGACTAAGTCGCGCGACTTTAAGGAATATATACGAGAATCTGTTTTGGGCTTTTGCATATAATATTATTCTTATACCGATGGCAGCAGGACTTTATTCCGGAATCAGAATGAATCCTATGTGGGGCGCAGCAGCGATGTCGATTTCAAGTTTCACGGTATGTATGAATGCATTAAGGCTTAACCTTTTTAAGGTACATAATGCAAGTCGCGATCATAAATTAAGACACCGGGTTTCTTTGGAGGACATTACAGTTAACACTGTTAATAATGATAATGCAAATGATTCAAATAAGGAGGAAGGAAAAATGAAAAAGACACTGAAGGTAGAAGGAATGATGTGTGAACATTGCGAAGCACGTGTAAAGAAGGCACTTGAAGCAGTAGACGGCGTAGAAAGTGCAGTAGCAGATCATAATGCAAATACTGCAGTAGTAACGCTTTCTGCAGACGTCGCAGACGACATACTTAAGAAAGCCGTAGAAGACCAGGATTATAAGGTGCTCGGAATAGAATAGGCGAAAAAAGAGGAATGAGTAATCTCATTCCTCTTTCCTTTAACAGCTTATTTAAAGTATCTGTCAAGTAAGCCCTTGAAAGCCTTTCCGTGTCTTGCCTCATCACGAGCCATCTCATGAACAGTATCATGAATTGCATCAAGATTAAGCTCTTTTGCCTTCTTAGCAAGCTCTGTCTTACCTGCTGTAGCACCGTTCTCGGCTTCTACACGAACCTGAAGATTGTGCTTGGTTGAATCCGTAAGAACTTCGCCGAGAAGCTCTGCGAACTTAGCAGCATGCTCAGCCTCTTCAAAAGCAGCTTTCGCATAGTAATCACCGATCTCAGGATATCCTTCACGATATGCCTGACGGGACATTGCAAGATACATACCGACTTCTGTGCACTCACCGTTAAAGTTAGCGCGAAGTCCTTCTATAATCTCAGCAGGAGCACCCTTTGCAACACCAACAACATGCTCTGCAGCCCATGTCATATTACCGTCCTGCTTATTGAACTTATCAGCAGGTGCATGGCAGATTGGGCATTCTGCCGGAGCTTCATCACCTTCGTGAACATAACCGCATACTGAACAAACGTATTTCATATTCCTACCTCCGTTAATAATATCCTCGCTTGTAATCGAGGAAGTATAGTATCTTTATTCTATATTAAAAGCGCGTTATTATCAAGGTTAAAGGCGGTTTCTTTTTGCATTTTATCATACAAAAAAGAAGCACTATAATAGTGCTTCTCCTATGGTAACGGGTATTTCGCCGTCTATTCTTTCTCTTGTTTTTAACTTTGCTTTAAGCCTAACCTTATGGTCAAGAAGAACTATTATCGTTGAGCCGCCGAATTCGAAATGGCCCTTTTCGGTATTAATTATAGCGTCGCAATTATTAAGTTCATCATTGGCAATCTTTCCGACAAGCAGTGCTCCTACTTCCATCTGAACGACCGTTCCGAGCTTTTTCGAAGAGATGCTTATGTATTCTCTTGAATTCTCGGTAAATACAGGGTAGCGCTCTAATGCTATCGGGCGTACACAGTGAAGAATACCGTCAATTCTTACGTTATGACTTGCCGGTCCATCTACGCAGTAATTGTATCTGTGGTAATGTGTCGGAGTTAAGCGGAAGATAAGCGCCGTACCGCCGACAAAGCGCTTTGCAAGTTCGTCATCTTTAAGTAAGCGAGCCAAATCATATTTGCAATGCTTAATTCGAAAGACCGAAGAATCGTCGATCGCTTTAACGGTAAGCAATCCGTCGCACGGCGAGCAAAGAATGCCTTCTTCCGTATGAAGATATTCATCCTTCATCTTTCTCATAAAAAATTCGTTAAACGAATAATAGCCGCCAAATGGCCTAACGAACTTCTCCGTATCTATATTGTTCTTTTTAACAAAGTACGGAATATAAAGCGCGGAAAGCTTATTGTTAAGTGCTGTGGCAGCTAATTTTGATATTGAAGGGGCAGTAAGTGCTTTTAATACGATACGGCCCGGTATTGTATTGTAGAGAAATCTTACACTACCTGATTCTTTCATATTACATGGCTCCTCTTGCAACGGTGAAAAGTCCGATAATCTCAAGAAGTCCTATGAAGAAAAGCACAGCTTTAAGAACTCCGTGAGGTTTCTTGATTTCAAATGAAGAGATAAAGCCCATGCCGCATATTACAAGAAGAATCATGTAAGGTGCGCCGTTATGTAAATTCAATTTGGTTTCAAGAGTAAATAACAGCGGAAGAAGAAGTGCAATCGAAGTAACAGGAAGACCTGTAAATGATTCGCGTCTCTCGTCTGTTTCGTCCTGGCGCATCTCTTCCATTACGTTGAAATATGATAAACGGATAAGTGCAGCCAATGTATAGAAAGCACAGAAGAAACCAACCTTAGGATTGCATTCCGAAATCATATATACGAAGATAGCCGGCATAACACCGAAGGAGATAAGATCGCTTAAAGAATCGATCTGAATTCCGAAGCGCTTCTCTTCAGGGGTACGAAGCTTGGTTGAAGCAACTGCACCGTCAAACATGTCGCATACACCGGATCCCATAAGGCACACCAGAGCCTCGAAGAATCTGGCATTTATCGACATCATAATGCCGAAGAATGCGAACAGCATGCCGCAATATGTAAGTACTACCGTATAGTCATAGAAACCTAATAATTTCTCCTGTTTCATTAATTACTCCTTTTTTTACCGGCTCTTATCTTAAGAACGATGTAACCTGTAAGAACGATAAGGCCCGTGACAATTGTACAGATGTAGAACGAGATGCTTCTCGATATTGTCTCGAGAATAAACGTGTAATCCTCGTCGAATAAAAGTGCGAAACCGTCAAGCATGATGTAATCGGTTGCGCCCATACCGCCCGGAATCGGAACACAGTAGGAACCGACCTGGGAGAATGCCTGCAATATCCACAAGTTAAAGCCTTGCGCGAAATCCGGCTTCTTAAATGCGAAGTTTAATAACGGAGTTACCGAAATCTGTGATATTTTCTGTCCTAAGTTAAGCAAAAAAGCTAAAGCTAAGACCTTCGCGTTGCCGCTTAATGCATCAGAGCAAAGCGTGTAATCGTACACCACATGGTCAAGCCTTGATAACCAATGCTCTTTGCGATGCATAAGATGTATTCTGCAAAGGAAATTGATAAGCTTTATTCCGAGGCTGTGAAGCTTGGCACCGCGTCGTAAAAGCGCGATGAAAAGAATCGTCAGCACCGTCATAACCGTCATACCGAGAAGAATAAGTATCTTCGAAGGAACGGTAAGGCTCATAAGAAGGTTCGGTCTTGCTATTATACAGAAAAGGCCGATAACCACTGTGGATGTGGTATACATTATTAAGTTGATAAGCAAAGCTACGGTTATAGTCGCTGTAGGGATTCCGTTGGCGCCCATAAAAAGTGCACTTGCAGGTTGTCCACCTGTTGCAGACGGCGTAATTGCCGAGAAAAACTGGTCGGACGCTGCATATAAAAGTCCCTGCATTGGTCTGACCTTAATGTTAGCGCTTTTTAAAATATGCTTTAATGCAAATCCCTCGAAAGCTATAAAGCCAAGCATACAGATAACAGTACCTATAAGCCAGCCCGGCTTTGCATCGTTTAATGTTTTAAATAAAGCCCATATGGATAAATCCTTATTGGCTGCAAAGACAGCTCTTATTGTGAGCGCTGCGATTATAAGGGTTATAAACGGCCATAAGGCTTTGCGATTGAATTGAAATTTACGCTTTGCCATTTTTAACCCTGCCTTTGTCAAAGAGTCTCTGCCAAAAACCGTCAAAACCGGTTTTCTTTGTGAATCTGAAAGCAAATTCCGCAAGAAGCACACCTGCCAGCACATCAATCAAAACATGCTGTTTCGTTGTAAGAGTGGAGATGTAGATCATCACCGCAAATATATGCGAGAAAATCTTGTACCATTTTGGAATTCGTTCATTATTCCTTACTGCTATGCAGCAAAAGTGGCTGGTTAAGCAGTGAATCGACGGAAGCAAGTTATCCGCAGGATCCATAGAATAAATGAATAAAAGCACCTTATCAAAAAAGCCTGTAGCGGATATTTCCGGGCGAATGTTGGTCGTCGGTATCGCTAAGAATATGATAAGACAGCAAAATTTCGCAAAAAAATCAGAACTCAAGAAATGGTAAGCCACTTTCTTGTTCTGCATTATTCCAATAGCATAATTGATTATCCAAAACAGAAAGCTTGCAAGATAGACTGTTGCGGTCCACGAAATTACAGGAATAGCATTGTCCAATTCAGTCGTAAGATCCATATGATATCGACCGCTCGTCCAGATTCTTGTGATGTTGTAAGTAAAAAAGTTAAGTGCCAGTGTCGCAAGAAGCGGAAGGCACAATCTATCACGAAACAATCTGCGGAAAATGTCAGATATTAAATTAGATTTCATAATATAGCTCCCCAAATATACTTTTAATATTTTACCATTTTTTAAAACAATTTAAAACCATTAATTTTTAATAGGAAGCAATTAATGGCCGTCTTCATTAAAATTAACGATGCAAAAGCGCAAAAGTCTTCAAATTTTCATATTTTCAACAAAATACATTGATACACTCATAGTAATACTGACCGACCGGAGGGACGATTATGAACGAGAATTTGATCATGGTAATAGGGGAAAGAGAGACTTTTTTAATAAGGGTTCTTGTTAAAAAGCTCAATGACGCCGGTTTTAGAGCAGAATTTGTTCCGGAGAATATTGATATTATAAATGGAAAATGGCAGGAGACGAGCCTTATAACTTATTATAACGATAACGCGGAGGGTTTTAAGGAAGACGTCGTAAGATTCTTGGCTGATAAGATGATTGATGACGGTAAGCAGATTATCGCGATTGCAGAAAAAGAGAATCTTGACAGGATAGTTGATAATATTCCGAGCGATAATATTTACAAGACATTTTCGAGACCGCTTGATAATGAAGTGTTCATGTGCACCGTGTCAGAGCTTCTTCGTAAGATGGAGTCGGGTGATTTTAAGAAGACGATTCTCATCGTTGACGATGATCCTACCTACCTAGGCCTTGTAAGAGAATGGCTTAAGAGCAAGTATAAGATTGCAATGGCAACATCCGGTCTTCAGGCAATTAAGTGGCTTGGTAAGAATAAAGCTGATCTTATCTTGCTTGATTACGAGATGCCGGTAACTTCGGGTCCGCAGGTACTTGAGATGCTTCGAAGCGAAGAAGAGACCAAGAATATTCCGGTAATCTTCTTAACGGGCAAGGGTGATAAGCAGAGTGTAATCGCAGTTGTAGAACTTAAGCCTGAAGGATATTTCCTTAAGAATATAGAGCGTGCCGAATTGCTTAACAACCTCGAGGAGTTTTTCTTAAGAAGAAGATAATTATGAACAATTTGTAAATATATGACAAAAATGTAAACAAATCATTGACTATATATTCGTTCCATTGTATTCTAACTTTAGGAGGGTGGCAATATGAAAAAGATAATTGCAGTGATATTGGTGGGTTTGACAGTTTTTGTTTTGGCTACTTCTGCAAAGTCAAGTGAGACTGAAGAAGTAGATGTTCTTGATCTTATTAA
>JAEENO010000044.1 GCA_016283755.1 Lachnospiraceae bacterium | reverse complement strand
TTAACAACAGCTGCCGTCGTTATATTGCGAATGCATTCGGAAATTTCGTCCCGTATTGCCTTTTCGTCATCGCATATTGCAATGGTTATCGATTTTCCCATGTGATCACGCTCCTATGGACATAGTATATCTGTTATATCGGCTATTCGATCCGGCTTACAGCCGAAAATGATGTGAATCGCACTTTTTTTGATGTGAATTGCACTAAAAAGCAGGAGGCTCTTAAGCCTCCTGCTTCATATTTTATTGTTAGAACACTTTTCCTTCTCGCATATAATCGATTATGTTTTCGTGCAGAATTCCATTTCTTTTCTGAAGTAAATAATCGGTAGTCAATACATATTTCGGATAGTTATCAGCAATCATCTCCAAAGGTCTGTACTCTCGATCCTCAGTTTCTTTACTTAATGCAATCGTATATGCGACCTGCACGTAAGAATAATTCATCTCCCTGTTGCGTATGATAAAATCGCATTCCAATTTACCAATCCTACCGACGCTTACGGTACAATCCTGCGAGCAAGCATATATATAAAGCATGTTTTCGAGTGTAGGCCCATAGTTAACACGGTTATCGGTGTTTTCAGCATAATAGAAACCCAAATCGGCAAGATAATATTTTTTCTCACCGCTCAATGACTTCTTTGACTTCATGTCAAAGCGGTTGCATTCATATAATATCTTGGCATCAACCAATGCATTTATGTATTTAGAAATAGTGGCCTTCCCTATGCTTTGACCATTCTTTTTAAGTTCGGCACAAATACTGTTGATGCTGGTAGTTGCGCCAAAATTATTTACGACGTACCTGCGTACCAATTCAAATGTTTCTTTCTTTCTTATCTTGACGCGTTTACGTATGTCCTTGTCAAATATTTCCTTTATGACTCCCTGCACATACTTTCTCTTATCAGCAGGATCATCCAGGAATAACGCCCTAGGGAATCCGCTCTCAAGTATATAATTTGTCAATTCAGCCTGAGGATTGGTATCAATGGGTTTCCCCAAGAATATTTTCATATCCTCATATTCACCAAAGCTGAGCGGAAACATTTCAAACTCAAGATATCGGCCTGTCAGTTTAGTAACCAACTCGCCGCTTAGCAAATATGAATTGGAACCCGTGATAAATATAGACCAATCGCCCTCTGTTCTGTAGCCGTTTATAACTTCCTCAAATCCCTTCACATTTTGGATTTCATCGACGAAAAGATATTTTAGACCTTCGGCTGTTCCCTGTTCATCTATACACTTTTCGAGTGCATCCGCCGTTTTGATGTTTTTGAAGCCTCGTTTGTCCAAATCTATATATATGACGTTTTCTTTCGGAACGCCACTTGCGATTATTTCATCCGCTATCATCTCCATCAAACTAGACTTTCCGCACCGTCTTACATAACTAGAAAAACTCAAGTTAACGTTACCACTTTTGTAGTTTTGACAATTTCGGTAACGTTAACGGCCATTTAACGTGTGGACTCAATCCCAAGATATACCTCCATGCCTTTTGGGTTCCCTCCTTGGGTTCCCAGGAAAAAGCGACGCCGGAACCCCCTTTATATCAGTGTTTTTGAATTAGCATAAAGGGGCTCTTCGGAGCCCTTTAAATCACTGCATTTAGAAGCGGTAGATGGGGCACTTTTGGGTCTATATGTTGGGTCCGATGGAGAGGCAGTGCTGAAAGCTCCTTTCGTTACTTGATTATTCCATCGAACACATTCAAAGTCTCGTCTTCGACTCGGTCGGTTCGTACCTTGTGGTCCACCGGACCACACTCACCCCGTACGCCGTAGTGATAAAAAAAGGCCGAGAAACCCTGTGATATCAAGGGTTCAAGGCTTTTTTTATGCAACGAAAAATCAACGCTTTTTAATGGTTGGCTTGGGTCCCCGTGGGTCCCGGAACCTAAGTCTGATTAAAAAATGGATTTTAAAAGTTATAACTCCAAACATTCAATTCCCCAAAAACAAAGAATCCTTGATTTTGGGGAATAAGAATGGTATTATTTTGGTGAAGAGGGGGATATATTTATGAAACTGATTCTACGAAAAAACTATATTGACGAGTTAACTGCATTAATGAATATTCCTGACATTAAAGTTATCACAGGAATCAGAAGATCAGGAAAATCCAAGTTGATGGATGCGATAGTTGATATTATAAAAAAAGTGGACCCGAGTGGAAACATAATCCATATAAATTTTAATATTACTGAATTTGAGGATTTGCTTGAGTACCATAAACTTGAGTCATATGTGGAGAATAAATACTCGATAGGGGTAAATAACTATGTTTTGATTGACGAGATTCAGATGTGCGATCATTTTGAAAAAGCAATCAATAGTCTGCATGCAAAAGAAAAATATGATATTTATGTAACAGGATCGAACGCATTTCTATTAAGCAGCGATCTGGCAACATTGTTTGTGGGAAGAACATACGAAATGCATATTCTTCCGTTTTCGTTTACTGAGTATGTTACCTATTTCCCAACAGACAATATTAATGCGGGCTTGACAAACTATATTACTGAGGGCGGTATGGCAGGATCATATCTTTATAAGGATATCAGCCAAAAGTACAGATACATCAATACTGAAGTGTTGAATGCATTGGTAGTAAGAGATATAGTCCAGAGGTATAAAGTCCGTAATGAACCAATACTAAGCGCACTTATAGATTTCATGATGGATAACATCGGTAATGCGGTATCAATAAGATCGATAACAGATTCTCTTGCAGCAGGGAAAAACATTGCTGATCATAAAACTATCGGGCAATATATTACGTATCTATGTAAGGTATATGCTTTTTATCGTGTCAGAAGATATGACATAAAAGGGAAAAAGTATCTGAACTCAGAAGATAAGTATTATTTGTCTGATCATAGCTTTAAGTATGCAAGACTTGGGACAAAGAATATGGATTATGGTCATGTACTTGAAAATATAGTTGCAATTGAATTAATAAGGCGAGGCTACGAGATTTACGTAGGTGTCGTAGGTGACAAAGAAGTTGATTTTGTAGCAATGAAACAAGGGAATAGAGTTTACATTCAGGTTTCTTATGACATAAGTGAGCCTAAGACCTTTGAGCGGGAAGTGGCTCCTTTAATCAAAATTGCTGATGCATATCCTAAAATGATAATTGCAAGAACTTATCAACCTGAGTATCAGTACGAGGGAATTAGGATAATTGATGCAGCTGAATGGTTGATGGGAGATAATTCAAAGAAATGAAAAAAGGCTCTTCGGAGCCCCTTTAAATTACTGCATTTAAAAGCGGTAGGCGGGAGTCCTTTTGGGTCTTTATGTTGGGTCCGATGAAAAGGCAGTGCCGAAAACTCCTTTCGTTATTTGATTATTCCATCGAACACATGTTCATTCTCCGCTTCGCTCCGGTCGGCGCAAATCCGAGGTCCACCGGACCTCGTGCGCCCCATCTTCCGCATAAGCATGTAAAAAGGCCAAGAAACCATGTGATATCAAGGATCCTTGGCCTTTTTTGGTGCGACGAAAGATCAACGTTTTTTAAAGGGGCTTGGGGTGCCGGAGGGCGTGCTTTAGATAAGCGGCAAAAGTACCGAAAAACTAAAATGATGTTGCAAATTAAGTAGAACAGTATTATACTTTAGAAAAACGGTACAGATACCAAAAAATTAAAGTGGAGAATGCGAATGGTAATAAAAAGAGATAAATACCTAAATCAATTGATAAATCGTATGAATAACGGCTTAATAAAGGTAGTTACAGGAATTAGAAGGTGCGGGAAGTCATACCTTTTATTTGAGCTTTTTTATAATTATCTTTTAGAATCGGGGATTGATAAGAAGAATATTATTGCAATTCCATTAGATGATGAGGAATATGCGGCTTATTGTAATCCTCATGAATTATCCGAGTATATAAAAAGCAGAATAATCGATGATAACGAGAAGTATTATGTTTTTATAGATGAGGCACAGTACGCAATCACAAGGGAAGAATTGAAAAATCCAGATATACCTATAAGATTGTATGGCGTATTAAATGGGCTTCTAAGAAGAAAAAACGTAGATGTATATATTACCGGCAGTAATTCAAAGTTCTTATCATCGGATATTATGACGGAATTCAGAGGAAGAGGAGATGAGATTCATGTTGCGCCGCTTTCTTTTTCAGAGTACTTACCTGCGTCAGGAAAGAATAAGTTTGAAGCTTGGGAAGATTATATTTACTATGGTGGACTTCCACATATTTTAGCTGAAGTAGACGAACAATCGAAAGTAGCATATTTAGATAGGCTTAATGGTGAGATCTATCTTCGCGATATGTGTGAAAGACATGATATTAGTGATGAAGCTGGGATGGAAGAGCTTATGAAACTACTTGCTTCTGCTATTGGGTCATTGACTAATCCGCAGAAAATATTTGATACATTCCGTAGCTCCGGGCGGAAAGGTGTTTCAATGCCGACAATTACTAATTATATGAGATATCTTCAGGAAAGCTACTTGATACAGAAAGCCGAAAGATATGATATTAAGGGAAGAAAATATATTAGTACACCGTCAAAATACTATTATACGGATATCGGACTTCGAAATGCATTATTAAATTTCAGACAGCATGAAGAAACTCATATCATGGAAAATGTGATATATAATGAATTGATTTATCGTGGTTTTAACGTAGATGTGGGAATTGTTGAAATAAGAGCTGATGATAATGGTAAGAGAGTACGAAAACAACTTGAAGTGGATTTTGTAATAAATAAGGGAAGCAAGAGATATTATATTCAGTCAGCATATGCATTACCGGATAAGGACAAAATAGCTCAAGAACAAGCGCCGCTTGTTAAGATTGCAGATTCATTTAAGAAAATAATAATAGTCAATGGTAATTCAAAGATATGGAGAAATGAGCAGGGAATTACTATAATGAGTTTATTTGAGTTTCTTCTTAATGAGGATAGTCTGGATTTATAAAAATGGATTTTGCGTGGGTTTTCTCTTGAGTTGAAGACGAAAGCGATGCCGGAAGGCCTCCTTCCTGCGGTATTTTTTTAAAGTTCAATCTTCAAGTCCTATCTTCCGTATAATATATTCTCGGAAGATGAGCTTTTATGCGCTTTATATAAGGAGCAAGTGTATTATGAAAAAAATAATAATTAAGATAATTCTTATAATCATGTTAATTACATTATGCGGATGCGCCGGAAATAACGAAGAGAGCGCCTCTTCCGGGTTCAAGAGTGATTCTGAAGTGGATGAGAGCAGTTCAATGGAATCTGAGGATGACTCTGACAAGGAAGATAGTATTCAAGGAGATTCTCAGAGGAAAGTGTATTTCATTTCGGAGGATAATGCGTTTTATAGAATAATAGCAGAAAATCCTATTGATATAAACTATATAATTGATTATGAAGCACCGGTATTGCAGATATATATTGATCTGGTTGATAAATGTTTTGTATGGGATAATCAGATTGACTATACTTTAGCTGCGTTGGAAAACGAATTGGATGAATCTATTTACAATGAACTTAAGGAAATTGTAGATTTGTGGCATGAGTATTTTCAAGAGGAACTTAATATAAATGGTAGTTTATATGGCGGATTCGGGTTTATTTTGGGAAGTATGTACAAACCAATATCTGCAGAAATGGTTAGTGAGAAAGCTAAATACTTTGCCTGTATACTATCATCCATTGAATATGTAATTACAAGTGGTATTTCGTTTGCTGAAGAAGGGAGAACGGACAGTGAAGGTGCAGAGTATAGGATTGAATCATGGATGTTTTGTCCGGAGTATATAGATGATTTCGAAGATGCTATAGAAGACTACTCAATAGAGGCGATGGATACTGATAATTTGAAAAAACTTATAAACGAAACGGCAGGAAGTATTGAAGAGCGCTTTGGACATGAGTTTTCCAAACATGTAGATAAGTGTCTGGTGTTAACGGAAAGATTATATAGAATTGAGAGTAAAGTATTACAAGATGAGGAATGTTGCCAGGTTATAAGGGACAACCGACTTAGATTGATGGTAACTGAGTTATTAAATATAAAATATCTAATTGATGAATATCCAATAAATGAAAATGCGAATTAGTTTTCTTAGAGGCATGGTTCATTATGGGGTTCCCTTGCTTTGATGGCACCGGGAACCTCATTTCTATAAGGGTTTGCAGATTTTTGAATCTTCAAATTTTTTACGGACCAAATACTTAAATTGAAATTTGGTACGCAGCTGGAAAGTCGCGGACTACGTACCATAAGAGCAATAGGTTCATGTAGTACGTAGGGTCAAATTTAATAGACACGGACTAACGGGTGAAAAAACACTTTTAGTCCGTAAGGTAATCTTAAAAGAGTACGTACTAAAGCGCGGAATTAAAAATATAGTCCGTAAGGCCTTTTAAAATAGACACGGACTAATGGGTGAAAAAGCAGTGTTAGTACGTAGAGGTTCAAAAATCACCTACGTATTGTGTGGAAATAAATAATAATAGTACGTAGTTTTGGTAATTTGAGCGCATTTAATGAGATAGTATATAGGATTATAATCAATGATATGATAGAATTAGTTTAAATGTATAGGATGATGGTAGAAGGAATGTGTTTTAGGGAGAATGATTGATGGAGAACTATTTTATCGGTGGGACAGATGGGCCAACCGCTATATTCTTGGCCGGCAAGTTGGGAATAGGCTGGTTAAATATATTTGGTTTAATAATTTTAATTCTTATTCTGATACCAAATATCATATATGCTTTTACAAAAGGAAAAGGACAGAAGAATAAGTGCACCAATACTGTTATGAATATATTGGAGCAGATCGGAAGATACGGCTCAATGTTCTTTATGGTAGTTAACGTTGGAGTTCCTGAATTTTGTTTTTCTGACTTGGGATTATTCTTTGTGTATCTGTTTGGTAATCCTGCGCTGATACTTTTATATTGGGTAGTATGGGTATTATATTTTATAAAACCAAGATTCCGGGAACAGATAGCATTAGCGGTTATTCCGACAGCTATATTCTTGCTGTGCGGAATTACACTAGGGCATATTCTCCTTATAGTATTTGCGGTTATATTTGGAATAGTGCATGTGTATGTAACTACTAAGAATCGCGTAGATTAAATATAATTAAAATAGACTCAAAGATATAACTTTTATTTAAAAATTTAAGGATGTTAATCATGCTGGAGAATTTTAATGTGGCTGCGACTGCGGTCGTTCCGTTTATTGTATATGTGCTTCTTGGCACAATCTCGAAGAAACGTGGAATTGTTACGGAAGAGTACCTTAAGAAACTTAACGGTATTGTTTTTAAGGTATTTTTCCCGTTTATCATGTTCGCGAATCTCTACGATGTGGATTTCTCCACGTTAAACGGTGGTACATATGTATTAATTACGGTTATCGCGACAACTATACTTCTTGCGCTTTTATTAATATTTGTTCCGATATTTGAGAAAGAGAACAGCAGAAGAGGTGTTATTATACAGGCAATTTTAAGAAGTAACTCGGTTCTGTATGCTATTCCGCTTGTCGAGAGCGTGTTCGGTGATATAGGCGCATTGAAAGCAAGCATATTGGTTGCCTTTATTGTGCCGTTTTATAACATATGCTGCGTAGCAATTCTTGAGTACTACAGAGGCGGTAGAGTTAAGCCTCTTGAGATAATCAAGAATATCCTTAAGAATCCGATCATAGTAGGTGCGATATTCGGTATGCTCTTTAATATCTTGCCTATTACGATGCCGCATGCCTTTGTTAAGCCTATTGATCAGCTTTCCGCAATGGCGACACCGCTTTCGTTATTCGTACTCGGTGGAACACTTCATGTATCAAGCATGCGTAAGAACGCAAAAGTTCTTGCAATCGGTACTGTTTTAAAGCTTATCATTATTCCGGGAATTATGATGTACGTAATGTACCTTCTTAATATACGTAATGAAGAATTGTTTGCGGCATTCTCTGCATTTGCAACGCCTGTTGCGGTATCATCTTATGCAATGGCACAGAGTATGGGCGGAGACGGAGATTTGGCGGGCGAATTCGTTGCGGTTACTACAATTTGCTCTATCGGTACGATATTTGTATGGATAGTTGTTCTTAAGACCATCGGTATGATATAACATGAGGACTTGGAAATGAAGAAAAGATGCGTGTCAGCGCTTTTAATCTTAATATTGGTGCTTTTTACTGCATGTAACGGAGGGGGAGCAAGCGGTAATGCCCGTGGTATAAAAGTTCCTGCAATCGGTGAACTTAATCAGACGGGTTATACCGAGACTTTGCCCGATAGTTATAAAAAAGCTTCTACGTTAAAGAGCAAGGTGGAAGAACTTACTTACGAATCGCGTGATTATGCTAGAGATAATGCGGTAATAGAAAGGACCGTCTATGTGTATCTTCCGCCGGATTATGACGAGAATGATACCGAGACAAGGTATAACATAGTCTATCTTATGCATGGCCTCGGCGGAGAAGCAGGCGAGTTCTTTAAATATCCGGAGACTAAGAATATAATCGATAATCTTATAAAGAACGGCGATATTCCGCCTGTTATTTTAGTTTCTCCGTCATTTTACTGCGAGAACAGTGATACGGAATTCGAGGGCTCAATTAATGACCTTAGATATTTTCATCTGGATTTTGAGAATTATCTGATGCCTTTTATTGAGGGAAAGTATCACACATATGCGGAAGATACTACGGAAGAAGCATTAAAAGCGTCGAGAGACCATCGTGTATTCGGTGGCTTTTCGTTAGGCTCTGTTACAACATGGCTTGAATTTTGTTATGACTACGATTACATACGATACTTTATCCCGATGAGCGCTTCGTGTTGGTATTACGGTACGTACGAAGATTATCAGGTTGAGAAGAATGCCGACTTTGTCGAGAATCTTGTAGAGAGCGAAGGGCTTGATGAAAGAGGGTATTTCATATATCACACGGTAGGAACGAACGACTGGTTCGGCGAGCAGTCCTATCAATTCTCAAAGGAACTACTTAAGCGCAATACCTTTACTCCGGAGCATTACGTATTCTACGAGAAGAACGGTGGAAAGCACACTTATTCAGATGTGCAGGAGTACCTTTACAATGCGTTGCCGATTATTCTTAATGACATATTAAAACGTGATGCAGCAAATAAGGACGCAGCTTTTGACAGAACAACAAGCATCAAGGATGTCGTCAACTATCCTTCGTTTAAGGACTTTGGACGCCTTCTTTTCCCACTTGACGACAGATACTATAGCGGTACAAGGCTTAACGGTATCTCGATGGTTAAGTGTGACGAGATTAATTCTGATACAACGGTTGAGATTCTTAATACCCTGGCAAAAAGCGCAGATGCAGGAGAATCCGTATTCTTTGATATATATTCTGATGAGGAAAAAGCGCAAGATGCGGAGAAAGCCGATACCGGCATATTCTTCTTACGCGGAAAGGAAAATTCGAAGACTGCTATTTGCGTTCCGGCAGGCGGCTTTACATATGTATCCGCTCTGGCAGACGCTTTTCCGAAGGCATTGGAATTAAGTAAGCAAGGCTGTAATGTATTTGTGCTTATATATCGCCCGGGCTTACGAAGCGGTGCTGAAGACTTGGAAAGAGCGCTCCAGTTTATAAAAGCTCATTCCTCTGAGCTTAAGACAGATTCAAGTGATATAGAGCTTTGGGGCGAGAATGCCGGAGAAGAGATAATAATAAGATATAATGACACAAAGAAGTAGCCGAAAAGGCTGCTTCTTTTTTATGTGGAATTATTGTTTGGAAGAACGGGGGACCACATTTCATAACCCACGATTGAAATTATGGTACCTTGTTAGTTTTACTTAAAATAATAGAATTATATATAGAGATTTGACAGGGGTTTTTGAAATGATGAGAAATTTTAAGAAAATCTTATGTGTGCTGCTTGTCGTAACCATTGTGGCAGGAACTTTTGCGGGCTGCGGCAAGAAGCAGGACAGCATTAACAAGAAAGCTATATCCAAGGAGATAGGCGTTGATGTTAATGCGGCCTCAGAGCGTTACAGTAATTATTTTGTTGAAGACAGCGGCAATGCGCTTTCAACAATCGTATACCAGGATAATGGGTTAGAAGAACTTATAAAGAATGCAGAGCACTGGAACGCGCTTCCTATGAGCACTGAATTGAAAGAGCTTTTAACAACGATTATTCCTGATGCGGAGATAGGTTACTATTATTTCCGTAATCTGGACAGAAGTGCAGAGGATAAGTATGATTCTTCGGTACTTACGAAAGACGGCGACAATAAGTTCGTGATTTCGATATACGACAGTAATAAGATGATTCTTTATTACGTCGAAGTAAAGTAATAATCCAATGTCACCTTTATAGAATAGTCGAGAGGGTAGAATCCGCCCTTTCGGCTATTTTTGTATATGCGTGTAATAGTATTTCGATACTTGTGCAGTTTGTTAAAAAGGATTCATTTTGCAGAAAGTATAATTAAATAGAATTCACTGATATAATATGATATAATTGACAAATGAGATAGCATAGCTATTGGCATATGATATAAACGAATATTAAGAGAGGCAGGTAAGTTCATGGGTAGAAGCATGGATGAATGGAAAATAGGCGATCCGATGATCAACGAGCGTGATTATTGGCAAGACCCTAACTATGTAGCAGAAGATCCTGAGAAGGAGAAACTGGTATTAAAGCTTGCGACACTTATTACGGACCGCTATGTTAAGAAGCTTACCGGTAAGATTAACAACAGAGACCCTGAGTATTGGATGCTTGATATGATTCTTAATAAAGAACAGGTCAAGTTTTTACTTAGTTTTAAGAAGACAAGAGTTCCTTACAGCATTGAGGAACTTGCCAAGATGAATAATATGTCCGTTGAGGACGCGCAGAAGATGGTAGACCGCCTTAAGTGGATCGGTATCATCGAGATGAATAGGGCGAAGACAGAGGACAAGCATCTTCAGTATGAGCTCCCGATTTTCGTTCCGGGTTCTGCGGAATTTATGATGATGCAGGATAAGCTTACGGATGAATTCCCACAGCTTGCCACATTCTTTAACTTAATGACACAGCTTCCGCTTGCGGGTATTACACAGATGGTACCTCCGGGAGGCGCCGGTGTCGGAATGCATGTAATCCCTGTAGAGAAGGCAATAAGCCTTGAGAATCAGTCGGTTCCTGTAGAGCATCTTTCACGTTGGATTGATATGTATGATAAGTACGGTATCTCCGAGTGCTCCTGCAGAAAGCAGCAGACAATGAGAGGTGAAGGTAGCGGCGAGGTTCGCGGTGATTACTGTATCGGTATGGGCGATATGGCTGAATATATGGACAGCCGTGGAATCGGTCATTACATCACCAAGGAAGAAGTTTACGAGATATTGGAGCGCGCTGAACGTCACGGATACGTTCATCAGATTACCAATATCGACGGCGAAGGCAAGATAGTTGCGATCTGTAACTGTGCACCGGGCGTATGTAATGCGCTTCGTACATCACAGTTATTCAATACACCTAATATGTCTGCATCCGCATATCGTGCGCATGTTGAGAAGGAGAAGTGCGTAGCCTGCGGTAAGTGCGTAGAGGTATGTCCTGTAGGTGCAGCTAAGCTCGGACAGAAGCTTTGCAAGAAGGACGGTTCTACAGTTACATATCCTAAGACAGAGCTTCCGGATAAGAATAAGTGGGGGCCTGATAAGTGGAATTATAATTATCGTGACGATGCTAAGATTAACTGTTACGATACAGGTACAGCACCTTGTAAGACAGCATGTCCTGTACATTTGTCAGTTCAGGGTTATATCAAGATGGCTGCGGAAGGAAGATACGAGGACGCATTAAAGCTTATTAAGCAGGACAATCCGCTTCCTATGATCTGCGGTGCAATCTGTAACAGACGCTGCGAAGATGCTTGTACAAGAGGTACAATCGATAAGCCTCTTGCAATAGATGAGATTAAGAAGTTTATAGCATCCATTGACCTTAAGAAGGAAGATAGATACGTTCCGTTGTGCGAGAAGCACGACGGCGGTATGTGGTCGGATGATTATAAGATGGCAATAATCGGTGGCGGTCCTGCAGGACTTGCAGCAGCTTATTTCCTTAGAAGAGACGGTTACCCTGTAACCGTATTTGAGAAGGAAAAGCGCCCGGGCGGTATGCTTATGAACGGTATTCCAAGCTATCGTCTTGAGAAGGACGTAATTGATGCCGAGATTGATGTAATGCGTCAGATGGGTATCGAGTTTAAGTGCGGCGTTGAAGTAGGTAAGGATGTTACGATTGAGTCTTTAAGAAAAGAAGGATACAAGGCATTCTTTATTGCAGTAGGATGTCAGGGCGGTAGAAAGACAGGAGTTCCGGGTGAGGATGCCGAAGGTGTAGAGACCGGTGTTGATTTCTTAAGAAAGATTAATCAGGATCACTCTGTTAAGCTTAACGGCGCAACAGTAGTTGTCGGTGGTGGTAACGTTGCTATAGACGTTGCAAGAACCGCAGTACGTGCGGGTGCTTCTAAGGTTACAATGCTTTGCCTTGAGGGACCGAACGAGATGCCTGCAGCTAAGGATGAAGTAGAAGAAGCAAGAGAAGAAGGAATTGAAATCATCAATAGTTACGGCCCTAAGGAAATCCTTACGGAGAACGGACATGTTAAGGGTATTATCTTCAAGAAGTGTACATCCGTTAAGGATGAGACCGGAAGGTTTAATCCTCAGTATGATGAGAATGATACAATAACAATTGACTGCGAGAATATTCTTCTTTCAATCGGTCAGTCAATTGTATGGGGTGATCTTCTTAAGGGTACCAAGGTTGAGCTTAGACCTAACGGTGGTATTATTGCAGATCCTCTTACCCTGCAGACAGCAGAGCCTGATATATTTGCAGGCGGTGATGTATTTACAGGACCTCGCTTTGCAATCGATGCTATTGCGGGCGGTAGAGAAGCAGCAGTTTCAATGCACAGATTCGTTCATCCGGGTAACAGACTCGATCTTGCAAGAGACAGAAGAGAGTTCATCGAACTTGATAAGGATGATATCCTGGTTGAGAACTTTGATAATGCCAAGCGTCAGATACCGGGTAAGAAGGCAGGAATTGCAAAGGATACATTTGAAGATTTAAGACTCACACTTACCGAAGAGCAGGTTAAGGCTGAAGCCAACAGATGCTTGGGCTGCGGTGCTACAACAGTAGATGAGAACAGATGTATCGGCTGCGGATTATGTACTACAAAGTGCGAATTCGATGCAATTCATTTAACTCGCGAATTCCCTGAAGCAAGTACAATGGTACGTGCCGAGGATAAGCTTAAGAAGGTTGGACCTTACGCAATTAAGCGTGCAGCTAAGATTGTTGTTAACAAGCTTACCGGAGATAAATAAGACAATATACAAGTACCGCCGAATTGTATCGGCGGTACTTTTGTGTTACTATTAAGTAACCAAGTATTTTAGGGGGATAATTACAATGAAATATCAGAAATTAGGCAATACGGATATAGACGTTTCCGTAGTGGCACTCGGCACATGGGGACTTGGCGGCGGAAGTGTATGGTCCGACAAGAATTCAACCAAGGAGGACGCAATACGCCTTCTTGATGTGTGCCTTGATAACGGAATCAATTATATAGATACCGCGCCGGTATACGGCACAGGTGTAAGTGAAGAACTTCTTGGCGCAGCTTTAAAAGGCAGACGTGATAAGTTCATCCTTCAGACCAAGTGCTCGTTAAATTGGAGAAATGAAGGCGGAAACTTCCATTATTCAAGAGACGGTTACACGGTTAATAATGATACCCGTGCAACTGCGGTTAAAAGAGACGTAGAGGATTCCTTAAGAAGAATGGGAACCGATTATATAGATTCGATAATCGTACACTATGTATGTAAGGACTTCTCGGTTGAAGAGACTGTAGGCGCTCTTGAAGATCTTATCAAAGAAGGTAAGATTCGTACATATGGTTTATCTAACAGTCAGCCGTCTGATTTAGATGAGTATAAAAGCGCTAAGACACGAGTTTCTGACGGTGTATCCGTTGTGCAGGAGTTTTTCAGCATCCTTTCACCTTTCCACGGAAGAGATTACTTCACTGTAGCAAAGAAGTATAACACTGTATTTCAGACATACGGCGTCT
>JAEENO010000043.1 GCA_016283755.1 Lachnospiraceae bacterium | reverse complement strand
CTTGCGGCAGCTAATGTCAATTCGATATTTAATGCAGCAAGTTCTGATGATAATAAAGTTCTCGTAATCGGTCATGATAGCGAGATTCTTGATAAAGTATGCAGCAACATGAATTCGGTTAAGGCAATTGCAGGTGGCAATATCCTTCTTGATAAAGAAGCTGTAGACAAGCTTTCCGATTATACCAATATAGTTATTGCGGAAGCAAAGGAAACTGTTTCATATGGTGAGATTGCGCGCGAGTGCAATAAGCTTAAAACTCTTAAGAAGAATGTACTTGGTATCGTAGCTGTATAATTAATTGGCAGGTAGACTTATGGATAACAATGCTCGTATGTACGAAGAAGAAAGAACTGTCGATATAATGCTCCTTCTAGTGGAGATATTAAGGAAGATTGGCATTATATTTCTTTGGGCTGCGCTTTTCGCGATTATTATTGGTGGAGTTGCTGCGTACAGGGGTTACCGCGCCATGGGAGAGGCAAAGAACCGAATTGCTGAAGGCTCCGATCTTGTTGTAAGCGATGAGGCAAGAAAGCAGTACGACGAGGCGTTACGCCTCTACGAGCAGCAGTATGAGAGTCTTAATACCCAGCTTGATGATATTATGGCACAGATTAGTGCCAAGGAAGAGTCTGAGAGCGATTCTTTCATTCTTAGTACAAGACCTGAAGATTATTATAAAGAAACTGTCATATACTATGTAGATACACACTATACGGTTAATACTAATGGCGGAGAGCAGCAGCAGAATCCTATTAACAGTATCATGCAGGCTTATCGGGTATTGATCATCAACGATGCGTTCTTCTCTTATCTTAAGGAGAATCTTTCGGAAGAGATTGATATTGCAGATATTAAAAAGCTCGTGCAGTTAGATATCGATATGGATAGCGCTTTTCTACAGTTATTTGTGTGCGGCAAGACGAGAAAGCAGGCAGATGAGATATTGTCATTATCTGCTGCATATGTAGAAGGAAGCTTCGATAAGATAAGTGCCGCTATCGGCCCTTATGATATCAAAGTGGTTGAGACCCTCGGTAATAGTGGCGAGGGAATAAGAGGCGCAACAGAAGGCGTAGAAGAGGCTTGGTCGGTTTATTTAGGCGAATTAAGTGCTTCCGAAGAAGCGATAAAAGAACGCATTAGTGCATTGATAAAACCCGAGGAACCGCAGCCTGAAGTTGCCCGTAAGGAGACAACCAGTTTGGGCGCCCTTATAAGAGGCGCAATTAAAAGATCGCTTTTAGGTGGATTTATTGGGGCGTTTCTGAGCATTGCTTATATCTCGGTGAGTTTTATTATGAGAGATAACGCATTGAGTGAAGACGAGCTTAGAAATCGGTTCGGACTTGTAGTCCTTTCTAGTGCCAAGCGCTTTTCTGCAAGAAAGAAATGGCAGAAGTTCCTTGGTAAGCTGGCAGGAGATGATAAGAGAGTTGATGGTGTTGAAGAAACTGCACTTCTTGCAACGGTTAATGTATCTTCGATATTGAAGGCTACTAATCGAGAGCATGAGGAGATTTTAATGGTCGGAAGAAACCGTAACATGCTCGTAGAATTAAGCTGCCTTATGTACGGCATCAATGTGATCGCTGCAGGCGATATCTTAGTGGACCGCCACGCAGTAGAGATGCTCGATGATTATACTACCGTAATAATCGCAGAAGGAAAGGAAGACATTTCCTATTCCGAAATCGGTCGCGAATGCGAGAAATTAAAATTACTTAACAAAGATATAATTGGTATAGTAGCGCTGTAGTTGCCTACGGAATAATCCCTTGACAGCTCGGCGCTTTTGTACTATACTTGACAATGCCTTTACGGTCGACAGTTCGTTGGTACCATCCTGTCGTTAAATAAAACTAGGGCTGCTTTTTTGTGCCCTTTTATAGGAGATTATTATGGAAGAAAAGAAAGTATCGAAATTATTTATGATTATAGGCATAATCTACGTGACATGCCTCTTATTATCCAATCTTATCGCCGGCAAGATGTGGGCCGTAACAAGCAATGTGACCCTTCCTGCAGCGGTAATCTTATTCCCGATAACCTATATCTTCGGCGACATATTTACCGAGGTGTATGGTTTTAAAAAAGCTCGAACGATAATCTGGTTAGGATTCGTCTGCAGCTTCTTCGCGGTTTTAATATATCTTATAACGATAGCACTCCCGCATCCGTCATTCTGGGAGAATCAGGATGCATATGTAATTGTGCTTGGAACTACACCGCGTGTTGCAATTGCATCATTTGTAGGATATTTATTCGGAGAGTTCTCAAATTCAATAGTATTGTCAAAGCTTAAAGTATTAACCCAAGGACGTAACCTCTGGGTTAGAACAATCCTCTCGACAGTAGTGGGAGAAGGCTTCGATTCCATTATATTTATAACTATATCCTTCCTTGGAACAATGGAGACATCGGTAGTGTTACAGATGATCTTGTTCCAGTATCTTTTCAAAGTCTGCTATGAGGTGCTTTTCACCCCACTTACTTACTTGATTGTAGGCTTTGTTAAGAAGAAGGAAGAGATTGATACATATGATTATGACGTTAAGTATAACGTTCTTGGAGGTAAGTAATGAGAGAAAGAGGAGAGCTTACGCACCTTGGAAGTCAGGGTACGACCTATAAGTATGAATATGATCCGGGTTTATTGGAGACCTTTGATAATAAGCATCCGGAGAACGATTATTATGTAAAGTTCAATTGTCCGGAATTTACGTCGCTCTGTCCGATAACGGGACAGCCGGATTTCGCGACAATAACGATATCATATGTGCCGGATATCAAGATGGTGGAAAGTAAGTCATTAAAGCTTTATTTATTCACCTTCCGTAACCACGGCGATTTCCATGAGGATGTCGTAAATGTAATTATGAAGGATCTTATTAAATTGATGGATCCGAAGTACATCGAGGTCACAGGTAAGTTCCTGCCGCGAGGCGGTCTTTCCATAGATCCATACTGTAACTACGGTAAGCCCGGAACTAAGTGGGAAGAA
>JAEENO010000005.1 GCA_016283755.1 Lachnospiraceae bacterium | reverse complement strand
AGTAAGACCCCATGAAGAGTACATGGTAGATAGGCTTAAGGTGTAAGTGCGGTAACGCATTCAGCTGATAAGTACTAATAGGTCGAGGGCTTCTTCAATAGCAATGAATAGCGATTGTTACTATATGTAGTTTTTAAGGTATATACCTTATATTCCTCAATAGCTCAGCGGTAGAGCACTCGGCTGTTAACCGAGGTGTCGTAGGTTCAAGCCCTACTTGGGGAGTTTCAAATCTTTTTCTTCACACCAGCGGTGGGGAAGACGCACATCCAGAATCGACATTCGTCGATGAGGTGCGTCGTGATAAACAGGTTCTCCCGCTTTGCGGGTCCTCCTATTTATATATTATGGCTCCGTGGTCAAGCGGTTAAGACATCGCCCTTTCACGGCGGTAACACGGGTTCAATTCCCGTCGGAGTCATTAATGGACCAGTATTAACGGTCTCATTACAATGGACCTTTAGCTCAGTTGGTTAGAGCAACCGGCTCATAACCGGTCGGTCCTGGGTTCGAGTCCCCGAAGGTCCATTTCTTTTTTTAATCTAACTATTTTTAAGGCCCAGTGGCTCAGTTGGTTAGAGCGTCGCCCTGTCACGGCGAAGGTCACGGGTTCGAGTCCCGTTTGGGTCGTTTGATGTGAGGTGAGCGATAGCGAGCCTTGCTACGCAATCGCTTCGAGCTAAGCTCGAGTTGCATACGATTGCTTTTATGTATCTTATGGAATCTTAGCTCAGCTGGGAGAGCATCTGCCTTACAAGCAGAGGGTCATAGGTTCGAGCCCTATAGGTTCCATTTTTTGCCGGCGTGGCGGAACTGGCAGACGCGCAGGACTTAAAATCCTGTTGTAGCAATACAGTACCGGTTCGATTCCGGTCGCCGGCATTGAATTGAAGCTTCGAATGAGAATTCGGAGCTTTTTTCATATCTATTATTATGGAATTAGGCTTTTACACTTGAAAGAAGTGCGCCTTCGTTGTATTATAATCAAGTAGGCAATTAGGCGATCAGCCAATTAAAATATGTAAAGGATGATTTATTATGAAGAATGAAGTAATGGTAGAAGTTTCTGCAAGACATATTCACTTGACACAGGAACAGATTGAGGTTTTATTTGGTAAGGGACATCAGCTCACAGTTAAGAAGGAGCTTTCACAGCCGGGACAGTTCGCTTCAGAAGAGCGTGTAACAGTTATCGGACCTAAGAGAAGCTTAGAGCGTGTATCTATCTTAGGACCTGCAAGAAAGGCTGCTCAGGTAGAGCTTTCTAAGACAGACTGCATGTCAATCGGTCTTAAGGATGTACCTGTACGTGAGTCAGGCGATATCGAAGGAACACCCGGCGTTACATTAAAGACAGAGTTTGGCGAGCTTACACTTGATAAGGGTGTTATCGTTGCTAAGAGACATATCCATATGACAACTAAGGATGCTGAAGAATTTGGCGTTAAGGATAAGGACGTTGTATCTGTTGAGACTAACTGCGACGGACGTAAGCTTACATTCGGTGATGTAGTTGTTCGTGTATCCGACAGCTATGCGCTTGCTATGCATATCGATACAGATGAAGCTAACGCAGGTAACATCAGTGGCGATGTGACCGGTATCGTTATCAAATAATTATTTAATAGATATTTATTTGTCAAATATCCCAAAGTTATGGTATCATAGCTTTGGGATTTTATTTTTTGGAGGAAATATATGAGAGAATTGAAAGGTTTTAAACAGGGAGTTAATCTTGGGGGCTGGTATTCACAGTGTGATTATTCAGCAGATCGCCTTGATAACTTCGTTAAGGAAGAAGACATTAAGAAGATTAGCGACTGGCAATTCGATCATGTAAGACTTCCGATTGATTACAATATTGTAATTAAGCCTGACGGAACACTTATAGAAGACGGTTTTAACCGAATCGAGAAAGCAATTAAGTGGTGCGAGAATTACGGTCTTCATATAGTTTTGGACCTTCATAAGACACTTGGTTATTCCTTTGATGAAGGCGAAAAAGAGAGTGGATTTTTTACTTCAGAGAAGTACCAGAATATATATTATAAGTTCTGGGATGAGATGGCTAAGCGCTTCGGTAAGTATGAAGACTTTGTAATGTTTGAGCTTTTAAACGAGGTTACGGATAAGGAGTATCTTCCGTCATGGATTAAGATTTATAAAGAAGCAATAAGAAGAATCAGGGAAAAGCTCCCGACAATAAAAATCTTAATCGGCAGTTACTGGTATAATTCCGTATGGACGGTTAAGGAGCTTGAAGGTCCGTTCGATGAGAATATAGTATTAAGCTTCCATTGCTACGATCCGCAGCTTTTTACACATCAAAGAGCATACTGGCAGAGCACGATGCCTGCTGACTTTGCGATGGAGTACCCTGCAAAGTACGGATTTATTAAGAATAAGAGCAGAGAAATCTATGATAATTCCGTATTGTTCGAGGGCTTTGATGAGGATAAGACAATTGGTACGGAATTCTTTGAGCATATTTTCAAAGAAGCAATCGGTGCCGCAGAAAAGTTCGGAACACCGCTCTATTGCGGAGAGTATGGTGTAATCGATAAGGCAGACGTTAAGAGTACGGCAAGGTGGTATAGAGATATCCATGAAGTCTTAAATCGCCATAATATAGGTCATGCACTTTGGAATTATAAAGAGATGGATTTTGGCTTCGCAGACGCTCGTATGGACGAAATACGCGATGATATAATTAAGAGCGGAAGAATGTAAATTGAAGCAAGTGCCATGCAAATCGAGTTACGCTCGAGGCGCTTGCCGGGCAAAGTTTATTATAGGTGTGAAGCAAGTGCCATGCAAATCGAGCTACGCTCGAGGCACTTGCTGGGCAAAGTTCGCTGCGCTCACTTTACATTAAAAACGCTGTAAGCAGTGTGCAGGCTTACAGCGTTTTTTAATAATAAGGGGGCCATCATCCTAAAATTACTTCTACATTAATTGTAGAACCGGTTGGAGGAATAGGACCGATAGGCGCTTCATTACCGTTAACAATTAACTTGCTAACGCTTTTCTCAACCCCATTAGGGTTTTTAACTGTTATGTGATATACACAGTCTCTATATTTACGGTCAACCGTAAATTCTTTCATATCATGCGGAATACAAGGATCAATCAAAAGCCCTTCGTATTCCGGCTTAATTCCCAGGATTGCCTGAGAAAGTGTTGCAAAAGTCCAAGCTGCAGTACCTGTAAGCCAGGAGTTTTTTCCTTCACCGAATGACGGAGCATCTTTGCCGGCAACCATTTGGCAGTATACATAAGGCTCCGTTCTGTGAATCTCCGAAATCTCTTCAAGGAAAGCAGGACAGGTCTTCTTATATAATTCCATCGCTCTGTCACCGTGGCCAAGCATGGTCTCCGCGAAGATAACCCAAGGGTTATTGTGGCAGAAGATACCTGCATTCTCTTTATATCCCGGCGGATAAGAACTAATCTCGCCGAGGTTGAGTCTATAAGTCGTATAAGGCGGGTTTAAAAGCACGATACCGTACTTGGTATCAAGACGCTCTTTAACGGACTGCAATGCACGTTTGGCATATCCGTTATCAATACCGATACCTGCCATTACGCACATACCCTGAGGCTCAATGAAAATCTGACCTTCATCGCATTCTTTGGAACCGACCTTGTCTCCGAAAGCATCGTAAGCGCGTAAGAACCATTCACCGTCCCAGCCGGACTTGATAACCTGTTCATCCATTGCATATACTGCGTTAAAAGCTCTTTCCGCTTCGTCATCGAAGCCTAAAGCCTTAAGGATTCTTGCATATTCTCTGCCATACTTTACGAACATTCCTGCAATGAATACGGATTCCGCAACAGGACCTTCGGAAGGACCGGTTACCTGGAAGGATTCACCCGGATGCTTTGAGAAGCAGTTTAAGTTAAGACAGTCGTTCCAGTCTGCACGTCCGATAAGAGGAAGCTTGTGCGGACCTAAGTTATTAAGTGTATAATTGAAACTCCTCCGTAAATGCTCAAGTAATGGAGCGGCGAGAGAAGAGTCATTATCAAAGTCAACATTCTCATCAAGGATTGAGAAATCTCCGGTTTCCTTAAGGTAAGCGGAAACTGCAGCTATAAGCCACAGAGGATCGTCGTTAAATCCGCCGCCGATATCGGAATTACCTTTCTTGGTAAGCGGCTGATACTGATGATATGCACCGCCGTCAGGCTTCTGTGTTGCGGCAATATCAAGGATACGTTCACGTGCTTTTGACGGAATCATATGTACGAAACCTAATAAATCCTGGCAGGAATCTCTGAATCCCATGCCGCGGCCGATTCCCGACTCGAAGTAGGAAGCGGAGCGGGACATATTGAAGGTTACCATACACTGATAAGCGTTCCAGATATTAATCATTCGGTTAAGACGAGTATCCTCGGTATTAACCTTAAATCCCTGTAAAAGCTCATCCCAGAAGATGTTAAGCTTATGTAAGCCTTCGTCAAACTGGGCATCGGTCATATACCGGTCGGTTAGAGCTTTTGAATACTTCTTGTTAATAATATTGGGAGCTGTAAACTTCTCGTCTTCAGGGACTTCGATATAACCAAGTCCGAATATAAAGCTTATTTCTTCGTTAGCTTCCAAAGTAACCTTAATCTCATGTGCACCTATAGGCTGCCAGCCGTGCGCAACGGAGTTCTTGCAGTGTCCTTCTTTTACCGCACAAGGATCTGCCGGAGAACCGTATAATCCAATGAATTCATCACGAATAGTATCAAAACCTGCAATCTCTGCGTTGGTATAGAATACCGCATAATGGTTACGCCGCTCTCTGTATTCCGTCTTATGATATATGAAACTTCCTTCGACCTCAACTTCACCGGTAGAATAGTTACGCTGGAAGTTTGTTGTATCGTCGACAGCATCCCAGAGACAAAACTCTACGAAAGAGAATAAAGTCAGCTCTTTTATAGAATTACCGGTATTCTTTAAAGTAATTCTGGTAAGGAGTATGTTATCGTTCTTAGGAACATACATCTCCTGCTTAGATGCTATATTGTTCTTAATACCCTTAATTACTGTATAGCCTAAGCCGTGACGACATTCGTAACTGTCGAGAGCGGTTTTGGTAGGCTGCCAGCTCGGGTTCCAGATAAGATCGCCATCCTTAATATAGAAATGAAAACCATCATTATCAAGAGGAGTATTATTGTAACGATATCGTGTAATACGACGAAGCTTGGCATCCTTATAGAAGGAATAGCCACCGGCCGTATTGGAGAGTAATGTAAAGAAATCGTCGCTTCCGAGGTAGTTAATCCAAGGTAACGGGGTGTCATATCTTTCAATTACATACTCCTTACGATCGTCATCAAAATGTCCGAATTGCATATACTTTTTCCTCCATTCCGAAAACGATTAAGTATATTTTGACTTAAGCATACATTATTAAAACCGTTTTTGCAAGGGGAAAAATTAATTAATTAATTGCTTGACAAAAGCGTGTCACTTGTGGTAAAACAAAATCAACGAAATCGTTTACGCAAATTGCGAAATGGTTGGCGAAATTTAACAAATGTATCCAGGAGGTGCATAAAGCATGAAAATGAAAAAGTTTATAAGTGCAGTGCTTGTAGCAACAATGGTACTCTCAATGATGCTTACAGGTTGCGGTGATGGTGGTTCAGCAAAGAAGGGTGAGGGAGAGATCTTCCACATCATGGCATGGAATGTAGAGTTTAAGGGATTCTTCGAGACATACTTTGCTGAGAAGCATGACGACGGCGAGTTTTATGTAGGCGATGCTAAGGTTAAGTGGACAATCGTTCCTAACGAAGGCGGTGCTTACCAGGACGCTCTCGACAGAGCACTCCTTAACCAGGAGAACGCTTCTGAAGAAGAGAGAGTTGATATGTTCCTTGCAGAGGCTGATTACATTGCTAAGTATGTACAGTCAGACTCAACAATGGACGTTACAAAGATTGGTGTTACAGATTTCTCTAATACATATAAGTATACAGTAGAAGCTGCTTCTGATGAGAAGGGTGTTGTAAAGGGTGTATCCTTCCAGTGCTGCCCGGCAGGTCTTGTATACCGCAGATCAATCGCTTTAGATGTTCTCGGTACAGACAATCCTGCAGAAGTTCAGAGCAAGCTTGATTCTTGGGAAAAGTTCAACGAAGTAGCAGCTCTTTGCAAGGCTAAGGGTTATTACATGACAGCTTCCGACGGTGAGACATATCGTACATTCTCTAACAACAAAACTGAAGCTTGGGTAGATGCAGACGGAAACCTCGTTATCGATTCAGCTATTCAGGCTTGGATGGATCAGTCCGAAATGTTCAGAGATAACGGATATACAATCCTTTGCGATGTATGGGCCGAGGAAAAGCAGCCACAGATGCTTGATACAGGTAAGACATTATGCTTCTTCGGACCGGCTTGGTATTACAACTTCTGCATGGGTAATGCAATGGATACCTGCAAGGGTGACTGGGGATTATGCGAAGGTCCGCAGAGCTATTTCTGGGGTGGTACATGGTTACTTGCAGCAACAGGTTGCGATAACACAAAGGCTGTAGCAGATACAATGAACGCATTTATCAACAACGATGAAATCGTTGAGAAGCTTGTTTCCGAGCAGAGTCAGTTCGTTAACAACCAGAAGATTAACGAGAAGTTCGCATCAGATCCTACTTATGGTAACGAGTTCCTTGGCGGACAGAATGATACAGCATTGTTCGTAGAGCTTGCTAAGAACATTAAGTTCCAGAACACATCTAAATACGATCAGCTTTGCAACGAAGGTATTCAGCTGTACTGGCGTGAGTACTTAAAGGGTAAAGTTACAAAAGAGCAGGCATTAGAGAACTTCCGCAAGTACATTAAGGAAAAATATCCTAACGTAAATACAGACAAATAATACGATTTATAAACTACGGAGACTGTGGCGGGATATCCTGCCACAGTTTTTGTATATAAAACACTGTATATGATGTATAATATACATAAAGTGAATGCCTTACGCATTCTATGTTATAAGGTATAATTTTTGACTAAAAGGGTGAATGATATGAAAGATAATAAACCTAAGGTTAAGTCGATAAGTTATGCTAAGTGGGGTTATATTTTTATAATACCTTTTTTCTTGGTATATTTTATCTTTACCTTTTATCCTCAGGTATTGACCTTTTACAACAGTTTCTTCGAAAATTTCAGAGATGGTCTTACACAGATAGGTCCCCGTTTTGTGGGATTCGACAACTATAAAGCGCTTCTTACCCCGTCTGACAGCGGTACGATAGACATCTTAAAGTATTTCGGAAACACAATTATTATGTGGATTATGGGTGCGGTTCCGCAGTTTGTTATAGCACTTTTATTGGCAGTATTTTTTACCAATACAAGACTTAACATTAAGGGACAGGGAATCATGAAGACGGTCATCTACATGCCAAACCTTATAATGGCATCTGCGTTTTCAATGCTTTTCTACACATTGTTTTCCAATGTAGGACCGATAAAGCCGTTGCTCGTACAGACAGGGATTATCGATCAATCGTTTGATTTCTTCTTTACGACGATCTCGGTAAGAGGACTTGTGGCAACACTTAACTTCCTTATGTGGTTCGGTAATACAACGATTCTTCTTATGGCTGGAATACAGGCGATAGATGAGAGCCTTTTTGAAAGTGCGCGCCTTGACGGTGCCTCAAGTACAAGAGTGTTCTTTAACATAACGATGCCGTTACTTAAGCCGATTTTTGTATACACATTTATTACATCCATGATCGGTGGTTTACAGATGTTCGATGTTCCTTCCGTATTAACCAATGCGAAGGGTACTCCGAACAGAACCGTAATGACGGTTATTATGTACCTTAATAATTATCTCGGTGGTTCGAATAACTACGGTATGGCCGGCGCTATATCGGTAATACTTTTCATTGTAACAGCAATCTTAAGTATTATTGTATTTAAGACCATTGACAGAGACAAGGGTTAGGGAGGGTTATTATGAATAAAAAGAATAAAATTGCGAGCATACAGCTTACACTTCTTAGAATACTTGTGTATGCGGTTATAATTCTCCTTTGCTTCTTATGTCTTTTCTTCTTCGTGATGCTTATAATTAATGCGTCAAGAACCAACAATCAGTTGCAGAGAGGATTTACACTGATTCCGGGCGGACATTTCATATATAACTTTAAAAACGCTTTTACGGACAGTTCAATTCAGATTCCGAGAGGAATGGTTAACAGCTTTATCGTGGCAGCGGGTTCCGCAATATGTACCACGTACTTTTCCGCACTTACCGCATACGGAATATATGTATATAACTTCAAGCTTAAGAAGTTGGCGTATACATTTATTATTGCGGTTATGATGATACCGACTCAGGTATCTGCGGTAGGTTTTGTTCAGCTTGCATATAAGTACGGTCTTAACAACAAACTCTGGGTTTTAATAGTTCCGTCAATCGCAGCCCCTGCGGTATTCTTCTATATGTATCAGTATTTAAAAGCTACGTTGCCGCTTGATATAGTAGAAGCTTCAAGAATAGACGGTTCAAGTGAGTTTGTTACATTTAACAAGATAGTTCTTCCGATCATGAAGCCTGCTATAGCGGTACAGATGATTTTCTCGTTCGTAGCGGCATGGAACAACTACTTCTTGCCGGCGCTTTTACTTACGAGTTCTGATAAGAAGACGGTTCCTATCATGATAGCGCAGCTTAGAAGTGCGGATTATTCCAAGTTTGATATGGGTAAGGTATATATGTTCATTTTACTTGCGATATTGCCGGTAATCGTTGTATATATTTTCTTATCAAAGTCAATTATTAAGGGCGTTACAAGCGGAAGTGTGAAAGGTTAGGTGCTAAGATGGCTGAAGTTAGATTAAAGGATGTAGTTAAGATATATCCTCAAGTTGAAAAAGATAAGCATAATAAAAAGAAGAATAATTTAGAGGTTACCGATAGGGGTGTTGTCGCAGTACAGCAGTTTAATATCGATATTAAGGATAAGGAATTTATCGTACTTGTAGGACCTTCGGGATGTGGCAAGTCAACGACTTTACGTATGATTGCAGGCCTTGAAGAGATTACCGACGGTGAATTATATATCGACGGCGAGCTTATGAATGCTGTTGCACCTAAAGACAGAGATATAGCAATGGTATTCCAGAGTTATGCATTATATCCTCATATGACGGTATATGAGAATATGGCTTATTCTCTTAAGATTAAGCATATGCCTAAAGATGAGATAAGACGCAAGGTTGAGGAAGCAGCAGATATTCTCGACATTAGAAAGTACCTTGACAGAAAGCCAAAAGCTCTCTCCGGAGGACAGAGACAGCGTGTTGCTATAGGACGTGCGATAGTTCGTAATCCTAAGGTACTCCTTATGGACGAGCCGTTATCAAACCTTGATGCGAAGCTTCGTAACCAGATGCGTGCAGAGCTTTTGAAATTGCAGAACAGAATTCAGACAACGATCGTATATGTAACACATGATCAGGTTGAGGCTATGACCTTAGGGGATAGAATTGTAGTTATGAAAGATGGTTACATTCAGCAGATCGGAACACCGCAGGAAGTATTTAACCATCCGGCTAATCTCTTCGTTGCGGGATTTATAGGAACACCGCAGATGAATTTCTTCGAAGGCGAACTTGTTCGCGAAGGTGATAAGTACAGTGTTCGTTACAAGGATTATGTGGTAGAATTAAGCGAGAACAAGTCACGAAGACTTGCAGATAATAATGTTGGTTCACAGAGCGTTACATTCGGTGTACGTCCGGATCAGATGTTATTAGGTGAGGGTGGAATCGATGCAGTGGTTGAAGTATCCGAAATGATGGGTACATCAAGCCATTTGCATGCAAAGCTCGACGACAAGGATATCATTGTAATTGTACCTAATAATGGAGAAGAGACATCTAATTTGAAGAATATCAAGCTTTCATATAACGGAAGTATGGTACATGTATTCTCGAAGGAAGACGGTCGCAATCTGGAAATCAGCAAATAGTACCTACCGGGAGGCAATATGGTATCGATTAAAGATGTGGCAAAGAAATGCGGAGTGTCTGCTGCTACTGTCTCGAAAGCGCTAAATGACCGCGATGACGTAAGTCAGGGTACCAAGGAAAACGTAAGAAAGGTCGCTGCAGAGCTCGGATATTTCGCGAATCCAAGCGCAAGAGCGCTTAAGACTAATAAGACATATAATATAGGGCTTTTATATACAGGTACGGATCCGGGTCTTACACATGAGTATTTTTCTCTTATTTTGGAGAGCTTCAAAGCAGCTGTAGAAAAGAAGGGGTATGACATAACCTTCGTAAATAAGGGAATAGAAGGACAGGTCGGTAATTATCTTGAGCATTGTAAATACAGGCAATTTGATGGAGTAGCAGTAATTACAGCGGATTATAACGATCCTGAAGTTATTAAATTATGTAATTCCGATCTTCCGGTTGTGACTATTGATTATGTATTTAATAAGTGGCCTTCTGTCGTTGCGGATAATACAAGCGGAATGACAATGCTTACCCGTTATGTAATCGAAAAGGGACATAGAGATATAGTATTTATCCATGGTAACGATACGGAGGTTACCAGGAATCGTATAATGGGATTTAAGATGGCGATGAGCGAAGCAGGATTAAATGTGGACGGAAATAATCTCATTCAGGGGGCATACCACGATGCCGATAGATGCTATGAGATTACGGATAAGATCCTTAAGCGTAAAAAGCGCCCGACATGCATTATCTTCCCGGACGATTATTCTTATCTTGGCGGATATAGAGCGATTCATGCTGCGAAGTTAAGCATTCCGAATGATATAAGTGCGATAGGATACGATAATATCGCGATGTCGTCGGTATTTGGCCTTACAACCTTAGACCAGGATGCGGTAGCAATCGGAACGATAGCGGCGGATAAGCTTCTTCGTACAATCGAGAATCCCGAAGATTATAAGGAGCACAGTGTAGTCTTAGGTAAGATAGTTGAGAGAGATACGGTGAAGGAAATAAAATAAGTGCAAAAGATAAAGGAGGTGCGAGAGCATCTCCTTTTTGTTGACGGATTGAAAGTGGAAGTGGAAGTGGTGAAAAAGTTCGCCTGTAAAAATGTATCAAAACACAAAAGTTCGCTTGCAAAAATGTAAAAATCATTGAAAGTTCGCCTGCAAAAATGTATAATGGACTTGCGAGGTGATATAATGGAACGATTTGCATATGACAAACTGGTCGAATGGAAGAAAAGTAAAGATAGAAAACCGCTTATATTAAATGGCGCAAGGCAGGTCGGAAAGACTTGGTTGTTAAAAGAGTTTGGTAGAAGAGAATATGAGGACGTTGCATATATTAACTGCGATGAAGTAACGGCTATGCAGGATGCATTTACAGATTTCGACACAGCAAGATTAATAAGAGTTTTTTCAGCTCTTAGTAATGTTACAATAAGGCCGGGGAGAACTCTTATAATATTAGATGAGATTCAGATTATCCCTAGAGGGTTAACTTCGTTAAAGTACTTTTGTGAGAATGCATCTGAATATCATATAGCAGTTGCCGGAAGTCTCCTTGGCATTGGATTACATGAGGGCACGGGATTCCCGGTAGGTAAAGTTGATGAGATTAATCTTTATCCATTATCCTTTGGAGAGTTTTTGATCGCCCTTGGCAAGCAGAAGCTTTTAGAAAGCATTAAAACTCATAATTGGCAAGAAACATCCGCATTGTCGTCTATGTATATTGAACTCTTACGTCAGTATTATTACGTAGGTGGGATGCCGGAAGTTGTTAAGAAGTATGCAGAAGAGCAAGATGTTCTTTTAGTCCGTAGTATTCAAAAGCAAATCTTGGCAGATTACCGTCGTGATTTTTCAAAACATGTTCCGTCAGAGCTTTTACCTAAAGTTAATATGATATGGGATTCTGTTCCGGCACAGCTTGCTAAGGAGAATAAGAAATTTATATATAGTGCGGTAAAAAAAGGCGGAAGAGCTAAAGAATTCGAGAATGCAATTCAGTGGCTGGTTGATGCCGGATTGGTATATAAAGTACTGAGAATATCAAAAGTTGAGAAGCCATTGAAATTCTACGAGGATTTGGAGGCGTTTAAACTTTTTTTCGTGGATCTTGGGCTTTTAGGAGCATTGTCTGAAGTAGATGCGAAGGATGTTCTGGTTAATAATAATGCATTTACGGAATACAAAGGCGCCTTTACGGAACAATATGTGCTGCAAGAATTAAAGGGCCTTGATAATAAAGTGTATTATCATACTAAGGAACGTTCTGCCCTTGAAATAGATTTTGTAATTCAGAAAGCGAATGTATATCCAATTGAGGTTAAGGCAGAAGAGAATTTACGCTCTAAGAGCCTTAGGACATTATATGATGAGAATAGCAATTTAAGACCGGTCAGATTCTCTATGGCAGATTACAGAGAGCAAGAATGGATGGTTAATGTACCGTTATATTTGGCTTCTGAATGGATTGATAATGCGGAATAGATTTCCCGAATAGTAAAGAGTTTATTATTGCAAAAAACGGAAGACGTAAGACCTTCCGTTTTTGATTTATGTAAACCACAGGTTGAATGACAAATGGTTCATAAGACTGTATAGTTATAAAGGGAACCGTTAATATCAAATCACAGAATAATGAGATTGAGCGTTTTAAAAGTGCTGTTACTATTAAGTTTGGAAGGATTTGTAATCTTGAATGTGATTTTGTCCTTCGCAGCATACAGAACGAATATGCTTATGTTCAAGTGGCATTAACGATTATGGATAGCAAAAATACGGAAGATAGAGAGTATAAACCTCTTGAAAACATAGCGGACGGTTATCCGAAATATCTGGTGACTCGAAGAGATCTGATACAAAAAGGAGATGCATTTGCATCTCCTTTTTGTATAGCGTGCGTGAGAGGATTCGAACCCCCGACACCTTGGTCCGTAGCCAAGTGCTCTATCCAGCTGAGCTACACACACGTATTGCCTTCGCAACTATCATATTGTACAATGAAGCCCCAAAATTGTCAAGCGAAATCTAACAAAATCCTTCTTAAATATCAGGTCAAAAACTTTTATCGCGTAATCATCATATCTGTGATAAAATTAACTAACAGTGAGAGCTTTTGCTCTTAAGGCAATATAAGGGAGGATTTCGAAATGAAAAACTTTAAGAAATTACTCAGCTTAATTCTTATGCTTACGCTTGTTCTTTCTATGACAGCATGCGCAAGCAAAGAGACACCGGCTAATAACAGCGAAGATAACAACGCTAATGTCGAAGAAGTTGGGAAGAACGGTGATATTGTAATTCTTTTTACAAGTGATATCCACTGCGGAGTTGACCAGGGCTTCGGTCTTGCAGGTCTTTACAGTATCAGAGAGACACTTGAAGAAGAAGGAAACTACACAATCTTGGTTGATGACGGCGATGCAATCCAGGGTGAGCCTATAGGAACCATGACAAACGGTGAAGCAATCATCGATCTTATGAATGCGGTAGGTTACGACATTGCAATTCCGGGTAACCACGAATTTGACTATGGTATGGACAGATTTTTA
>JAEENO010000042.1 GCA_016283755.1 Lachnospiraceae bacterium | reverse complement strand
TTTAATTCCTCTTCACTTAAGGCAAAATCCTTAAGAATGAACATAAGAGCAATATATATGCACGCAAAGAATATTCCCACAAATGCGCCCAGAATACCCTTCTTAATTGCGCTTTTAAGAATAGCAACGTATCCCACAAGGCCGTCGACAGGAATTTCTGTCGGTTCCGGCTCCTTAGGCTTAACGACCGCTGCAATAGCATCTTCGTTTGATGTAATACCTGCTTCAAATTCAGTCATCTTACTTTTGTATTCGTTCCATACGCCGTCAACTCCTACCGTTGTTCCGTTAACGCCTTCCCCGTCAAGTCCGAAAGAATCAACCATAGTTATATCGAAAGGAGCTATCGAACCACTAATCTTACCGAAACTCTGCTCAAGATATCTTCTTGAAAGTTTAAATATATTATCAGCCTGCGCTTTTGTCTTACCACATACGGAGAGTGTTAAAAAGGCTCTGTCCGTATCGGTATCAAGCTGAACGAATCTGCTAATATCCTTGGTTGAAAAATCTTCCGGAAGATCCGACACATTAGCAAGCAAATAACTATAGAAAGCATCGTTCATCATCACAGATGAATATGCCTTCATAATGCTTGCTATCGGATTAATCTGCTGTACGGTCGATGTCGCATTAACCGTATAATGCGTATCTATATAATAGATAATTGATTCTTTGTAATACTCTTCAGGCTTAGTTGAAAGGAAATAATTATCTTCTCTCTTCGCTTCAAGTTTCTTTATTTTATCCTTAAGCTCATTAATCTGGTTCTCATAGTAAGCAACAGTCTGCTCATACGCCTTAAGTTCCGCATTATACTGAGCCTTAGCTTCTTCACTCACAACAAAATTGCCGCCATCTCGAACTACTTCATTGGCATGTATTCTTCCTTTTACACCCTTAAAAAGAGATAAACCTCCAAGCAATACCGCAAAAATAATTGCACATATAAGCACAGGCTTAATCTTTCTAAGTACTTCAACAAGAAGCATCATAATATCTACTGTTTTCTCATCATCATAAGTATGATTGCTTTCCATAAATCTATACCTCTCCTATAAGGATTATTAAGCATTCCGCCAACTTTAAGTCTATCATAGACGAACTTTTAAAACAAGATTTTATAAGCAATTGTAGGGCACACAACCGTCACTAGTTAAAAGAAATGCCGGTAAAATCCGCAACCTTTTCGATAGCCTTGGCAATAATCTCGAAGCCTTCCTTATCTTCCTCCGAGAATCTGCCTACCTTCGGACTATCAATATCGAGTACACCCACAATTCTGCCATTAGAATGAAGCGGTACCACAACTTCCGAATTAGACGCAGAATCACATGCAATATGTCCCGGAAATTCATGTACGTCGTATACAAGCTGTGTCGCATCTTCAGCTACTGCTGTTCCACACACACCCTTGCCAACAGCAATTCTTATGCATGCAACCTTACCCTGGAACGGTCCAAGTAAAAGTGAACCCTTATCCATAAGATAAAAGCCTGCCCAATTCAAATCGCCGACATTGTCATAAATAAGTGCCGCAGCATTTGACAATACAGGGATGAAGTTCGGTTCATCTTCCGCCAACGTCTCAATCTGCTTAGAAATCAATCTGTAATCTGCCATTTTTCCCCTCCATAGCAATATTTTAATATTTTATTATATCCGTAAGCTTAATTCGGAACCCACGGACTATATTCCTTACCCTCCAGAATATCCGCGATTCTCTCGCATGCATGCCCGTCACCATACGGGTTACATGCATTACTCATCTTCGTATATTCATTCTCATCTTCAAGAAGCCTCTTAAATGTCTTATATATAGTCTCTTCATCCGTACCGACAAGCTTTAACGTGCCCGCATCAACGCCTTCCGGGCGCTCCGTGGTATCACGCATTACAAGAACAGGAACTCCATAACTCGGGCACTCCTCCTGGATTCCTCCTGAATCCGTCAGGCATAAGAAGCTCCTTGCCTCGAAGTTATGACAATCGAATACATCAATCGGCTCTATAATATGAATTCTGTCGCATCCGCCAAGCTCCTCGTCCGCAGCTTCACGAACAACAGGATTCATATGAATCGGATATACCGCCTTGCAATCAGGATGCTCATCAAGTACACGTCGTATCGCGCGGAACATATGATGCATAGGCTCGCCCAAGTTCTCTCTTCTATGAGCCGTAATAAAAATAAGCTTATCATCCCCAACCCAATCAAGTTCAGGATGCGTATAATCCTCACGTACCGTATGTTGCATAGCATCAATAACCGTGTTACCTGTTACGTAGATAGTCTGAGCTTTTCTACCTTCACGAAGAAGATTCTCGCGCGCCAATGGTGTCGGTGCGAAATTATACTGCGAGATAACGCTTACCGCTTCTCTGTTAAACTCCTCCGGATATGGAGAATAAATATTGTACGTACGAAGACCTGCCTCAACATGTCCTACCGGTATCTTAAGATAAAAGCACGCCAGTGCAGTTACAAAAGTGGTTGACGTATCGCCATGAACAAGCACGATGTCAGGCTTAGCCTCTTCCAGGACTTCCTTAATTCCATTAAGCACATTAGTAGTTATGTCAAAAAGTGTCTGACGGTCCTTCATTATATCAAGATCGTAATTCGGCAGAATCCTAAAGGTCTCAAGCACCTGATCAAGCATCTGGCGATGCTGCGCCGTCACGCACACTTTAACATCCAAGTTTTTCCTTTTTTTCATCTCAAGCACAAGCGGACACATCTTAATTGCTTCCGGACGAGTACCGAAGACACATAAAATCTTACGCATTAATATATCACCTTAAAATAAATGCTTATAAACTTCTCACTAGTTAATATCATATAACAGAAAACCCCTTAAAACAAGGGCATAACCTTGTACTTATGCTTTATAGGTTTCATTGTCCAATCATCAAAGCCAACAAATCCATCGTTCTGCAATCTGCCCAAGACAATGCCGGGATCTCTATCAATAGAAGCAGCAAAATCTATAATATCATCCAATTTAAATCTCTTCCTTGCTACAAATTCATTATATTTCTCTCTAGGAATTAACCTATCTTCAGCATATACATCAGCTGCTTGTTCTTGTTTCCCCGATTCTTTTTCAAATGATATACCATAATCGCCATTAATAATATGACCTATCTCATGAAAAAGCGTAAACCAGAACGAATCCGAATTAAGTCGTCTGTCATTAACCATTAGCATAATATTATCGCCTATCTTCTTGGTTGCTCCATTTATCTGTGATCCGGAAATATTTGGTAGGATTACAAATATAACTCCGGCTTCTTCAAATGCCTTTTGAATCAAAGTATAAAAATCATTATGGTTCTTTGTTAATGTCAATGCGTACTGTACTGCAAGTTCAAATCTTTTCTTATTATATTTGGGTGCCTCAATCGATAATGCCTTATTAGTCGCAATCTGAACCATTGTATTAGCCTTAACCGTAGCGCTTTTGCTCAATTCTGCAGACGCACTTCTAAAACTAACAGCCATATCTCGCTTCGTAAATACTGTCAACGTTGCTACTTTCAGAAACTCACGCAATGCCTTTATCTGCTCATCTTTTTTACCTCTCAATTCAGGAAGGCGGAAATTATCTCTAAAATACTTATAATCAAATATTTCAAATACTTTTCTTTCTTCTACCAATTCTTCCTCTGATTTAAACTCTGCCACCAAAGCATCATAAGCATTTTGAAGATTTAACCAGTAATTAACACTTGTTCCAAGCATTCGCGAAAGTTTCATCGCAATATCAATCGACAAACTTTGTTCTCCACGAATTAACAGGCTTAAATTCTTAGGAGTAGTATCTAATCTTTTTGCAAAATCCTCTTGCGTCAAGCCACTCTCTTCTACTATTTCTTTAATATAATATCCCGGGTGAAATGCTATTGTGTCATTATAGTTAATATAATTACTCATAATGCTTGCTCACCTCCAATATTTTAACTGTTCTAACAACTTGAGCAATCTTATCAATATTGCACGTATCGTATGGCTGCTTATTATCATCCAGCGGTTCTAATATTATACGCCAGGCGTCTCTCCTCGATTTCACATCAATTGCAAAATAACCCCTCAGATTTCTTCCTGATTTGTTATCAAGCTTATGAAAATGAAAAGCAGGCCTCCTGCTCCAAATTACCCATCGGGTAATTTCATTATAGTTTGGTTTTCTTCTTTTGTCAAGATTCCGTTCTTATTTGTCTGTCAATACATAAAATAGCTTCCTAATATACAATAAGAGCAGCGCCCCGCGCTGCCCTTACAAAACTCATCTATCTTAAGCTTTCCATAACCCGTGCAAATTACAATAGGCAAGTACCGCTTGGACTTCATCTCCCGGTAATAACGGGAACACCACCTTCGG
>JAEENO010000041.1 GCA_016283755.1 Lachnospiraceae bacterium | reverse complement strand
TTACAATATTCATAAAAAGGCTGTCGAATATCAAAGAAATGGCAACTTAGATATGGCAGAAAAAACCTATCGAGATGCCTTGCTGATATATCCAAACAAGCCTGGAATGATATTGGGATTGGCTAGTACACTGGCTTTAAAAGGTGATACCGAAGAAGCGATAGAGTTAATGGAAAGAGGTTTGCCTATTTCCATTAACGAAAAGCAGAAATCAACGATGAGAGCCGCATTATGTTTTTTGTACCTGAAGGCCGGGCGAGAAGATAAGGCGTGTAAGCTCGCGTCACAATTACCACATATGCGTGAAAGCAGAGAGGTTATACAGCCGCTGATCAAACAGGGCCTTAATGACTCTCAAATCGACGAAAATATTAAGACTATCATTTTAGGTGATGGTGAAGGAATTTGGTAAGTAGTAAGTTAAGGTAGTTTGACTTGATAACACTTCCGTGATAACAATGTGATAACATTAGCTGTTACAGACCATGCGATAAGGACAGCTGAATTCAAGTGGAGTTAAATCGTAACAGATAACCCTAACAAAAATGTTTAAGATACAGCTTAGAGTTATTCTTAACTGCGCAGAGACGACCGTTGAAAACAATATCGCATATTTGCGCCACAACGGTTATATTGAACGGGTTGGTTCAAGAAAGAATGGATATTGGAAATTATTGTAAATACAAATCGATTTTTTTGGAGGTATTACTATGGTTCATCTGGAAGAATTAAATAAATACAACGTTTGGGATATAATGGAGTTGAGCGTAAAGAAGGAACAGGAGGGCTTTCTTGCAAGCAACGTATGGAGTCTCGTTCATGCTTACGTCGGGAACAAGACCAACGGGGCCGTATACCCATTCGGGATCTATGACGATGACACTCCTGTAGGCTTTTTGATGCTCGCCTATGACTATGGAGAGGTTTGCGACGACAAAGATGCACCGAAAATCTCAAAAGACAATTATTTTCTCTGGCGCCTCATGATTGATGAGGAGTTTCAGGGAAAAGGTTATGGACGTGAGGCTGTCAGGCTTGCCCTGGATTATATCAGAACATTTCCCCACGGAAAAGCGGAGTATTGCTGGATCTGTTATGATCGGGATAATACGGTGGCAAGAAAGTTGTATCGCTCCTTCGGGTTTGAAGAGATTAAAGAGTATGAGGATGGCAATATTGATGCTGCCCTGAAACTGTGAGGAGTATTTGATCATGGATAAGAAAACAGCGGTGGAAATCTCTGCCGCGAAGCAAATGGGTGTCGAGCATATTGTTTCGGATGAGAGGAACATTAAAATAAGTCTCTATACTCCCAAACTTGATGAGTTATGGTTTCGTAAAGAATTTATGTCAGACCCGGACACAATGTCATATAATAACGCCTGGGGAGGTACGATACCCTTCCCAAAAGAAGACTGGGAAGCTTGGTATAATAATTGGGTAGTGGCTGATGATGACAAGCATTTTTATAGATACATTAAAAATGCAAATGGTGAGTTTGTCGGAGAGGTCGCCTATCATATCAAAGGCGAGCGTAAAATGTGTATGGCAGACGTAATCATAGAATCTAAATATCGTGGAAAGGGATATGGCAAAGCCGCTTTATTGCTTCTTTGCGAACAGGCAAGAGAAAACGGAGTCGATTGCATATATGACAACATTGCCATAGATAACAGTGCAGTTAAACTTTTTCAGGATGTTGGTTTTATAGAAGAATACAAGACAGAGGAGTTTATACTTTTGAAAAAGCAACTAAATAATAAGGATGTACAGATTCAGCAAAAAAGAGAATGCTGAATGAACTTGATAAGGAAATGATAATAGGATGCAGGTAATCTTTGTGGTTACCTGCAGTTTTATTTTGTAGAAATAATGGTGTACCCAATAAAAGGAATATATACGTTGACAACGTATACGAGTTGATTTATACTTTAATAAAGTACATAGTTGTTTTTGGAGACGAGGATATGGATATTTCAGAAAAAATAAAGGAGTTACGAAAGAAAACGGGATTGTCGCAAAGTAAATTTTCCGCTAAATTTGGAATTCCCGTAAGAACTCTTCAGCAGTGGGAACAGGGAATAAGCGCCCCTCCGGAATATTTGGTCAGAATGATGGTGTATATTATGCTGCTTGAAGAAAAAAGCTCTATACAAGACGAAGAACCGATAAGGGGGAAAAATGCAGATGGCAAATGATAAAGTTCAATTATTTGAAGACCAGCCGATAAGGACGGCATGGGTTGAGGCTGAGGAAGAATGGTATTTTTCGGTTGTGGATGTAGTGCGTGTATTAACGGAACAACCGGATACAGACGGTGCAAGAAATTATTGGAAAGTTTTGAAAAACAGAATAAAAGAAGAAGGAAATGAACTGGTTACAAATTGTAACCAGTTGAAGATGAAAGCTCAGGATGGAAAAATGCGTTTAACCGATGTCGCCAACACAGAGCAACTGCTTCGTATTATTCAGTCAATCCCGTCAAAAAAAGCCGAACCATTTAAGATGTGGCTGGCACAGGTTGGCAGGGAGCGCATTGAAGAAGTAATAGATCCGGAGTTGACTATCGAGAGGGCTCTTGAAACCTACGCTAAGAAAGGCTATTCTAGAGAATGGATTAATCAGCGACTGCAGGCAATTCAAGTAAGAAAAGAACTTACAGATGAGTGGGATAAGCGTGGCGTCAAGAAAGGCATAGAATATGCAATCCTGACAGACGAAATAACGAAAGCCTGGTCCGGAATGACAACACGACAGTATAAGAATCATAAAGGTTTGAAAAAGGAAAATCTCAGGGATAATATGTCCACATTGGAGTTGGTGCTTAATATGTTGGCTGAGGCCACTACCACAGAGATTTCAAAGCAAAAGAAGCCGGAGACTTTCGAAGAAAATCGAATGGTTGCTATTGAAGGTGGAGAAGCCGCGGGAGAAGCACGATTGGCGGTGGAAAAGAGGACCGGAAAACCTGTAATCACGAATAAAAATGCAGCCCAATTGCAAGATTTGGTTACAGGTCTCATTGAAACTATAAATGACAAAAGCGATGATCAAGAAGGGGAATGAATAAGTATCCCGAAAAGCAAGTTATAACATTACATTCCAGAGAAGAAGCGGATGAGCGGATGGCATCGCTTGAAAAGATATAATGCGCAATAAAGCGCAAAATTGCGCTTTAAATTAATTGGTATAATAACAGGAGGAGTATTTTATGATTACATACAAAGAAATAGATTCAACGTATTTAGAGAGAATTAAGGAAATATTCGAAGCAGAAGGATGGATGGCGTATCTTAATAATGATGATAAGTTAAAGAGAGCGCTTGATCATTCGCTTTATATTCTCGGGGCTTTTGAAGATGATAAGCTTGTTGGATTTATAAGATGCCTGGGTGACGGCGAGCATGCTGTTACGATTCAGGATCTTATTATAGATAAGGAACATCAGAGAAAGAAGATTGGAACAACATTAATGAATAAGATGTTCGAGAAATATTCGGCTGTAAGATTCATACAGGTTAATACTGACTTAGAAGATGAAAGAGACAATGCTTTTTATAAAGCAATGGGGATGCGCACATTGGAAAGCGTCCATATGATCTCATATTGCAGGTAAGTGTATGAACAACAAAGATTACAAGATTTCCTTCGCCCCGATGGAAGGAATTACCGGGCAGACCTTTAGACGCGTGCATGCAAAGATGTACGGCGGAGTGGATACATATTACACCCCGTTTCTTGCGGCCAATAAGAATCATGCCTTTAAACATCGCGAGACACGCGAGTTTATTCCATATGATCCGAACCTGATCCCGCAGGTAATAGCATCGAATCCTAAGGATTTCGTCTGGGCAGCAGGTGTATTAAAGGACGCGGGATACGAGCAAGTTAATCTTAACATAGGATGCCCTATGCCAACTGTTGTAACCAAAAAGAAGGGCGCAGGGCTTTTACGTGATTTAGAAGCACTCGACCGCTTTCTTTATGAGATATTTGAAGAATGTAACCTTCCCGATATCTCGATAAAAACTCGAACCGGATTTGAGAATAATGATAATGCGGCTGCTATCGGTAAGATATACTCGAAGTACCCATTATGCGAAGTTATCATTCATCCGAGAGCGCGCGAAGAGTATTATAACGGGACACCTGATATCAGCGCTTTTATTAACATGAAGAACGAGCTTTCCTGCCCGGTGTGCTATAATGGCGATATAAGAAATACACAGGATTTCGAGCGATTAAGAAATGATTTTAAGGATGTTAATCATTATATGATAGGCCGTGGGCTTCTTGCTAATCCCGGTCTGGCCCTCGCCATAAAAGGAGCAGACGAAAAGCAGGATAAGAAGGCACTGTATGACTATTTGACAGTCCTTTGGGACGAATACTCAAAGGAACTTTCGGGTGAAAAGGCGATTTTATTCAAGATGAAGGAACTATGGTATTATCTTGAATGGCAGTACCCGGATATGGAAAAAGAGATTAAAGCAATAAAGAAATCCAAGTCTGCACCGGAGTACAAGGCGCTTATCGCAAAAGCTCTAACCGGCAGGCAGGATAGATTCGCTAGCATGGAGAATACAGTAGAATGAATACAATTCTTATAATTGAAGATGATATAGCATTACGCGAAGAACTAAATACACTTCTTACGAATTCCGGGTACAACGTTAAGATGATCACGGAGTTTATTGACGTTACGGAGCAGATGAAGAAGATAAGTACGGATCTTGTTCTTCTTGATATTACTCTTCCGAATGAGAACGGCGAAGCGATATTGCAGCAATATAGGAAAAGTTCTGACACGCCTGTAATCATGCTTACAAGCCGTACGGGTGACATGGATGAAGTGCTTTCGATAAGTTACGGTGCGGATGATTATATTACCAAGCCTTATAATCCGACAATACTATTGCTTAGAATCTCAGCGATTCTTAAAAGGACCGCAAAGACAGTTAAGGCGCTTTCTTATAGAGACGTTAAAGTATCAGTTGCGAAGGGAAGTCTAACACGTGAAGATAAAGAGCAGATTCTTACAAAAAACGAGATGCTTATATTCCGGCACCTTCTTGACCACGTCGGGGAAATAGTTTCGAGAGACGATCTTATGACGGTTCTATGGGATAACGATGAGTTCTTGAATGACAATGCATTGTCGGTCAATATAAGCCGCCTTAGAGGTAAGCTGGAAGACTTGGGACTAACCGATGCAATAGAAACTCGTAAGAAACAGGGGTACATATTAAGATGAGATTCAGAGATTATATAAAAGATCATGCACTTATAATTACAGTATATGCCGCATCTCTTATAGTAATCGAGATATTTTTGAAAGCCTTCGGGACGAACGTGCAGGCCATGGGTGTAGTGGCAGCAGTTTTTATCCTGATGGCTTTTGTTGTGCATATATATGATTTAAGACGAAGAAAAAGATTCTACGATGTGCTTGAGACTTCGGTAAAAGAGCTTGATAAGAAGTATCTTCTGCCTGAAGTACTTGATGAAGCGCACTTTTTGGACGGTAAGATTTTGTCTGATACATTGCAAGACTGCGGTAAGTCAATGACAGAAAATGTTACTTCGGAAAAGCGCAAGATGCAAAGTTTCCGTGAGTATATAGAATTATGGGTGCATGAGATTAAGCTTCCGGTTTCTGCATTGAATCTAATGTGCCATAACAATAAGGAAATCGATCCGAAGATGAAGGTACAGTTAAAACGAATTGATGATTATATAGATAATGTACTTTATTATGCAAGAAGCGAGAACGCCGAGAAAGATTACATAATTAAGGAAACCCCGCTTAACAGAGCTTTTTCAGCTGCGGCGGGTAAGAACAGAGAAGAACTGCAGCTCTTAAATGCCACGATTAAGGCAAGTAATCTTGATGTAAGCGTTATGACAGACGGAAAGTGGCTGGAATTCATAATCGGACAGTTACTCGACAATACGATAAAGTACCGTGATGAAGAAAAAGCGCTTGAAATCAGAGTGTCTACAAAGAAAGAGAACGGTAAAACTGAGCTTATATACGAAGATAACGGAACCGGAATATTGAAAGAAGACCTTCCGCGAATATTTGAAAAGTCCTTTACGGGAAGTAACGGCCGGGAAACGCAAAAATCTACCGGAATGGGACTTTATATAGTTAAAAACTTGTGTGACAGACTTGGTCATACCATAAGAGCAGAGTCGGAAAAAGGCAAATATACGAGATTTACGATTACATTTGCCGATAACGATTATTATTGCAGGTAAATTCAAGATTACAAAATTGTAATGTTCCGTAATATTAGAAAAACGACACTTGGTATTGAAAAGTGTATAGTAAAGGCATAAAGGGCAGACGTGGTAAGAACTGCCACAAGATTCGAAGGGAGTTAAAAATGGAATTACTTAAGGTAGAAGGAATTGAAAAATATTACGGAAATAAAGTAAACCTCACAAAGGCGATAGATGATATCTCCTTTACCGTAGAAAAGGGTGAGTTCGTTGCAATAATGGGAGCTTCGGGAAGCGGCAAGACAACACTTTTAAACTGCATTTCAACCATTGATAAAGTAACTGCAGGACACATCTACTTAGAGGGCGAGGACGTAACAACATTAAAGGGAAAGGCACTAAATAAGTTCAGAAGCGAAAAGCTCGGTTTTATCTTCCAGGACTTTAACCTTCTTGATACATTGACAGCTTACGAAAATATTTCACTTGCACTTTCAATTCAGAAGCGTCCGGTTAAAGAGATAGAAGAAGCAGTTAAGACAGTTTCCGAACAGCTCGGAATAACAGAAGTTTTAAATAAGTATCCTTATCAGATGTCAGGCGGCCAGAAGCAGAGAGTTGCATCAGCAAGAGCAATTGTTACCAATCCGAGCATCGTGCTTGCGGACGAGCCTACAGGTGCTCTTGATTCTAAGTCTGCCAAGATGCTTCTTGAAAGGTTTACTTATCTTAACAGAGAAAACAATGCCACAATCATGATGGTAACACACGACAGTTTCTCTGCAAGCTATGCAAGCCGTGTAATGTTCATCAAAGACGGTAAGATCTTTAATGAGATTTTACGAGGCGAAAGCTCAAGAAAAGAGTTCTTCGATAAGATTATAGATGTTGTAACACTTTTGGGAGGTGACGCAGCAGATGTTGTTTAGAATGTCACTTCAGAATATCAAAAGAAGTATAAGAGATTATGCAATTTACTTTTTTACACTTATCATAGGAATTTCGGTTTTCTATGTATTTAATGCGGTAGGCGGTCAGGCTGCAATGATGCGTGTATCCGCCAGCAGCAACGATGTGGTTGGACTTTTAAAGTCAATGCTTTCGGGTGTTTCTGTTTTTGTAGCCGTTGTACTTGCACTTCTTATAGTGTATGCCAGCAGATTCTTAATGAAGAGAAGAAACAGAGAGTTCGCGCTTTATATGATGCTTGGTATGGGCAAGAGAAAGATTTCTGCAATTCTTCTTATGGAGAGCCTTATAGTAGGTGCCGGTTCTCTTGTTGCGGGCCTTTTGGTAGGTATTGCGGCATCACAGCTTATGAGTGCGCTTGTTGCAAGCCTTTTTGAAGCTGATATGACAGCATATAAATTCAGCATTTCGACGGATGCGCTAATTTTAACAGTTGTATGCTTCGTTGTAATGTACTTTGCGGTAATGCTATTAAATGGTGTAGCAGTTACACGAATGAAACTTATTGATTTAATGAATAGCAGCAGAAAGTCAGAAAAAATAAGCATGAGAAATCCCTATCTGTGTGTAGCGATATTTATTATTTCTGCTGTTTTACTCGGAGCTGCTTATTATCAGGTTACAGTTGACTTTGACTCGTTAAATGAAAACAGACTTATGATAGCGATAGTTATGGGAGCCGTAACAACAGTTCTTATCTTCTGGTCGGTATCGGGACTTATGCTTAGAATATTAATGTCGGTGAAGAAGGCATATTTTAAAGGCTTAAATGCATTTACCTTCAGACAGATTTCAAGTAAGATCAATACCATGGTACTTTCCATGAGTGTCATCTGTCTTATGCTTTTTATTACAATCTGTACATTATCTTCGGCGTTTACCGTAAGAAATTCTATGAATAAGAATTTAAAAGAGTGTTGTCCTGCGGATGTTCAGATAACATATAATTATCCTGACGGTGAAGCTAAAGAGCCGGGAGAAAATAAAATAGAATCACTCTATAACGAGTGCGGGGAAAAGTTAACGGAAAATATTAAAGAATATACATTTTTGGGGATTTATAGAGACAGCGAATTTACATATGAAGACTTCCTTGGGGTTCATAAGGAAGAATATGAAGAAGAAGATGCGGTTGTGCTTTTTTCCGGTGTTGAATCTTTGGTTAAATTAAGTGAATATAATGCATTACGAAATATATTCGGAATGAAAGAGATTGCGCTTGAAAGTGATGAATTTGCTGTAATTTGTGATTATAAAGTCATTATGCACTATATCGATTACATATTAAGAGATACCGATTCCCTTACAATTTTCGGTCATGAACTAAAACCAAAATATAATAATACAATTGACGGATTTGTTGAAATCGGTTCACAACCGCTGAATTATGGGATGATTATAGTGCCGGATAGTATAGTGGACGAAACAGGCATTGTATCGATGATATTTACCGGCAATTACGATGCAACAATAAAGAATGAGAAAATAGGTATCGATGAAAAAATAACTGCAAGCTATAAAAAAGTTCAAGAATATGTTTCCGAAAAAGAGGATGAAGGTTATTGCTACCTTGATACAAAGAATGATATCTATGGTTCAACCGTCGGAATGACAGCAATTATCACTTTCCTCGGATTATACATCGGAATAGTATTCCTTATTGCAAGCGGCGCAATCCTTGCATTAAAGGAGTTATCCGACAGCGTGGACAGTATTCCTCGTTATGAAATGCTTCGTAAGATTGGTGCAGAAGAAAAGACTATTAACAAGTCGCTTTTCTGCCAGACGGGAATCTTCTTCCTTTTACCGCTGGCCTTAGCAATAATCCATTCCATCTTCGGAATGAAGTTTGCGGTAAAAGTTCTTGAAGGATTTGGAACCGATGGCATCGGAATGTCGATTGCGGCAACATCAATAATCCTTGCAATTATCTACGGTGGATACTTACTCGTAACTTACCTTAACAGCAAATCAATAGTTAATACAAAAGTTCTTACAGACAGGGTTTAAATGACCCTGTCTGTTCTAATAAGATGAATATTTGCATAGTATTAAAAAATTTGATAGAATAAGGTTATAGTCTTAGGTGGCACATCGAAGGCCTTGGGGGGAATAAGATGAGAAGCCTGCGTTCGAAGATGACAATATTTATTGTTATGGTAGTACTGGTTAGTTCGGGATTGCTTTCTGCTATTGGTTATCACCGGGCTAAGGAAACTATGTCTTCTCAGCTTGAGGATAGCTACAGTATTGCAGCGGAAAAGTATGCCAACGAGCTTACTGCGTGGCTTAATTCGCGTGCTACCGCCGTAGAAGTTCTTTCTGCTCAGATTACACTTGACGAGATCTATTCTGCCGATTATGATACCTTTCATAATTATCTTGCAGATATTCACCGTAGTTTAAATAAGAATGAATATGTATATGATGTGTATTTTACTTATCCGGATAACAGGATGGTATGTGCAAGCGATTTTATCCCGGATGGGTCTGTAGATTTTGTTAATGAGCGTGACTGGTACAAAGAAGCCGTTAATGTGGGAGGCATTTATTATTCAACACCTTATAAGGATTCGGATTCGAATGAGTCTATCATTACAATTTCGAAGCCTATATATAAGGACGGAGAATTAAAGGGTGTTCTCGGAATAGATGTATTCGTCGATACCTTGATAGATATAGTAAGCAATGCTGATGTTTCAACGGGTGGCTATGCGTTCTTAATAGATCAGAATATGGGAATGATCGTACATCCGAGCGATCAATACATATATGACGGTACTCCGGTTGGCGTAATGGATGTTCCAAACCCTATATACGGTAAAGTTGTTGAGAATATTCTGGACGGTTCAAAAGAAACGGTTTATCTTAAGGATTATGATGGGGTAACCCGAGGTATAGTTATTGCCAAGATGAAGAATACGGGCTGGTATGTCGGTATTGCAACCGACAGAGATGAGCTTATGCGAAGCATCGGAGGTCTTATGCGGGGCTTCATGATAGCTATGATGGTTGCTGTTGTGATAGGTATCGGTCTATCCATATTCCTTGCTTATGCACTTGATAAGCTCAATGTTCAGGAAAAAGAGCGCGAAAATCTTCAGCGAATGCAGCAGATTAATCTGAATGTCACGCGTTCGCTTGCGGCAACAATAGATGCAAAAGACCATTATACAAGCGGACATTCGCAGCGAGTTGCGGACTATGCTGTGGAAATAGCCCGAAGAATGGGTAAAAGCGAGGAAGAACAGCAGGTTATCTATTATTCGGGAATTCTTCATGATATAGGCAAGATATGCGTGTCTGAAGATGTTATTAATAAGCCGGGCAAGCTTACCAAAGAAGAATTCGATCAGATAAAAGTTCATCCGACCAGCGGTTATCATATATTGCGTGATATTCATGATGATGAAAGAGTTGGCCTTGGCGCAAAGTATCACCATGAGCATTATGACGGAAGCGGTTATCCTAATGGACTTGCAGGTAACAATATTCCTGAAATAGCCAGAATTATTGCGGTTGCGGACGCATATGATGCAATGGCAAGCGAGAGAAGCTATCGAAAGACATTGCCGCAGGATGTTGTAAGGAACGAGATTGTTAAGGGTAAAGGAACACAGTTTGACCCGGAGATAGCGGATATTATGCTTAAGATCATGGACGAGGACGCAACTTATGAATATAGGCAGCGTCAAGCCAAGATCAGGAATGTGCTTGTTGTCTCAGATGATGCGGAGAACGTAGCGATTCTTCAGAGTATATCCGATAAGTCCGCGGAATTTAATATTATTGCGGCTTCAACTGAGCGACAGGCATTGGAGATACTGAAAGGTGCGGAAATAGTACTTGTTATAACGGATATTATGTTTGCGGATACCGATGGTTTTGCATTTTATGAGAGAATCCGGGAGAAATATGATATCCCTGCAATAATGCTTACTTCGGATAAAAGTACGGAGATTCTTAACAGAATTAAGAAAGCAGGTATTGTAGACTACTTAAGTAAACCGCTTAACGAGGCAATTGCAAGAGAAGCGCTCAGGGATATTTTAAGAGAGTACAGAGAATAGGATAGATTAAGGAGTATTATTGTGAAAAAGCTATACATTGCGGTTATATTGATATGCTTTTTGGGAGCGGTTATTTTCCTCGGTTCTAAAGCAGGAGAGAAATTTAAAGGGCTCACCGAAATTGTTAACCGGGAAGAGTCTGAGGATACGGGAGATAAGGAAGAACCTTCAGAAGATAATAAAGATGATGAAGGTGAAGGTAATTCAGAGAATGACGATAACACGGGGGAATCTGATGATAACACCGGCACTTCCGAAGGCAATACGGGTAATACCGGTAACGGTAATGAGGACGACAACACGGTTCATGGTAATGTAGATACATATGTAATGTATGTTACAACCAAAGTTAATGTAAGAAGAAGACCTACAACAGACAGTGACAGGATCTGCTCTTTAAAAAGAGGCGAAAAAGTTAATGCCGTAAAAGACGAGAATGGCTGGACTAAGATTATTATTGATGGTAAGTATTACTATATCTGCAGTGAATATCTTTCAAAGGACGAGCCTAAGAATACAGGATATGTTGTATGTATAGATGCAGGACATCAGGCACATGCCAATAATGAGAGAGAACCTATTGGTCCGGGAGCAACAGAAACCAAGCCTAAGGTTGCCGCAGGAACATATGGTCCTACAAGTGGGCTTAACGAGTATGAACTTAATCTTCAGGTAGCTCTTAAACTTCAGGCGGAGTTGGAGAACCGCGGTTACACCGTAATAATGGTAAGAACCACAAATGACGTCAATATAAGTAATTCCGAGCGCGCAGCAATAGCTAATAATGCCAATGCAGACGCTTTTATACGAATTCATGCAAACGGATCGGACGATACATCCGTTCACGGAGCGATGACAATATGCCAGACAGCAAGTAACCCTTATAACGGTAAATTATTTGACAAAAGCTATGCACTTTCGGAAGCGATTCTTAATAATTTCGTCTCCGCGACGGGATGCAGAAAAGAGCGAGTCTGGAAGACTGACAGCATGAGTGGAATCAACTGGTGTGCAGTTCCCGTTACGATCATAGAGATGGGATATATGACGAATCCTGATGAAGATCGTCTTATGGCTTCGGCGGATTACCAGACGAAGATGGTAACCGGTATTGCCAACGGTCTGGATGAATATTTCGGAATCAAGAATTAACCACATAAAAAACTTCATAAGTTCACGATTTCATAACTCTAATTTTGTACTATGGTACGTATGAGAATTATGTCTGCCTATGGTAGAGACGGAGGATAAAGTCGTGAAGAAGCATATATCGGCAACCAATTATAGCCGTATTCGAATGTTTTTGCTTATTTTTATAGGTGTTTTAGTGAACGTATTACCGGCATACATGGCGAATAGCTTGGGGTTGCCTTTATTTTTGGATACAATCGGAACAATAGCGGCATCAGCGCTTGGCGGAATTTTCCCGGGTATTCTTGTTGGTATGTTGACTAACGTCATATGTATGATATTTGATTCGAATGCTATCTATTTCGGTTCAATCAATGCCCTCACGGCAGTTTTCGCGGGACTTTTTGTCTATAAGTATTCATTTAGGAGAGTAAGAAAAACAGTTATCTTTGTGGTTTGCCTCGGCTTCTTTGTTGGTGTTACAACTGCCGTAATCCATTGGTTTTTGCTTGGAGGAAGCCAGCGAGCAGTTATAGCGGGTATTTCCGATTATTTTAAAGGTGTTATGGGAATGCACGTATTCTGGGCTTTTCTTATAACCAATATATTGTTGAATGTTCTGGATAAAGGCATTACGACACTTGTAGTATGTCTTTTCATGATTATACTTCCACAGAAATTTATCGAAAGTTTCGGAAACAGTGGCTGGAAACAGCGCCCGCTTACCGATGCTGAACTTAAGTCTATACGAAAATGGGGTAAAAAGCTTAAGTTTTCTTTGCGTGTAAGAATGACTCTTACAATTATCGCAATAACAATTGTGCTCGTAATTGTTACGGGTTGGATCGGTACGCGCCTGTATTATGATAACGAGAAGCTGGAAAAAACCGAGAATGCGCTGAATGCGGCCAAGTTTGCAGCAGATATAATCGATGCGGAAAAGGTTGATGATTATCTGAAATATGGTCGTGACGCAAAAGGATATGAGGAAACGGAGCGGCTTTTGACAAGAATTAAGAAGAGCATAACGGATGCCATGTATCTTTATGTTCTAAAGGTTGAGGAAGACGGATGTTATGTTGTTTTTGATGTGGAAACTGAGGATACTCCTGCTTATCAACCGGGTGAAAAGATAGAATTTGAGGAAGCATTTTACCCTTATATAGACGCTTTGCTAAGAGGTGAAGAGATAGAACCTATTGATTCGGATTACATAAGCGGATGGGTTAGAACTGTATATTATCCTGTTAAGAAAGAAAACGGCCGTACAGTATGTTATGCTTGCGCAGATGTATCACTTATGTATATGGCTGATTATATGAAACTGTTTATTATCAAAGCTGCTCTTATACTGGCAGGTTTTTTCCTTCTTATTATTTCGTTTGGCATTTGGATAACTGAAATATATACAGTATTTCCGATAAGCAGTATTGCGGAATGTGTTGATGGCTTTTCTTATGAGACGGAGACAAGAGAACAGATTGAAGAAGATGTAAAAAGAATACGAGCCCTTGAGATACGAACAGGCGATGAGGTTGAAAAGCTCTATGATTCAATTTGCCAGATGACATTAAGTCAGTCAGAGCAGATGCGAAGCATTAAGCGATTGTCTGATTCCACAGCCAAGATGCAGGATGGTCTTATTATTACAATGGCGGATATGGTTGAAAACCGTGACTCTGATACGGGTGCTCATATTCAGAAAACGGCGGCCTATGTAAGAATCATAGTTGAAGGTCTTAGAAAGAAAGGCTATTATGCAGGTAAGATCACACCGAAGTTTATATCTGACGTAGTACGATCTGCACCGCTCCACGATGTCGGTAAGATTAATATATCCGATAAGATACTTAATAAACCCGGTAAGCTTACAGATGAAGAATTTGAAATCATGAAGAGCCATACGACTGCGGGTAGGAAGATAATAGAGCGCGCGATCGGTATGGTTGAGGGCGAGAACTATCTTAAAGAAGCGAGAAATATGGCGGCTTACCATCATGAGCGATGGGACGGTAAGGGATATCCGGAAGGACTTCACGGTGAAGTTATTCCGCTTTCTGCAAGGATAATGGCAGTAGCGGATGTTTTTGATGCGCTGACGTCTCCACGTGTATATAAGCCTGCATTTTCGCTTGAGAAGGCACTGACGATTATTGAAGAAGGAAAAGGAACGCAGTTTGATGAAAAGTGCGTTGAAGTTCTTATGGAATCGCTTGATGAAGTTAAATTCATATTAAGAAAATATAATGATGAGAACTAGAAAGGAGGGTATTCAATGTTTAAGCGTAATATCAAAAGAATAGCTGCTTGCTTTATTGTAATATCACTCCTCATGGGATATTCGGCCTGTTTTTCGTATGTAATCGCAGAAAGCACCAATGATATTATTACAAGTGAAGATGACGAGACTTCTTATATAGGCGGCGGATATGCTGTAACAGGCAGGATAGAAGGTAAAGGATATACTTTTGAAGTTTACGATGCAAGCAATGGTCTTCCGACATCGGATGCGAATTATATTATCGGTACAAGCGACGGTTATGTATTGATCGGCGGATATAGCGGAATAATAAAATATGACGGCAGCACATTTGAGAGACTCGATACATCTTACGGGCTTACAAGCGGAAGGGGCCTTTTTGAGGACAGCAGGCACAGAATTTTTGTGGGAACTAATGATAATGGAGTCGTTATCATAGATGGTAATGAGAACACGCATATCACTTATAAAGATGGATTGCCTTCTTCCTCCATACGTGTATTTGCAGAGGATGATAACGGAGATGTATATATAGGAACAACAGCCGGAGTATGTTATGTGGATAATGATAATACTCTTCATGTTATAGATGATGAGCGTCTTAACGATGAGCGTATTCTTAAACTTGAATCGGACAGTAACGGAATAATCTACGGGCAGACGAAGAATGGAATACTATTTGAAATTATAGGTGAAAAGGTTATTAAGGCATATAAAAGCTCAGACCTTGGGTTAGAGAAAATAACCTGTATACTTGCAGACAGAAACCGCGCGGGATATGTATATCTATGCGGCAGGGGGACATTATATTACGGTAAGTTCGGAAGCGATATAAGCAGTTTGAAGAAAATATCGGTAGCCCCTCTTGAGGAAATTCATTGGATAAGTTATGACTGCGGAAGAATATGGGTTTCGTCCATAAGTCAAATCGGTTATCTTAATGAAAAGGGTGAGTTTGAGATTATCGAGAACCTGCCGTTTGACAGTGGTATAGAAATGACTACATCTGATTATCAAGGCAATATATGGGTTGCCTCATCTACGATGGGTGTTATGAAGATAGTAGCTAATAATTTCGTTGATCTTTTCGATGCAGCGGGGCTCGAAAACGAGGTTGTTAATGCGACTTGTCTATACAACGGAAAGTTATATATAGGTACAGATAATGGTCTTAGAATACTTGGCTCGGATAACAGTGTTATAGAGAATGATCTCACTTCATTTATCGGAAGTGCAAGAATAAGAGGCGTAAACAAAGATAATAACGGTAACTTATGGATATGCACTTATTCTAACACACTGGGTCTTATATGTTATAACGGGAACAGTGGGATTAAGACTTATACGACGAAAGACGGAATGCCCAGCAATGAGGTAAGATGCTTGGTTTCGTCGGTGGACGGTTCTGTACTTGTGGGAACCAATGGTGGTCTCGCAGTTATCAAAGATGGCCGTGTCGTCAGAACAATTGATGATTCAGATGAAATCAGGAGCACGGTTTTCTTAACGGTCGAAGAAGGCGAGGACGGAGAAATATATATCGGTACCGACGGTGACGGTATATATGTTATTGACGGCGATAATATAAGAAAAATAGGGCGTGACGAAGGTCTTACCAGTGACGTTGTAATGAGAATCAGGAAGGATACAAAACGCAGTATATACTGGCTTATTACCTCCAATTCGATTGAATATATAAGAAACGGTTCTGTTACGGAGATAAAGTCGTTCCCGTATAACAATAATTACGACATGTATTTTGACGACAAAGATAACGCTTGGATAATATCTTCGTACGGAATATATGTGGTTGACATCGAATCTCTGATTAAAGACGAAGTAAGCGATTATAGGCTTTATACGATAGCAAACGGATTGACTGCAACGCCGACTTCCAATTCATACAGTGCATTAAGCAGTTCCGGGAATCTCTATATAGCATGCAGAACAGGCGTATGTGAGGTTAATATCAATAGTTTTACCGAAGACAGATTAAAGGTCAAAGTAGGTGTAAATTCTGTATATTGCGGTGACGAGAAGGTACTCCCGAATGAAAAAGGTGAATATATAATCCCTTCACTCACCGGACGTATCAGAATTACCGCATCTATATTGGACTATACTCTAATTAACCCGCTTGTAAAGGTATTTATTGAAGGGCATGAAAATGAAGGATTAACGGTAAGAAGAAGTAAATTGCAACCGCTTGAATATACGGGACTTCCATATGGTAATTATGTGCTTCATATTCAGGTAATGGATGCATCCGGCGAGAATACGATTATTGATGAGACGTATTCTATTGTTAAGAAACCGCGATTTATGGAGCTTCGTGCGTTTAGAGTACTGCTTATTATTTTGATTGCGATTATTGCGGGTCTTATAGTATGGCGCGTAATGAAGATAACCGTAATTAAGAGACAGTATGAGGAGATAAGAGAGGCAAAAGATGAGGCAGAACGCGCCAATACGGCAAAAACACGTTTCCTTGCCAATATGTCTCATGAGATAAGAACGCCGATTAATACCATTATGGGAATGAACGAGATGGTATTAAGAGAAGATGCGAGCGGCGTTCCAAAGCATTACTTTATGTCGATGGTTAATTATGCACTCGATATAAGGGGTGCTGCAGAATCACTTCTTGGATTGATCAACGATCTTCTTGATATGTCTAAGATTGAGTCCGGCAAGATGCATCTTGTTGAGCAGGAATATGATGTTCAGGAAATGCTCCGCACCATAGTATCAATGATAAGAGTGAGAAGCGCGGAGAAGGAATTAAACTTTGATGTAAGTATAGATGAAATATTGCCGCGTCGCCTCTATGGTGATATGGGTAAGATTAAGCAGGTTGTGCTTAATCTTCTGACCAATGCGGTAAAATACACGGAGAAGGGCGGCTTTATACTGTCTGTTGAGCTTGAAAAGCGCGAGAACGACGATTGTGTTGTGCGCTTTTCCGTCAAAGATACCGGAATAGGTGTCAAAGAAGAAGATATGGATAAGCTTTTCACCGCATATACGAGACTGGATGAAGAGCGTAACAGCGGGATTCAGGGAACCGGACTCGGACTTGATATTTCGCGAAGGTTTGCAGAACTTATGGGTGGCAGTCTTGTGTGCAAGAGTGTGTACGGACAGGGATCTGAGTTTATATTTACTGTTTCGCAGAAGATAATCGATAGAGAACCGATAGGTTTATTTGTTGAGCATGATGAAAACGAGGTTAAAGGACCTTACATTCCTAAATTCGTAGCTCCTGATGCAGATGTGCTGGTTGTTGACGATACGCCTATGAACTTAAGCGTAATTAAGGGATTGCTTAAACCGACCAAGATATTCGTAACAACAGCTGCAAGCGGAGAAGAATGTCTTGAGAAGATAAAAGAGACTAAATTTAATGTTGTATTACTCGATCATATGATGCCGGGAATGGACGGAATCGAGACAATGGCAAAAATCAGGGAGTTTGACAAAGAACTTCCTGTATATGCGCTTACTGCCAATGCAGCATCGGGTGAGGATTTCTATAAGTCGAAAGGCTTTAACGGTTATCTTTCAAAACCTATTGACAGTGAGATGCTGGAAAAGACTATAATGAAACATCTTCCGCCGGAGATGATGGAGAAAGCTACGGAAGCGGATGCAATTATGGATCTTACAGAGATACCTGAAAAGTACAGTTTCATATATAAGACCGAGGGAATAACGGTAGAAGACGGAATTAAGAATTCCGGCGGAATATCTTCATACATTGTTTCGCTTAAGAACTTTAAGGATACCATAGAAGAGAATGCAAAGGTTATAAAAGATGCATACGATGCAGGTGACATAAGGCTTTATACCATTAAGGTACATGCGCTTAAAAGTTCTGCCCGTATAATCGGTGCAAATGAGCTTTCTCATCTCGCGGAAGAACTGGAGAATGCAGGAAATGCGGGAGACAGAAACTTTATAGATCTTAATACCGAAAAAGCTTTAAACGATTATTATTCGTTCCTGGATAAATTAAGCGGAATGGATGATGAAGATGATGGTGAAGGAAAAGAAGAGATAGCGGCTGAAGAATTAAAGAGCGCATATGAAGCCTTGAAGGATTATTGCGAATCAATGGATTATGATTCGGCGGAAATGATATTCGAGGAATTAAGTAAGTATAAGCTTCCTAAGGAAGATGCTGATAAAGTTAAGGAACTTAAGGCACTTCTTAAGAAACTTGATTGGGATACAATGGAAGAGCTTATAGCTAAGTAGGACATAAGGAGAATGGCTGTATGTATGGGATTATTCGTGCGAATCAACTTGATATAATGCTTCTTTTATGCGGGGCGTGCGGTATAGTTACGCTGCTTATTATTATGACGGATTTTCTTACCAAGAAACGCAAGAAGATATTGGTTCATTTGGAACTTATCGCACTGTTTTTACTGTGGTTTGACAGAATGGCATATATATATGCCGGAGTGCCGGGCAGTAAGGCATATGTTATGGTAAGACTCTCTAATTTTATGGTGTTCTTACTGACAATTTCCATTGTATTTATGTTTGACTTATATCTTATGGATTGGTTTGCACATGAGGGTGGAGTCGAGGTAATACCTAAACGCCTTAAGATAGTAGCGATTATATCGCTCGCTGATATGCTGCTTGTTGTTATATCCGTAATGACAGGATGGTTTTATTATATCGATGCGGATAACTTCTATCACAGAGGCAGCGGATTTATCTTCTCCTATATTGTGCCGGTTCTTGCTCCTTTACTGCAATACACTGTAATAAGACAGTATAGACGCGTATTTACGAGGTTTATTTATCTTGCTTTAAGAATATATATCTTTGTTCCTATCTTATGCGGAATAATTCAGGTTAAGGCATACGGTATTTCCCTCGTAAATATGTCGCTGGTAGCTGTTTCCATAGCGATGTATTTCTTTACCTATATTGACGTTAATAAGGCTGCGGGACAGGCACATGAGCTTGAGCGCCATAAGATGGAAGAAGAACGCTTAAGTATGAAGAGACTGTTTGATCAGATTGCCAGAGCTTTTGTATCAGCGGTTGAAAAGAAGGATGATTTTACGGAAGGTCATTCGCTGAGAACCGCTGAGTATGCAAGAAGAATTGCAAGAATTGCGGGTAAAGACGAAGATTATTGCGACAAAGTATACTATGCTGCGCTTTTACACGATGTCGGTCTTATCGGAATACCGGATAGCGTAATTAAGAACGAGGCAAACCCTGATAAGTGGGATTACGAAGCTATCAGAAAGAAACCTGTGCTGGGAAGAGAGATTCTTTCAAGTATAACCGAATATCCTTATCTTAGTCAGGGAGCTTATTACAGCCATGAGAGATTTAACGGAACCGGATATCCTGAAGGACTAAAAGGTGAAGATATCCCGGAAATTGCAAGGATCGTCGCCGTTGCGGATGCGTATGATACCATGACAACGAAAAAAAGATATCGTGATGCAAGACCTTATTTCGTTGCGAGAGAGATGTTCGTAAAGGGAGCGGGCGTGGAATTTGATCCGGTATATGCCAATGCAATGATTAAGATAATTGATGACGATAATGCGGGCTCGGAAAATAGGGAGATAGAGAAGGTTGAGACCGAGTTTACATGCAAGGAATACAGAGAACATGTAAGCAACGCGGTTATGATCGACAGGTTCCCGCTTGTTATGGAATTTGACTGTGAGGATATAAGGGAGTCTGAAGATGGATACAGCATGCCTTCTGTAATTCTCTTTGATTCGTTCGACAGAAGAATACATGATAACGAGAAATCGATTGATGCATATAAATATGTTGAATATGGTGAAGTCTGGTTTGACGGACATGCGATAACCACCGGTGCCAGAAATATTGAAGTTGATGTAAAGGACATTAATCTTGACCGAGGAGGTTATAAGATTGTGGCGGCGAGATACGAAGATCACGTAAAACTGGAAATGGTTTGCGCTGATAAGCAGATTGAAGCGATAGTCGCATTATCCGATAGCTCCAAGGCAACATACCTTGCTCTTACAGGTGAAAATTGTCATATCAGTAATATTCGTATCCATAAGTCGGATGAGAAGATAACGGAGAACAGTATAAGGCGAATAGCTGATGCAATAAGTTATATAGACCGTATTGAATCTGATATTCGTAATATCCAGATAGACAGAGAACGTTCGGCTGCGACCGAAGGAATTGAGATAAAAGATACCCTTACGGTAGCATTTCATTCCATGAGCTTACCGACATCGTCACTTGTATGGCATTGTCCGTTTGCAATAATATTCAGCGCGGATGACGGACGGGTAGGTGGCAAGAATTACAAGGAACATGCGCTTATCAAGCTTAACGGAGAGATTGGCGGAACGCAAACAGATGCGGCCAACAAGTTTACCATGGTTAAAACTGAAAAGTTCGTAAACTGGGATACTTGGAAAGCGATTAATAAAAAAGGCACTGAGTATAAGATTCTGCTTGAGAGAAAAGGCGATAAGATTATGTTCGAGGCTGATAATCAAGGCATTAGAATTGAGAATACCACAATCCTTAAGGAACATGTCGGTAAAGTTTATATTGCACTTACCGGAGACCAGTGTGCTCTCACGGATATAAGAATTAAACAGCAGTAATTCAATCCAAATCAGTTATATATGTAAAGTGCGCCTCTTGTGAGACGCACTTTTTTTGTTGTGGCGAACATATGCTTTATCGTGTTATAATAATAACAGATGTGCGTGCTTTTAGAATAGAGCGCAGATTTAAGAGTATCAGAGAGTGTGGGAGAGCGAAATAATGATATATGATTTGCCTGCAATAGAGGGTATAGACTGGGAGAAAGCGCACAGTTATCTTCCGGATAAGGATATGTTAATAAAAGTTCTGGAGGAGACGGTCAGAACATGCGTAAAGCATACACAGCTTTTGTCAGTGTTAAAGAGCACTGTGCTGACGGATCCTTCCGGTGAAAGCTTTGCTGCTTTTAGAATTCAGGCTCACGCAATGAAAGCGACTCTAAGAACGTTAGGTTCAGAGCTTTTTGAAAAGGCATTTTCGTTGGAGATGGCCGGAAGGGATGGGAATATTGATAAGATTCGCGATGATACGGATTCATTCATCGAGGACTACAAGAGATTTTCTGAAAGCCTTAAGGCTGTTGTGGGTGATTGCGATAAGGGTAAGGCTTATGATCGGGAAGAGTTTATTAAGCAGATAACCACATTAAAGAGTGCGATGGAGACATTTGATGTGGGAACATTACAGGAAGCATTTGATGAGGCGTTAAGAATGGATCTTCCGGAAGAATATAAAGAGGTGATAACAAAGCTGGAGAAAGCGGTTCGTGAGCTTGATTCGGATGAAGTTATAAGATGTTGTAACGAGTTATTGTAAGTGCGGCAGTTGGGTGTTTTTAGGTGACATTGAAAGGGACATTTTACTATGAGATTTGTGGCAGTAGACGAGCTTAAGCCCGGAATGATAGTCGGCCGTAAGATTATCAACAAGAGGCGTAACGCGATGATTGAGAAGGGTATTACCCTTAATGAGAAGAAGATTGAACATCTTATCAGTAACGGTTATCTGGGCGCATATATAGTTGATGATTTTTCGGAAACGGTCGAAATTCAGGAGACGGCTGATGAGAAGACTATCGAGAAAGGAATAGATGCAGTATCCGATGCCAATATCGGAAGCATAGTTGAGGTTGCGTCCGATCTTGTAAAAGATATATCAAAATTAAAGAGAATAAGCGTGGATATGCTGGATTTGCGTTCTTTTGATGATTATACATATCATCACAGTGTAAATGTGGCTATATATGCTGTTGCTGTTGCAACCAGAATGAGACTTCCTGAAGAACGCATTCAGGAGCTTGCGGTTGCGGCGCTTTGCCATGACCTTGGTAAATCCAAGATAGACCCCAATATTATCAATAAGAAGGGACGTCTTGAGGATGAGGAATTCGAGCTTATTAAGAAGCATCCGCAATTAGGCTACGATATCCTGTATAAGAGCTTTAATATTTCATCACCTGCACGTCAGGCGGTTTTATGTCATCATGAGAATGAGAACGGTTCCGGATATCCTAATGGTATGGTTGGAGATGAGATTCCGCTTTATGCCAAGATTATTCATGCGGTAGATGTATATGATGCACTTACCAGCAGGAGACCTTATAAGGGACCGTATTCTCCTGCGGATGCGCTTGAATATGTGCAGAATGGTGTCAATATCCTCTTTGATGCCAAGGTTGTTGAAGCAATGAAAAGCGTTATTCCTGCATATCCGCCGGGAATGGATGTAACACTTTCAACAGGCGAGAAAGCGGTTGTTACAGCGCATACAAATAATGCGTTAAGACCTCGTGTTAAGATTTACGACTCGGGTAAGGAAGTGGATCTCGCCATGAACCCGAAGTATTCCAATGTATTTATTATAGATTCGGGATTCTATAAGGAAGAAGAGGAAGCTTCTGAATCGGGTGTTGAGAAGTTAAATGAGGATCGCGGCAAGGAAAGAGAAGCCAAGAAGGTTGTTCTTATCGTAGACGATAACAAGACATCGATTTTACAGACAAGAGCGGCACTCGGCACTAAATACGATATAGTTGAACTTGACAGTGGCATTGCCTGCCTTAATTATATTAAGGTTAAGGGAGTACCGGATCTTCTTATTATGGATATAGACATGCCTGTAATTAGCGGCATGGATACGGTTGAGAAGTTAAGAGAAAGAGATTATAAGGATCTTAATGTTATCTTCCTTACTGCGATAGCGAGTAAAGAGATGGTTATGCGATGCAGAAAAGCAGGCGCAAAAGATTATATATTAAAGCCGGTAAGTCCTGTATATCTTAGGGAACGTGCGGAAATAGCGATGGACAAGAATCTTGACAGAGAATAATTAATTATATGATGACGATACTTACGACCCTGTTAATTGTATGGGGAACAATCTCAATTATATACGGTATGCATTACTTTGTGCATGAGAAGAAGGGATACTATAGAAGCACTATGCTCTTATTAGGTCTCTCTGCGGGAATGTGGCAGCTTGGATACGGAATATTCGGGATATGCGATAATTTGCATATTTGTGCAATTATCAGAGCAATTGCTTTATTCGGAGTAACTCTTTATCCTCTTACGGAGACTGTTCTTGCGCTTTATATGACAGGAATAAGTAAGAAAATTCAGTATGCGGTCAGAACTGTTTTAACTGTATTCGGACTTACTGACTGGATTCTTTTCTCCAACCCCAATGTGGATATTTTCGAGAGGGTTGGCGGTTTTACAAGATTCAGAGCGGTAAGTTCAACAGGTAGAAATATCCACGTTATATTTGTCATGACAGTCTTTCTTATTGCGTTTATCAGCTGGCTTTTGTGGTTTAAGCGAGTTACCTTTAAGCGTGAAAAGCGCCTGTTATATAAAATTCTTGTTGCCAATTTTACAATTATGGTATGTACAATTCCTGATACCATGTTTGTATCCAAAATGCAATACGGTTACCCGACATCCGGAATCGGTGCGGGAATATCACTGCTTCTTTGGTTTGTCGCATCCGAAAAATATAATACCTTCCTTATTTCGTCCGGAACACTCGGAGATTATGTGGAAAAAGTTGTAAACGAGGGTGTTATTGTTTTTGATGTTTCGGGCGAAGCAATAGAGGTTAATGCTTTTGCAAAGGACAAGCTTGGAATAAAATCGGGGCAGAAGCCTTCTGAGTTACTTGCAATCGGCAAAAGTGATGAAGAGATATTTAAAGAGCTTGAAGAAAGTGGCAGTGTAATATATAAAAGCAATATTATAAATGAGGATATGGTATATATTGCGAACATGACGGTTGCACGTGATGATTACGGCGAACCGTTCGGGTATATAATGACTCTTACCGATATTACCAATGAGGAAAGGCTCATTGTTGAGGCAAAGAGCGCAAGTAGTGCAAAAAGCAGATTCCTTGCCAATATGTCACATGAGATAAGAACACCGATGAATGCAATAACGGGCTTTGCGGATATAATTTTACGTGACAGCAAGGACGAAGTTGCACGTGAGAATGCTTCGTTTATAGCATCATCCGCCAAGACACTGCTTGCGATTATTAATGATGTGCTTGATTTTTCCAAGATAGAATCGGGAAAACTATCAATAGTTAATGAAAATTACAATACGGTCTCTCTTTTAAGTGATGTAAGTGCAATAATTCGTATAAGGCTTATCGGGAAGAGAGTGTCGCTTGATGTGAATATAAGTCCTGATTTCCCGTCGGAACTTATCGGTGATGAGATCAGAATTAAGCAGGTTTTGATTAATCTTTTAAATAATGCGGTTAAGTATACTCAAGAAGGATATATTATTCTTTCGCTTGATTATGAGAAAATCGATGAGAAAAAATGTCGTATTATGGCAAGTGTTACCGATACCGGAATTGGAATTAAGGAAGAGGATTTATGCAAGTTATTTGAAAGCTTTACACAAGTTGATACAAGAAAGAATAAGAATGAAGAAGGAACGGGACTCGGACTTGCGATTGCGAAAAGGCTTGTTAATATGATGGGCGGCGACTTAAGGGTTGAAAGTGTATACGGCCAGGGCTCAAAGTTTACGTTTGATTTTATAAATGAAGTTTCGTCATGGGAAGGTGTCGGAGAATTCGAGGAGGCATTGCATTATAGAGAACCTGAACTTTTCAGGACTTCAATGACTGCAGAAGACGCGAAGATACTGGTTGTTGATGATAACTCAGTTAATCTTCGTGTTATGGAAGGCTTGCTGATGCCTTACGGAATTAAGCCTACTTGTGTGGAAAGCGGAATTGCTTCTATAAGATGTGCCGAGCGTATGAAGTTCGATATAATATTTATGGATCATATGATGGCGGATATGGACGGATATGAGGCTATGAATAGGATCCATTCGATTGAAGGCTGCGAGAACGTACCGGTTATAGTTTTTACAGCAAATGCTTTAAGCGGAGCAAGGCAGGAGTACATTAAAATGGGCTTTGATGACTTTATTGCAAAGCCTGTAAGTCCTGTGGATATAGATAATGTCTTGAGAAAATTCTTACGGGAAGAGCTTATTAATGAGAATTAGAGCCGGTCTCGTTGATTAAGAAATGGAGGATCGTTATGCCGTACTGGGTTGTTGTTGTTGATGATGATGTAGTTAATCTTAAGATGGCGGGGCAGATTCTTTCAAAAAGCAATATGAGAGTATCTGCAGTTAAGTCGGGAGAAGCATTGCTTGAATTTATGGCGGATAATAATCCCGATCTTATCCTTCTTGATATTATGATGCCGGGTATGGACGGATTTGAGACTCTGAAGAAATTAAGGGTTCTTGAGAGCGTAAAAAGAGAGAAAAATGCCCAGGTTAATGAAGTGCCGGTAATCTTCCTTACCGCAAATGAGAACGAAGAATCGGAGACCATGGGACTGAAGCTTGGAGCAATGGACTTTATTAAGAAACCGTTTGTTCCGGAAGTTCTGGTGTTGCGTGTACGACACACTATAGAGCTTGTTAATCTTCAGCGCGACCTTGAAACAGAAGTTGAGAAGAAGACCAGAGAGAATGAACGATTGTCTCTTCATGTGGTAGAGACTCTGGCAGATGCCATTGATGCGAAAGATACATATACCAACGGTCACTCGGGACGCGTGGCTGATTATTCGAGAGAAATCGCAAAGCGTTTTGGTTATACAGTCAAGCAGCAGAATGATATATACATGATGGGACTTCTTCATGATGTAGGTAAAATCGGTGTTCCCGATGCGGTTATCAATAAGCCCGATAAGCTTGATGATGAAGAATATGCCATGATTAAGAATCACCCTGTTATGGGTGCCAGAATATTAAAGAATATTAAGGAGATGCCGGGCCTTGTTACGGGAGCAAGATGGCATCACGAGAGATTTGACGGAAAAGGATATCCTGACGGATTGTCCGGTGAAGATATTCCTGAAGAGGCACGTATAATCGCGGTTGCGGATGCGTATGATGCGATGACGAGCCACAGAAGTTACAGAAGAGCCCTCCCGCAGGAAGTAGTCAGGGGAGAAATACTTAAGGGTAAGGGAACTCAGTTCGATCCGAGATTCGCGGATGTCATGATTGAAATGATAGATGGGGATACTGAGTACAGAATGCAGGAAGACGGCAGCGAGAGAGTATAGATATAGGGGGACATATGCAGAAGGACAATATAACTCGGAAGTTATTTGAATCGACACATCTTATGGTGCTTTTAAGCTATTCATTGTTCTCAATCATATTAATCGGCGAAACGATTATTATGAAGTGGGAATTATGGGCGATTCCGCTTGTCGTTATAAGCAATATCATGTCATGGATCATGCATATAAGGAACAGTGTTCCTACAAAAGCCCGTACCTGGATATATGCGGTTCTTATGATGGGAACTTTTTTCTTTTACGGAATACATCCGACCAGTACATACGATATCGCGGGTGTTATGTGCGCGATACTTATACTGTATACAAGAGCTGATGATGAAGGATTGCTTACACTTGCTCTTATAACTTATTACATAACATTCGGTTACGACGTATTGATAATGTTACAGGATCTGTCAATCTGGGATGCGCTCCTGGTGACAAGAACGATGCTTCACATCTTTCTTGTCGGAATGGTATGGTGGGTTGCCCGTTCCGTTGTAAGGAAGTGGTATACGACCCTTCATCAGACAGAGAAAGAGATAAATGAGCTTCGCGATGCAACCAAGCGAATGGATGACTTCATGGTTAATATTTCCCATGAGATTCGCACGCCTATGAATGCGGTTGTAGGCTTGTCGTCTGTTATGGTTAAGGAAACCAAGAACAAAAGGCAGCGCGAGAATATGGAGAAAATCCTCGATGCAGGCCATCGCGTATCCACGCAGATAAGCGATATCTTAGACCATACCGAGCTTGATATGGGCCGCCTTGCGGTAACAGATGAAGTCTATATGATGTCGTCCGTGATTAATGATATTATCACCAAGGTAGCGCCTATTAATAATGACAGACTCGAGCTTATGTTCTATGTCAATCCGTCGGTGCCTTCATCTATGTATGGTGATGTCGACAAGATCAAGAAGATTATCTGGCACCTTGTAACCAATGCCCTTAAGTTTACGGCAGACGGTGGCGTATATGTTAATATAAAAGCGCCAAGAAGAGAGTATGGCGTTAACCTTCAGATAGAAGTTCTCGATACCGGTGTCGGAATGAGCGAGGATGAGATAGAGAAGGCATTTGAACTTTTCTATCAGTCGAATTCGGGACGTACGCGTTCTGCGGGTGGTCTCGGCTTGGGACTTGCGATTGTGCAGGGATTTGTTAAGGCAATGGGCGGATTCCTTACTATAGAGAGTGAACTTGGTGTGGGAACGAGAGTGTTGATCAGTATTCCGCAGCAGGTAGAAGATTCCACACCTTGTGTGGTAATCGATAATCCGGACAGACTCTGTGTTGCGGGATTTATAAGATTTGTGACTATTCCTCATCCTGTTGTAAGAGAATATTATAATGCGATGGTTAATAACCTGTCACAGGAGCTTAAGGTTCCGTTCAGATGGGTGGACAGCCTTGAAGAATTAAAGAAACTTCGCGGAGTATATAAGCTTTCTCATATAATCGTGGGCGAGTCGGAATATGCGGAGTACAGAGAATACCTTGATTCAATTAAGGATGAAGTTGAGATACTTGTATTTGCCAAGAGTACATTTGAGATTGATGAGCAGTCGGGCTTCACGCTTTTGAAGAAGCCGCTGTCTACATTCTCGATTCTCAATATCGGCGAAGCGAGAGAGGCTAAGAACGAGGAGCATCATATTATGCTTAACGGCGTAAGAGCTCTCGTTGTAGATGACGAACCGATGAATATCTTCGTAGCCAAGGATATCCTGGAAGAATACGGAATGATAGTTTCTTCTGCAGAATCGGGTATGGAATCCATTAATATGTATGAGAAGGAAGATTTTGATATTATCTTCATGGACCATATGATGCCGAAGATGGACGGTATAGAAGCGATGAAGCGTATAAAAGCGCTTAAGAAGGACTTGAATCGTGAGACTGTAATTGTTGCGCTTACTGCAAATGCAGTCAGTGCTGCTAAGGAAATGTTCATTGCGGAAGGCTTTGACGGATTCATCCCTAAGCCTATAGAGATTGCAGACTTCGAGCGAGTAATGAAGCATGTGCTTCCGGCATCGCTTGTTAAGAAGAATGTAAACGGTGAGAGACGTCCGGTTACAGAAGAGGATCTTGTTACTGAGAAGAGCAAGTATGATGAGCTTACGGCATTTGGAGTAGATACAACGGTCGGATTAAAGTATTGCCGAAATGACGAGCAATTCTACGAATCACTTCTTGGCGAGTATGCAAAGAGCCATGATATTAAGAAAGCTGCAATGGAAGAAGCGTATAATGCTGAAAATTGGACAGAATATGCAATTCATGCGCATGCAATTAAGAGTACATCAAAGATGATTGGAGCCACAGAGCTTTCTGAGCTTGCAAGAACCCTGGAGGAAGCAGGAAAAGCGGGACGAGGTCAGGTAATAATAGACTCTTACGAGAGATTTAACGCAGATTATGATGAGCTTACCGATATAATTAAGAAACTTACCGGGATGAATGAAGAAGAGAATGAATCAGATGTCTTGGAGTTTGCACCGGAAGACAGCGAGGTTCTGGAATTTGAGCCCGCAGGGACCGGTGACGTGATTGAATTTGCTCCGGAGGGAAATGACAATGATTAAATGGATTAATGATTATATATCGGATGACCGTCTTGAATTACGTTATCGTATGTTTGCCGTTGTATCTTCTGTTGCGCTTTTTTGCTTTTATCTTATAATCCTGTCACGAGTTGTAACCGGTAATTATAAGGCGGCAGGAATTGAAGCAATCGGGGCACTTATCTTTACGGGACTTGTCCTGTGGGGGATTAAAAAGGGCAGACAGGAAATGGCGGCGAGGCTTATCTGTGCAATTATAGTATTTCTTGTAATGCCGTTTTCATACTTTTTTGTCGGCGGAATATTAAACGGTATGATAATAGGCTATGTAATAGCCACGATGTATATAAGTATTATTCTTGAGGGACTTGTAAAATGGATATTTGTAGGTCTTCAGGCACTGATTACCGCAGGGTGCTTCTATATCGATTATTCGGGAAGAGTTGCTGCCAACGAGATTGTTTCTGTAAGGGAATTTGTCGTTGCATTCCTTTCCGTATTTCTTATAAGCCTGGTAGTTACCTTAATCGTTGAATTCCAGAACAGGATGAATGCGATTGAAAGAGAGCGCTCGCGTATAAGAGCGGATGAGATTGAAGCTTTAAACAGATCTCAGAATCAGTTCTTCTCAAGTATGAGTCACGAGATTCGTACACCGATTAACACGATCATCGGTCTTAACGAAATGACACTTCGTGAGGAAATATCGGATGAGGTTGCGGAGAACTCAAAGAATATCCAGTCAGCAAGTAAGATGCTTCTTCATATCATTAATGATATTCTTGATATGTCCAAGCTTCGCTCGGGTAAGATGGAACTTACACCTTCTGCATATGCAACGGGCGATATGCTTTCGGAAATTGTAGGTATGATCTGGATACGTGCAAAAGAGAAAAAGCTCGACTTTCATATTAATGTAGATCCGATGCTTCCGATGGTACTTTATGGTGATGAAGTAAGAATCAAGCAGGTGTTGATCAATCTTCTTACCAATGCGATCAAGTATACCAAGACGGGTTCCGTTACTTTATCGGTTCAGTACGATAAGAAAAGTGATAAAAGCGCAGAAGTAACATACACCGTGGAAGATACAGGTATGGGTATCAGGAAAGAAAGTATTCCTTATCTGTTTACGGCGTTTAAACGCGTTGATGAAGATTCCAATAAGTATATTGAAGGAACGGGGTTGGGACTTTCAATAGTTAAGGAATTCGTTGAAATGATGAGGGGACGTATAAGCGTCAACTCTGTATACACACAGGGTTCAACCTTTGTTGTAACAATTCCTCAGGGAATTGAGGATGAAAGAGCAGTAGGAGAACTTAATCTTGAAGGGCGTCACAGTAACGGCGTAAGAAAGCACTACAGAGTTTCGTTTGAAGCACCGGACGCGAAAATCCTTGTTGTTGATGATTCAAGGGAGAATCTTCTTGTTGTATCGAAGCTTCTTCGCGAGACCAAGGTGCAGGTGGATACTGCGGACAGCGGAAAAGAAGCTTTAAATAAGACGCTTGAAACTGCATATGATTTGATCTTGATGGATCATCAGATGCCTGAAATGGACGGCATCGAATGTATGCATAAGATACACGAGCAGCTCGGAGGCCTCTCAAAGGAAGCAAAAATCCTTGTGCTTACAGCAAATGCGGAATCCGAGCGTCGCGAGATATATGCCCGTGAAGGCTTTGACGGTTACCTGATCAAGCCTGTAAGCGGTGAACTTCTTGAATCTGAAGTGTCCAAGAAGTTACCGCAGAACAAGGTAAGATTCATGTCGGATATGGCTGCACATACCATAGAAGGACGGGAGAATAAGACAGAGAGAAGAGGAAAGCGTATACCTATTATGATTACATCGGAGAGTGTATGCGATCTTCCACGTAATCTTACAACCGGTGTCGATTGTGAGCTTATACCTTATCACGTTAAGACTGCGGCAGGAGATTTCCTTGACGGAATTGAGGCGGAAGCAAGAGGACTTCTTTCATATATGGCAGACGGAAGGACGGATGCGAAGTCCGATGAGCCTTCTGTTGCGGAGTATGAGAGATTTTTCGCGGAATGTCTTATGCGTTCCAACAGAGTTATACACATAGCGATGTCAAGCAAAGTCGGCAAGGGATGTGATAATGCAATAGAGGCATCGAAGAGTTTCGATAATGTAGTGGTTGTTGACAGCGAGCATTTATCAAGCGGAATGGGTATTATGGTGCTCGAAGCGATTTCGCTTGCGGGAAGCGGTCTTAGTACCGAGCAGATTGTTGAAAAGCTCAATGACTTAAAAGATAAAATCAGGACAAGCTTTATTGTATCTTCTACCGAGTATCTTGCAAGAGCGGGCAGAATCAATCAAACAGTTAACAGTATTGCCAAGGCATTCTTATTCAGACCGGTGCTCATCTTAAGGAAAGGCAAGATGGCTGTAGGCAAGGTCTTCTTCGGTGAAGAGGAGGTTTCGATTAAGCGTTATATAAGCCATGTATTGAATGTTATGGCACCGATCGATACCAAGCGTGTATTTGTTACACATGCGGGACTTTCGGTCGATGAGCTTAAAATGATTGAAGAAGAGATAAGAAGCAAAATCAACTTTGAACAGGTGATCTTCCAGAAGGCATCTTCCGCGATAACTGCCAACTGCGGACCGGGAACAATGGGAGTATTATTCAGAGTTAAGTAGTTACGGAGAAGTTATGCATATACCGAAGTCTGAAAGCAACGAACTTGATATTCTGACATTTGAGGAGGCTTTGAAAGAGCATCCTGAAAGCAGTGATTATGATAGAGATAAATGGCTTTATGTGCCGAATTTTTACTCGGAGTACAGGTATATACTCGGTACAAAGGGGGAAAAACCGCTTATAACGATAGGTATTAACCCTTCTACCGCAGAGCCCGATAATCTTGACAATACGTTAAAGTCAGTAGAGAGAATAGCCCATGGAAACGGATTTGATTCGTTCATTATGTTTAATGTGTATGCCGAGCGAGCCACGAATCCGGATGATATGGATAAGGTCTTTAATGAAAAGCTCCATAATGAGAATATGAAAGCATTCAGATTCGTGCTGGAGCATGCCGGTAATAAGCCTTCTGTCTGGGCCGCATGGGGCGCGATTATAGAGAAACGCTCTTATCTTAAAACCTGCGTTGCGGATATGGTTAGAATCGGTAATGAGTATAATGCCGCATGGTATAAGGCGGGAGCTGTGTCTAAGGCGGGTCATCCGCATCATCCGCTGTATCTTAAGAAAGATGAGCGGTTGGAGCTTTTTGACATGGATACTTATCTTATGTAATTGACCGTGAAATCAGTGGTTGATATAATTATATTAAGGACTGAAAAAGTTAAAAAACTATATTAAGCGAAGGAGATATATAATGAGAACTATTGGAACAGTGGCAAGAGGCGTAAGATGCCCTATTATTCGTGAAGGGGATGATATTGCCAGGATTACGGCAGATGCGATCATCGAAGCGTGGAAGGATGCAGCGATAATACCGCATGATAGAGATATTGTTGCAGTTACCGAATCCGTTGTTGCAAGAGCACAGGGTAATTATGCAACAGTAGATCAGATTGCTCAGGATGTTAGAGAGAAGACCGGCGGCAATACGGTTGGAATCGCTTTCCCGATTCTGTCGAGAAACCGTTTCTCCATACTTCTTAAGGCTATGGCAAGAGGCTGCAAGAAAATAGTTCTTCTTCTTTCATATCCGTCTGATGAAGTCGGTAATCACCTGGTTGATTGGGATAAGGTGGACGCTGCGGGAGTTAATCCTTATTCGGATCTTCTTAATCTCGATGAATTCAGAGCAAAGTTCGGTAAGACCGTTCATCCTTTTACGGGTGTTGACTACATTGATTTCTATTCGGAGATTATAAGAAGCGAAGGCTGCGAAGTTGAGATGCTCTTCGGCAATAATGTAAGAGTATTGAAGGATTATACTGATGCTGTTATTACCTGCGATATTCATACAAGAGCAAGAAGTAAGCGACTTCTTAAGGAAGCGGGCGTTAAGACGGTACTCGGAATGGATGATATTCTTAATGCGCCGGTTGACGGAAGCGGATATAACGAAAAGTATGGTCTTCTTGGTTCTAACAAGGCTACGGAAGAGAAAGTTAAGCTCTTCCCACGTGATTGTAACAATGTAGCGGAAAGAATATCCCATCTTCTTTTTGAGGCATCGGGTAAGCAGATTGAAGCGATGGTATACGGCGACGGAGCCTTTAAAGATCCGGTCGGTAAGATTTGGGAACTTGCGGATCCTGTTGTATCACCGGGTTATACGAAGGGGCTTGAGGGAACTCCGAATGAGCTTAAGCTTAAGTACTTAGCCGATAATGATTTTGCGGACTTGAACGGAGATGCCCTTAAAAAGGCAATCGAGGAGCGTATTAAGGCGAAGACAAGCGAGAGCCTTGTGGGTAATATGGTTTCGGAAGGAACAACCCCAAGACAGCTTACAGATTTAATCGGTTCTTTGTGTGACTTAACCTCGGGTTCCGGCGATAAAGGAACACCGATTGTATATATACAGGGTTATTTCGATAACTATACCACAGAATAATAATTGAATATACGACATAAAAAAGCCTCGGATTAACCGAGGCTTTTTGATATGCAATTTATGCTTTTCCGTCAGAACCAAGTACGTTTACGATTTTGCGAGCTACCATGTCTTTTACGGCCTGGCGAGCCGGCTTTAAGTACTGGCGAGGATCGAAGTGATCCGGATGCTCTGCAAAGTACTTTCTGATGTTACCTGTCATTGCAAGACGGATATCGGAATCGATATTGATCTTACATACTGCAAGCTTAGCAGCTTTTCTTAACTGATCTTCAGGAATACCGATTGCATTCGGCATGTTGCCGCCGTACTTGTTGACCATCTCTACGAACTCCTGCGGAACTGAAGAAGAACCGTGAAGAACGATAGGGAAACCAGGGAGACGCTTGATGCATTCCTCAAGTACGTCGAAACGAAGTGGAGGCGGAACAAGAATGCCCTGCTCGTTTCTTGTGCACTGTTCAGGACGGAACTTATATGCTCCGTGAGAAGTACCGATAGCGATTGCGAGTGAATCACAGCCTGTTCTGTCAACGAACTCTTCAACTTCTTCAGGACGGGTGTAGCTTGACTTTCCAACTTCAACTACAACTTCGTCTTCAACACCTTCAAGTGTACCGAGCTCTGCCTCAACTACTACGCCGTGAGCGTGAGCATACTCAACAACCTGCTTGGTTATCGCGATATTCTCTTCGAAAGGTTTGGATGATGCATCAATCATAACGGATGTGAATCCGCCGTCGATACAAGACTTGCAAAGTTCGAATGAATCGCCGTGGTCTAAGTGAAGACAAATCGGGATATCAGGATGCTCGATAACTGCAGCTTCAACTAACTTTACAAGGTATGTGTGGTTTGCGTAAGCACGCGCTCCCTTACTAACCTGTAAGATAACCGGGCTCTTTAATTCATCAACAGCCTCTGTGATACCCTGGATGATCTCCATGTTGTTAACGTTAAATGCGCCGATTGCATAGCCCCCATCGTATGCTTTTTTGAACATTTCTTTAGATGTTACTAATGCCATTTAATATATCCTCCCATATATTAATATTATCGCCTATTGATAATTGTACTTATTATTTTGGAAATAGTCAAACATTTATATTGATTATTTTAACAAACAATAATATAATAATAATGTGAACCGTGGTTCACGAGAAGGAGGTTTATATGGCTGAAGCGAATAACAAGAAAAAGGAATTGTGGCGAACAGTTAAGTTTGCACTTTTCTCTGTAAGTGCAGGGGTTATAGAGGCTGTAACCTTCACACTTTTGAATGAATTTACACATTTAAACTATTGGATATGTTACTTAACGGCCCTTGTTTTGTCGGTGCTCTGGAATTTTACGTTAAACAGAAAGTTTACTTTCCAGTCTGCCAATAACGTGCCGATAGCAATGCTTAAGGTTGCGGGATATTATGCAGTGTTTACGCCTGTAACAACTCTTTTGGGTAATTATCTCGTAGAGGAATTGCTTTGGAACGAGTATCTGGTTACAGGATTAAATATGCTTTTAAATTTCACGACAGAATACATATTTGACAGATTTGTCGTGTTCGGCAAGACAATAGATACCAATGATAGGGCGAAGAAGAAGGAGGAAGAGAGTAATGGCATATAACGGATTTGCAATAGACGAATATTTGGACGCTGATAAGGTGACGCGTCAGCTTGATGAACTTATCAAGAAGCCTGTATACACGGTAAGAGCAGCAGAACTTAAGAGATACGAAGAAGAGTATTTTGAGAAAAGGTGCGCAAAATCCAAGGAAATGATTACCGAAGCAAAAAACGTAATTCCGGGAGGCGTACAGCATAACCTTGCATTTAACTACCCGTTCCCACTTGTAATTACCAAGGCAGAGGGTGCCAAGTTATACGATATAGACGGTAACGAGTATTATGATCTTTTACAGGCAGGCGGACCTACAGTACTTGGAAGCAATCCTGAGGTAGTAAGAAATCAGGTTATAGATTTACTTAATACATGCGGACCTTCAACAGGACTTTTCCATGAATTTGAATATAAGCTTGCTAAGAAAATCTCTGATTCGGTAGGTTCTGTAGAGATGTTCAGAATGCTCGGGTCGGGAACTGAAGCCTGCATGGTTGCAGCAAGAATCGCGCGCCTTAAGACAGGACATAAGAATATTTTAAAGATGGGTGGAGCTTATCACGGCTGGTCAGATCAGCTGGCTTACGGTATAAGAATTCCGGGCACCAAGGGATTACAGAGTAAGGGCGTTCCGAACTTTGTATTTAAGCATACAGATGAATTCTTCCCGAACGATCTTCATGACCTTGAGAAGAAGCTTAGAAAGAATCAGCTTACAGGTGGTACTGCAGCAGTATTTTTGGAGCCTGTAGGACCGGAATCGGGTACACGTCCTGTATCCAAAGAATTTGTTAAGGGCGTTGAGCGCCTTGCACATAAATACGGTGCACTTCTTGTATTCGATGAAGTTGTAACCGGATTCAGAATCGGAATGAGCGGAGCGCAGGGCTTCTTCGGAGTAGACCCTGATCTTACGGTATTCGGTAAGGTTATAGCAGGCGGATATCCGGGAGCCGGCGGAATAGGAGGACATAAGGATTGTATGGCTCATATGGGAGCAGGCCTTGATGCTTCGGGTAAGAAGATTGCAAAAGCTCTTTGCGGCGGAACTATGGCAGCAACACCGATTTCCTGTGTTGCGGGTTATTATACATTATGTGAGATTGAGAAGACCAATGCCTGCGAGAAGGCAGGACGCATGGGCGACAGATTAACGAAGGGCTTGCAGGAACTTATACGTAAGTATGACCTTCCGTTTGTTGCTTTTAACCAGGGATCGATCTGTCACTTGGATAATGCCGGAACAATGCACTTCTATATTGACTGGAAAAAGCTTTGGAAGGTGCCTGAAGTATTGAAGCAGACAGATATCAGAAGAAAAGAGATGGAGCATATCGGTGCGGCATATACTGCGGAAGGAATCATAACCCTTGCGGGAACAAGACTTTACACATCCGCGGCATATGATGAGGCGATGATTGATGATGTACTTTCAAGATTCGACCGTGTATTTGCCAAGGTAGGAGTAATGGGAGAATAACCATGTACAGTGAAAAAGAAGCAAGAGAGATTCTTGTCAAAGCAGGACTTGAACTTGTAAGAACAGGTCTTATTGCAAGAACCTGGGGGAATATAAGTGCAAGAATTTCCAATGAAGAATTCATTATAACACCGAGTGGAATCCCTTATGAAAGACTAACCGCAGATATGATGGTTAAGGTTAAGATAAGTGATCTAAGCTATGAGGGAGATATTAAACCATCGTCCGAAAAAGGCATACATGCCAAGGCATATCTTTACAGGAAAGATGTAAACTTTATAATCCATACGCATCAGACATATGCGACAGCATTAAGTGTTACATATATTGATATGGATATTGAAGATGCTGAAATGAAGTCGGTACTTGGTGATAAGCTTGTAACAAGTAAGTACGGAATGCCTTCAACCAAGAAGCTTATGAGAAATGTTGAAGATGCGATAGTTAAAAATCCGGATGCCAACAGTATTCTCCTTATGAATCACGGCACACTCTGTATGGGACACGATTACGACTCGGCGTTTACAATAGCGAGCGCACTTGAAGAGCTGGCAGAAAAAATGGTCAACCGCAAGCTTAAGCCCGAGAGTCGTGAAAATGACGCGGATGGTAAGAGCCTAACAATAAAAGAGGCGGCTATATCTGTGGCGGAGGAAAATGTTAAAGGCAGATTTATCTCATTCAATGATGATAGAAATGTCAGTATATTGAGTTCGATTATAGACAACAATGTCCATCTTCTTGATGATTATGTGCAGATAGCCGGAACAAATATAAGGACTATTGAGGTTGGAATTGCAGACTGTAATAATGAGGCAGCGAGAAGCAGACTTGGCAAGAAAATTAAAACTGCGCTTAATAATTCCACAGTAGTATTTATAAAAGGCATCGGTGCCCTTATAGCGGCACCGACGGAGGACGATGCTAAGGCAGTCGGAATGATACTTGATAAGTATGCACTTACAAGATTGTACGCAGCCGGAAATGAAGCAGTACATAAGCTTGGCTTCTTAGATGCGATAATCCAAAGATTTGTATATGTAAAAAAGTATTCCAAGAAAGCAAAGGGAAAATAGATGTTACAGAAGCTTAAGGAAGAAAAGCTTAGGGAAATACTTGAAAAAGGAAGCAAAGAATTTGCTGAAAAAGGCTTCGAAAGAGCATCGATGAAGAATATCGCAAAAAGTGCGGGTATAAGCGTGGGGGTTTTGTACAAGTACTATGAAAACAAAGACGATTTCTTTAACGCATGCCTTGAAGATAGTCTCAAAGTGCTGTCAGAAAAGATGGAAGAATTCATTTCCTGGGAGATTACCCCGAGAGAAAGAATAGAACGACTTCTTCATCTGGTACTGGAATTTTCGCGAGAGAATCCGGATGCGGTTCGAATGTACCATGAGATCACATCAAGTTCTTTTACCGAGAAGGCTCGCAAACTTGCTACCCATATTGAGTCTATATCGGCGAAGACCTACCGTGATTATATGGCAGCACTTAAAGAGGCGAACTTATTAAAAGAAGATATAATTCCTGAAGCGGCTGCTTTCTTTTTTGATAACTGCTTGATGATGCTTCAGTTTTCATATAATGTTGATTATTTTGATGAAAGAAAGAAGCTTTATCTTGGCAGTGTATATGATAATGACGACGTGCTTATAAAGCAGATGATGCTGATGCTTGACGGAGCACTCTTAAGGAGGGATTAAGATGGCATATGTACTTTCATATGACATAGGAACTACCGGAGTTAAGACATGCCTATATAATGTTACGGACAAGATTGAATTTGTCGGTGCAAAAAAGCGCGATTATAAGTTATATATTTTAGATAACGGAGGCGCGGAACAGGATCCCGAAGAATGGTGGGAGGCAATGCGAATAACAACTTCTGCACTCCTTAAGAGTACGGAAATCTCACCTTCGGAAATTAAAGGCATTTCATTCTGTTCACAGATGCAGGGACTTGTGCTCGTAGATAAAGAAGGAAATGCGCTTCGCCGGGCAATGAGTTATATGGATCAGCGTGCGACCGAAGAGATTAAAAAGGGCATTGCTTATGGTATACAGATAGCCGGTGCCAATATATTTAAGCTTCTTAAAAGTCTCTATTTAACGGGTGCGGTTTCTTCGTCGGTTAAAGACCCTGTCTGGAAGTATAAGTGGGTGGAAGCTCATGAGAAGGACCTTTTCAAGAAAGTATATAAATGGCTCGACGTTAAAGAATATCTGCTTTTGCGTTGTACCGGTGAATTTGTAATGACAGAAGACAGCGCATATTCAACTTTTCTCTACTCAACAAGAAAGGGAAGCAAGGGTTGGCATAAGTCGCTTTGCAGGATATATGGTGTAAATCCGAATCACTTGCCGAAACTTATTAAGACTACAGACCTGGTCGGAGGCTTAACGGCTAAGGCGGCCGAAGAATTAGGACTTGCGGAAGCAACACCTGTATTCGGCGGAGGCGGGGATGCCACATTAATAGGAGTCGGTGCGGGATGCGTCAATCCGGGCGAAACTCATATTTATTGGGGAACCAGTGGATGGGTAAGCACTATAGTTGACAGACAGCTGGTTGATACAACTGCCATGATAGCAGCTATCGTAGGTGCGGAAGAGAATAAGTACAATTATTTCGCAGAAATGGAGACTGCGGGTAAGTGCATGGAATGGGTTAAGACCAATATTGCACGCGTAGACGGATTCGAAGAAATGATCGATATTGCGTTAAAAGCTCCTGCCGGTTCATCCGGAGTGCTCTTTACACCGTGGCTTCACGGTAACAGATGTCCGTTTGAAGACCCGACCGCATCGGGAATGTTCTATAATCTTAAGCTTGAGACAACAAGGAGCGATATCTTAAGATCCGTTATAGAAGGAGTTTGTTTCCATCTTCGCTGGATGCTTGAATGTGAAGATAAGAAGATTAAGACAAGTGACACGGTAAGATTTGTCGGTGGTGGTGCCGTGTCACACACAATTTGCCAGATCCTTGCCGATATCTTGGGAAGACCCGTAGAAGTTGTTGCAGACCCGCGCAATGTAGGTGCGGTTGGTGCCGCAGCAATCATAGGTGTCGGATTAAATAAGATTGATTCGTTATCCGAGGTAAGGAACTTCGTTCCTGTTGAAAGAACTTTTGAACCAAGGACGCAGGATAAGGAAAGATACGATAAAAACTACAGAGAATTTAAGATGCTTTACAAAGAAAATAAGCATATGTTCCATAAAATCGCTAAGATTCATTAAGAATAATACATACTACTAATTCCATACATATCATTTGCCCCTTCGCTTCTATTGAACGAAGGGGCAAAATGGTGTAAAATAAAGGGTACGGAGTTTTTATACCATGTAGGAGGATCTTACTGATGAAGACTATAAGAAGAATGGTATCTTGTATAGTTATATTAAGCCTTATTATTACGATGTTTGTGCCGAATTTTGCAGCTTCTGCAAATGCGGATTCGAGTAATAAGGTATTTTTGATGGATGTATATACATACGATGACCGAATCGACACCTGGACGAAAGGCTTTATACCGAAGGTTATTATTAATAACCCGCTTGAAAAGGTTAAAGTGGCTGATTTGACAATTAACTGGGAGAACGTTTCGGTTATTCCGGGATCTGAGAAGCTTGAATTCGGTGACGGAAGAAGCTGGATGGATCCGGATGAACCGTTATATCCGAGAACAAGATATTCCATAAGATATTCATTTGAAGTAACGGATCCTTCGATTTTTGAGGATATAACTGCAGTGCAGATTTACCTGGGACCTACCGCATCTCATGACAGCGGATATCAGGCTGCCGAGATGAGAATAGAAGGTCACAGAGTTTATGTTACTGCTTCCGCCAAGCCGTATAGCCTTGAGATTTCCAGGGCAGCATTACAGGCTGTAAGTGTTGAACCTGTATATAAAAAGGCTCTTCCGCAAAGCCTTACTCTTCTTAACGGAGCTCCTTTTTCATCCGGTACAATACAATGGTATTTCTTTGATAACGGTACAATCAAGACTGTAACAAATGCATCTTACATGGCAGATCCTGATCAGAATAAATACTATTATCTCAAGGTCAATTTGGTAGCGGGTAATTTGTTTGAGTTTAATACGACAGATCCATCATTCTATAACGGACAGCGGCCTGATGGCTTGAGCTTTTCCGTTAATGTTATAAAAGATTCAACCGGAGCGGGATATGAAGCTGAAGTTACGATAACCCGTATCGTACCTGAAGTTATAGAAGAGGATCTTAAGATTATATCCGAAATTACAGCGGAAACAGAGTTTTCTTTCGGAACGCAGGCAGTGGCATTGATTGCGGATGTAAGACCTTATCTTCCGAAAGCTCTTAAGGTTAAGTTGTACGGAACTGATGAGGAGGCAACAATTCCTTTTACATCAATTACTAATAATATTGATAACTGGCATATATATGCTGTATCGGGTAATGGTATCGGAGCGGAATTGAGCGATGCTGCGATAGTGCAGAAGGGCGATGATATCGAGTATGTTGCGATATATCCTTATTCAGCATTGCTTAGGGATATTGAAGAATCGGAATTAACCGATGTGTTCCATCTTATTGATACATACAGATATGACGTTGACTATCCGGGGGCAGCGGGACATGAAGAAGGATATGCGATAAGATTCACTGTTCGCCCTGTAAGTACATATAATGGTGCCGCTCAGGACGGATATCGCAATATGGATGTTCCTTCATTGAACTTTGTATATAACGGAGCAAATTGTATATATCAGGCTGTAGGACAGTGTGCAAATGCGATTGAGTGTGTTGTTAACCCGCTTTTGTTCGAATATGGAACAGATGTAGAGACTGCGTTTAATCCGGGATTTAATGTGTATGGAGTATGCTCTTCACAGCCGGGTATATATAAGGCAATTAATCAGGGAATTCAAGGATATACTGTAGATAGTGCAATCATATATAAGTATTTTAATCCGGAAGATTTGAAATACAATAAGATGCAGGTCGGATCAATAACGATTCTTACGCAGGTTCCGGAGACGGGTGCCGTTGCATCGGATGATGTAACCGTTGCTGCAAGTTACGATTATGAAAAAGGTCTTGATACTGCTAATGCCAAGCTTAGATGGACTCCCGAACCTATGTCGATTAACAGTAATTATGAAGAGTTTCTCGATGAAATGGTATATACAGCTATTGTAACTGTTCCGATAAGAAGAGGCTATACTTTTGAGAAAATACCGGGCATTAGCTTTAACGGACTTGAGCCTACAGAGGTTACGGTAACAGAAAAAGAACTTATTATAAAATATGTTTTCCCTGAAACCGAGCCTGAGTATTGGATAGATGAACATGGTGCATGCAGAAAGAAGATCTACTTTACAACACCTAAGCCTTACGCGGGAATGCAGATTCCGGATAAGGTAATCTTCTCAGACACCTGTTCTAAGATGGTTAAGATTAAAGAGATTAAATGGTACGAGAATTCAACGGAAGTTGCGGAAGGCACTTTTAAGAAGGGTGCAAGATACACACTTTCACTAATACTTGATATGTCACAGGCCGGTGTTAAAGCAAGCCTTGGCAATATCGAGCAGCTTATCGGTACTCCGGATTATGTAACACATGCATATGTAAGCAGTGAGACAGGACTTTTGACGATCAACTTTGATTTCGGTACTTGCGAAAGCGCTGAAGTAAGCAGGGTTAGAGATTGTGTTGTGACGCTTCCCGATAACATTACATATGAGATGTTTATCAATATGCTTGATACGACGCATTATACGGAACTTGTTATGGCGGACGGAAGCGTTACCGTTACACCGATTGCGCCGGGATATAAGCCTGACAATCAGACGGTTAAATATGATACCTTCTCTGCGGCATATCACGCAAAGTATATAGGCGCTTTGGAATTTGATGAGACAAGCAAGGCTGAGCAGGTATTTACATTCGATGCTTTGGTTGATTTAAGACCGATGGGCGGAGACAGAGAGGAATATATAACGCTTACGGTAATCGTACCGGGTGAAGCTTGCCTTGTTACATTTGATGCTAACGGCGGACGTTATTTTGGCGCTGCTTCTATGGAGGTTGAAGCGGGAACATCGTATGGATTTACCTATTCCGCATCGGATTATTCACGCGAAGGATACCTGTTTGCAGGATGGTATACCACGGCAAACGGCGGAACAAGAGTATATTCATCATCGATAGTTACTGAGAATACTACACTTTATGCTCATTGGGTAAAAGTTTTTACCGGTAAGGTATATAATGTGACTGCAGTGTCGTCTGCTAAGTCTACGCTTACAGTTACACCTAAGCACCCTGCGACCAAGATTGCAGGTTATGAGGTTTCTGTTTCTTACGACGGAAAGAACTGGGAGACTTCTTCCTTTACGGGAGATTCCGTTATGCTTACAGGTTTAAAGACAGGTGCTGTATATGTTAAGGTACGCGCATACAGAATCGATTCTGCGGGTAAGCGAGTATATGGTGCTTATTCATGGCCTAAGAAGGTTAACGTTCAATAATTTCTTGTATTTTATTAAAGCTTATATTATAATTTTTAAGAAATTGCAGTAAGAAAGGCGTGACAATATGCTTGATATCAAAAGAATAAGAGAAAATCCGGAAGAAGTTGCGGCAGCGTTAAAGAAGCGTAATCTTGACGTTGATTTTACCGAGCTTCTTACACTTGATAAGGATAGAAGAACTCTTCTTCAGTCGGTTGAAGAGAAGAAGAATGACAGGAATATTACCTCCAAGAAGATTCCTGTAATGAAGAAGAATGGTGAAGACGTAACGGCCGAGTTAGAGAGGATGAAGAAGGTCGGCGACGAGATAGCCGAAGAGAACGATAAGGTTCGCGAGATTGAAGAGAAGATTAAGTATATCTTGGACAGACTCCCTAATATTCCTGCTGATGACGTTGTTGCAGGCGGCAAGGAGAATAATAAGGTAGTTAAGACTTTCGGCGAGAAGCCAACCTTTGATTTTGAGCCTAAGAATCATGTGGATCTTTGCAAGATGCATAATTTAATCGATTATGAGCGCGGAGTTAAGATCGCGGGCGAAGGTAGCTGGTTATATACAGGTAAGGGTGCAATCTTAGAGTGGGCACTTCTTAATTTCTTTATAAGAGAACATATTAAAGATGGATATAATTTTATCCTTCCACCGCATATGTTAGGCTATCAGTGCGGCTATGTAGCAGGTCAGTTCCCTAAGTACGTTGAAGAAGACTACTGGATTGACGGCGGTCCTAATGAGAAGGGCAACTTCTTACTTCCTACAGCTGAGACAGCACTTGTTAATATTCATAGAGATGAGATACTTAAAGAAGAAGAACTTCCGAAGAGATATTTTGCATATACACCATGCTTTAGACGTGAAGCAGGCTCAAGCCGTATCGAAGAGCGCGGTATGGTAAGAGGACATCAGTTCAATAAGGTAGAGATGGTTCAGTATGCACATCCGGATCACTCGGAAGAAGCATTTGATGAGCTTTTAAAGAAGGCTGAGAGCTTAGTACAGAAGCTCGGACTTCATTATCAGTTATCAAAGTTAGCAGCCGATGATTGTTCATTCTCAATGGGAAGAACCTGTGATATAGAGATTTGGATTCCTAGTATGGGTATCTATAAGGAAGTAAGTTCTGTATCCAACGGATATGATTATCAGGCAAGAAGAGGTAATATAAGATTCAGAGATTCTGAGGGCAAGATGAGATTCGTTCATACACTTAACGGATCGGGACTTGCAACAAGCCGTGTATTACCTGCAATCGTTGAGCAGTATCAGCAGGCGGACGGTTCGATTGTTGTGCCTGAAGTATTGCGTCAGGACGTAGGTACAGACATTATTAAATAGTTATCACTTGGCCACTTTTATGCACGGTTAACATAAAAGTGGCTATTTTATAATTCACATTTAATAAATGGAGGAATGAATGAAAAAGAGGATAATAGCCGTTGTCATGATACTTACAATGATTATTATGTGCATGACGGCGTGTAAAAAGAAGGAGACCGCATCGGGTAACGCGGAGCCTGTCGAAGAGACGGAAGCAGCACCTAAAGTGGATATGCCGCCTCCGACAGTAGCCAATCGTATAGATCCGAAAGTTAAGGTTAGAGGAATTTATGTAACGGGCGCAATGGCAGGAAAAGATGCACTCGATAACCTTATTGAGCTTTGTGATAATACGGATCTTAATGCAATGGTTATTGATGTTAAGGATGACGGCGGAAATATAACTTATGATATGGACCTTGATATGGTCAAAGAAGTAGGGTCTGTTCATGCTTATGTTAAGGACATGCCTGCGCTTTTAAAAAAGCTCCATGAACATGATATCTATTGTATTGCAAGAATCGTATGCTTTAAGGATCCTTGCCTGGCAAAAGCCCGTGATGACCTTGCACTTAAGCTTCCTACGGGCGAGCCTATCGTAGACGGACATGGCAATGCTTTTGTTAACCCGTATAAGCAAGAAGTGTGGGAATATATCGTGCAGGTTGCTAAAAAAGCGATTGAAGTGGGTTTTGATGAAATCCAGTTTGACTATGTGCGCTTCCCAATCGGTGAAGACGCAGATAATGCGGATTACGGGGTAAATACCAGAAAGTATACGCGAATTAAGTGTATATCTGCTTTCTTTACATATTGTGAGACGGAATTCCATAAGGGCGGAATAATCTTCGGTGCGGATCTTTTCGGAACGATTATCGGAAGTGCTCTGGATGAACAGGCGACAGGTCAGATGTATAAGGATATCGCGATTAAAGCAGACGTCGTATGCCCTATGATATATCCGTCGCATTATGCAAACGGTAATTTCGGAATTGAAGTCCCTGATGCATATCCGTATGAAGCAATACTCGGCGCATTGGGCCGTTCAACGAAGGCATTATCCGGAATATCGGAAGAAGCAAGGGCGTATGTTCGCCCGTGGCTTCAGTCATTTACGGCATCCTGGGTTGAGGGACACATTGAATATGATTTGGCAGCTATAAAAGCACAGATTCAGGCGGTATATGATGCAGGATACGAAGAGTGGATTTTATGGAATGCATCGAATAAATACACCTACGAATAGTTGATTTTTTTCGTATAAATGGTAAAATATTCAACGGTGCGTACAGTTGACGCAACTATTTATTCTTGAAAGGGATACAAGAAATGAACAAGTTTAAATCGTTCTTGAAAAAGAAGAACATCATATTCTCTGCAAAGAGATATGGAATCGATGCACTTGGCGCGATGGCGCAGGGATTATTTGCATCACTTTTAATCGGTACTATCATTAAGACAATCGGCCAGCAGGCAGGGATTGAATTGTTAGTAACAATCGGTACTTATGCGATGTCAGCAGCAGGCCCTGCAATGGCAGTTTCCATCGGATGGGCATTACAGTGTCCTCCTCTTGTGCTTTTCTCACTTGCTGCGGTAGGCGTGTGTGCAAACGCATCGGAGGTTGCCGGAGCCGGCGGACCGCTTGTAGTATTAATTGTTACGATATTTGCTTCCGAGTTCGGTAAGCTCGTATATAAAGAGACTAAGATAGATATTATTGTTACGCCGTTTGTTACGATTTTCGTAGGTGTAGGCCTTGCACTTTGGTGGGGACCTGCAATCGGATGGGCTGCATCTGAATTCGGTCAGCTTATCATGCTTGCAACCAAGCTTCATCCGTTCTTAATGGGTATTGTGGTTTCCGTACTTGTAGGTATTGCACTTACACTTCCTATAAGTTCAGCTGCAATCTGTGCGGCTCTTTCGTTAACAGGTCTTGCGGGCGGTGCTGCACTTGCAGGATGTTGTGCTCAGATGGTTGGCTTTGCGGTTCTTTCATTTAAGGAGAATAAGTGGGGCGGCCTTGTTGCTCAGGGAATCGGTACATCAATGCTTCAGATGGGTAACATTGTAAGAAAGCCTATCGTATGGCTTCCTGCAATTATTGCATCAGCAATAACCGGACCTATCGCAACATGTTTCTTTAAGTTAGAGATGAACGGCGCTGCAATTTCTTCAGGTATGGGTACCTGCGGACTTGTAGGCCAGATCGGTGTATACACAGGCTGGGTTAACGATGTTGCAGAAGGTGTTAAGGCAAGCATTACAGCATTTGATGTCGCAGCCCTTATAGTTATAAGCTTCATTCTTCCGGCAGTAATTACCGGAGTAATCGGTATGATCTTCAGAAAGTTCGGGCTTATCAAAGACGGCGACCTTAAGCTTGACTTATAAATTGCCGGGGCTTTCCGTAAGAGAGCTTTTATAACGGAATAATGATTTAAAGAGCGGGTATTCCCGCTCTTTTTTATTGTCCCGATTAATGGACTATGCTCATGTTAGAATATGTTATAATCATTATATAAAAGCTCGACACGGAAAGGAGATTTAACTTTGAAGATTATACATACCGCCGACTGGCATCTGGATTCGAAGCTTAATGCACTGCCTGCGGATAAGGCAAAAGAGCGTAACGTGGAATTACTGCAGAACTTTAAGAGAGTATCGGATTATGCCGCAGAGAACGGAGTAAGAGCGATACTGATATCGGGAGATATGTTTGACAATAAGATGTGTCTTAAGAGAACATCTTCCGTTATTGTATCTACCATTAATGAGCATCCGGATATTAATTACTATATTCTTAAGGGTAATCATGACAAAGATAATTTCCTTGATACGCTTGAGGAGAAGCCTGAGAATCTCTTTACTTTTGGGAATAAGCCTGTAACTTATGAAGAAGGAAGAGTGTGCATAACCGGCGTTGAGCTTGACGATGAGAACGTAGATTTATTCTATAACACATTTAATCTTGATGCTGCCCGCGTTAATATCGTTATGCTTCACGGACAGGAGGCAGATTCATATACGAAGGATAAGGCGGAGGTTATACCTCTTCGAGAGCTTAAGGGCAGAGGCATCGACTATCTTGCACTCGGACATATTCATGCATATAAGGAAGGCGAGCTTGATTCAAGAGGTATATATTGTTATCCGGGTTGCCTTGAAGGCAGAGGCTTCGATGAGTGCGGCATTCATGGATTTGTACGACTTGATATAGATGAGAATAATAAGATTTCAAGAACTTTTGTACCGTTCGCAAAGCGTAAAGTATATGAGATTGAGGTTGATGTCTCTCATCTTGATAATTCGGAAGATATGCTTGATTCTGTCAGAAAATCACTGGCTTCGTATAGTGAGATGGTGACAATGGCGGGTTCTAACTATGAGATTACGGCCCCTACAGGTTCGGATCTTGTAAAAGTTGTTCTTACAGGAGAAGTCGATATTAATGCAGAGAAGGATCTTACATATATTCTTACAAGCATAAAGGATGATTATTACTTTGCAAAGATTGAAGATAAGACGATACTTCATGTAGAACCGCGTGATTATTCATTGGATGAATCGCTTCGCGGAGAATTTGTAAGAACAGTACTTAAGGACGATACGTTATCCGATGAAGAAAAGGCTGCAATTATTCAGTGTGGAATTAAGGCGCTTACGGAAGGGAAGGTGTAGAATATGAGACTTATATCGGTTAGAATAGAGAACTTCGGTAAGCTTAGTAATTTTGATCTTGAATTTAACGGCGGTAAGAATGTAATCCTTCACGATAACGGATACGGTAAGACGACACTTGCCAACTTTATCAAGGTTATGTTCTACGGTTTTGATAACGACGGTAGAAAAGGCGGAGTAAAAGAGCGCGAAAAGTATAAGCCTTGGCAAGGCGGAGTATACGGTGGAACGATTAGATTTGAAGTTTCGGGTAAGACCTATATATTAAGAAGAACTTTCGCGGATAAGGCTGCAGGTGATGAATTCGAGTTAAGGGATGCCGGAACCAATACGGTATCAAGTGATTATTCGGTAAATATCGGTGAAGAGCTTTTCTTACTTGATGCGGAAAGTTTTAAAAAGGCTATGTATATCGGGCAGAATGCGGTTGAGACATCGACATCGGACAGAATTAATTCGCATGTAACAACGGGTGCGGAAGCACTTGAAGATCTCGGTGGTTTTGAAAAAGCGCTTAACGCGATTACTGATAGAAAGAATAATTTAAATGAGCGAAGAAAAAACAGCGAAATAGGTAAGTTAAAAGAGGACCTTGAGGAAGCCAAGCGCGAGATTATGAAAGAAGGTACCCTTAACCAAAGCTACCGTAATCTTACAGAGAAGATTAATGAGTGTAGGGGTAAGCTTGAAGCTCTTAAGCAAGAAGAAGAGGGGCTATTCGGTAAGCAGGGAGAATTATCAAAGAAGAAGGATTTAGCTGCAAAGAAGAAAGAATTTGACCTCCTAAATAACGCTGCTACAGAAGCTAATAAAAAAGTTTCGGGATATAAAGCCGAATTTAAGGGCAAGATTGTCAGTGAAGCAGAAGTTGAAGGGATGCTTAATAAGAACTCTGACCTTATATCTGCGGAAAGTGCGGCAAATGCCCATAAGCTTAGTGATGAAGAATTAAGAAGACTTGACGAGCTTGAAAGAATGCTTTCAGATAAGTCGGATGAGTCTACCGTAAGACCTGCTCCAAAGCACAGAAAGCCTATAGTTGAGATTATCGGTATGATATCTGCAGCCATTGCTGTAATTGCAGGTATAGCAATAATCTTGATGTATAAGAATTATCTTGAGGGCGGATTGTTCGCAGGTATTGGTCTTGCAGCGATAATCATATTTATTGTGCTTATGGCTTCGGGAAAGAATAAGTATCGTATGGCTTTATCTTCTTATGAGGCAGAGATTGCAGCGGAGAAGAAGAGAAAAGAAGAGATACGCGAACTTAACGAGGCTGAGCATAGCAGATTAATCGGTAAGAAGAAAGAATTCGATGCGGAGAGCAGCGAAGCGCTTAAGATACGCGGTGAGATTACCGAGTTTCTTGCGAGTGCAGGTATTACTGCGGAAGCAAATCCTATGCCGCAGCTGCTTTCATTACAGGACTTAATAGAAGATTACGGTCACGCCATAGAAGTGTACGAAGAAGCCGATAAGAAACTTAAATCTTTTATTGATAATACGCCTAATATAGAAGAAGTTAAGTCCTGCGAAGATTCCGGAGATAATAATGAACTTACCGGTATTAACGACAGACTTACGGAAATTTCCCATGAAAAAGAAGGCATTAATGCAGATCTTAAGGTTTATGACGGAAACATGGATGACCTTAATAAACTCTTTGAAGGTATCGAGGATGCTAAGAGTAAGAGGGACAGCCTTGATGAAGAGATAACCGCATTAAGAAATGAAGCAACCGTAATCGAGAAGACGGAAGAGTTTCTTCTGAAGGCAAAGGAATCCTTTATATCAAGATATACAGCGCCGGTACTTGATGCATTTAAGAAATATTACGGAATGCTTGCTCCCGACAGCGATAAGTTTCTTCTTGATGCCAATATCAACATAACGAAGGAAGAGCTTGGTGCACAGCGTGAGATAGAGAATTTAAGCTCCGGCAATCGTGATCTTGTCGGACTTGCACTTCGTATGGCGTTCGTAGATGCAATGACCAGGAATGAGACACCGTTCATTATAATGGATGATCCTTTTGTTAACTTCGATACCGTAAGGGTTGAAGCTGCCAAGAAATTCCTTGATGAGATTTCTAAGGATTATCAGGTAATCTACCTTACCTGTTATGAAGGTAGAAGATAATTGAACTAGGTTTAGAAGATTATAAAATCTTTATCGTAACATAAGCATCCGGGCCTTCTATATGCGACTGAACATTGCATTGCGCACTTAGTGAATACGAGAGAGGTTAGCGAGGAGCGGTCACTGTTTGAGCCGTCTCGCCAATATAAGGCGAGGCGAGTGAGTTGAGCGCGACGAACGCTTGGTTTACCTCTCGAAGTATGAACTTAGTGCAGTCAATAGCAGTTCAGGAGTATATAGAAGGCCCGGATGCGTATTATTATGAGCTTTTATATAATTATATTACCTGCATTCCGCCGTATTCTCTTATCTTGAGAATATTGCAGCTTCCGTCTCCGTAGATGGAATTCATATATTCACGATACCCTTCGGCCATATCCTGCTTAACGTAAGCCTGGATAGTACCTGCGAATCCGCCACCCTGAACTCTTGCATAGCAATCATCTTTAAGGTAGAGCTTGGATGCAGCAAGTGCTACGGATATGCCCTGTATTGTAGGACTTCCTGCGGAATAGATATTCTGCAAGCACTTAAAAGAAGAATCACCCGCTTCGTTCTCAATCTTAAGGAAAGAAGCGATATCTCCCGATTTAAGAACTTCAATTGCACGGCGTACACGACGGTTCTCGGTTACATAGTGAATAACACGAAGAGCAGCGCGGTCGTTAACTTTATCTTTAATAAGCTTAATGTTCTTAAGCAATTCATCTTCGTCGATTTCGGATAAAACTTCCTTGTCCCAGAGAGCGGCTGCAGCTCTCATCTCTTCGGTAATAGCGGCATAATCGGGAGTAAGATTAGCATGACTTCCCTTGGTATCGGTTATACATAAGCAGTATCCCGCAGAAGTAAGCGGGAAAGGAACTTTTTCAACCTTAGGGTCATCTTTAAGCTTGAAGTCGATATGAATAAGACCGCCAACGGAGCAAGCCATCTGGTCCATAAGCCCGCAAGGCTTACCGAAGTATACATTCTCTGCAATCTGACCTACGATACCGATTTCGATAGGAGATATCTTGCCGTCATTAAAAAGATAAGAAAGAATCGTTCCGATCACTGTCTCAAAAGCAGCTGACGAAGAAAGTCCCGCACCGATAAGCACGTCGGAAGTTATGTAAGCTTCGAAACCGCCTACATTATAGCCACGTTTTTTAATCGTTGCTGCAACACCTTTTACAAGTGAGCAGGCGTTACCCGGCTTAATATTATTATCGTCAAGACTTGAAAGCGGAACAACGATGCGGCCGTAACCTTCCGAGAAAAGGTCGATTTTGCCGGAATCTTTGGTACGTACAATTGCAAGAACATCGTGGTTAATTGAAGCCGCAAGGACTTCGCCGCGCTGATGGTCTGTGTGATTACCGCATACTTCGGTACGCCCCGGAGCACTGAAGATGCTAACGGGACCATCTCCGAATTCTTCTTCGAATCTGTCGAGGGCATGTAGGTATCGTTCTGTCTCGTACTTTATCATGTCGGGATCGACATATATATCGAGAAGCCTGTCCTTTAATTCGTCATTATCCAATTGTTCTCTTAAAATCTTAACGGTTTTCATAAGCTTAATACCCCTTTTTAAAGTGACATGACACTATTTTAATACGGAATACTAAAATAGTCTATATCTTATAAGTAAGACAGTATGAATACTTGTCAAAGATGTGTGAAAAAGTAATGGGGAATTTTGAAATTATTCAGAAAATATGATATAATCAGAAATGTAGTGTATCTTTTCTACACATTTTTAATTACACAGGAGGTAAGAAAAGAAATGAAAAAGCGTATTATCAGTTTGGCATTAGTACTCACAATGGTACTTGCTCTCTTTGCAGGATGCGGCAATGACGGCGGTTCAGCAAGCGGAGAGTATGCAGACAAGAAGGTCGGCGTTTGTATTTATCAGTTCTCTGATAACTTTATGACTCTTTACAGAACAGAGTTAGAGAATTATCTTATTTCTCTCGGTTTCTCAAAGAACAACATTACCATCGTTGACGGTGCTAATGATCAGGCGACACAGACCAACCAGATTCAGAACTTTATTACAGACGGTGTAGATGTTCTTATTATCAACCCGGTTAACTCATCTTCAGCAGCTACAATTACAGATATGGTAGTTGCAGCTAATATTCCGCTTGTTTATATCAACCGTGAGCCAAGCAAGGAAGAGCAGGAAAGATGGAAGACCAACGGTTGGAACGTATGCTATGTAGGATGCGACGCTCGCCAGTCAGGTACAATGCAGGGCGAGATCATTGGTGATCTTGGTCTTGATAAGATCGACCTTAACGGCGACGGCAAGATTCAGTACATCATGGTTGAAGGTGACCCGGAGAACATTGATGCTCAGTATCGTACAGAGTTCTCTATCAAGGCATTGGAAGATGCAGGATTCACAGTTGACTGCCTTGATGATCAGGTAGGTAACTGGGATCAGGTTCAGGGACAGACAATCGTAGCTAATGCATTGGCAGCTCATGGTAACGATATCGAAGTTGTATTCTGTAATAACGATGCTATGGCACTCGGAGCAATCCAGGCTATTAAGGCAGCAGGACGTACAGTTGGTACAGATATCTTCCTTGTAGGTGTTGACGCTTTAACAGAAGCTTGTGAGTATGTAATCTCAGGCGAGATGACAGGTACTGTATTTAACGATCACATAGCACAGTCACACGGTGCAGCTGATTGCGCAGTTAAGTTCATCAAGGGTGAGAAGGTTGACATTTATGTTGGCTGCGACTACGTAAAGGTTACAAAGGACAACGCTCAGAAGATTCTTGATTCTTTAAAGTAACAGATAGTATATATTAAAAGTTCGGGGTGCGGGGCATATAAAAGCGCCGCACCCTAATTTTAAGAAGAAAGCGTGACACGAAAATAAAAGGGGGAACAGCATGGCAGACTATAAACTTGAATTGAAAGGCGTATGTAAGTCATTCCCTGGTGTAAAAGCACTCGATAATGTTAACTTGGCTATAAGGCCCGGTACGGTACATGCTCTTATGGGAGAGAATGGTGCGGGTAAGTCTACATTGATGAAATGTCTCTTCGGCCTCTATCATATGGATGCCGGTGAGGTATACCTGGATGGAGAAAAAATAGAGATATCCAATCCTGATGAGGCTATGACCAAGTACGGAATAGCTATGGTGCATCAGGAATTACAGCCGGTATTGGCACGCTCCGTTGCGGAGAACTTTTTCATAGGTCGATATCCGGTACATAAATGGGGACCGTTTAAAATCATAGATCATAAGACTATGAATTCCGAATGTGAGAAGTGGCTCCATGAGATAGGAATGTCATTTGATCCGAAGTTACCGCTCGGTAAATTATCGGTAGGACAGATGCAATCGGTTGAGATCGCAAGAGCGGTATCAATGAATGCAAAAGTCGTTATATTTGATGAGCCTACATCTTCATTATCTGATAATGAAGTTGAAATATTATTCAGAATGATGAACGACCTTAGAGATAAGGGCGTTTCGATGGTATATATATCTCATAAGATGGACGAAATCAAGCGTATCGCTGATGACGTAACAATAATGAGAGACGGAACGTATATCGGAACATGGAAGGCGGATGAGCTTTCAACCGATGATATTATCGCCAAGATGGTAGGTAGAACACTTACCAATGTATATCCGGACAAAACGAATAAACCGGGCGATATTGTTATGGAGGTTAAAGACTTTACTTCCATTCATGCGAAATCGTTCCGCAATGCAAGCTTCAACCTTAAAAAGGGAGAGATTCTTGGGTTCGGTGGCCTTGTAGGTGCACAGCGTACCGAACTTATGGAAGGAATCTTCGGAATAAGAAATATTGTTAAGGGTGAAGTGATAATTAACGGTAAAAAAGCTAAGATTAAGAATCCTAAGGACGCAATGGATGCGGGAATCGGTCTTATAACGGAAGACAGAAGAGGTAACGGTATATTCGGCTGCCTGTCCGTTAAGGATAACGTAGGCGTATCCATATACAATAAGTACCTTAGGTCGGGCTTTGTACTTAATCATAAGAAGATAGACGAGATAGTAACGAGCAGTATCGATAAGCTTAAGATTAAGACCCCGAGTATGAAGCAGCATGTGGCAAACTTATCCGGTGGTAATCAGCAGAAGGTAATCGTAAGTAGATGGCTTGCGACAGACCCTGAAGTACTTATCATGGATGAGCCGACACGAGGAATTGACGTCGGAGCCAAGCATGAGATCTATGAGATTATGAATCAGCTGGCAACGGAAGGAAAAGCAATCATTATGATATCTTCCGAGATGCCTGAGCTTATCGGAATGTCGGATCGTATATATGTAATGTGTGAGGGAAGAATCACGGGAGAGATTGATAAGCGTGAGGATATGACTCAGGAGAATATTATGAAGTACGCGACAGCATTTAACTAGATCGAAAAGGAGAACAAAATGGAGAAGACAAAGCAGCAGAAGATTAAAGACTTCTTAATCAATAACGGTGTTATCATCATAATGCTTATCCTTGTTGTATATACGGGAATCAGTAAAAGCACATTCCTTACGGGCGATAACTTAATGAACATACTTATGAATATGAGTTCGAGACTTGTTATCGCACTCGGAATTGCAGGATGTGTAATTACCGCAGGATGCGATCTTTCCGCAGGACGTATGATCGGACTTGCAGCATGTATCGCTGGTACACTTTTACAGAGAGTCGATTATTCGGGTAAATTCTTTAAAAACTTAAAGCCGTTATTCCCGAATGCTCCGGTACTTGATGTTATTCTCGTACTTATAATCGTAATGGCAATAACCGCCTGCTTCGGTGCAATTACGGGATCTTTTATAGCATTCCTTAACGTACCGCCTTTTATTGCAACCCTTGCAATGATGGAAATCGTATACGGTATCGCACTTATCTATACCAATGCAACACCACTCGGCGGATATCTTGAGGCATATACCAAAGTTGCAACGGGTAAATTCCTCGGAATAAGCCCTCTTATCTGGATTGCAATACTGGTTGCCGCAATTACATGGTTTATCTTCAATATGACAAGACACGGCAAATATATGTACGCAATCGGTGGCAATCCGCAGGCAGCAGAAGTAGCCGGCGTTCCTGTTAAGAAGACATTGGTACTTATCTATATGAAAGCAGCAGCTATGTACGGACTTGCGGGATTCATGCTTGGCGCTAAGGCCGGTGGTGCATCCGTAAACCTCGGACTCGGTTACGAGATGGAAGCTATTGCTGCATGTACAATCGGTGGTGTATCCGTAACCGGTGGACGTGGTAAGGTTTCATCCGCAATCGTCGGTGTTGCGGTATTCGAGCTTTTGAAGGCAGCATTACAGTTCCTTGGAATGAATGCATACACGCAGTACATTGCAATCGGTATCGTAATCTTTATCGCTATTTCAATCGATATCAGAAAGTATGTGGCTAAGAAGTAAGAGGATTATATTATGACTGATAAGATGGAATTAATGGGAATACCTTTCCTTATAGCGATTATATGTCTTGTATACGGCATAAGACTAATTATAACACGTGACAGCAGTTCTATAAGATCGAAGGATTCGCCTGTTCCAAAAGATGACAGGCAGTATTCATTATATGCGGGTATACTTATGATAGTATTTGCACTATCAAGTGTCGGGGCAGCGTTTTTACTCCTTATTAGCAGAGAAGCGGCGATAATAGAGATGGCGGTTTCCGTTGTGGGAATACTTATAGCATATAATTTGATTGGTAAGAAATACGGAATGAAATAACGAACAAACCGGGACGAACAATCGCCCCGGTTTTTCTTTTTTGTAATGATATATTTTTTGTTTTTGAGATATTACTTAATCATAAGACGAATGATTTCGTCGTTGGTACCGACCATTCCCTCTCTTGCGAGGCAGCCGATGTTATTGATTGTTTCTTCTATGTCTGCACCTACAAGACCGTCGCCGTGCTCAAAGGCAACGTCGCCTTTGGCCATAAAGAAGGATAAAAGCGCTGTGTCGATAGACTGTGCGATTTTTGCGGCACATGAGGCCTTGGCACCGTCACATACCATACCCGAGATAATTGAGATGGCATTTGATACGGTTTTTTCTATTATTTCATAAGGCGCACCGGTAAGATAAGCAATTCCGGCGCCTGCACCGGCACCTGCACTCACCGCACCGCAATACGCTGAGAGACGACCGATAGGAGTCTTTTCATGGATTGCAGTCAAGTTGGAAAGTGCCAAAGCACGATACATTGTATCCTCAGAAGAGTTAAGCTCGCGTGCATATATAACAATCGGGACCGAAGCGGTTATGCCTTGGTTACCCGAGCCTGAGTTAATAACAACAGGAAGCTCGCAACCATTCATTCTTGCATCCGAACCTGCAGCGGCATAAGCTTTTGCACGGGTTCTTATGGAATTGTCCATTGCAAGAAGGAACTTGCCGATATTTGCACCGTAGCTTCCGCGAAGACCTTCTTCTGCTATAGCCATATTGTAGTCAATCTGTCGTTTAAGGATAGGACGGACATCGTCTACATTAAGGCTTTGTACAAAGTCATATATATTCTTCATTGTAAGAATTGAGTGATCCGATTCACAAGCTATGTTATCTTCGGACGAATCTAGTTCATACAATACTTTTCCGTCAAGTTCTTTATATATAATATTGGTATGTGCATCCGCAATACGTACCTTTGAAGTATGATTCTTTCCTTTTAAGGTAATTATCATATCAAAAGTGTGACCCTGGCATAAATGCTCAATCGTGAATTCGTGGCTTGCCATATATTCACCGATTTCTTTAATCTGCTCTTCGGTAACGTCGGATAATACTTCAAGTTCCTTGTCGGGATCACCCGCTATAATACCTGCTGCAACAGCTGCCGGTATGCCTTTTAAGTGGCCTGTGTGAGGAACATATACGGATTTAACATTTTTTATAAGGGAACCGCTGGCTTCTATTGTGATTTCTTCCGGTAATTCGGATATAAGGGCACGAGCCGTTGCAGCAGCATATGCTAATGCTATCGGTTCGGTGCAGCCCATTGCAGGCTTTAACTCCTCTTCAAGTATTCTGATATATGCTCTATACATTTCAGAACAACAGTCCATAAGGTTCCTCCTGATACATTAATATATTTTAATCTTTCATAAGATTTTCATAATAATTTTGTATTATAGTAGTTGATTCCTACCTCATAATAATGTAACATATAATGTATCTTTATTGAAATTTATGTTTTTTATCAAAGCAATAAAAACTATTTAAAATCAGAGAAAGAGAGGACGCAGCATGGAGATAAGAGAGTTGATCACCTTTTTGCAGGTAGCGGAAGAAGAGAGTTTCTCCAAGGCAGCAGTAAGTCTTGGCTACACGCAGGCGGCAGTAACAATTCAGATGAAGCATCTTGAGCAGGAGTTTAAGACCCCGCTTTTTGATCGTATCGGAAAGAAGACGATTCTTACAGAGGCGGGCAAGCATTTCCTTCCTAAAGCGCAGACCATTCTTCGTGACATTAATGAGGCTAAGGAGTATATAACATCTCAGAGCGATGTGTCCGGCGAAGTTAAGATAGGTACGACGGAATCTATGGCTGCAATGCTTTTACCGGGTCTTATAACAAAGTATCATGAGAAGTATCCGGATGTTAATATTAAGGTTACACTCGATTCACCTGAAGTATTGTTCGAACTTATGAATAAGAACCTTATTGACTTCTGCTATTTCCTTGATAAGAAAGTATACAGCAACAACTTCAATAAGATTTTGGAGAGACCGGAGCATGTTGTTATTACAGCATCCAAGAATCATCCGCTTGCGGAAAGAAAGGTAGTCTCAATTGACGAGCTTCTTTCATACGAGTTCATATTAACAGAGCGTGACGCAAGCTACAGATATATAATCGAGCAGCATCTTGCATCAATGGGCAAGGCTATTAAGCCATTCCTTGAGATTGGTAATACTGAGTTTATCGTAAACTACCTTATGAATAACGGCGGAATATCGGTTCTGCCTCATTTCGTTGTATCGGATGCGATTAAGAAGGGCAAGCTTGTAGGTATTAATGTTCCCGAGCTTATGGGGCCTGATTCACCGCTTATGGTATATAGACAGCTTATATATCATAAGAATAAGTGGGTTACGCGTTCAATGCAGGCCTTTTTCGATATGATAGTTACGGGTTCCGGCACAGGTAAGGGTCGTACCGTAAAATAAGCTTACTACTATTGAAAGAGGGTGCTGATTATGAAGATTGCGACTATTTTAGAGCAATATAATGTTGATCAGTTAAGAGAGTATCTGGCGCAGCTCCATCTTGTAGCACCGGCCAACAGACCGAAGCAGGCACTTGTTGAGGAATTGTCGGGATTTTTACTTAGACCGAAGGTTATGATGGAAAGATTATCCGTTATATCCGAGGATGATATGGATCTTCTTATGCAGGGATTGCAGGAAGAAGTTGAGATAGATGATACTAATGCGGAAGGCGCTATAAGGCTTGCGGAGCTTGATTACGCGGCAATAACGGAAGATTCGACGCTTGTTATACCGGAAGACGTAAGAGCGGTTTTTGAAGAGATTGATTTATCCGAGTTTCTGGAAGTACGAGAAGACAATTATTGGCTTCGCTGTTGCCTCGGTGTTTTATGTACAATTTACGGTGCCGCACCGAGAGAGATTCTCTATAAGTTATTCTGTAAGAAGCGTGGAAAAGCGCCTACATTCGAGGAATTCTGGGCGAAATACAGAGCGCTTCCGCAGGATCTCAATCCTTGTATAGACGACGGAACTACTGTATTCGAGCGCTTTTTCGCAGTGGATCCTTCTTGTGTGGCGAAGATGAATTCACGTAAGATTGAGAATTATTATATTCCGTCAAGAGATGAGATAGAGGAATATGCCGATAATTTCTGCTTGTTAAGAGAAGAATGCTATGTGAATCTCTTTGAGAGCTTTTCTAAGCAGCTGGATGAGCTTGATTCCTTACATGCGGTTTCTGATATATATAACAGATTTGCGATGGGCGATGACTTTGCCGATATTGCGGAATGGTTTGATGACTGGGGCTTTAAGTTCAGTAATGAAATCGAATTGCAGCAGGTTTTGAGCAATATCTTTGAGGCTTTCTACAGTACAAGAATGCAGGAATTCCAGGGACATACATATAAGGAATGGGCAGAGATTGAGCCTATGTATGCAGGCTATAAGACCAATAAGATAATTGCGGACACTCAGACCATGGCGGATACGTTGAAGCGAAATGAAGAGCTTTTAACAAGACTTGGATTTGAATTGGATTACCGGTCGCTTGCGACAGAGATTTCTTCAATGACCTATCCTAAGGGGCTTGACGGTGGAGGTGCGGTTGTTACTACAAGAAAAATATACCCGCGTGACATCTGCCCATGCGGAAGCGGAAAAGAGTATAGATATTGTTGCATGTTATGCAAGTAAAGCTCATTAAATGAAATCTTATTTAATTATTTATGAAAAAAGCAAAAAGGACTATCTTTTTGCTTTTTTTTGCGCTATAATAAGCGCTGTTTGATTAATAAGCACTTGTTGCTTAATCAGGATATATATAAAGCATTTGATGCTTCGGAGGTATTGATATGGCATTAACATTGGTTAGTCTTGCGGTTGCACTTGCCGGCGGACTTTTGATGTCTCGACTTGCTAAGAAGGTTCACCTTCCTGCAGTTACGGCGTACTTAGTAGCGGGACTTTTACTCGGACCATTTTTCATCGGTAGAATCGGTGTAGAGGGAATTGGTTTTACTTCACTTGATGAAGTTGGCGCATTAAAGATTATAAGCCAGGTTGCACTTGGATTTATAGCTTTTGCAATCGGTAACGAGTTCAGGCTTTCTTCATTGAAGCTAATGGGCAAGCAGGCTATAACGGTTGGTATTTTACAGGCTGTTATAACAACTATTATTGTGGATGTAGCTTTACTCGTGGTTCATTTTATCGATCCGTCCTTGATATCTGTGTCATCTGCAATAACACTCGGTGCTATTGCGGCAGCTACTGCTCCTGCAGCAACTCTTATGGTTGTTAAGCAGTATAAGGCTAACGGTCCTTTGACCAAGCTCTTACTTATGGTAGTGGCAATCGACGATGCTGTAGGTCTTGTGCTTTTCTCGGTTTCATTCGGAATCGCAAGAGCATTGGAACAGGGTTCAATAAGTATTGTAAGTGTAGCGGTTGAACCGCTTGTTGAAATTGTATTATCACTTGTACTTGGTACAATCGCAGGTATGGTCTTGAATCAGCTTGAGAGATTCTTCCATTCGAATTCAAAGCGTATATCTTTATCAGTTGCGTTTGTACTTCTTACGGTAGGTATTTCGCTTGTTAAGTTTGAAGTATTCGGTGTAAAGTTCGGATTCTCGCTTCTGCTTGTATGTATGATGATGGGTACCGTATTCTGCAATATTTGCGAGACTTCGGAGGAATTAATGGACAGGGTAGATGGCTGGACAGCTCCTGTCAATGTGCTTTTCTTCGTATTATCCGGTGCTGAGCTTGATCTTTCAATACTTGGTAATGTTCTCGTATTATTGCTCGGTGTTGTATATATAATCTTCAGATCGCTCGGTAAGATTTCAGGCGCATGGATAAGCTGTAAGATGACTCACTGCAGTGAGCACATTACAAAGAATATCGGAATCACATTGCTTCCACAGGCAGGAGTTGCACTTGGTATGGCTATAACGGCAGCAACCTTGAGTGATGGCCCGATTATAAGAAACGTTGTATTGTTCTCGGTTCTTGTCTATGAACTTGTAGGACCTACATTAACCAAGATTTCGCTTATGAAGGCAGGAGAGATCAGTCCTGAAGGCAGACACTCTTCACGTCAGGTCAACAAGGGTCTCGATGTCTGGGACAGAAGATAATTGTTTGCAAATATATATCAAATAATGTAGACTGATATACACACGGTGCCATGCCGTGTGTATATTTTGTTTTAAAGGGAGATATAATTATGGGCAAGTTAAAAATAGCTCTTGCGGCATATAAGTTTATTAATAACGATATAGAGCATAATATAGGGAAAATTGAGAAAGCCTTGAAGGAGGTATCCGGTAAGGCGGATTTGGTTTGCTTTGGAGAGACGTTCTTACAGGGCTTTGATTCTTTAAACTGGAATTATGAACATGACAAAGAAGTTGCTGTTTCTATGGATTCAGATATTATGGAGCGTATAAAAGCGCTTACGGTTACGTACAAGACGGATCTTGTACTTGGCTATGTTGAGCTTTTTAACGAAGATATATATTCTTCGTGTGTAGTTATAGAGAATGGCAAGATTCTTCATAATTACAGAAGAATCTCTAAGGGATGGAAAGAACATATCGCGGGCGAACATTATAAGGAAGGCACCTGTACGGATGAGTTTATCTACAAGGGAGAAAAGCTCAATATTGCATTGTGCGGCGACCTTTGGGATTTTCCGGAGCGTTTTAAGACAGACGGTGCATTAATCTGGCCTATATATGTAAATTTCGATAAGAAAGATTGGGAAGAATACGAGCATGAATATGCCGAGCAGGCAGCACTTGCCGCAAAAGAAGGATATATCATCAATTCATTAAGTGATGACCCGGTATCAATAGGCGGTGCATTCCATGTGAATGACGGCGTTATAACAAACCGTGTACCATACGAAGCAGAAGATGTTTTGATTTTAAATTAATAATTGTATTAAAATAAGCAGGCTGCGTGCCTGCTTATTTTGTAAATGAATGGGATAATAGTTGTGTATTCATTTATGAATATCACATTATCAGTATAACACTGTTAAAAGAATAACACAATACCAAACTTATGTTTATTTGTTTTTATTCTTGTGCTTCTCTCTTAAGGTACTGAAGAAAAGGTCTTTCCACATTACAGGATAGAAAAGTAACAGTAACGGGAATAACTCAAGCCTTCCCGCAAGCATATCAATCATAAGAATAATCTTTGCAAGCGGTGAGAAGAATGCGTAGTTTCCGGTCGGACCAACGAGTTCAAGACCCGGTCCTATGTTATTAATTGTAGCGGCAACCGCTGTAAAGCTTGTTACGAGATCCTTCTGATCGAAAGATATAATAAACAGCGAAGCCGTAAATATAATTACAAAAGTTATAAAGTATACATCCGTCGAACGTACAACTTCGTGTTCAACAGGGTGGTCGTCCATTTTGATCTTCTTAATGCTCTTCGGATGAAGGTATGAAAGAAGCTCTTTTTTTACTGTCTTAATAAGAATAATGAATCTTGATACCTTGATACCGCCTCCGGTCGAACCGGCGCACGCGCCTATGAACATTAAACCCACAAGGATAAGCCTGCTTGTAACTGACCAGGTATTGAAATCAAGTGTTGCAAAACCTGTAGTCGTTATAATTGACGCAACCGCAAATGATGAGTGGCGTAGCGCGGTGAAAAAGTTCCCGCAGATATGGATTACGTCAAACATAAGAATTGCTACGGCACCGAATATAACGGCAAAGTAGGTTTTAACTTCTTCCATTGAAAGCGCTTTTTTAAACTTTCCGAAAATAATGAAGAAGTAGGCGTTGAAGTTAACACCGAATAAAACCATAAATATCGTTACTACCCACTGAATATATGGTGAGTAGGATAACAAACTGTCTGAACGAACACCGAAACCACCGGTACCTGCGGTGCCGACACTTATGCAGATTGCATCGAATACCGGCATATGACCTGCAAGTAAGAAGATAATCTCTGCCACAGTAAGTCCAATATAGATAAAGTACAGAATCTTGGCAGTGTCATGAGCTTTTGGCACGAGCTTTCCAACGGATGGTCCCGGAGACTCTGCACGCATAAGGTTCATATGGGAACCGCCGTTCATCGGGATAATCGCAAGTAAGAAGACAAGTACTCCCATACCGCCAATCCAGTGCGTAAAGCTTCTCCACAAAAGCGAGCAGTGAGAAAGGTCTTCCACACGCGGTAAAATACTTGCACCGGTTGTCGTGAAACCTGAGATTGTCTCAAATAATGCATCTATATAAAACGGTATCTCTTTTGTAAGATAAAAAGGCATTGCACCGACGATTGAGAGGGCAACCCAGCAAAGAGCCGTCATAAAGCAACCGTCTTTAAAATAGAATACGTAGTCGTCAGGCTTTTTTATCGAGAAGAGATGCCCGATAAGTGCAGCACCTAAAGCGACATATACATATATTAAGCCTTCTTTTTCGTGATATATGAGTGCGGTTAAAATCGGTAACAGAAGGAGCGCGCCTTCTATCAGAAGGACTTTACCGAACACATATCTTATAACTTTACTGTTCATTATGTAGAAAAGCTCCTTTAACTAGTTAAGAATATCCTGAATATCGGTGAATCCGGTATTCTTGGTTACAATCATTACGGTATCGCCCTTTTCAATAGTATCGGAACCGGAAGGAATAATGATGCGTCCCTTGCGGCTTATAAACGATACAAGAACATCAGGCTTTAATCTAAGATCTTTTAACTTCTTGCCTGTTATATTGGAATCCGCATCAACCTTAAACTCTATGGCCTCAACTCTTGAATCAAACATATGATACAAGGTCTCGATATTGCTTGAATTAGCGGAGTTCTGACGCGCGCGTACGTAAGCAACGATTGCTTCCGATGTGATGAACTTAGGATAGATAACCGAACCTAAGTCAAGGCTGTCAAGAACTTCATTATAATTAATCTTATTAATCTTGGTAATGACCTTGGCATTCGAGGTATTCTTGGCGTGAAGCGTTAAGAGTACGTTAACCTCGTCAATACCGGTAAGAGGTACAAAAGCTTCAACCTTCTGTAATCCTTCCGCACGAAGAAGCTCCTGATCGATACCGTCGCCATTTATTATAATCGCCTTAGGAAGAAGGAGGCTTAATTCCTCACATCTTGCCTTGTTGGTTTCGATTATCTTAACCTTGATGCCCATTGAGATGAGTTGTTCTGCAAGGTAATAAGCGCCCTTACCGCCGCCGATAATCATGGTATCCTTAACTTTATTGGACTTATAACCGATTTCCGTCAAGAATGTTGATGCGTTACGACGATTGGATACATAGGAAATAATATCTCCCGCCTGAAGTGTGAAATTACCTGAAGGTATATATACTTCCTTATCACGCTCTATTGCGCAGAAAAGGATATTTGACTTAATTGACTGACCGACCTGCGCAAGTGTCTGTCCTGCGATATCGCTGTCTTCCGGAATGCGGAATTTAACGAGTGTTGCCTGCCCGTGTGCAAAAGCATTGACCTCGAGTGCGTTCGGAAGCGCGAGGATTGCTGCAGTTTCAAGTGCAGCTTCAAGTTCCGGATTAATAATCATTGCGAGTCCGAGCTTTTCACGTAAGTAGTTGGTTTCTTTACTGTAATCAGGAGTTCTTACTCTTGCTATGGTTGCACAGTTACCTACCTGCTTGGCTAAGGTACAGCACAGAAGATTGAGTTCATCTGAGGCTGTAACCGCAATTAAGAGGTCTGCATTGGTAACACCTGCTTCGACAAGAGTTGTGAAACTTGCTCCGTTACCGGTATAGCCCATTACATCATAAGCAGATGATACATCGTTTACAATGGATGCGTCTGTATCAATAACTGTTATGTCGTGTCCCTCTTTGCTTAACTGATCTACAAGGGTAACACCTACCTTGCCACAGCCTACTATTATTATCTTAAAACCTTCTTCTTTTCTTTTTTTAAGCATAATAAAGGTCTCCTTACAAAAATCGTTCATTATATATTACCACTTTTTTCTAAGACTTTAAATAGAAAGCTTGACGATAGGGTGTATAATAAAATAGATTAATATATTTTAATTATCTAGATATGGTATATTTCCTTAAAAGGGAGTATAATAAAAGCACATTATGTTGTGGTTTGACATATCAGTAAATACAAGGAAAGGGGCATGACAGGATGGACACTCCTTATGCAATTGAGATGCTTAATATCACCAAGCGTTTCCCGGGCATTATAGCGAATGACAACATTACGCTGCAGCTTAAAAAAGGCGAGATTCACGCACTTCTTGGCGAGAACGGTGCGGGAAAGTCAACCTTGATGAGTGTACTTTTCGGACTGTATCAGCCTGAAGAAGGAATCATTAAGAAAGACGGCGTTGAGGTAGAGATTAAGAATCCTAATGACGCAAATGCACTTGGAATCGGTATGGTGCATCAGCATTTTAAGCTGGTTGAGTGCTTTAGCGTGCTTGATAATATTATCTTGGGCGTAGAAGACACTAAGAAAGGCTTCTTACAGAAGAAGGAAGCACGTGAGAAGGTTATGGCACTTTCGGAGCGTTACGGATTAAGTATAGATCCGGATGCAATAATTGAAGACATAACCATTGGTATGCAGCAACGTACCGAGATTTTAAAGATGTTGTACAGAGATAATGAGATTCTTATATTCGATGAGCCGACTGCGGTACTTACTCCGCAGGAGATTGATGAGCTTATGCAGATTATGAAGAACCTTGTTAAGGAAGGAAAATCGATTCTGTTCATATCCCATAAGCTTGAAGAGATTATGAAGGTTGCGGACCGTTGTTCGGTTCTTCGTAAGGGTAAGTATATCGGAACGGTTGAGACCAAGGATACTTCGATGGAAGAATTATCCGCAATGATGGTTGGACGTAATGTCAATTTCCACGTTGCGAAGGAAGATAAGACACCGGGTGATGTTGTCCTTGATGTGGAGAATATGGTCGTTGCATCCGAAGGCCATAAGCTTGATGCGGTTAAGAACGTATCATTCAAGGTTCGCGGTGGCGAGATTGTATGTATAGCAGGTATTGACGGCAACGGACAGAGAGAACTTGTTGAAGGAATAACAGGTCTTCTTCCTCTTAAGTCCGGTAAGCTTACATTATTAAATAAGAATATTACAAAAGAATCCATAAGGCATCGTAACAAGATGGGAATGTCTCATATTCCTGAGGACAGACATAAGCATGGTCTTGTTCTTGACTATTCACTTGAGGACAATCTTATTCTGGAGAGATATTTTGAGCCTGAATTTACCAATAAGGCAGGATTCTTGAGAAGAAAGAATATAAGAAATTATGCCAATAAGATAATTGAGCAGTACGACGTAAGAAGCGGACAGGGTCCGATTACGATTGCGCGTTCAATGTCGGGCGGTAATCAGCAGAAAGCTATCATCGGTCGTGAGATTGATAAGAACCCGGAGCTTCTTGTGGCAGTTCAGCCGACACGTGGACTTGATGTCGGAGCAATTGAATATATTCATAAGCAGCTTGTTGCACAGCGCGATGCTGGCAAGGCGGTTCTTATGGTTTCATATGAGCTTGAAGAGGTTATGGATGTATCCGACAGAATTCTCGTGTTATACGAAGGCGAGATAGTCGGTGAACTTAATCCTAAGAATACTACAGAAGAAGAGCTCGGTCTTTACATGGCGGGAGCTAAAAGAGATGAGGTGAAAGCATGAGAAAAATATTGAAAAATGATGGTGTTCAGGCTTTCATCGCCTCAATCCTGTGTATTATATTAGGTATGCTTGTAGGTTACATTGCATTGCTTTTCATTAATCCGTCAGGTGCGGGTGAAGCAATAATGGACCTTATCAAGAACTTTTTTAACTTTAACAATCCTGCTAAGCAGATTCAGCGATTCGGCAATACCATAGCTAAGACAGTACCGCTTCTTATGTGTTCGTTAAGTATCCTCTTTTCCTATAAAGTAGGACTTTTCAACATCGGTGCCGCAGGACAGTATTGCATCGGCGTATGCGCATCACTCTACGCAGCGCTCCAGTGGCACTGGGGATGGTTTCCTTGCATGCTCTTTGCAATTATCGCAGGTGGTTTTGCAGGAGCATTGGTCGGAATCCTCAAGGCAGCATTTAATGTTAACGAGGTTATCTCGGGAATTATGCTTAACTGGATAATCCTTTACTTTACCAACATTGTACTTAATAAAGTTAAGGAAGTTGCGAGCCCTTATACAGGATATTTAAGTGAAATCAATCCTAAGGCGCTTTTACCGAATGCGGGACTTGATAAATTCTTTAACAACAATCAGTATATAACGATTGCCCTTCCGATAGCTCTTGTAGTTACAATAGCTATCTGGGTAATTCTTAATAAAACAAAGCTTGGTTATGAGCTTAAGGCTACGGGATTTAACAGCAAGGCTGCAAAGTACTGTGGTATGGCAGAGAAGAGAAATTTAATCCTTTCTCTTATTATATCGGGAGCTTTGGCAGGACTTGGTGCAAGCTTACTTTACCAGACAGGTTATATGAGATGGGAGTGCACGGCAGCTTCCGTTCCGGGAATGGGATTCAACGGTATCGCAACCGCATTCCTCGGAGGATTAAGCCCGATAGGCGCAATCTTCTCATCATATTTCATTCAGCATATAGCTGACGGTGGTGCTTACGTTGATAAGTCAATGTATTGCTCACAGATATCCGATTTCATATCGAGCGTAATTATTTACTTCTGCGGTTTCGTATTCTTCATTAAATATGTGATGAATACCGTATTGGCAAAGCGCGATAAGAAAGACAGTAATGCTAATAAAGAAGGAGGCGAGAATTAATGACTTTACTTATTCAATATACATTAATATTTGCTTCCGTATTATTACTCGTAGCATTGGGCGGTTGCGTATCGGAGCATTCCGGAGTTATTAACTTGGGCCTCGAAGGAATTATGGTTATAGGTGCCCTTGGCGGTGCGCTTACAATGCGTTTTATGCCTATAACGGTTCCTGCTTTTGTAATGGTTATTACCGTTATGATAGTTGCAATTTTGTGCGGGGTTTTATATTCAACCCTTCTTGGTGTTGCATGTATTAACTTTAAGGCGGATCAGACAATTATCGGTACAGCGCTTAATATGCTCGGCGTAGCAGGCGCTACGGTACTTGTTAAGGCTATTAACACAGCGCAGGATCCTAATAATGTATCTTCCGAGATTGAGTATGTTACTCAGAGAAATATGTTCGTTAAGAATATCGGCGGATTCGAATTCAACTGGTTCATGGTTGCGGCTGTTATAGCTCTTATACTTGTTCATGTGTTCTTATATAAGACTAAATACGGCTTAAGACTTATGGCGTGCGGTGAACATCCGCAGGCAGCAGACAGTGTAGGTATCAGCGTATACAAGATGAGATGGCTCGGTGTACTTATGTCGGGTGCACTCGGCGGACTCGGTGGTATCTGCTATATCCTTGCAGGCGTATCGCTTTGGAAATTTGAAGTCGGCGTTGCCGGATTCGGATTCTTATCCCTTGCGGTTATGATATTCGGACAGTGGAAGCCAAGAAGAATTGCACTCGTTGCATTGCTTTTCGGATTTTTCAGAGCTTTATCCAACGTATATGTAGGATTTGACTTTTTATATAATCTAAATATTCCTGCAGGTATTTACAACATGATGCCTTATATAGTATCATTAGTCGTGCTGGCTTTATCGTCGAAACACTCACATGCTCCTAAGGCAGAAGGTATTCCTTACGATAAGGGACAGCGTTAATCACTAAGATATCACATTAATTTGATATGATTAAACTTGGTTTTTTCGTAGGGAGACCTGCGATTAAATAAAAATGATAATTTTCATAATAAGAAAGGTGGATTATTCAAAATGAAGAAAATATTATCATTAATCCTGTGTTTAGCTATGGTAATGGCATTAGTTGCTTGCGGTGGCAACACAGAGAGCAACAATTCCAACAACAATAACAATAACAGCAACAGCAACACAAATAACGAGCAGCAGACAACCGATAAGGAATTCAAGGTTGCTATGGTTACAGACTACGGCGATATCACAGACCAGTCTTTCAACCAGACAACATATGAAGCTTGCCAGGCTTTCTGTACAGAGAACGGCTTAGGCTTCACATATTTCAAGCCGGCTTCTGACTCTGATGAAGACAGAATCGCTTCTATCGAGCAGGCAATCGATGAGGGATACAACGTAATCGTTATGCCTGGTTATGCATTTGGTCCTGCAATCAAGGCTACAGCAGGTGACAACCCTGAAGTTACATTCATCGCACTTGACGTTAGTGCAGGTGACCTCGGTGATGACTATGTAGTTCCTTCAAACCTTTACTGTGCAGTATACCAGGAAGAGCTTTGCGGATACATGGCAGGTTATGCAGCAGTTAAGCTTGGCTACAAGAAGTTAGGCTTCCTTGGTGGTATGGCAGTTCCTGCAGTTGTACGTTACGGTTATGGTTTCGTACAGGGCGTTGATGCAGCAGCAGCTGAGCTTGGCCTTACAGACGTTGAGGTTAAGTATTGCTATGGTAACCAGTTCTATGGTGATGCTGATATCACAGCATTCATGGATACATGGTATCAGGCAGGTACAGAAGTTGTATTCGCTTGTGGTGGTGGTATCTTCACATCTGCAGGTGAGGCAGCTAAGAAGGTTAATGCTAAGGTTATCGGTGTTGACGTTGACCAGGCAGCAATCATTGACGGTATGTTCGAGACACCTGGCATGACAGTTACTTCAGCCATGAAGGGTCTTGCAGCAACAGTTAAGGCAACTCTTGCAGCAGTAGTTGCAGGTACATTCGCAGGTGGTAAGATTGATACATTAGGTCTTGTATCTGATAACCCTGAAGAGAACTTCGTACAGATCGCTCCTTCAACACAGTTTGGTGATACATTCACAGCTGATGACTACAAGGCACTTGTTGCAGCTATGCATGCAGGTACAATAACAGTTTCTAACGATATTACAAAGAACGCAGCTGATTTCGCTACAGTAATTACAGTAGTAGATCAGGGCAACATTAAGTAATTTCGATTACGATTGTTGATTAAATTATTTAAATAATCAAGGGGTTTGGTTTTAACCAAGCCCCTTCTTTATTGCAGAATTCCAATTAACTTGTATTGAGAATACCCCTCAAATTTGATATAATTTACATAATGGTTTTATGGGAAATCATTACTTATTGACTATAGGGAATATTAGGAGAGGTTAACATGACCGAGATTTTAAAGGGTGCCCCGGTTGCGGCTAAGCTTAACGAAGAGATGGCAGCAGCTGTGGCAGAATTAAAGAATAAAGGAATCAATCCGACTTTGGCGATTCTTAGAGTTGGGGAGAGAGAAGATGATCTAAGTTATGAGCGCGGTGCATGCAAGCGATGCGAGCAGGTAGGCGTTACGGTACTTAACGTAGTTCTTCCTGCGGACGTTGAGGAAAATGAATTCTTCAAGGTTTTAGATGATCTTAATAATAATGACAAGGTTCACGGAATTCTTATGTTCCGCCCGCTTCCTAAGCATATCGATGGAGAGAGAGCAAGAAAGATGCTTAACCCTGCCAAGGATGTCGACGGATGTACCGATGGCTCTCTTGCAGGAGTTTTTACCAATACAGATATCGGATTTCCGCCGTGTACTGCTGAAGCAGCTATGAAGATACTTGAATATTACAATATAGACCCTAAGGGTAAGAACGTAACTGTTATCGGTCGTTCACTTGTAATCGGTCGTCCGGTCGCAATGATGCTTATGCATAAGAATGCAACGGTAACAATATGTCATACAAGAACAGTTGATGTACCTTCAATTACCCGTAAGGCTGAGATTGTTATTGCTGCATCGGGCCAGATGGAATCAGTTAATAAGGAATATTTATCCGAAGGGCAGACCGTTATCGACGTAGGTATCGGCTGGAATGAAGATAAGCAGAAGCTCTGCGGAGATGTGCTTTTCGAAGAGGCTGATGGTCTTGTTGAAAAGATCACTCCGGTGCCGGGCGGCGTAGGCTCAGTAACGACAAGCGTTCTCGTGTCACATGTCGTAGAAGCCGCGAAGAGATGCGTTAAATAAATGTCTTTACTTTTTATCTTATCTAAGGTAAGATATAGTAGTTGTTTTGTGGGTGTAAGGTTATGAGAAGGATTCTTTAAAATGCAGGAAGGAACCGGTTTTCATGCAGAATGATAATAGACATATCTTCGTCAGAGGCGGCAAGAGGCTGTCCGGCGAGGTATATATAGAAGGATCTAAGAATTCAACTTTGGTATGTATGGCAGCAGCGGCACTTGCCGATAAGGATACGACAGTGACGCTTAATAATGTGCCTGATATATCGGATGTCGGCGTAATGGCAGATCTTTTACGCGCTTTAGGCAAGACGGTTAACTACGAAGATGAGACAATGACGATATCCGGCGAACTTAAATATGCGGAATTGCCGCGTGAACTTTGCGGTTCGATTCGCGGATCGACATATTTTCTCGGAGTTATGATGGCAGGTCTTAACCATGCTTATCTTGGACTTCCGGGTGGCGACAGAATAGGGGACAGACCTATCGATATCCATCTTGATAACTTGGAAATGATGGGTATGAAGTATAAGCTCGACGGTGGTGTTGTTGAGGCAACAGCCCCTAACGGACTTAAGGGAATGGATTTGTTCTTACGTTTCCCGTCTGTCGGCGCAACCTGTAATATAATTCTTGCAGCTTCGCGTGCGAAGGGCAAGACTACGATAAGTAACTGTGCGAAAGAGCCTGAGATAGTAGACTTGGCGAACCTTCTTACTAAGATGGGCGTTAAGATTACCGGTGCGGGTTCGGATAAGATTACGGTATACGGCTCGGCACCTGTTAAGGCCGATGTTGTTCATGATGTTATATCCGACAGAATCGAGACCGGCGTATTCCTTACGGCAGTTGCGATAACGGGTGGTGATGCGGTTATTAAGAATTGTATTCCAACCCATAACAATCCGCTTATTCAGACATTAACCAGAGCGGGTATATTCATTGAATATAATGATAATGAGATTCACATTGTAAGTACAGGAGTGATTAATCCTCTGAAGGTTACTACAATGCCGTATCCCGGTGTTGCGACAGATCTTCAGCCGCTGCTTACGGTTCTCGCGGTTAAGGCGGATGGTGAATCATCAATAACAGACCTTGTATTCCCTGAGAGATTCTCATATATCTATGAGCTTTCGAAGATGGGTGCAAAGGTTGAGCATAACGGTAACACCGTTAAGATCAAGGGCGTTAAGAAGCTCGACGGCAGTAAGCTTGTAGGTTCCGATATAAGAGCGGCTACAGCACTTATCTGTGCCGGCTTAATCGCGGACGGAACGACCGAAGTCGAAGGTATGCATCATATCGAGCGTGGATATAAGAACTTCGTCGAGAAGTTAAAAGGCCTCGGCGCAGAAATAATGGTTAAATAAGATAATTAAAACGGCAGGATGTCCTGCCGTTTTCTTGTATCCGATATTTAATTATCTTAGTATAAAAGCGCTTTTCGAACAGCATCCGCAGTTTCCTGATCTTTAAGATATGCAACGATTGCGAGTGCAAATTCCATCGCAGTGCCGGGACCCTTGGATGTTATGATGTTATCATCTATAACTACGTTGTCCGAAGGAGTGGATGCACAATTAAGCTGATCTTCTAATCCCGGATAACATGTGGCTTTTCTCTCTTTGAGAATATCGAGCGCACCAAGGACTGTAGGACCCGCACAGATTGCGGCAATTAAGTCATTACGTGATAAAAAACTCTTTAATACAAAAGATACGTGCGAATTGGCCTTGAGGCGATTGACATTGCCCATTCCGCCCGGAATAATAACACCGTCATATTTACTGAAGCGGACATCATTTCCGATGTTATCTGCTTCAATAACGATTCCGTGGGCACCTGTAACTCTCCTGTCATCAGATGCAGAAATCATATCAATCTCGATTTCCGCACGGCGAAGTATATCTACGACGGTTAAGGCTTCGATCTCTTCAACACCGTCGTCCATAAGAATTGCGTATTTCATAGTAACCCCCTTTACAAGCTCTAATTTACAATTAGAAGACGAATAGATATAATAATTATAGTAGTAGAATGTGCACATTTGATGTGCAAATAAAAAGTTTTTAACAGCAGGTTACGAGGTGAGAAAGATGTTTCAGGACATAGCGCCATACGTATTACATAATGAGTGGGAGTTAAGACCCCCTAAGACAGGCGATTTAATCATTTATTCCGAGGGCGAGAAAGTTTTCATGCGACTCGATAATGACAGGGTTATCCTGCCTTCTTATGACGAGTGCAAGGATCTGGGAGAATTCAGATTCTTACTTAAGCTTGATGAACGCGGAATCTATATGCTTTTCCCGAAGAACGAGATTAACATGGTAGAAAAGCTCACCCTTCTTGGTTACGAGCTTAAGGATAAGTTTACCTTCCGCGGAAAAGCGCCTAATGAAATCGCATTTGCGGCATCGGTAGCATTTCATCTGACGAGCTTTTATGAAAAGAATAAGTATTGCGGAGCATGTGGAAGCGCATATAGACATAGCGAGAAGGAACGAGCACTGATATGTCCTAAGTGCAATCAGCATCTGTATCCGAGGATTAATCCTGCAATGATAGTTGCGATAACGGATGGAGATAAGATTTTATTAAGCAAATACGCGGGCGGATATTATAATAGATATGCGCTTGTTGCGGGATATGCGGAGATCGGTGAGACGATTGAACAGACGGTTCATCGTGAGGTGATGGAAGAGACCGGATTAAAAGTTAAGAATGTAAGATATTTTACGAGCCAGCCGTGGCCTTTTACGCAGTCGCTTCTTATTGGATTTTTTGCAGAACTTGACGGCTCGCCGGAGGTTACACTTGATGATGGAGAATTGTCTGTTGCGGAGTGGTTTAAAAGAGAAGATATCCCGAGGGATGATTCGACGCTAAGTATGACGAAAACCATGATTGAGTATTTCAGGGCTCATCCCGAGGAGTTTAAATAAGAATTCAAACATACAGTCAAATAGGAAAAAAAACTAAATTGACTAATTTATCGAAAAAAATGTAAGAAATTTGTAAATTGCTATAAAGTGTAGAACAAAGTACCCGATATACAAGATATAGAGAAATGATTCTCTGTAAAGTTTGATAAGTGGTGGTACGTATATGTGGATATTCCTGACGGCCTTACTTCTTCTTATGCCTGTTGCAATGGTGATTATGGGAATGAAGTTACTAAGGGCTAAGCCGAGGAAAGAGCGTTATTATCGGACGGAGCGGGCGCTTCGGAATGAGGCGACAGAGCGCTACGCCCATAAGATATGTGGCCGGTTCTACCTGTGGATAGGTAAGCGGCTTCTCTTAATTACTCTCCTTTTCGGAATAATCCTTTTAAGATTGAACAGTGACCTGTTCGAACCGTTCTGCGGAGTGATATTGCTTTTGGAGATTTCCGCAATGCTTTTGGCAGTACCGCTGACGGAAGGCGCATTGAAGAATAAATTTGATAATGCATAAGATAAAGATTCGTGGGTTGCCGCGAATCTTTTTGGTTTCAAGACAAATTATATATAGAATAAACAATGACATTTTATAGTCAAAGTATAAGGAAACGGTTATTGAAAATCGGATAAAACATAAATATACAATGAGTAAATTATGAATTAAATGTTGGAATTGTTAATAAATGGTGTTATAATAAGTTATCCGTCCGAAAGGACAAAAACAAATGTAAGAGAGGAACTTATTTATGAAGAAACGTTTGTTAGCTAGTGTTCTTGCATTAGCACTCGTTGTGTCTATGCTTGCAATGCCTGCAAGCAAGGCAGAAGCAAAATCAAGATTCTTCATCGGTGCTATGGGACACATTGATGAGAATGTAATGTTTAAGGGAATGTCTCTTGAACAGAAGGCAGCAGCTATGGGCATGTCTGTATATGAAGCTACAGATTGCGCAACACCTTCTAAGTTTGACTTAAGAGATTACGGTCTTGTAACTTCCGTTAAGAATCAGAACCCTTACGGAACTTGCTGGACATTCGCAACTATCGGATCTATTGAGAGTAATGCTATTATGTTGGGTCTTGCTGATTCTGACATTGACCTTTCCGAAATTCAGATGGGTTACTTTGCAACTCATATTCCGGAAGTTCAGGATGAAATGATCCAGGGCGAAGGCTTTGATGCAGCTAAGAATTGGTTAGATAACGGTGGTAACTACTTCTATGCGATGGCTGGCCTTATGAAGGGCTACGGTCCTGCACCTGAAGAGTTTTATCCATATAAGTCTGCAAAGAAGAACTGGGAATCAGAAGATGCTACAGCTCATAACGTATTTAGAACAGCAGCTGTTGAAGCTATTGCAGCTAATGATAGAGCAGCAATCAAGGAGTACCTTACAAAGAACGGTGCTATGTACATTTCCTTCTGTGCAGCTTCTTGGTCAGATAAGAAGTTCTTCAACGAGAAGACAAGTGCAGCTTATCTTCCTGCTTGGGATAAGAACTATACAGGAACCGATCATGCTATCCTCGTTGTAGGTTGGGATGATAACTACAGCAAAGAGAACTTTGCTACACAGCCTGAAGGCGACGGCGCTTGGATTATCAAGAACAGCTGGGGCGAAGAGTGGGGCGATGCTGGATATCTCTATGTATCTTATTATGATGCTGCTCTTGATGCAGATCATATGTTAGCAGGATACAAGGTTGCTCCGCTTGAGTATTACGATTATTCATATCAGTATGATGGTGGCTTAGGTCTTTTCTATCTTGCAGACGTAACTGATGTTGCTATTAACTATACAGGTAGAGCAGACCAGACAATCACAGCAGTAGCAATTAAGCCATGCAATGCAAGTGAAGACGGCGTATTTGCACCTGTTAAGGCAACAGTTAATGTATATAAGAATCTTGCAAGTGTGGAAGCAGCTGCTACAGCAACTCCTATCTATACACAGACAGGTTACGATGTTATAACTGAGAATTATCAGACACTTGAGTTCAAGAAGGGTGTTAACATAAGCGAAGGCGATAAGATTACAGTTATCGTTACATTCAGTGCACCAATCGGATATTATCTCGATGGACCTGTTGACTGGGGCGAGAGAAAGGCATATGCATCCGCCCTTGAAGGCGAGACATTTACACGTGTTGCAAGAGATAACAAGTGGTATGACAACTATGCTGATGCAGATGAAGATCCTGCAAACAGCGTATGTATGAAGGTATTCGTACGTAACGGTCATGACATGCCTGTAATCCATCGCGATCCTAACGCAGTTTCCTTAGAAGAGCCTACATTCTATCTTCTTAACAATGAAGAAGCTAAGGTTACAGTTACATGGAAGACTGTAGAGAATGCAGAAGGATACAACATCTATCGTAAGGTTAAGGGCGTTGAAGATAACTTCTCACTCCTTGCAACAGTAGATGCAGCTACAACAAAGTATGCTGATACAGGTCTTACAATCGGTCAGGACTACATCTACAAGGTAGTTCCTTTCGCAGGTTCTATTGAAGGTAACTCAGCTGAGAAGACTATAAGAGCTACAATCGCAGCTCCTTGGATTACAAAGCTTGAGAACACCAAGAAGGGCCAGGTTAAGATTACAATTCAGAAGGTTAACGGAGCTAAGAGCTACAGCGCTTACAGATTAATCGGTAAGACATATCAGTACCTTGGCAATACAACTAAGACTACATATGTTGATACCTTCAAGAAGGGATCTTACGAGAAGGGTGTTACTTATACTTACAAGTTAGCAGTTAAGAGAGGCGACAGAACAAGTGCCCTTTCAGCAGCTAAGACAATTACTACAAGCAAGTAATTAGATATTATAAGTATCTTAAGCGGGATTGGATTTCCAATCCCGCTTTTTGTTGAAAACTATTGTGGATTATTTAACGATACGGGAGTATAATATTGTCATGTTCGCAGAAGCGAACGTATGAAGGAGGACTATGGGATGAAAAAACGTATATTATCGCTTATTCTTGCGATGGCGATGATTGTATCCGGCTTAATGATGCCGGCACAGGCAAACGCTAAAGAAAACAGTACTCGTTTCTTCTTGGGAGCAATGGGAATGCCTAAGCCGGACAGACTAATAAAAGGTATTTCAAATGCAATGGGAAATGAGAAAACCGGTGTTACAGAGTATGTTGCAACAGAGCAGAATTTCCCTACAAGTTTTGATTTAAGAGAGCACGGACTTGTAACTTCTGTTAAGAATCAGAACCCTTACGGTACTTGCTGGTTATTTACGATGTGCGCATCAATGGAAAGTAATGCCATTATGTTGGGTCTTGCTGATTCTAATGTAGATATTTCTGAATATCAGCTTGGTTATTTTACTTACAATATAGTAGAAGGTCAGGACGAGGCTATTGAAGGTGAAGGAACCCAGCTTAATAAATGGCAGGACAACGGTGGTTGGCACTATGATGCTGCATCCACTCTTATGAAAGGATACGGACCTGTATCAGAAGAGTTATGTCCTTATAAGAACATTAAGCAGCCTTTAAGTATAGAATATGCAACTGAATATAACATGTTTGATTTTAATGCTGTATATACTATAGCTGCCAATGACATTAACGGAGCAAAAGAATTAATAACAAGAAACGGTGCCGTTTGGGTTACCGTATGTGCAAGCTCATGGGATAAGAATTATTACAACGAGAAAACAAATGCGGCGTATCTTCCTGAGTGGACAGACAAGTATCAGTATATCGATCATGCGGTAACTATCGTTGGATGGGATGATAATTACAGTAAGGAAAACTTTACTACACAGCCTGAAAAAGACGGTGCATGGATTGTTAAGAACAGCTGGGGTAAAAGCTGGGGTGATAACGGATATTTCTATCTTTCATATTATGATGCAGCACTTTCCTCAGACTATTGGATAGCTTCAGCTACTCTTTCACCGTTACATTCTACTGATTGTACATATCAGTATGACGGCGGCCCGGGAGCAAATTGGGAACCTGATATAAGCGGTGTTGCAATGGCTTTGACATCAAAGGGAAATCAGACACTTACAGCAATTTCGATTTGCCCTATTGCTGAATATGGTTATGAATTTAAATCGGTTAAAGCGACAATTAACGTGTATACAGATGTTACTGATGAGAAGGCAATCGGAAGCGGAAAGTGCATCTATACACAGACTGTTGATGTTAAGTATTCTGAGTATCAGAAGATTGAGTTTAATAAGGGCGTAAATCTTGACTGGGGTAAGAAGTATTATATTACTGTCAACTTTAGTGAGCCTATCTGGTATCGTTGCGATATGTCGTATGAACGAGACGGAATTGTTGCTCCGGGAAAATCAGGAGAGACATTCGTTACATATGGTAAGGGCGTATGGGATGATTACAGCGATATGTATGAAGATTATGACGGTGAAACCGGAGATGTATGTATAAAAGCGTTTGTAAGAAACGGCCATGATATGCCGGTTATCCACCGACTTCCTACATTAGACGAGCCTACATTCTATCTTCTTAACAATGAAGAAGCTAAGGTTACCGTTACATGGAAGACTGTAGAAGGCGCTGAAGGATACAACATCTATCGTAAGGTTAAGGGTGTTGAAGCTGACTTCTCACTTCTTGCAACTGTAGATGCAGCAACAACAAAGTATGCTGATACAGGTCTTACAATTGGTCAGGATTATATATACAAGGTAGTTCCTTTCGCAGGTTCCATTGAAGGTAACTCAGCTGAGAAGACTATAAGAGCTACAATCGCAGCTCCTTGGCTTACAAAGCTTGAGAATACCAAGAAGGGTCAGATTAAAGTATCAATCAAGGCTGTAAAGGATGCTAAGAGTTACAGTGTTTACAGATTAGTTGGTAAGACATATCAGTACATTGGTAACACAACTAAGACTACTTTCGTTGATACATTTAAGAAAGCAGAGCAGGGTAAATATGAGAAGGGTGTTACCTATACTTATAAGTTAACTGTTAAGGTAGGCAATAGAACAAGTGCCCTTTCAGCAGCTAAGACAATTACAACAAATAAATAACTAAAGAATCACATATTTTTAACGAAAAGGTGTGTCGGATTTAAAAGTTCGACACACTTTTTTGTTATTGTAATTGCTACAGTACGTTAATGGGGGTATTTATATGTCTAAGTGCGGAAAAAACGTATACATTTATGATTCTGACAGAACGAGACTTGATACGGTACGTGAAAAGCTCGGAAAGATATGTAAGCTTACCGTGGCCGGAAGTCATGATGATTTGATTGATAAACTTATGGAGCATCGTCCTGATGTCCTTGTTTATGTATATTCCGATACAGAAAAGTCGGAGCTTGAGAAGATGGGAGATATTTTAATTAAGCCGCAGTTCTCGAATCTGCCGATTTTACTTGTTGTTAATCTTGAATTACAGGAAAAGATTGTGCCATACTTCGTAACGACGCGTCTTATCGTTCAGAATAACCCTGATGAGATAGATGAAGGCGTTGCCAGAGTTGCTGCGCTCATGGATGAACTTAACAGAATTCCGCAGGTAATCGTTCTTGATGATGACGATTACTTAAGAAGTATGGAGATAAGTCTGTTAGAAGATCAGTATAATCCTATAGAAGCAAGAAGCGCGAAAGAGATACTCGATTATCTTAAGACTGAAGAAGCGGATTGTATTCTTTTAGACCTTGACTGCTATGATATGGACCCGTTTGACCTCGTCGAAAAATTAAGAAAAATTCCGAACGGAGCCAAGGTCCCTGTAGTATTTTTGACAGACTGTGCGGATGCAGAGCTTTTAAACAAGTGTCAGGATAAAAGTCCTGCGGGCTACATTATGAAGCCGGTTAAAGGAGAAGACCTTCGCAATAAGGTTGATGAGGCAATTAAAAAAGGACCGAGCCTTGCAGACAGAAAGCTTGTGCTCGTAGTTGACGATGATGTTATGAGCCTTAAGAATCTTCAGACCATACTTAAGAATGAGTATAAGGTTGTTGCGATTTCGTCTGCAGATCAGGCAATTAAATACTTCGATACGAAGATTCCTGATATAGTAATTCTTGACTACGAAATGCCTGTTAAAAACGGACTTTTCGTGTTAAGATATATGCGTCAGAAAAAAGAATTCAACAACGTTCCGGTAATTATGCTTACCGGTAACAAAGAGAAAGCGACAGTAGTATCGTGCATTCAGTCGGGTGCACAAGGTTATCTTACGAAACCGATTAACTCGCTGTCACTTGTGTTAAGAGTTCGCCAGTTACTCGGAATCGTACCGAAGGATATCTACGATGACGAGGACGTTGAGGAAGAAACGGAGAGTTAAATGGATAAGAAGTTTTTGTATGAGATGTTATCGACAATGTCTGTATCCGGCAACGAGCAGGCTTTAGAGAAGAAGATTTACGATCATTATAAGAAAAAGGTAGATGAAGTAAGAACCGACGAGCTTTCGAATGTAACCGCAGTCGTTAATCCGAAGGCTGAGTTCAAGGTGCTTCTTACGGGACACGCCGATGAAATCGGTCTTATGGTTACCAATATTATGGATAACGGTATGCTGAAAGTCACCAATATAGGTGGAATCTACACAACCTGCTATCCGGGACATAAGGTTAAGATTGATACCAAGAAAGGTATTGTATACGGTGCCGTTGTTAATACCAGAGACCTTGCAAAAAGAGGCGACATTAAGGCAAAAGACCTTACGATAGATATCGGAGCAAAGGATAAGAAGGATGCTGAAAAGCGCATATCCTTAGGTGATACGGCAACATTCGATACCGAGTACAGAGAGCTTCTTAATAACCGCATAACGGGAAGAGCCCTTGATGACCGACTTGGAGCTTTTATAGTTATGGAGGCAGTTGCACTTGCCAAGAAGAAAGGCTGCAAGATTGGTGCATATGCCACAACCACAACGGGCGAAGAGACAACCATGAACGGCGCATATTTCAGCGCTTCAAGAGTTCAGCCGAATATCGCAATCGCGGTTGATGTAACTTATGCAACCGATTATCCGGGCGTAGATACAGCATCAACAGGTGATGTAAGAGTGGGCTGCGGCCCTGTTATCTGCAATAATCCGTCGATTCATAAGATAGTTAACGAGAAATTAAAGAAAGCTGCAGATAAGATGAAGATAAAAGTTCAGTATGAGGCAGCTAACGGCAGAACGGGAACTGACGGAGATGTTATGCATAAGTCGGGAATCGGCGTTCCTTTCGCGCTTATCTCGATTCCGCTTCGCTATATGCATTGTCCTGACGAGACCGGTTCACTCGATGATGTAAATGACTGTATCGAGCTTTTGGCAGAGTTTCTTTGCGAATGTACCGCCGGCATGAACCTTAAGTTCTTTTAAGCAGATTAAGAGGCACTTTTTACAAGAGTAGAAAGTGCTTCTTTTTAATTTGAAACTAAGGCACCATTCTGCTATTATTAAGATATTGAAAGTAGAGGTAAAAGTTATGCCTGATTATACGGAATGCGATACATGCATGAATTTTGAATACGATGAGGAATTCGACGAGTATAGCTGCGGAGTCTATCTTGATGAGGATGAACTTGCGCACTTTCTTACGTCGGATTATAAGAAATGCCCGTACTACAGACCGGGTGATGAATATACAATAGTAAAGCATCAGATGTAGAGGTTAAGATGATATATCCTAAGAATATAGACTGTAAAAGCACAATCGGAATACCTGCGCCAAGCAGCGGCGTCGGAGAAAGCCTTGATGAGTATAACTTGGCACTTAAGATGCTTTTCGATTATGGGTTTACGATAAAAGAGACAAAAAGTGTCAGAAATACAGGGGTAGTAAGTGCGGATGCGGCAACCCGTGCGCGAGAATTAATGGAACTTATCGAAGATGATTCGGTAGATGCTGTATTTTCTGCCAAGGGTGGCGACTTTATGGAAGAAATACTGCCGTACCTTGATTTTAATAGTATAAAAGCTCATCCCAAGTGGTTTATGGGTTTCTCCGATAATACGAACTATACGTTCCCGACGACGGTTATTTGTGACATGGCAACAGTTTACGGTCCTAATGCGAAGTCGTTTTCGATGAACCCTTTACACGAGTCACTTGAGATTGCACTTGCAATTCTTCGTGGAGAAGATGTTACACAAGTTTCAACCAAGAGACACCAACGCGGCTTTCGTACTACAGAGAAGGGATATACTTTAAACGAAGATACCATATATAAAACGGTTTCGGGAAAGTCTGTTAAGATGACGGGACGATTGATAGGCGGATGCCTTGACGTATTAAGAAATCTTGTGGGAACACCATACGGAGAGGTAAGCACATTCCTCGAAAAGTATAAGGAAGACGGCTTCATATGGTATTTCGATATATTTGCATTGAGCGCGGAAGATACCTGTCATGCGCTTTTACAGATGAAATATGCAGGCTGGTTTAAGTATCTTAAGGGAATAGTCAACGGACGCGTATGTTTCCCGAACACTATGATGGATATGAGCTATGAAGAAGCGTTTATGCGTGCCTTGGGTGAAGATATACCAATTATTACAGAGGCGGATATAGGACATGTTCATCCGTCGATGACAATTATAAACGGCGCACTTGCAGAGGTGATTGCGGAGAATGGTGCCGGAAGTTTAAGATTAATCAGGAAGGCGTAAGATATGATCAACGTAATTAAAAAAGAAAACTACAAGGTTAGTGAATGGAGCGGAGGAGTTACCAAGGAAATCCTTATTCTTCCGGAAGAAGGCGACTATGCGGAGAGAAGATTCCATGCAAGAGTAAGTTCTGCAGTTGTGGAAGTAAAGGAATCGGACTTTACCGAGCTTCCGGGCGTGCACAGGTTTATTTCTCTTATTCACGGTGATATGGAATTACATATTAATGATGCGGAGCCGAAGATTTTATCGCCGCTTGATATCGTTGAATTCGAAGGTGAGGACAAGGTTCACTGCGTAGGTAAGGCGACAGACTTTAACCTCATGCTTAAGGGCACGGAGGGTAAGATGCATGTTCTTCCTATAGGCGAGAAGAGAACCGCATTAAAGGAAGGAACCGTTCTTATATTTGCGGTAGGAGCGGTTCAGGTTAGATTCTCAAATGCGGATCCGGTTGAATTATCGACCGGCGATTCCTGTGTTATTACAAACAGCGATATGGACTATCTTATCTATAGCGAAAGAACGCAGAATGTTCTTGTTGTTGAGATTGAGGGTGAATAATATGCGCGAACTTATTTTTAAGATGGAGCGTGAAGGCCTTTGCAAAGAGGGAGATATCTTGCCTGTAACCGAAGGTAAGCTTCCGACATCGGTATATTACACACTCGGAAGAGCATACGCCATGTCTGCAAATATTAAGCCTACAGAGCGCCTTAAAAGCACGGAGGGTAAGGTTACCAAGGTAGAGGCAACAGAAGCTGGATTTTATGTAACGGTTGAATTTAATGAATAGGAGAAGACGATGCCAAGATCTGAGAATCAGAAGCTTAAGCTTACTGCAATAGCTAAAATATTATTACGATACAGCGATGAAAAGCATCCCCTTACGATTAAGGATATATGTTCAAAGCTCGAGGAAGAAGGAATATCCGCCGAGAGAAAGAGCTTATATAATGATATTAGGACGCTTGAAGATTGGGGAATGGATATAGTCACTCCTTCTAAGGGAAAGCATTATATCGCATCACGCGACTATGAACTGGCAGAGCTTAAAATTCTTGTAGATGTTGTCCAGGCGGCAAACTTTTTAACCGAGAAGAAGTCTGAGGAGCTTATTAAAAAGCTCGAAAGCGAGACTTCCATATATGAAGCCAAGAACCTACAGCGTAACGTCTATATAGCCAATCGCTCCAAGGCCGTAAATGAGAGCGTTCTTTATAATGTTGACAGTATCTATAATGCGATTGCGGAGAATAAGAAGATTAATTTCAAGTATTGTGAGTGGAACCTTAAGCGCGAACTTGTGCCTAAAAAGAACGGCGAAGAATATTGTGTAAGTCCGTGGCATTTGATCTGGGATGATGAGAATTATTATCTTATCGGATACGATGAGGCAGCGGATACAACAAAGTATTACAGAGTCGATAAGATGAAAGACTTAGCGGTTACGAAGAGCGACAGAGTTGGTAACGACAAGATGAAGGACTTCGATGTTGCGGCATTTTGCAAGTCTATTTTCGGAATGTTCGGCGGAGATGACAGCAAGGTATATATTAAATTTCCTAATAAGCTTGTCGGTGTTGTTATAGACAGATTCGGAAGAGATGTTACCATTAAGCCTATAGATGATGAATGCTTCGAAGCAAGAGTCGATGCCAAGATAAGTAATCAGTTCTTCGGCTGGGTAGTCGGCCTTGGTAATGAGGTAGAGATCATCGGACCGGAGAATATCAGAAAAGAATTCAAGAAATTTATAGGTGAGATAAGTAAGAAATACAGCGGAAAATAAGCATTCTTTGAACATTTATAGGAAATGCTTATAAATCAATTAAAAAAATAAATCATAGCCTATTGCATTTTTAGCCCCACGCGAGTATAGTATTATTCCGTGGGGTTTATTTTATTTAAACCAATATATGGGATAAGAGGATATTAAAATGCAAGAAAAACGTTACAAGAAGATATTCGGACCTGAAGTATTTATCTTCACGATAGTATTTATGGGGTTATTTGTGGCAGCAGGCCACGTTATGGGCACGGCAAATTTATTCAATACGATAATGAATACAGGTTTTAACCTGCTTATCGATACTTGTTTTAAGATAATGTCGTTGGCTGTTATAGCAGGAGGAATCGCAGCTCTTTTCGGAGAGTTCGGTCTTGTTGCATTGGCTGATAAGATCATCGCACCGCTTATGAAGTGGTTATACGGTCTTCCGGGTGCAAGCTCGATCGGTATCGTTACGACATACCTTTCGGACAACCCTGCAATTCTTACACTCTCGGCGGACAGGGGATTCAGAAAGTACTTTAAGAAGTATCAGCTTCCGGCACTTACCAACCTTGGAACCGCATTCGGAATGGGAATGATCATTACGACCTATGTTATCGGCCTTAAGTCTCCTACCGGTGAAAAGTTCGGAATGGCAGCACTTGTCGGCAATATAGGCGCGATTATCGGAAGTATAGTATCTACGAGAATTATGCTTCACTTTACCAAGAAGATGTATGGTAAGGATGAATGGGCAGAGCCGAGCGAAGCAACCAAGATAACAGAGAAGCGTACCGAAAGAGAGATATCCGACGGTTCTGTTGCAAGCCGTGCGATGAATGCACTTCTTCGCGGTGGAAAGAGTGGAGTGGACTTAGGATTATCGATTATTCCGGGTGTGCTTATAATCTGCACACTTATAATGATTCTCTCAAACGGTCCGAGTAAGGGCGGATATACGGGTGCAGCATATGAAGGTGTAGCGCTTTTGCCATGGCTGGGCGATAAGATTGACTTCATTCTTAAGCCTTTATTCGGATTTTCCACATCATCGTGTATCGCGGTTCCGATTACCAGCCTCGGCGCGGCGGCAGCAGCAATCGGGCTTATGCCGCAGATGCTTATGAAAGGTACCTGCAATGCACATGATATTGCTGTATTTACATCGATGTGTATGTGCTTCTCGGGATACTTAAGTACACATATCGCAATGATGGACAGCATGAATGCAAGAGAGCTTACCGGCAAGGCAATTCTTTCCCATACAATCGGGGGAATCTGTGCAGGTATCGCTGCTAACTGGATATATCAGTTAATATCGTTTATTTAATATAATATAAGAGACCTTTATAAAAGCTCCGTCGTTGACCTATGGTGAAACTTAAAGCCATAGGTAACGACGGTGTTTTATTATTTTATTAGATTTAGTTTCTTATTTGTTTATTGCTTATTCTTATCCAAAACCATATAATATAAATTGGTATGAATTATTGTGCGAGAAATAACTCTACGGAGGTTTAATAAATGCCGGATAATTTGAATATGAACAATGGCAACAACAACCCGAACAATAGCCCGAATAATAACGGGAATAATAACGGGAACAACAATGGAAATAACGACAAAAAGAAGAATCCCAATCCGATTTTAAGCTTTTTAATGGTTCTTTTGGTAGGTTTATTCATCTTCACCTTCTATCAGACCATGATTTCCAATTCGAGAACTCAGGAGATTTCGTATACGAAATTCTTAAGCCTTGTTAAAGAAGACAAGGTTGCGACGGTCTCAATGACGGCAAGACAGTATAACATAAGACTTAAACCGGAGACGGGCGACAGTACTGTATACATAACCGGTGCAATTAACGACGAATCCTTGCTTACGCTCCTTGATGAACACGGAGTTACTTATCAGAAGGAGATCCCGAAGGATACAGCGAATTACGTATTCAATATCCTTTCGATAATCCTTCCGCTGATTCTTATGTTCTGGATAGGAAGCCAGCTTATGAAGAAGCTTGGTAACGGAATCGGTGGATTGGGCTTAAAGAGTAATGTCAAGGTCTATGTTGAGAAAGATACCGGAGTTACATTTAAGGATGTTGCCGGACAGGAAGAAGCAAAGGAATCTTTACAGGAAGTTGTAGACTTCCTTCATAATCCGAAAAAGTATGCAGCAATTGGCGCTAAGCTTCCAAAGGGTGCGCTTCTTGTAGGCCCTCCGGGAACAGGTAAGACACTTCTTGCCAAGGCAGTGGCCGGTGAAGCTAAGGTACCTTTCTTCTCGATTGCAGGTTCCGATTTCGTTGAGATGTATGTCGGCGTCGGAGCAAAGAGAGTAAGAGACCTTTTCCAGGAAGCATCCCGTCAGGCGCCGTGTATCATCTTCATCGATGAGATTGATGCAATCGGTAAGAGCCGTGATTCAAGATACGGCGGTGGTAACGACGAGAGAGAACAGACATTGAACCAGTTATTGGCGGAAATGGATGGATTCGATACGTCTAAGGGTATTTTAATCCTAGCGGCAACCAACAGACCTGATGTACTTGATAAGGCTCTTCTTCGTCCGGGTAGATTTGACAGAAGAGTAATTGTAGATAAGCCTGATCTTAAGGGACGTATAGATACATTAAAAGTTCACAGTAAGGACGTTCTTATGGATGATACGGTTGATTTTGATGAGATCGGTCTTGCAACAAGCGGAGCAGTAGGTTCCGATCTTGCCAACATGATTAATGAAGCGGCTCTTAATGCGGTTAAGAACGGAAGAAAAGCTGTATCACAGAAGGATCTTCTTGAATCTGTCGAGACTGTTATCGCAGGTAAGGAGAAGAAAGACCGTATTATGAGCAAGGATGAGCGCAAGATTGTCGCTTATCACGAAGTCGGTCATGCACTTGCAACGGCATTGCAGAAGAATACAGAGCCTATTCAGAAGATTACAATCGTTCCTCGCACCAAGGGTTCGCTCGGATATGTTATGCAGACACCTGAGGAAGAGAAATACCTTATGAGTAAGGACGAATTAAGCGCACGCCTTGTGACATTCATGGCGGGCCGTGCTGCGGAAGAGATAGTATTTAATTCCGTAACAACCGGCGCATCCAATGATATCGAACAGGCAACCAATATTGCGAGAGCGATGATAACCCAGTACGGTATGAGCGAGCGCTTCGGCCTTATGGCATTAGAATCCGTTGAAAGCAAGTACCTTGACGGCAGATCGGTATTAAATTGCGGTGAAGCAACAGCATCCGAGATTGATACGGAAGTTAAGGAACTTCTTAAGAGAAGTTACGATAAGGCTAAGGAGCTTTTAAGCGAGAACCGCACAGTGCTTGATAAAATTGCTGAGTTCTTGATTGAGAAGGAATCCATTACAGGTAAGGAATTCATGGAGATCTTTAACGAAGTTAAGGGAATTTCATCTCCTGAAGAAGATATATTCGTAGAAGAATAATATGAGTTTTGATTTTGAGAGTGAACTTAAGAAATTACCGGCTAAGCCGGGCGTATATATAATGCACGGTGAGGGAGACGAGATTATCTATGTGGGTAAGGCGGTCTCCCTTAGAAACCGCGTGCGTCAGTATTTCCGTCCGGGACAGGACGGAAGAATCAAGATTGAGAAGATGATGCCTCATGTAACGAGATTTGAGTACATTGTGACCGATTCCGAGCTTGAAGCACTTATCTTAGAGAATAATCTTATCAAAGAGCACTCTCCGAAATATAATACGATGCTTAAGGATGGCAAGACCTATCCTTTTATTCGCGTGACATTAGAAGACGATTACCCTCGTCTTCTTTTTTCACGCCAAATGAAGAAGAATAAATCCAAGTACTACGGACCGTTTACGTCTGCGGCTGCGGTTAAGGATACAATCGATCTTTTGCAAAAGCTCTATCACATAAGAAACTGTAACCGCACAATAGATGAGTCAAAGCCTACCAAGCCGTGCCTTTATTATCAGATGAAGATGTGTGATAAGCCTTGTGATAACGGGATCAGTAAGGAAGAGTACAGGAAGAATGTAGATAAGGCAATCGCTTTCCTTGAAGGCGATTATAAAGGAGTAGTTACCGGACTTACTGATAAGATGAATGCGGCATCCGAAGAGATGAACTTTGAGGATGCAGCTATATATCGTGATCTGATTGAATCCGTTAAGCATGTAATAGAGAAGCAGAAGATTAATAACTCTGACTTTGAGGATAGAGACATAGTTGCGATGGCAACGGAAGAAAACGATGCGGTTGTTCAGGTATTCTTCATAAGAAACGGCCGAATGATGGGCAGAGAGCATGTCTATATGACGATTGCGGAAGGTGATGGAGAAGGTGATATTTTAGAAAGCTTCCTTACACAGTACTACGGCGGAACACCGTATCTTCCGCATGAGATAATGACTGAAATAATGCCGGAAAATGCGTCGGAGATAGAAGAATGGCTATCAAAGCGCCGCGGTAAGAAGTTATCTATTGTAGTCCCGAAAATCGGTAAGAAGGAAAAACTTGTAAATCTCGCAAAAACTAATGCTACCATGCTTTTAAAGCAGAACAAGGAACAGCTTAAACGTGAAGAAGCACGAACGAAGGGTGCTATGAGAGAGCTTTCGGAGTTACTCAAGCTTCCACCTTTATCCCGCGTAGAAGCTTTTGATATATCGAATATAAGCGGATTCTTAAGCGTAGGCTCGATGGTTGTATTTGAAGACGGTAAGCCAAAGAAGAACGATTACAGGAAGTTCAGGCTTAAAACCGTGTCGGGACCGGATGATTACGCATCAATGTATGAAGTCTTGACCAGAAGATTTACGCATGGCCTTGCGGAAGCGGAGGATATGGCAAGCCGTGAAGAAGACAATGAATACGGGAGTTTTACAAGATTTCCTGATGTTATATTTATGGACGGCGGCAAGGGCCAGGTAAGTGTAGCCGAACGCGTTATGGCGGAGCTTAAGCTTGATATTCCGATTGCCGGTATGGTTAAGGATGATAATCACAGGACGCGCGGAATATATTATAAAGGCATTGAACTTCCGATTGATACAGGTTCCGAAGGATTTAAGCTTCTGACAAGAATTCAGGATGAAGCACACAGGTTTGCGATAGAGTATCACAGGATGCTTAGAAGTAAGAATCAGGTACATTCTGTATTGGATGATATACCGAATGTGGGAGCGAAGCGCCGCAACGCGCTTATGAAGGCATTCGAGTCGTTAGAGGAACTTAAGAAAGCAAGTGTGGATGATATTCTAAAAGTTCCCGGATTCAACAAACTGTCCGCACAATCGGTATTTGATTATATGCATACGTTGTGATACAATTCTAATGTATGGGTTTATGCTGTTTTTTAGAAGGAATAAGTTATGGAACCGTTGAAGATAAGCGAACTTACAGAGCACTTTAAATTGCATAATTTTACTCCATTGGTTAATACCGAAGAAACTTTGGTGACAGAGGCAGATATCAATCGTCTTGCGTTACAGCTTACGGGCTTCTTTGATTATTTCCAGGAGACCAGAATTCAGCTTATCGGACGAGTCGAGAGTTCATATCTTACGACGGTCGACGCTGAAGCAAAGAAGACTGTCTATAAGAAGCTTTTCTCTTACAATATTCCTTGCATAATCTTCACAAGAGATATAGAGCCGGAAGAAGAGCTTTTAAGAATCGCAGCGGAACATAAGGTGCCGATACTTGGTACAAGTCTTGCGACAAGTGCTTTTGTGGTAGAGCTTATCAATTATCTTAACGAATACTTTGCACCTTCAATTACCGTGCATGGCGTATTGGTTGATATATACGGTGAAGGAGTTCTCATTACGGGCGAGAGCGGAATCGGTAAGAGTGAGGCCGCACTTGAGCTTGTACGACGCGGTCACAGACTTGTTGCGGATGATGCTGTTACGATTAAGCGTATTAACGATACGACACTTGTGGGAAGTGCACCTTCGGTTACCAAGTATTTGTTGGAAGTGCGCGGCATAGGAATCATCGACGTTCAGATGCTTTTCGGAGCGGAGTCGGTACTTGAGTCACAGAACATAGATCTTGTGATTAAGTTGTCCGAGTGGAACGGCAAGACGGAATATGATAGAATAGGTCTTAAGGACGATTATACGGAGTTTCTCGGCAATAAGGTCGTATGCCAGTCGCTTCCGATTCGTCCGGGACGTAATATAGCGGCTATATGTGAGGTTGCGGCGGTTAATCACAGACAGAAGAAGATGGGTTATAACGCTGCCGAAGAATTATACAGAAGAGTACAGGATAATACCGACAAAGAGTAGATGTTGCGAAATTTGGCGTTATTTATATAAAAAACAAAGGGGGATCGTACCATGGAACGCAAAAATGCTTGGGATAAGTACGATAAAAAGGGCCTCAAGAAGGTCATGGACTTTGCGGAAGGTTACCGCAAATTTATCTCTGACTGCAAGACAGAGAGAGAATCAGTAGACGAGATTATCAGAATGGCTGAAGCAGACGGTTTCAAGAATCTTGATGCAGTCATCAAGAAGGGAACCAAGCTTAAAGCAGGCGATAAGGTTTACGCTAACAATATGGGTAAGACTTTGGCACTTTATGTTATCGGTAAGGAGCCTATGGAGAACGGTATGAACATCGTTGGTGCACACCTTGATTCTCCGCGTCTTGATTTAAAGCAGAATCCTATGTATGAGGATACTGACTTTGCTTTACTTGACACACATTATTACGGTGGTGTTAAGAAGTATCAGTGGGTTACAATCCCGCTTGCACTTCACGGCGTAGTAGCTAAGAAGGACGGTTCAGTAGTTAAGATTGCTATCGGCGAGAAGCCGGGTGATCCTGTATTTACAATTACAGACCTTCTTATTCACTTATCCGCAGACCAGATGACTAAGACAGCATCCAAGGTCATAGAAGGTGAGAGTCTTGATGTCCTTATCGGTTCTATTCCGGGACCTAAGCAGGGTAAGGATAAGAAGGACATCAAGGACAGAGTTAAGGCTAATATCTTAGAGATTATCAAGAAAGAATATAAGTTTGAGGAAGAGGATTTCTTATCCGCAGAGATTGAAGTTGTTCCTGCAGGTCCTGCAAGAGACTTAGGATTCGATCGTTCGATGCTCTTAGGATACGGACATGATGACAGAGTATGTGCATATCCTTCCTACAAGGCAATGCTTGAAATCGGTACACCGAAGAAGACAGCTTGCTGCTTACTCGTTGATAAGGAAGAGATTGGTTCCGTTGGTGCAACAGGTATGCATTCAAGATTCTTCGAGAACGTTACTGCAGAAATTATGAACCTTATGGGCAAGTATTCAGACATTCTTTTAAGAAGATGCTTAAAGAATTCCTGCATGCTTTCATCCGATGTATCAGCAGGTTACGATCCTCTCTTCCCGTCAGTTATGGAGAAGAAGAATACAGCATTCCTTGGAAGAGGACTTTGCATCAATAAGTACACAGGTTCAAGAGGAAAGGGTGGCTCTAACGATGCCAACGCTGAGTACATGGCTAAGATCAGAAAGATCTTTGATGATGCAGATGTATACTTCCAGACAGCTGAACTTGGTAAGGTTGATCAGGGTGGCGGCGGAACGATCGCTTATATCCTTGCAGAGTATGATATGAATGTTATCGACAGTGGTGTTGCAGTACTTTCAATGCATGCACCTTGCGAGACAATCAGTAAGGTAGACCTTTACGAAGCATTACTTGGATACGTTGCATTCTTAAAGAACGCATAAAAAGGAGTATTGATTTTGTACGAAGATTTAGCGGATATCTTAAGCGAGATATCAGGTACAAAAGTAATAACGAATGAGTTAATGAACAGGCACACCAGCTTTAGGGTTGGTGGGCCTTGTTCACTCTTTATAAGTCCGGACAAGAATCATCTTCCGGGCATAATCGCTTTTTGTAAGAAAAGCGCTCTTCCATACGTGGTTATAGGCAGGGGAAGCAATATTCTCGTCAGTGACAATGGATTTGAGGGGCTTGTCATCGAGATAGGGGATGCTTTCAACAAGATAACCGTGAACGGCGATATGATTACGGCAGAGGCAGGAGCGTCACTTGCAAGTGTTGCAAGAGCAGCATATGAGAATTCTCTTACGGGACTCGAATTTGCATCGGGTATTCCGGGAAGTGCGGGCGGCGGACTTTATATGAATGCCGGCGCGTACGGCGGAGAGATGAAAGATGTTATTTATTCGGCACGTGCTTTAGATTCTGACGGAAAAGAGCTTGAGTTTACGCCTGACGATATGGATTTAAGCTACAGACACAGCGCTTTTATGGAGAAGAATCTTATCATCACAGAGATGGTATTTAAGCTTAATGCCGGTAATAAGGATGAAATCAAGGCCGCAATGGATGATTATAACGGAAGGCGCCGCGATAAGCAGCCGCTTAATTACCCCAGCGCGGGAAGCTTTTTTAAGAGACCGGAAGGTAATTATGCGGGCAAGCTTATTGAGGATGCCGGTCTTGCGGGCTTAAGAGTCGGCGGTGCGGAAGTATCCGCCAAGCATTGTGGATTTGTAATAAATGTCGATAATGCGACAAGTGAGGATATAATTAATCTTATGAAGAAGGTTCAGGAAGAGGTCAATGACAAGTTTGGTATTATGTTGGAACCTGAAGTAAGAATGCTCGGAAAGTTTTAATTTACGAGATATGAGAGGGAAAAGAATGGAAGTTGTTATTCTGACCGGTATGTCCGGCGCAGGTAAAAGCACAGCATTAAAGATGATGGAGGATCTGGGATATTATTGCATCGATAATCTCCCGATTCCTTTGATATCCAAGTTTGATGATGCGTCTGAAGAGTATGTGACCGAGGTTGACCGTGTTGCATTCGGAATAGATGTGCGTAATTCTACGCATATAGACGGACTTTTGAACGCAATCACGAGTTTAACCGAGAGGGGAATATCGGTTAAGGTGCTTTTTCTTGACGCGGATGAGGATACGCTTGTAAGACGGTATAAGGAGACTAGACGTTCTCATCCACTGGCACTTAATAAGCGCGTGGAAGACGGTATAAGAGAAGAGAGAGCAAGGTTAGAGCGAATTAAAGAAGCTGCGGATTATATATTCGATACATCGCATCTTCTTACCCGCGACTTGAAGGCTGAACTGGATAAGATATTCCTGCAGAATCAAAAGTTTGATAATCTCTTTGTAAGTATACTTTCGTTTGGATTTAAGTACGGCATTCCGAGAGATTCGGATATAGTGCTTGATGTAAGATTCTTGCCGAATCCTTATTATGTTGAGGGCTTAAGACATTTAAGCGGTAACGATAAGGAAGTTCAGGATTATGTAATGTCATCTCCGGAAGCGGGAATATTTCTTGATAAGCTTGAGGACATGCTTGATTTCCTTATTCCGAATTATATCAAAGAAGGCAAGTCACAGCTTGTAATCAGCATAGGCTGTACCGGCGGAAAGCACAGATCCGTTACGCTTGCCAATGCCCTATATGACAGATTGAAGAATAGGTCGGAGTTCGGCGTAAGAGTTGAGCATCCGGACCTTAAAAGAGACGGAGCAAGGTAATAATGTCATTTTCATCGAGTGTTAAGGAAGAGCTGTCGAGAGAGATAACCAAAGCTCGTCATTGTCAGATGGCGGAGATTGCGGGAATCATATCTTTTGCGGGAAAAGTTAAGACGGAAGAAGACGACATCATCCTTAGCGTATATACGGAGAATGTCATCTTGGCGAAGCGTTATTTTGAACTTGTCAGAAAAGCTTTTAAGGCAAAACCCGAGTTAATAGTGAAAAACCGCGACAGCGGACGAAGAATCTATAAGATAGAAGTAATAGAGAAAATAGATAACCCTACGATGTTCGAAGCCTTAAAATGGCAGGCTGAGAATACCGAAGGGGAGATAAGAATAGAAGAACCGGTTAATAAGCTTCTTCTTATGAAGAGCTGCTGTAAAAGAGCTTACCTTCGAGGCGCTTTTTTCGCAGCAGGTTCTGTTACGGATCCCGGAAAAGGGTATCATCTCGAGATAGTATCGCCTAACGATGATAAGGCGGACAGAATCATTTCGGAATTTGCATATTTCGGAATTGAAGTTAAGAAGGTAATTAGAAAAGGCCACGTTGTATGTTATATTAAAGAGGGTGAGCAGATATCCGATGCGCTTAATGTAATCGGTGCGCATACCGCTTTGATGGAACTTGAGAACGTGCGTATAATTAAAGAAGTACGTAACGATGTCAATAGAAGGGTTAACTGTGAGACGGCCAATATCAATAAGACAGTTAATGCCGCAGTTAAGCAGATAGAGGACATCGAATACATAGATAAGCATCTTGGACTTGATAATTTGTCGCCTCTTTTACAGGAGACTGCAAGGATAAGACTGGAGAATCCTGAAGCACCGTTAAAGGAGCTTGCGGGATTACTTGACGGTGATTGCGGCAAATCAGGTCTTAATCATAGACTTAAGAAGTTACACGCAATTGCGGAAGAACTTCGTGGAACAAGTGGAGGGAATAATGGTTAAAAAGTCGGTAGTGTCAGGTATTTCTGCTGTAAAAGAAGACAGAGTTGTGGCAGAGATTGTGTCAATGGCAAGCGCTTTTCAGTCAAGAATCTATTTCGAGACTGAGAGCAAGGTAATCAATGCAAAGAGTATCATGGGAATGATGACCCTTAATCTTCTCGCAGGCAACGAGATCAGTATTTCGATTGAAGGTGAAGATGAGGAAGAGGCCATGAAAGCGATTGAGGATTTTCTTCTCGGAAGATAGGAGCGTTAATTTGTATAGAAAGAAGTGTCTGTTCGTGTTTAATCCGCATTCGGGTAAGGAGCAGATTAAGCCGAAGTTATTACAGATTATTGATATATTTACCAAGGCAGGATACGATGTAACCGCATATCCGACACAGGCAAGAGAAGACGGATATCATAAGGTTATCGCAGACGGCAAGTATTACGATCATATTGTGTGCTCCGGCGGTGACGGAACTCTTGATGAAACCGTATCCGGAATTCTTAAGGGCAAGATAGATACTAATCTAGGCTATATTCCGGCAGGCTCAACCAATGATTTCGCACATTCGTTGGGAATTCCAAAGGATATGATTAAAGCTGCCGATATTGCTGTTAACGGAGAGCCGGCACTATACGATATAGGCGACCTTAACGGTACTACTTTCGTATACGTTGCGGCGTTCGGAATTTTTACCGATGTATCTTATCAAACAGATCAGGGACTTAAGAATATGTTAGGCCATGCCGCATATATCTTAGAGGGCGCCAAGCGCCTTAATCAGGTTAAGACCTATAATGTCAAGGTTACCGCGGATGATACGACCTATGAAGGCAATTGGATATACGGAATGGTATCGAATTCCAGATATGTAGGCGGAATGAAGATACTTAACGGAAAGGAGACCGAGCTTGACGACGGATTGTTTGAACTTACCCTTGTAAAAGCGCCTAAGAATCCGATTGAGTGGAACGAGACGTTGGGATGCCTTATTCTGGGCGAAGCGGACGGCAAGAATGTAATTACAACAAGATCGTCGAAGATAAGCTTTGAATTTGAAAATACCGCACCGTGGACAGTTGACGGTGAGTACGGCGGAGAATATAAGGAAGTAACTATTAAGAATCTTAAGAGAAAAGTTGCAATTATGGTTAAGGCTAGAAAATAGCCGTTTGTATAAGGGCGGACGATATGGAAGACAGATTACTCTTTATAAGCAGTCATCAGGATGTTATCGAGGAATTTACCGACGCGTATAAAAGCGAGGATTTTCAAGTTGAAGTGGCACGTTCCGGAGTAGAGGGCGTGCGTAAGATAGCTGCGGCTTCGTATAAGGTTGTTGTAACCAATTTAAGACTTCCCGATATCGATGGAATCAAGATTGTACAGTACCTTAATAAGACGTCGCCCAATACGGTATGTATAGTATATACGACAAAGCTTCATACGGGCCAGGCTGCATTCCTTATCAATAAGATGCATGTATTTAAGATATTCTTGCGACCTGCAGATTACAGCGGAGATATGCTTGATGCCATTAAGCAGGCATTTGAGACCTTTGATGTGGTCGAAGCAGATGAGGGAGACGTTAAAACAGCCGTCGACTATGAGGAAGAACAGCGAATAAGGCTTAAAGAGCTTGTTGATACTGTCATAGACAAGGAAGACGCGCAGAGTATGATAAGAAACTGTGCAGAGGCGATATTTGAAGCGACAACTGCAGTTAATACAGCGCTTGATGAAGCCGAACGCCTTAAGCTTCTTGGCCTTGAAAATAAGATAATCGGAACGGCTTTAAAAGAAAGTGAGAAGACCATACCGGATCTTATGTCACTTGAAGTTGTCTTAAGGGGACGATTCTTCGAGAATGCACCGGGACGAAGCTATAAGATGGATGTTGAATCGAACGTAGTAAAGCTTCCGGGTGATTTTATACTTAAGATATATCTGTGCCTTTGCTTTATGATTGATTACATTAATTTCATCTGTAAAGAGTATGAGATGGATATCAAGGTTGAATTTGAGACCAGTACAAGAATTACGATAAATGTCGAATTCAAGCTTGCAAAGGAAGCTTATAAGACTAAAGACCTTACGCCGTATGAAGAAGCGATAAGAGTTATGTACGATCGTCTTGTAAGAGAGAATTGTTCGGAACTTGAAGTAATAGGACTTCCGAGCGAAGTCTCATATAAGATGTTGATGGATGCCAATACAGAAGCAATATTTGAACGCAGAGGTTAAAAAACCGGGAGATTATTCTCCCGGTTTTCTTTATTGTTATCTTATATTATGGGTTCGGATCATCAGGGTTATCATTGGTATTGCCATCCCTGTGGATAGGACAAACCTCGTCTTCAAAGCCTTCCGGTGCAAGGTAAGGCCCGTCTGCCGACATCGGGTCGCCGCCTATAATAAATACTTTCTGAATACACATATATTCAGGGCAGTTGGCGGAGGCAACACAACCTGACATTGTACATATCTTAAGTCCGATATGGTGATTACAGTATTCTGTAGGAACCGTACCGATTTCAAAATATTCTTCTCTTACACAGCTGCCTCTCGGATCGCAGTCACATACGCCTTCAATCGGAAGAAGTCCCGATTTCGTACATATTGCAACTTTGGTGATGCCTTCGGGCATCGGGAATCCTAAGTCAGGTAAGTCTTTATGAATCTGACTCATTACAATTCTCCAGAGATCTTTAACATATCCCGTTGACTTCATAACTGAGTTGTCATCATATCCACCCCATGATACGCAGGTATAATAAGGAGTAAATCCTGCAAAAAGCGCATCACGGTTATTACTTGTTGTACCGGATTTACCTGCAATGCTCATTCCGTCGAATCTTGCTCGAGGTGAAGTACCGATTGTCATAACATCCTGCATTGCATTGGTAAGAAGCCATGCAGTTGTTTCTTTTAATACTCTGTGTTCCTGTGTAGCAGAGTTATCTATAAGTACATTACCGTTATTATCAAGTATTCTTGTGTAGAATCGAGGCTTGATATATGTTCCGTGGTTGGCAATTGAAGCATATGCGGCACAAAGCTCCAGGTTGGAGACGCCTTTTGTGATACCACCGAGGCAAAGAACCTGTACGATATCCTGCGTTGAAAGTGAAGTGAATCCGAAGTTAAGTAAGTAGTCGTAACCTACCTGTGCGGATACTTCTTCAAGTGTCTTAACAGCAACTATATTGATTGAATCATATATACCTTCACGGAAGGTTGTAAATCCTCTGAACTTCTTGTCGTAGTTCTTAAGATCTGTACCGTCTGTCTTTTTATAAGGAGCATCGTCCTGTACCGATGCAAGGGTTTTACCTAAGGCATCAAGTGCCGGTGCGTAAGCGGATAAAACCTTAAAGGTTGAACCCGGTTGACGGTAGGTGTTGGAAGCTCTGTTTAAGGTCATACGACCTGTCTTCTCGCCACGACCTCCGACTATTGCTTTTACTTCGCCGGTTGTATGATCGATTATTGTCATTGAAGCCTGAGGCTCCGGAATGTAGAGAACGGATTCACTTGAATCATCGAATTCTCCGCCGAACTCAGCAATGTAATCTTCCTTGAAGCCTGCAATTGCTGCGTCTGCTGCTTCCTGGTCGTCATAGTCCAGTGAATAATTCTTACTCTTTCTTTCCTTATAATAAGCAAGAATTGTCTGCTCGGAGAGAGCTTTTACATTACCTTCTGCGTCCGTATAACGGATATGCCAGTTAATATAGGTCTTTTCTCCCGGATAATTCTCAGGATCGGTTAATGCGGCTTCCATAATCTGCTGCATTGCGGTATCCTGTGTGGAATATATCTTAAGTCCGCCGCTGTAGACAAGCTTATAGGCTTGTGCTTCAGAATATCCTTTGATGGTCATAAGGTCCGTTATAACCTGCTCTATAAGTTCATCAACAAAGTATGAAGAATTGGAAGTTGTAACTGTTTCGTCTATCTGCTGAATTCTTGCATATACATCGTCTTTAAGCGCTTCCTGATACTCTTTCTCCGTTATAAAGCCTGCGGAAAGCATATCGCGAAGAACTTTTTCCATACGCTTCTTATTGGCTTCGGGATGACGAATCGGATTATATGCGGAAGGGTTCTTAGTGATTCCGGCAATTACAGCACATTCCGAAAGTGTAAGCTCGGATACGTCCTTGTTAAAGTAACGAAGCGAAGCTGCCTGTACGCCCAAGGTATTCTGACCTAAGTTAATGGTGTTAAGGTAGTTCTCCAAAATCCAGTCCTTATCAACAATCTTTTCGAGCTGTACCGCAAGGTACTGTTCCTGAATCTTACGCTTAATTTTCTGCAATATTGATTTTTCTTCCGTCCAGCTTGTAAATACGTTGTTCTTAAGAAGCTGCTGGGTTATGGTACTTGCACCCTGCTGTGACTTAAAACCCGATGCAATGAAAGTTACACCCGCTCTAACGATACCTTTTAAGTCGATGCCCTTATGCTCGTAGAATCTGGTATCCTCGATTGCAACGAAGGCAAGCTGAAGTCTCTTAGGAATATCTTTAATCCCTATGTACTGTCTGTTGGAGCCGGCGGCAACAAGTGTATCTATCTCTTCACCGTTACAGTCGTAGACTGTTGAGAGATAACCCGAAGGTGAAACATCAAGTGTTCTGATATCCGGGGCCGATGCCAGGATACCTTTGTATATACCGAAGGCTACACAACATCCGATTATTGCTGCGACGAATACGGCAACGAGGACCGCTCTTCCAAGAATAAGCGAGAAGCGGTGAGAGAGTTTGACACCCTTGCTCATTACACGCTTGCGCTTCTTCGTCGCATTCTTCTTATTGTAATTCATGCATAACTCCTCTTTTCATAAGTAGCTGAAATCACTCGGGGAGTGAGTGATTTGGTATGTATACACATACATAGTTATTATACCAAATTTTGTCAAAATAATAAAGTCACCATATGGATAGTCAAGAGTTTAAATATGGGCTTATATATGGTACAATAACTAATGTGTGAGAAAGAACTAAGGACGGAAGAATGGAAACCAACATTATTCTTAAGAGCGGCGAAGGATGCGTCGAAGAAAAAAAGTCAAGATTCATAGCTGCGCTTGTAAGTGTGGCAACCGAAGAAGAGGCCGAGGCGTACATTGCTTCTGTGAAAAAAAAGTATTATGACGCAAGGCATAATTGTTATGCCTATATAATAGGTAATAACATGGAGAAGAAAAAGTGCTCCGACGACGGGGAACCGTCGGGAACCGCCGGCCGTCCCATGCTTGAAGTGTTGGAGAAGAATAACCTTACCAATGCGCTGGTGGTTGTAACAAGATATTTCGGAGGGACGCTTCTTGGTACGGGCGGACTTCTTCGAGCTTATCAGGGTGCTGCAATAGAAGCATATAAGGATGCCACGACATCAAGGAAAATGGCGGGCAGAGCTTTTATAATAAATTGCCCTTATCCTATGCTCGGCAAATTCGAGCGATATGCGGAAGGCGGCAAGGTGCACTTCCTTAACCGAGACTACGGTGAGAATATTATTCTTAAGCTTCTTTGCGAAGATAAGGACTATGAGAGTGTGGCTGCGGACATTACAGAGATGTCTGAGGGTAAGATTTCTCCGGAGAATGTTGAAAATATTGAATATGCAGAGGATAACGGCAAGATTATTCTTCTGTAATGCAAAAATATATGCGTTTTTTTAAAAAGTGCTTGCATTGGTGTTAACGTTCGTGTATAATAACATTCGTTGACGACATATTGGCCCATAGCCAAACGGTAAGGCAGCGGACTCTGACTCCGTCATTTTCAAGGTTCGAATCCTTGTGGGCCAGCTATTTAAAGCACCGCATATTATATGTGGTGCTTTTTCTTTAGAAAGATATGAGGTAATGTATGCTTAAGCTTGGTGAAGAGCAGATATTAAAAGTTGTTAGAAAAGTTGATTTCGGAGCTTATCTTGCGGAAGGCAACAGCAGGGATGAAGAGAGAGTTCTCCTTCCTTTTAAGCAGGTGCCGGAAGAGGCCAAGGTCGGCGATGAGATTAAGGTATTTCTTTATAAGGATTCCGAGGACAGACTTATTGCTACAACGAGCGAGCCTAACCTTAAATTTAATGAAGTTAAGCTTTTGACTGTTGCATCGGTTAATAAGATCGGCGCTTTTCTTGACTGGGGACTTCCAAAAGATCTGTTTCTTCCTTATAAAGAACAGACAATGAAGGTTGAGGCGGGCGATAAGGTTTTGGTTAGATTATATATTGATAAAAGCTCGCGCCTTTGTGCATCGATGCGTGGTATATATCATTACCTTAAGACGCAGTCTCCTTATCAAATAGGGGATGAGGTCAGCGGACGTGTGTATGAGTTTTCCAAGAATTTCGGAGCTTTTGTAGCAGTGGACGATTGCTTTTCTGCGCTTATACCTTCGCATGAAGATCACAGTACTTTACATATAGGAGAGATTATTAGAGCCAAGGTTACGGAAGTTAAGGAAGACGGTAAGCTTACGCTTACACTTCGCGAAAAGGCATATCTTCAGATTGAGAAGGATGCCGAGAAAGTACTATCGGTAATAGACGAATTTGCAGGGGTGTTACCTTTTAATGACAAGGCTCCCGCTGAAGTAATTATGAGAGATGTCGGATTAAGCAAGGCAGCATTTAAGAGAGCGGTCGGACATTTATATAAGGAAAGAATAGTCGAGATTACCGAGAAATCTATAAGAAGAGTGAAATAGGGACAACCTTTTTACTATATAATATGTATTTTTAAGGAGATTATCATTATGAAGAAAGTTATCAGTACAGATAAGGCACCGGCAGCAATCGGACCTTACTCACAGGCAATTGAAGTTAACGGAATGATCTACACATCAGGTGTAATTGCCATTGATCCTGCAACGGGCAATATTCCTTCCGATATTATAGGACAGGCTACACAGGCATTTACCAATCTTAAGAATCTTCTTGAGTCAGCAGGTTCAAGCCTTAACAATGTAGTTAAGACAACAGTATTTATTAAGGATATGAACGATTTCACTAAGATTAACGAGGAGTACTCAAAGTTCTTTACTTCAGAGTATCCCGCAAGAAGCTGCGTTGAAGTTGCACGTCTTCCTAAGGATGTACTTCTTGAAATCGAAGCAATAGCAATTAAATAATTATTTCGAATTAAATACTAAATTTGACATTTTTATACAAGGGTGTTATAATAACTTTCGTAACAGTTGTAACACATTTGTAATATCTGTTAAGGAGTTAGTTTTTAATGAATAAGTTATTTGCGAAGCTTACAGCTTTAGGACTTGTAACGACGCTTGCAGTAAGCGCGTTCCCGGTAGGGGCTAAGGCATCAACGACAGCAGGTGTATTCAGTGCAATCCCGATTGATGTTAAGACTACAAGTTCAAGATCGTTATATGCAGGAGTTACCGATGCGTTCGGTCAGATCCTCTATACATCGGCTGAAGCTAATATTAATAAAGTAACTGTTGTTGCATCAAATGATGAACTTGTTTTATCAGGTGCTGCAGAAACAGAAGGTAAGGTTAACGAGAATGATTTCAGCCGTCTTGCGGTAGCAGCGGTTCAGACAGCAGTTAATGTAAGAGCAGAGGCATCTACTGATGCGGAGATTGTCGGCAAGCTCTATAATAAGAATGTAGCAACGATTCTTTCTTCGGAAGACGGTTGGTACAAGATTGAATCCGGTAATGTTAAAGGATATGTTAAGGCTGAGTTCTTACTCGTAGGTAATGAATCTGCATTGAAGTCAGCAAGCGTAACTTATGCATTGATCAATGCAGAGTCGCTTCGTATCAGAAAAGAACCTTCTACTGATTCTAAGATAGTCGGACGTGTTCCGAAGGGCGAAGACGTAGTTGTTCTTGATGAGAAGGATGGATTTGTTAAGGTTTCAATTGAAGAGGGCGATGGATGGGTATCCATGGATTATGTAACTCTTCATACTGAATATACTTTCGGTGAGACGATTGCTGAAGAACAGGCTCGTCTTAAGAAAGAAGCAGAAGCTCGTGAAGCAGCAAGAAAGGCTGCAAGCAAGAAGAAGTCCGGTGGCGGCAGTTCAAGCTACGAAGTGCCTGATGGCGGTGACGGATCTGCAGTTGCAACGTTTGCATTACAGTTTGTCGGTAATCCTTATGTATGGGGCGGAAGCTCACTTACCAACGGAACCGATTGCTCGGGATTCGTAATGAGTGTATATGCAGCATTCGGTATTTCACTTCCGCATTCTTCAAGATCTTTAAGAAGCGTTGGATATGCAGTATCAGCAAGTGAGATGCAGCCGGGCGACATTGTATGTTACTCCGGACATGTTGCAATCTATATCGGTAACGGTCAGATAGTACATGCAAGTAACCGTCGTGATGGAATTAAAGTATCACGTGCAAGTTACAGAAGCATCATTTGTGTAAGAAGAATATTCTAAGAATTAATAAGAAGATCCGCTTTTGCGGGTCTTCTTTTTTGTGGTGAGAATAGGTTGCAGGCATTAAAACAGAAGCGAAAATGAAACGAAAATTGCAATATTTTTTTCGAAAATTTTCGCCGAGAATACAAAAGTAGCAAAATGACGAAAATGTAAATATTTGGATTTGGGTCTTGAAAAAAATATTTCATATTTTCGTCATATTCTCCCTCTAAAAAGTGCCGATTTTATACTTATGCACGAAGTTATCCACTTTATCCACGAAAAAATGGATTGATTTAGGAACATTTATAAGGGGTTTTAAAGGTTGTCACCGAATTTTTGTTTTGTGCAGATTGTATAAAAAATGACCGAAAGGCAGGAAAAAAGAGATTTCGAATTGACATTTCAATTGAATGACAAAATAAATCTGTTACCTTTTAATATTCTGAAAATAACAAAAATGAACGGCGATTACCGTTTTACTTTATTTTTGCCTTGATTTAGGGTATAGTATAAAGTGTAGTTAGTCGTTTTGTATGTAATGGGATGAGATAATTTGTAGAACTTGTCCAATAGTTTATGGTAAGGGGTAGAATATATGATATCCAATCAGATACTTCAGAATACAATGGAAGGATTAAAATCTATTACCAAGATGGATCTTGCTGTTCTTGATACCGAAGGAAGAGTTCTTTCGACTACCTTTAGAGAGATCGAAGAAAGCGCTGCTGCGGTAACAGCTTTTGCGGCATCTAAGTCTGACAGCCAGATTGTGACCGGCTATCAGTTCTTTAAGGTATATGATGAGTCCCAGCTTGAGTATATTATTGCGGTTAAAGGCGAGACGGATGACGCTTTTATGATTGGCCGTATTGCTTGCTTTGAGGTATCCAATCTCATGGTGGCATATAAGGAAAGATTCGATAAGGATAATTTTATCAAGAACCTTCTTCTTGATAATCTTTTGCTTGTTGATATTTATAACAGAGCAAAGAAACTTCATATAGATAATGAAGTTAAGCGCGTCGTATATCTTGTTGAGACCAAGACCAAAGACGGTAATGAGATGGAGATTCTTCGTGGTCTTTTCGGTGCAAGAAGCAAAGACTTCGTTACTGCGGTAGATGAGAAGAATGTTATTGTTGTTAAGGATGTTTCCAATAATGATTCGATGGAGAACCTTAATAAGATTGCGGAATCTATGGCAGATGCATTGGGCAGCAATAACAATGCTCGTATCGCATACGGAACGGTTGTAAATGAGCTTAAGGAAGTATCTAAGTCATATAAGGAAGCAAGAATGACTCTTGATGTAGGTAAGATATTCTTTGAGAATGAGAGGGTTGTTGCTTATTCGAGCCTTGGAATAGGAAGACTTATATATCAGCTTCCGATTCCTCTTTGCAAGATGTTCATAAGAGAGATTTTCGGTGGTTTTTCTGCCGATGAATTTGATGAAGAGACCTTGACTACGATTAATAAGTTCTTTGAGAACAGTCTTAATGTGTCGGAAACTTCGCGTCAGTTATATATTCACAGAAATACACTTGTATATAGATTAGACAAGTTACTTAAGATTACCGGTCTTGATTTACGTGTATTTGAAGATGCGATTACTTTTAAGATTGCGCTTATGGTAGTTAAGTATATGAAATATATGGAATCATTGGAGTATTAATTATGATTACGCTTTCACATGTAAGTAAATACTATACGGAAGGAATACCTGCGCTTAATGATGTTAATATCGAGATAGAAGAAGGCGAATTCGTCTTCATAGTAGGTAACAGCGGTTCCGGTAAGTCTACATTTTTAAAGCTTTTAACCAAAGAACTTGAACCCTCGCAGGGAGTTATCACGGTTAACGGAATCAATTTAAAGAAGCTTCGCAGAAGACGTATTCCTATGTATAGAAGAAATATAGGAATGGTATATCAGGACTTCCGTCTTTTAAAGGACAGAAATGTCTATGAGAATGTTGCTTTTGCACAGCGTGTTATTGAGATGTCGCCGCGTCAGATTAAAAAGGACGTGCCGCTTATGCTTTCAACGGTAGGGCTTGCTGCGAAGTATAAGTCTAAGCCTAAGGAATTATCCGGTGGTGAGCAGCAGCGTGTGGCAATTGCGCGTGCACTTATCAATAAGCCGAAGATTCTTCTTGCGGATGAGCCTACAGGTAACCTTGACCCTGATAACGCTTGGGATATTATGAGTTTACTTGACAGTATTAATGCAAGAGGAACGACGGTTGTTGTTGTTACTCATAACATGGAAATCGTAAAAGCTATGAGAAAGAGAGTCATCACCTTGAAGAAAGGTGTTGTAATAGACGATACTAAGGCGGGTGAGTGGAATGCATAAGTTAAGTACGTATATATACACCTTAAAGCAAGGTATCGTTAACATAGGTAAGAATAAGATGTTCTCGCTTGCGTCGGTTGCGACTATGGCGGCATGCATATTCTTATTCGGAATCTTCTATTCTATTGTAAGTAATTTTCAAAGTATCGTAAAGGACGCCGAAGAAAAGGTTGCAATCACCGTATTCTTTGATGAGGAGCTTACTGAAGACGAGATTAAGGAGATTGGAGACAGAATCTCCAAGAGATCCGAAGTTAAGAAGATGGTATATATCTCACCTGAGCAGGCATGGGAAGATTATAAAGAGAAGTACTTTGAGGGCAACGAGGCATTGTCTGCAGGATTTGAGGAAGATAACCCTCTTGCTAATTCAGCCAATTACCAGATTTATTTAAGCGATGTATCCAAGCAGGCCTCACTTGTTAAGTACATTAAGCAGCAGGACGGAGTGCGTCAGATTAATAAGTCGGACGTTGTTGCCAATACGCTTTCGGATTTTAATAAGCTTTTGGGTTACATATCCGCGGCAATCATTATAATCCTTCTTCTCGTTGCGGTGTTCCTTATAAGTAATACCATTATGGTCGGTATTAATGTAAGAAAGGACGAGATAGCGATAATGAAACTAATCGGTGCGACGGATTTCCTTGTAAAAGAACCGTTTATAATCGAGGGAGTTTTAATCGGCCTTGTTGGTTCTGCGATACCGCTTGGAATATTATATTTAATGTATGGCAGGATTATTACCTATATAATGGAGCATTTCATTTTCTTAAATAACATAATGAAGTTCCTTCCGGCTAATACAATATTTAAGATGCTTACACCGATTTCACTTATTCTTGGAGTCGGCATAGGTTATGTCGGAAGTAAGATTACATTAAGAAAGCACTTAAAGGTGTAAGATAAGAGGTTATTATGAGCGAAGAAAAGTTTGAGCAGGAAGAGACAAAAGAAACGGAAGAAAACCTTCAGGTTATCGATATAGATAGCATGAATCAGACAGCGGAAGAGGTTAAAAAGCCTCGAAGAAACAAAGAATTTGGCAAGGGTGTATTTGCAGGAATGTTACTTTGCATTTTAATTGTATCCCTTGTAGGTCTTATCGCTTTTTCAACATTGAGAAAGTACGGTTATACGATAAGTGAGCTTAAGGTTGATAAGGAACTTACCGCAGGAATCTTGTCCGAGCAGATGGAGAACAAGATATCCAATATATTAAGCATTCTTTCAACATATTATTATGATGATATCGATACAGATACTGTTGCTGAAGGAATGTTTAAGGGAATGGTTGATTCTCTCGGTGATAAGTACACGAATTACTATACCGAAGAAGAGTATCAGGAATTCATAATGAGTACCGCGGGCGTATATTACGGAATCGGAGCGCTTTTATCACAGGATAAGACAACGCTCGTTATTACGATTGATAAGGTATACAAGAATTCACCGGCGGAAGAAGCGGGTCTTATGGCAGGAGATATTATTCTTTCCGCTAACGGCGTGTCTTCGGAAGGCGTTGAAGTAAGTAACTTCGTTAATAATATCCGAGGCGAAGAAGGAACAACTGTAGATATTGTAGTAAAGCGAGGTGAGGAAGAGCTTACCTTTACCTGCACCCGACGTAAAGTTGATATTCCTACGATTGAATATACAATGTTTGACAATAAGATTGGATATATTCAGATTACCCAGTTTGATGAAGTTACCGGTCCACAGTTTTCTGATGCGTTAAAAGATCTTAAGAAGCAGGGTATGAAGGCACTTATCGTTGACCTTAGAGGCAACCCGGGCGGTTTACTTACTACGGTTACAGATATTCTTGACGAGATTCTTCCTAAGGGAATGCTTGTATATACAGAGAATAAGTATGGAAAGCGTGAGGAATATACATCTGATTCAAATGAACTCGGGCTTCCTCTTTGTGTGCTTATTAACGGAACGTCTGCTTCCGCATCCGAGATTTTTGCAGGCGCAGTTAAGGATTATGAATACGGTACACTTATCGGAACGAATACATACGGTAAGGGAATCGTGCAGGTTATCGTGCCTATGAAGGACGGTACAGCAATTAAGGTCACAACATCGAGATATTATACTCCTAATGGAAATTATATCCATGGTGTCGGAATCGCACCTGATATCGAGCTCGAGTATGAGTTCTTAGGCGGCGAGAACGATAAATACGATTATAAGTTTGATAATCAGATTAATAAAGCAATTGAAGTACTTAATTCAAAGATGAATAATTAATAAAAGCACTTAGAGAGAAAGTAGGTGAATCGGTGGTAGAATTAGATCAGATTAAGACAAGATTACTCCCTTATGAGAAACCGCTGAAAGAATTGAGGGATTCACTTTGACCTTGAAAATAAGAGCCAAAGAGTAACAGAACTCGAGAAAATCATGGAAGAACCGGGATTCTGGGACGATCCCAATAAGGCACAGCAGATGACCAGGGAGTTATCCGGATTAAAGGATGATATAGCAGCTTATAAGAAGATAGAGACAGCGTTCGAAGATCTTAAGGTACTTCTTGACATGGGTTATGAAGATGAAGACGAGAGCCTTATACCCGAGATTCAGCGCGAGATGGACAGTTTCGAAGAAGAGTATAATGCGCTTTATATGAAGACACTTTTATCGGGAGAATTCGATAAGGATAATGCGATAGTTAAGCTTAATGCCGGCGCGGGTGGTACGGAATCGTGTGACTTTAACGAGATGTTATACAGAATGTATACCAGGTGGGCAGAGCGTCATGGCTTTTCGATAGAAGTACTTGATTATCTTGACGGAGACGAGGCGGGAATTAAGTCCATTACTTTCCAGGTTAACGGAGAGAATGCTTATGGATTTCTTAAGTCAGAGAGAGGCGTACACAGACTTGTGCGTATATCGCCGTTTAATGCGGCAGGAAAGAGACAGACATCGTTTGTATCGTGTGATGTAATGCCTGATATAGAAGAAAACCTCGACGTTGAGGTTAAGGACGAAGATATAAGAGTAGATACATATCGTTCGAGCGGTGCGGGTGGACAGCATATTAATAAGACTTCATCCGCAATAAGAATTACGCATTTTCCGACGGGAATCGTGGTTCAGTGTCAGAATGAGAGATCGCAGCATATGAATAAGGATAAGGCTATGCAGATGCTTAAGGCTAAGCTTTATCTTCTTAAAAAGCAGGAGAATGAGGATTATCTCTCCGATATAAGAGGAGAGGTAACAGAGAACGGTTTCGGAAGCCAGATTAGATCGTATGTCCTGCAACCTTATACACTTGTAAAAGATCACAGAACCGGTGCGGAGAGTAGTAATGCACTCGGCGTATTGGATGGTAATATTGACTTATATATTAATGCTTATCTTAAGAGTATAGCCAAAGGTTTACCGAATAAGGGAGATAAATAGTGGAGAAATATTACGTATTAAGAGAACGGGCAGTGCCTGAAGTGTTACTTAAGGTAGTTGAAGCAAAGAAACTTCTTGAATCGGGTAAGGCGGAATCCATACAGGATGCTGCAGATGCCGTAGGTATAAGCAGAAGTTCGTTCTATAAATATAAGGATGATATCTCTGTCTTTCATAAAAAAGATGCGGGTAAACTTACTACGGTAATCTTACAGGTTGATGACGGCCCGGGTGTGTTCCTCGGTGTATTAAATGCAATTGCGGAATACAAGGTTAATATAGTCAATATTCATCAGGGTATATCCGTTAACGGGCTTGCAAACCTGATGCTTGTTCTTGAAGCACCTGAAGAAGCGGATTATTTCCCGAAGATTATAGAGAATATCAGTAAGCGAGAAGGCGTACATTACGTCAAAATACTGGCAAAGGAGAATTAACTTCAATGCTTATAGTGAAAAAATTCGGTGGCACTTCTGTGGGTAATCCCGAGAAGATTAAGAATGTCGCCAAAAGAATAGAAAAGGATTATAGGCTAGGTAACGATGTCATAGTGGTATTATCTGCTATGGATCAGACAACAGATGAGCTTTTAAGCCTTGCACACGAACTTAATATGACTCCGCCGCCTCGTGAGATGGACGCACTTCTTGCGACAGGCGAGCAGACTTCCGTTGCACTTATGTGCATGGCACTTGATGCGCTTAATGTACCGGCGGTTTCTTTAAATGCCTTTCAGGTCCCGATGGTATCTACGGCATCTCACTTAACTGCAAGACTGCATAAGATTGAGACGGAGCGAATCGAGCATGAGCTTGAGGCAAGACGCGTTGTATGTATAACCGGTTTCCAGGGACTTGATAAGTACGGTGATGTAACGACTATAGGCAGAGGAGGTTCCGATACAACGGCGGTAGCTGTGGCAGCAGCCATGCACGCCGATACCTGCGAGATATATACGGACGTAGACGGCGTATATACCGCAGACCCGAGAATTGTTCCTGATGCGCGTAAGTTACAGGAGATAACATATGATGAGATGCTTGAACTTGCTTCAATAGGCGCACAGGTACTTCATAACAGGTCGGTCGAACTTGCAAAGAAGTACGGAGTGACGCTTGTTGTTCGTGACAGTAAGTCTGAAACTGAAGGCACATATGTTAAGGAGGTAGTTAAAGTGGAAAGTATGCTTGCAAGCGGTGTAGCAGCCGATAAGAATAGTGTATGCCTTGTTATTAAGGGCGTTCCTGATGTAATAGGTTCCGAATACAGAGTATTCGACCTTCTCTCATCGAACAGTATTGCCGTTGATGCAATATTACATAATATGTCCGATAACGGTAAGATAGATATATCAATTCTTGTATCAAAGGATTGCGCTCCGAGAGCATTGGCGCTTCTTAATGAGAATATAGAGAGAATCAAGGCAAGTGAGGTTACTTGCGATGATCACGTTGCCAAGGTATCTATAGTAGGTGCGGGAATTCAGAGCAATCCGGGTGTTGCAGTTAAGATGTTCGAAGCATTATACAATGCCAATATCGGTATCAAGATGACATATACAAGCGAGATAAGAATTACGGTTCTTATTGATGAGATTGATATGGAAAAAGCAGTTCGTGCAATTCACGCAGCGCTTATCTAGTGCGAAGAACTTTTATAATATGATAATAAAAAAGCCGCTTATAATAAGCGGCTTTTAATTATTTGATTATACGTATGTATCAAATGCAGGTCCCATCTCTTCTTCAAGTCGTTTCGCTTCTTCTTCTTTTCTGTTAAGCTCTCCCGAAATGTCGAGATAGAGATTAGCCAAAGTGCAATCGATATAAGGCTGTACCCATAAGCTTCCGAGTCCGAATGTAAAGAGCACGAGAAGTGCCATCGGTATGAAGCTTAATATGATATAGATATATCTGAATACGTTGCCGCTCATAAAGCGGTAGCTGTCCTTTAAGGCAAGGAAAGGCGATAGGCTTGTTGTATCCACGAGTATATACATTGCAAGCTTAAACTTGATCGAAAGATATATCGAAATAATCATTCCGATTACAAGCAATGCCATTGATGTTAATGTAAGTACAGTAAGCGTAGAACCTTCAAATTCCATAAGGCTGCATATTATTAAAAGCACAATCGAAGGAGCATACGGCAGACATGTGCATAAAAGTAAAATCAATGTAAGTATGATGAAGCGGTCCGGTCTTGACTTAAACTGTGAAAAGACACTTCCAATCTTAACCTGATTGCCTCTTGCCGCATCAAGATTGATTCTTATAATTCCTGCGGTAAAGATGGATGATACAAGCATTACGATAAACATTGCTGCAAGTCCTGCGTAGCAGATGATCGGCCAATCGGTAAAGTTAGGCATTGAGTATGGGAATCCTTCAAGGATGGCCTTTTCATACATATTTGAGATTGGCGACGTAAATATATTCTCTGCTATCGAAATAATCGCACTTACTATTACGTATGAGCAGATAATAAGCGGAAGTTGTCCGAGGATTGATGCGCGGCTTAAGCGCTTTAATTCTGAGCATTTTCTCTTCATGACGGCACCTCCTAATATATCATCGATTCATCAATAATCTGATTAAGGTACTGCTGAATAAGTGCCTCAATATCGTTATTGACTGTTGGAAGAACCGTTGAGAAGTAGAGATAAATCTCTCCGACTAACAGTGCGATTGAAATTACAAGTCCGATTATACCAATTATAAATGCGGTTTTTCCTTTGCCGGTAAATTCATTCTTGTATCCTCTGCCTATATTGGCAAGAATTATAGCAAGTGCCGGACCGAAAAGTCCGAAGAACGGAACCGGCGAACAGAAAAGACCGATGATTGCGATTACAAAAGCTATATCCGAAAGAGGACTTTTACTTGGCTCAATCGGCTGCCTTTTTATCGGGATATTTTGATAGTCCATATACTACCTCCGAAGATAGAATTTTAAAGTGAACTCACTAAAGGATATTGTATCAGACTTAAACCAAAATTACAATTTACATTCACTGTAACTCTTTCCTTGTGAAAAAGCGCGTAATATCATATAATAAAATAGAATAAATATGAATCTTAATATAAGATACTTAAAAAGAAAAGGATTATAGAATGGACATTATTAAAGCGATTGCAGAGGAATTGAAGATTCGTCCGGCACAGGTTGAAGCAACGGTTAAGCTTATAGACGAAGGAAATACCATTCCTTTTATTGCAAGATACAGAAAAGAAGTTACGGGAGCTCTTAACGATGAAGTACTTCGTAATCTTCATGAGAGATTATTGTATCTTAGAAATCTTGAAGAAAAGAAGGAGCAGGTACTTAATAGTATCGAAGAGCAGGGAAAGTTAACGGATGAGTTACGCGCGGCCATTGTCGCCGCAACAACGATGGTTGCAGTCGATGACCTCTATCTTCCTTATAGACCGAAGAGAAGAACAAGAGCTACAATCGCGAAAGAGAAGGGATTGGAGCCTCTTGCCAATATTATACTTTTGCAGCGTCTTAACACACCGCTTGATACTGAAGCTGCAAAGTACATAGACGAATCCAAGGAAGTTATGTCTGCAGAAGATGCAATTAGCGGAGCCAAGGATATAATCGCTGAGTCAATTTCGGAAAATGCCGATTACAGAAAATATATAAGAGAATATACCGTAGAGCATGGAATGATTACGTCTAAGGCTAAGGATGATGCGGAATCAACCGTATATGACATGTATTATGATTTCTCCGAAGCGGTTAAGAAGATTGCAGGACACAGAGTCTTGGCTTTAAACCGCGGTGAATCGGAGAAAATACTTAAGGTATCAATACTTGTAGAGGAAGAGAGACTTACGGATTACCTTAAGAAGCAGATTATAGTTAACGAGAAAGCCGAGACGGCAGCAGTACTGGCAGAAGCCATAGAAGACAGTTATGATAGATTAATAGCGCCGTCAATCGAGCGCGAAGTAAGAAATATGCTTACCGAGAATGCGGAAGACGGGGCAATTAAGGTGTTTGGTAAGAACTTAGCCCAGCTTCTTATGCAGCCGCCTATTCAGGGTAAAGTAACACTTGGTTGGGACCCGGCATTCAGAACGGGCTGCAAGCTTGCGGTAGTTGATGAGACCGGTAAAGTACTTGATACTACCGTTATCTTCCCGACAGAACCTCAGAAGAAAATCGAAGAATCCAAGAAGGTATTAAAAGCGCTAATCAAGAAGTACGGCATTACCCTTATATCCGTTGGTAACGGAACTGCGTCCCGTGAATCGGAGAAGGTAATTGCAGAGCTTTTACATGAGATTTCGGAACCTGTATCATACGTAATCGTTAATGAAGCGGGAGCTTCCGTATATTCCGCAAGTAAGCTTGCAACGGAAGAGTTCCCGAACTTCGATGTGGGACAGAGAAGTGCCGCATCTATTGCAAGAAGATTGCAGGATCCTCTGGCAGAACTTGTAAAAATTGAGCCAAAGGCAATAGGAGTCGGTCAGTATCAGCATGACATGGATCAGAAGAAATTAACCGAAGCCTTGTCAGGCGTTGTAGAAGATTGCGTAAATAAGGTCGGAGTAGATCTTAATACCGCATCAGCTTCACTTCTTTCGTATATATCCGGTATCTCAAAGCCTATCGCCAAGAATATTGTAACCTATAGAGAAGAGAACGGTAAGTTTACCAAGAGAAGCGATCTAAAAAAGGTTCCGAAGTTGGGACCGAAGGCTTTTGAGCAAAGTGCGGGATTTATGAGAATTATGGGAGGAGCCAATCCTTTGGACGCAACTTCTGTTCATCCTGAGTCTTACGACATCGCAAAAGCACTGCTTGAAAAGCTCGGAGTCGGATTAAATGAACTTGGAAGTGCTAAGGCGCATGAAGCAACAAGCAAGATTAAGGATTATAAGGCATTATCTGAAGAACTTAATATCGGCGAGTATTCACTTCGCGATATTGTAAAAGAACTTGATAAGCCTGCGCGAGACCCAAGACTTGATATGCCGAAGCCGATTCTTAGAACAGATGTAATGGAATTAACAGATCTTACCCCGGGAATGGTACTTAAGGGAACGGTCAGAAATGTTATAGATTTCGGCGCTTTTGTCGACATAGGAGTGCACCAGGACGGACTTGTACATGTATCCGAGATGTCGGAGCGCTATATTAAGCATCCGCTTGATGCGGTATCTGTAGGCGATGTAGTCGACGTTAAGGTATTAAGCGTCGATGTTAAGAAGAAGAGAATCCAGCTTACGATGAAAGGAATATAAGATGAGCGAACTTTCATTTGATATAACACTTACAAGAAAAGATTTGTACAGATTCAACCTCTATCATAATTACCATAGATTCCAGACTTATGTATTTACACTTCTCGGAATCATAGTATTTGGACTCGCGATATACGGTGCGAGGACAACGGAAGTGCCGACGACGTTACTCTATATAACTGCGGCAATTCTTCTTATCTTTTATACACCTGTTAATCTCTACCTTGTATCGAAGATGCAGACTAAGCCGCATATGCCACTTGCCCGTACAATGAGCTATAAGGTAAATGAGGACGGAATAGATGTTGACTTTAAGGAGCACTTAGAGGGCGACGAGGAAGTGGGCAATACCGCGACACATCTTAATTTTGCCGAGATACTTAAAGTAAAAGAGACAAAGTCTGCATTTTATATGTATACAACACCGAGAGCCGCAACTATTTTTCCTAAGGACCAGCTTGGTGAGAGGGCAGCAGCCTTAAAGAGTTATTTTGATGAGAAGGGACCTAAGAAATATGGTTTTTGAGACATATTCTGAGGAAGAAACATTTAATATCGGTAAAGATATCGGGAGTAAAGCCGAACCCGGCGAAGTTTATACTCTTATAGGAGATTTAGGTGTCGGCAAAACCGTATTTACCAAGGGTTTCGGTGCGGGACTTAAGATCGAAGAACCGATTAACTCTCCTACATTTACCATAATTCAGGTGTATGACGAGGGAAGATTGCCGCTATATCACTTCGATGTCTACAGAATTGGCGATGTCGAAGAGATGGATGAGATCGGTTTTGACGAATATGTATACGGTGACGGTGTATCGCTTATAGAATGGGCGAATCTTATAGAGGATATTATTCCAAAAGCTCACACGGAAATTCTTATCGAAAAGGACTTAAATAAGGGCTTTGATTATCGTAAGATTACCGTTACGGAGGTTAAATAATTGAAGATACTTGGAATAGAAAGCTCGGGACTTACAGCATCGATTGCTGTATGGCAGGATGATATGATAATCGCCGAGTATACAACGAATTTTAAGAAGACTCATTCTGAGACACTTCTTCCGATGATAGCAGAAGTTTTGGAGCGAGTTAACATTGATGTAAATGAAATGGATTATATAGCCGTATCCGAAGGTCCGGGTTCTTTTACGGGCTTAAGAATAGGTGCGGCAACAGCTAAAGGTTTAGGCCTTGCAACGGGTAAAGAGCTTGTATCCGTTCCGACGGTAGAAGCGCTTGCATATAATCTATATAACACATGCGGTGTAATCTGCCCTATTATGGATGCAAAGCGTGACCAGGTATATACCGGAATCTTCGAATATGAAGACGGAGAGTTAAAGACTTTATTCAATACGGATGCGGTTGCAATTACCGAGATTATTGATAAGATAAACGGCTTCGGTAAGGAAGTGACTTTCCTCGGTGACGGTGTGCCTGTATATAAGGATATCATTAATGATAGTATAAAAGTTCCCTGCCACTATGCACCCGCAAATCTTGCATATCAGAGCGCTGCATCCGTATGTGTCCTTGCAGCTAAGATGGTTAAAGAAGGTAAGGTAGTTGGTGCCGATATGATGAGACCTGAATATTTAAGACTTTCACAGGCAGAACGCGAGCGAATGGAGAAAGAAAAGAACTTATAACGGACGGAATTAAGATGATTCGTGATATGAGTATAGAAGACCTTGACAGGGTCAGTGTAATTGAAGATGCGTGTTTTTCAATGCCTTGGAGTAAAGAGGGATTTAAGGCAGCTCTTGAGATGCCCGGTAATAAATTCATAGTTTATGAGAAGAATGATGAAATATACGGTTACTGCGGATATTACGGAGTATTGGATGAAGCGGAGATTACGAATGTAGCTGTAGACCCCGACATGAGAAATCGCGGCATAGGACGCGATATGGTTAATGCGCTTTTATCCAAAGCTGCTAAGAATGGGATTAACAGAATACTGCTTGAGGTTAGAGAATCAAATGATCCCGCGATTCATCTTTACGAAGAGCTCGGGTTTAAAAAACTGGGACTTAGGCGCGATTTTTATGAGAAACCTCGTGAAAGCGCGATTATAATGGAAAGATATTTAAATTGAGAGGATATAAATGTTAGATGTTTGTTTACTTGGAACTGCGGGAATGATGCCGCTTCCGAACAGAAAACTTACTTCGTGTATTTTAAGATATAACGGAAGTCAGATTCTTATTGATTGCGGAGAAGGCACCCAGGTGGCTTTAAAAAAGCAGAGCATATCGCCGAAGCCTATTGACGTTATCTTATTTACGCATTTCCATGCGGACCATATAAGCGGGTTGCCGGGACTATTACTTACCATGGGTAATGCCGGAAGAACGGAAGAGCTTACGATGGTGGGACCGAAACGCTTACGCGAAGTGGTTGAATCGTTAAGGATTATCGCTCCGGAATTACCGTTTGAGATTAAATATATCGAGCTTGTATGCGATACGGAAGAGCTTGAACTTTGCGGATTAAGGATTAACGCATTTAAGTGTGTGCACAGAACCGATTGCTACGGTTATTCGATTCAAATCGACAGGGCGGGTAAGTTTAATCCCGAAAAAGCGCGTGAACTTAATATACCGCTTCAATGCTGGAAGGTATTGCAGAAGGGTGAAAGCGTTACAGTAGAAGGCAAAACTTTTACACCTGATATGGTTCTCGGTAATGCGAGAAAGGGAATTAAGGTTACATACTGTACCGATTCAAGACCCACGAAACTTATAACCAAGATGACGGAAGGCTCCGATCTTGCGATACTTGAAGGTATGTACTGCGACCCTGAGATGCAGGCCAAGGCGGAAAGCTATAAGCATATGACATTCTACGAAGCAGCGAAGATTGCCGCGGATGCTCATGTTAAGGAACTGTGGCTTACACATTACAGTCCTTCTCTTGTACGTGCTGAGGATTATATGCCTAAGGTTCGAAAGATATTTGAAAATACAGTATTATCGCGTGACGGCGAGAGCGTGACGATTAACTTTGAAGAGGAGTAGGAGGAGCATTATGAACGTTAAGAAAATAGTTAAGATTGCAATAGTTACGATTATTTGTGCGGGACTTATCCTTGGATATTACTATTATCTTACACATAGAGGCGGCAACGGCGCGCAGAATCAGGATGATAAGAGAACCGCCATAGAAAAGTGCCTTGACCGCGACCTTGATTATGATTATCCGAAGACTCCGCGCGAGGTTGTTAAGTACTTTAATGAGATTCTTACATGCCTTTATAATGAGGATCCGTCGGATGACCAGATTAAGAGACTTGCGGATCAGCAGTTTAAGCTTCTCGATAAGGAATTGCAGGATAATAATCCTTCCATGCAGTACTATGAGAGCGTAAGAGCTGATGTTAGAAATTATAGAAATGCAGAGCGCGTGCTTGTATCCGCGGCGCTTTGCAGCAGTGATGAGGTTACATATAAGGATGTCGATGACAAGGGATATTGCGCTTTTGTAACATGCTCCTATCTTCTTCGCGATAAGAATGGCGCGACACCTACGATGCAGCAGTATGTTCTTCGCAAAGATGAGAGCGATAACTGGAAGATTTTGGTATTCTATGTAACCGAGAATAAGAAGGAAGATTAGTAATGGATAAAGATGTAGTTATTCTTGCGATAGAATCCTCGTGCGACGAGACTGCCGCGGCAGTCGTAAAGAACGGTCGCGAGGTATTAAGCAATGTCATTTCATCGCAGATAGATTTGCATACATTATACGGCGGAGTTGTTCCGGAGATTGCATCAAGAAAGCATATAGAGCGCATTAATCAGGTAATCGATGAAGCACTTGATAAGGCGGGAATGGCGCTTTCCGATATGGATGCTATTGCCGTAACTTATGGCCCGGGACTTGTAGGTGCGCTTCTTGTAGGCGTATCCGCAGCCAAGGCGATTGCATATGCCGCTAAGAAGCCGTTAATTGCTGTACATCATATTGAAGGGCATATAAGCGCCAATTACATAGAGAATAAGGAATTAGAACCGCCTTTCATGTGTCTTGTAATATCGGGCGGACATACACATCTTGTAAATGTTGCGGATTACGGCAAGTATGAGATATTAGGTAAGACAAGAGATGATGCGGCGGGAGAAGCTTTTGATAAGGTTGCCCGTGCGATTGGCTTAGGATACCCGGGTGGCCCGAAGATTGAGAAAAAAGCCCATGAGGGAGATCCTACAGCGATTAAATTCCCACGTGCGGTTGTTGCCGACGGACCTTATGATTTCTCGTTCAGCGGACTTAAGTCTGCTGTACTTAATTATATCAACGGCTGCAAGATGAAGGATGAAGAATATAGTGAAGCTGATATTGCGGCATCTTTCCAGCAGGCAGTATCCGACGTACTTGTTGAGCACGGAATGAGAGCTGCAAAGACAGAGCACGTGAAAAAGTTTGCGATCGCAGGTGGTGTTGCAAGTAACGGAACCTTGCGTGAAGCTTTCCGTAGGGCTTGCGAGGAGAACAGATTTACTTTCTATCATCCGTCGCCGATTCTGTGTACGGATAATGCAGCAATGATAGGTGCTGCAGCTTATTATGAATATAAGGCAGGTAATTTCGCGGACTGGTCTTTAAATGCGGTTCCGAATCTTAAACTTGGTGAGAGATAGGTGATTGTATGGCATGTAAAGTTACAGCGATAATTGTGGCAGCAGGGTCGGGCAAGAGAATGAATTCCGATACGAAGAAGCAGTTTATGGAGATTAACGATAAGCCGCTTCTGTACTATTCGGTCAGAGCTTTTGAAGAAAGCGAAGTTGATGATATAGTGCTTGTTGTACCGGAAGAAGATATTGATTATGTTAAAAGTGAGATAGTTGTTAAGTACGGCTTTAACAAGGTTAAGGCGGTTACTCCCGGAGGAATTACAAGAACGAAGTCTGTTGAGCACGGACTTTTACTTGCGCTTGATGCGGGACATGTTCTTATTCATGACGGCGCAAGACCGCTTATAACTGATACGCTTATCAACAGGGTTATTGATGCTGTAAAAACCGAGCGTGCAATTCTTGTTGCGGTTCCTGCAAAGGAGACCATCTATTCAACGGAAGACGGAATGGTAAGTGCATCACTTAGACGCGACAGATTGTATATTGCACAGACACCGCAGGCATTTGACACCGTGCTTATTAAGGAAGCATATAATCTTGCTGAGAAAAGCGCGACAAAAGGACCTGCAACGGATGATGTGACATTCGTATATAATTATCTTGGCGTAAAAGCTAAGGTAATTGAAGGTGATTATAAGAATATCAAGGTTACAACACCTGAGGATATAGAAGTTGCCAAGGCACTTCTTATGAATTAGTTATTAATCGGAGGTTTATGACATGGCTAATAATGTAGAGACATTTACTTTTAATGAGTTTCCTAAGACTTTGGCAGAGCTTACAGCTCGCCCTGAGGCAAGTCTTGATACACCGTTTAAGACGGTAGCACTTTGCATTGCGGCATTAACCAATTATAAGGATAATGAAGCCGCTATGTGGGAGATGCTTGAATTCCTTAACGGACCTGAAAATGTTAACGAGTTTCTTAAGCAGTTTATGAAGGATCGCTTGAAGGATAAGGAATATAAGGTGCTTTCGTTCTTTAAGGGCGCAACACCTGAAAACGGATATACACCGAATAAGCCGTATGTGCTTGAAGTAAGTGATAATCCTTATTCATATCCTGAAGAGAACTGGGCAACACTTTATCTTACATCGGGTGGAGCAGATTCACCGCGCCCTGTAAAGCTTCGTAAGAAGCCTTCAACAGGCCGGTGGTTTATCAATGACATCCAGTGCTTAAGCGATATAAGAGTGCCTGCATCACAAGATCCGTGGGCATAGAGAATAAGACTATAGTGTGAGTCGGCTGATATTCAGCCGACTTTTTTATTTATATATAGACATTTATGCATATTGGTTTGAAGTCGCAAATTGCGACTTCAAAGAAGATTTTATCGTTTTCAAATTTTCTGAAATCAACCATTATGTATTGAAGATTTTGCTGTATCTGATAATATTGATTATAAGAATGGCGCATAAAATTTTATTTTATCATTTTGGTTGTCCTATCTAATGGACTATATATATGATATAGTTTTTGGACAAAAAAAAGACTTCTAAAGAAGTCTTAAAGCACACACTGTGCAGCCGAACAAGTCGGCGGATTGAGTTTACTTTTATTTGAACTCGCAGTACAAATTCACAGGGGACTGTGAACTTACTAATATAATAATATAACAAAGTGAGGGTGTCAATATGAAAAAGGTAAAATATTATCTCGGATTGGATGTTGGTACAGATTCGGTTGGATATGCCGTTACTGATGAGCAATACAATCTGTTGAAATTTCATGGAGAGCCTGCATGGGGGGCGCATATATTTGATGCGGGAAAAACGAATGCAGAAAGGCGTAGCTTTAGAACTGCAAGGAGAAGATTAGAGCGAAGAAAGCAACGAGTTGGTTTACTTCAGGAAATCTTTGCAAAGGAAATTGCAAAGGTGGATGAGCGATTTTTCGTTAGATTGGCCGAAAGTTATAAATATAGAGAAGATGCTGAAGACGAGTATACTCTGTTTAATGATAAGAATTATACTGATAAACAGTATCATAAAGAGTATCCGACAATACATCATCTTATAGTTGAGTTAATGAATAATCCAGCTCCACATGATGCTAGATTGGTTTATTTGGCATGCGCATGGTTAGTTGCACATAGAGGACATTTTCTTGATAATTTGGATGAAAATAATATATCGAAAATTTCAGATATAACAGAGTCATATAATGCTTTAATAATGTATTTTAGTAATAATGGATGTGCTGTTCCGTGGGAGGCACCTGATTTATCTAGATTAGGGAATGTGTTGAAAGATAAGACATATGTTAAGGTCAAGGAACAACAATTGATTGAAACTATGTTTGGAGGTAAAAAGCCTAAAAAAGATATAACAGAAGAATTTCCTTTTAGTTTAGTATGCATAATAAGATTGCTTGCAGGTGGAACTTGTAAAGTAAAGGAGCTATTTGGAAAAGAAGAATATGAGGAATTTGATTCTGTTTCATTGGGAATGGATGAAGAAAAGCATCTTGAACTAGCATCGAATATTGGTGATGATTATGAGCTTATAGCACATTTGCGCTCTTTATATGATTGGGCAATTCTTAATAATATTTTGAATGGCGCAGTGACAATTTCTGGAGCAAAAGTCCATATTTATGAGCAACATAAAGCAGATTTGGAATTGTTAAAGAGAATAGTAAGAGATTATATTCCGGGTAAATATGCGGAAATATTCAGATATGCAAAGAAGGATTTATTTAATTATCCTGCTTATACTTATCATGTTGAAAAGGGAAAAGCTGCAGAACTTAAAAATAGAGCGAGTGCAGAAAGTTTTTCAAAGGCGCTTATTAGTATTTTGAAGCAAGTTGAAGTAAAAGAGAAGGATAAGAAAGAATTTGATGATATGATGGAGCGATTAGCTCTTAATACATTTTTACCAAAGCAAAAGAATACTGATAATAGAGTTATACCTCATCAGGTATACTTATTTGAGTTAAAGAGAATTCTTGAAAATGCAGAGAATTATCTTGCTTTTTTAGGTGAAAGTGATATGGACGGAATAACTAACGCAGAAAAAATTGTAAGTATATTTAAGTTCAAAATACCGTATTTTGTTGGCCCGTTAAATGATAGGTCGGATAAGGCTTGGCTAGTGAGAAAGACGGGAAAGATTATGCCATGGAATTTTGAAAAAATGGTTGACCTTGATAAAAGCGAGGAAAACTTCATACGAAGAATGACTAATAAATGTACATACCTTCCAGGTGAAGATGTATTACCGAAGGACTCTTTATGCTATCAAAAATTTATGGTTTTAAATGAAATCAATAATATCAAGATAAATGGCGAAAAGATTCCGGTTGAGGTTAAACAGGGCTTATATACAGATCTTTTTGAAAAGAAGAACAGAGTGACAAAGCATGCAATAATAGATTATTTGATTAGTAATGGCTATCTTGATAAAGGTAATGATGAAGCTGTTACCGGTATTGATGTATCAATTAAGTCTTCGCTGAGTTCAAGAAGAGCCTTAGATAAAATGTTAAGTAGTGGGAAGCTTTCTGAAGATGATGCAGAAAGAATAATTGAGCGTTCTGCTTATGCGGAAAACAAGAGCAGATTATCCAAATGGATTGAAAAAGAGTTTCCCAATATATCTGTTGAGGATAGAAAGTATTTATGTAGTTTGAGATTTAAAGATTTCGGTAGACTTTCCCGAAAGTTCTTGTCGGAACTTGAAGGCGCGTATAATACGGGTGAAATAACAACTATTTTGTCTGCTTTGTGGAACACGAATGATAATCTGATGGAAATTATTGCAACTGATAGATATAGATTTAAAGAGATTATTGAAGAGTATCAAAAGGAGTATTATACAGAACATAAGTCGAGTTTGGAGAGCAGACTTGATGATATGTATGTTTCTACTGCCGTCAGACGCCCGATATACAGGACAATGGATATTGTTAATGATATTTGCAAGGCTTTTGGAACACCCGAGAAGATTTTTATCGAGATGACTAGAGGTGAGGATGCAAGTAAAAAAGGTAAAAAAACTAATTCAAGGCTCGAGCAGATACAAGAGCTTTATTCATCGTGTAAAAACGAAGAAGTTCGTGAGTTAAAAAAGCAATTAGAATCATTGGGAGAATATGCAACAAATAGATTACAAGGGGATAGATTGTTCCTATATTTTATGCAGTTTGGTAGATGCGCATATTCAAACGAGCCAATTCAGTTGGAAGAATTAATGCAAGGTTCAAAAAGATATGACATTGATCATATTTATCCGCAGTCATATGTAAAAGATGACAGCATTCATAATAACAAGGTTTTATGTTTGTCAGAGTTGAACGGTAAAAAACAGGACGTATATCCAATCAGTGCTGAAATTAGAAATAAAATGAAGGATATTTGGGCTTGGTGGTATAAGTCCGGAACTATTACCGAGGAAAAATACAAAAGATTAACGCGTTCGACACCATTTAGTGATGAAGAAAAGTATGGGTTTATTAACAGACAATTAGTAGAAACATCTCAGTCTACAAAAGCATTGGGTATACTTCTTGGCGAAAAATACCCTAAAGCAGAAATAGTATATTCAAAAGCCGGATTGGTTAGTTCATTTAGACAGGTATATGATATTTATAAATCGAGAAGCTTTAATGATCTTCATCATGCGGTAGATGCATATTTAAATATTGTGACTGGAAATGTCTACAACATGAAGTTTTCTAAAAAGTATTTCAATGTTGATATGCAATATAGTATGAAAACTGAGAATATATTTAAGTATCCGGTTAAGGTTGGGGATAGAGTAATTTGGGATGGCGAAAAAATGCGAGATAAGGCAATAGCCATTGCAAAGAAAAATAATGCACATTTTACCATGTTTTCAGCCATGAAGACAGGAGAATTTTTTAAACAAATGCTCGTGAAAAAAAGTACAGATTTAGTGCCAAGAAAAGCAGGTGTTACATTGCTGTCTGATACTGAAAGATATGGTGGATATAATAAGCCTGCGGTAGCATTTTATATACCGACAAAATACAGAGTTGGTAAAAAGGAAGAAATAATAATACTTTCAGTTGAACTAATGAATAAAGATAGGTTTTTATCTGATAGTGTCTACGCAAAAGAGTACGCGATTAAGCGTTTGCAATACATTCTTGGAAAAACAGTAGATGAAGTAGTATTTCCAATGGGAATGCGGGCCTTAAAAGTAAATACTGTTATATCATTTGATGGGTATAGAGCTGTTATAACAGGAGTTGCTAATAAAGGAATGAAACTATTGTTGCAAGGAATTGTTCAATTATCACTTGATGATTATTGGAAGTGTTATATTAAACGCATGGATAATCTTGTTACAAAAGTGCAGAATAATAAAAATTACGTTTTCGACTCAGAGTACGATAAGGTGATAGCAACAGATAACGTAAAGTTATATGATATTCTTGAAAAGAAGTTTCAAGAAGGCGTTTATTCTAAGAGACCGAACTCTCCATATGAAGTTATGACGAGTGGCCGTGAAATGTTTATGAAACTTACTGAAGTTGAACAGGCAAATGTATTATTAACAATTATTCAAATACTAGGAAGAGTATCAGGAGGAAGTGACCTTAGTTTAATTGGAGGTAATAAGAATGCTGCTGCTATGACTATTAGCACGGCTATATCAAATTGGAAAAAGTATTATACGGATGTAAGGATTATTGACCAATCGCCATCAGGATTATGGGAAAAGCAGTCCATTAATTTGTTTGAATTATTATGAGTTGGAGAACAGTAATTATAAGCACTCAATCAAAACTTGATTATAAGATGGGATATCTTGTGGTAAGAAATGATAATGAAACAAAGAGAGTTTTGATGGATGAGATAGCAGTTATTTTAATTGAGAATCCGGCAGTTTCATTAACCGGATTCTTGATTGAGGCTGCATCAGAAAAGAAAATTAAAGTGATTTTCTGTGATTCAAAGAGAAATCCGATATCGGAGTTAATACCTCATCATGGAAGTCATGATAGTTCGTCTAAAATACGAACCCAATTTGCATGGAATTCAACAGTAAAAGCAGCTATCTGGCGTGATATAGTAAGCGAAAAGATAAGAAAACAGGCTGATTTTCTATCGGAATTAGGTAAAAATGAGCAAGCAGATATGCTCTTTGGATATCTTAATCAAGTTGATTATGGGGACTTGACAAACCGCGAAGGACATGCGGCAAAAGTTTATTTTAATGCACTTTTCGGATTGGATTTTACTCGAAGTGCGGAAATACCAATTAATGCAGCTTTAAATTATGGGTATAGTTTGATTCTTTCATCTTTCAATCGTGAGATATCCGCAAATGGTTATCTTACGCAATTAGGTATTTTTCATGATAATATGTTTAATCATTTTAACCTTGCATGTGATTTTATGGAACCGTTTAGAGTATTGGTTGATAGATTCGTATATGAAATGCAGCCTATAAGATTTGAGAAGGATGAGAAGCATTATGTTTGGAAGATACTTGATAAGCGAGTAATAATAGATGGGCAGAGTCAAGCTTTGCCAAACGCAATGCGCATTTATACTAAAAGCGTTTTGGATGCGATAAATGACAATGATTCTTCAAAAATAAAGTTCTATGCTTTAGAGGGATGAAATGGCGGGTTTCAGATTTATGAGATTGATGGTATTTTTTGATCTACCTGTTACAACAGCTGAGGGATTAAAGAATTATAGAGTATTCCGTAAGGCTTTAATAAAGAACGGATTCATTATGTTACAAGAATCGGTATATTGCAAGATGATGACAAGCCCTTCAATGGAAGCATCGGCAAGAAAGGTAATATATGATAATAAGCCACCTGAAGGGCTTGTACAAATTCTGTCCGTGACTGAAAAGCAGTTTGTAAAGATGGATTATGTTGTTGGAAAAAGCATAAGTGATGTTATTGATTCGGAAGAAAGGCTTATTGTTTTATGAGAATAGTTTTTGAAGGGATAAATAGATGCTTTGAATGTTGTGAGGATAAAGTTAAATCTCTGGTAATTGAGAATCCCAAATTATTCTATAAAATTATTACTGATATTGAATGGCAACTAGAAGGAAATCAGGGAACTTGCATAGTGTCGAAAGATGATAAGGTGCTTGATACAGCAAAATCGATAGAACTAATAACACAATTTATTCCATTTGATATTAATAAAAAGACACTAATTAATAAAACAATTGCTGAAATGTCAAAGATTGCGGTAAATGACTTTAATTATGTAAGAAGCACGGAATTATTAAGTGAAATTGAACGATATTGTAATGGGCTTGCTTTTGAAATGTCCGGAAATATTGAGATTGGTCCAATTGGAATGGATGCATTATTGAAAGCTTCAGGTGTAAAGTTTGCAGATTATTATGAGTTATTATCAGAGAAATTGCTTGATTATTTTGAACTGGTTAGAAGATATGAAACTGATAAGTTATTCGTGCTTGTAAATATTCATTCTTATATAGATTGTATTGAGATTACACAGTTTTTAAAGGAAATAGTTAAGCACGGTTACAATGTTCTATTAATTGATGGTAGAGAATACGAGTTGTCGGAAATGGAAGAGCGTTATATTGTAGATGACGATCTATGTGAAATATCTTAATCTAACTTAAAAAAAGGAAATGTTTACAGGAGTTTAATTCTTATTATATAATGAAGTTGCGATAGTCCGCTGTGAAAAACCTTAAGTTATAGCAATTGCAGGTTGTTTATAAGTGTAGGCTTATATCATAATTTGAGGTTTGAGAGCAGTGCAAATTCACAGGGGACTTAAACCATGCTGTTGTGTAATGTTTCATCAGAATGGTTTGAGAGCAGTGCAAATTTGTTCTGATTTAGGGTGCTTTTTTATATAATCCTCGTATAAGATTTCCATTTTGATGAAATCAAGACAGTGCTTTCGCCCCTTGAAAGGATTTCCGGTTATGTATGTATTATAGAGAGCTCTGCATTTATCGATTATTTCTTGTTTGTGCTCGTTGCACCATTCGGTTTCTTTACGTCTTAATTCTTTGGCCACTTGTTGCTTTTTAGTGTCATGTTTATGAATTTGAAGATCAAGTTCTTTTAGTAGCCTCTCTTCAACAGGTATCATTCTGGAAAACTGCAATGCGCCAACGATTTTTTCATCGATTATTATTTTCATAAATGTATCATTATCGGGTAAAACTTTGTATTTGGTTTTATATCCGGATAAAGGAATACAATAGATTTTATTATTGCATGTGGTTATTATTCCAACAAAAGGCCTATGTTCTTTTCCGTCTCTTACATTGTAGACACGAGAATCACCGCCGTTTTCGATATCTTGTAATGCATCGATATATCGTGGAATAACGCGATATAGCTTTAATTCTTTTTCATTTTTCAATCTTTTACCTCCGTACAAAAAAAGGACTGTGCTTTAGCACAGTCCTATGGTCGTATATCCACCCATTGATTTCAATACGCTGTTTCGAAGTCCACTTAACGGCAGGACGCTCCGAATACTGTGCATTATAACTATAAAATATTGAACTGTCAAGTACATCTGTTGGAAATACTTGTTCTTGAAGTAGAACCTAAAGAAGTTTCTGTAGAAATACTTATGTAGGATATTAATTATGTGTGCATAATGTAGCATAAAAAAGTAAAAAAAGCAAAAGGGAGTATTAGTAAGGTGAATTTTTAGGATTAAGCTTAGAAACTAAAATGAAATAAGATATATATAGAATTGTATTAAAAAAACATACAATTAGAAAGATTTTATAGTTGACATGGTAACGCGCAGATGATAGAATAAATGTTGCGTTGAGTGTCAACGCATACGGAGAGGTGTCCGAGTGGTTTAAGGAGCTGGTCTTGAAAACCAGTGATCCCGCAAGGGACCGCGGGTTCGAATCCCGCCCTCTCCGCTTTTCAATTTAATATGCTTTTTATGTAGGGCAAGGTAATTGAAGATTCGCCAATTAAATCGAGCTTCGCTCGATAGAGGCGAATACTTGATAAGCAGCTCGCGTAAGCGCGAACTACTTATATATGGAGAAGTACCCAAGCTGGCCGAAGGGACACCCCTGGAAAGGGTGCAGGTCGTTAATAGCGGCGCGAGGGTTCAAATCCCTCCTTCTCCGCT
>JAEENO010000040.1 GCA_016283755.1 Lachnospiraceae bacterium | reverse complement strand
ATTTGAGGTTTTATGCTGAAGAACGCATACAAGAACGATATAAATGTAAAACTCCACTCGAAGTAAGAACAGAGGCTCTCTCTGCTGTAGGTCCTATGGAATATCCTATTCCAGAAAACAAACGAATCAAAAAATACAAAGAAAAATGGTGTGCATAGAAAAATGACCATACCTCATAAGAAGTATGGTCATTCACTAAACATTCATTTTAGATATTTGTCCTGTCTACTTGACAGGGAGCATATCAAAATGCGAGCGCTTATTTTACTCTTTATTGGTTATCTTATGTGTCTCCGGTTCGACTGTATCTATATCATTATATTGCTCCGAATGAAGAGGCATATTCTTCTTTCTTAAGAAGTACTCCGCTATTCCGTCGATTATGTAATAGATTACTCCGAATACAGGTACTCCGAAAAGCATTCCCCAGAATCCGAATACTCCTCCGAATAACATGATCGCAAATACTACCCAGAAGCTTGATAATCCGGTTGAGTTGCCTAATATCTTCGGTCCTATGATATTACCGTCAATCTGCTGTATTACAATCAATATTATAAGGAAATATAAAGCTTTAATAGGACTTGCAAGTAAGACAAGAAGTAAACTCGGCACTGCACCGATGTATGGTCCGAAGAACGGGATTACATTCGTTACTCCGACGATAACAGATACAAGCACCGGATAAGGAATTCTAAATATAAGGAGCACTATGTATGTCAATATTCCTATAATTATTGAATCGATTATCTTACCTACGATAAAGCCACCGAATATCTTATCGGACTTTCTTGCTGTCTTAAGGATTGAATTGGCTGCTCTTGTCGGGAAAAACGCGTAAAGCGCTTTTTTAAAGATTCCCTTAAAATGATCCTTCTCGATAAGTACGTAGATACACACTATCATTCCGATTATGAAATTGATAAGTCCCTTGGCAATAACAAGGATTCCGCCTGTAACCTGAGTTACTATATCCTTTGTACGAGGTATTACCTCCGTCTTTAAGAAGTTCTGTGCAAATACCGTAACTTCTGTAATTATCGTCTCTGCATACTTCTCAAATGCGTCGTTCTGCTGTATTACATCTTTAAGCCAGTTAACGGTACTCTTTGCCTGTGAAGGAAGCGTTACGATCAATCCCTCAATTGTAGTATAAAGCTGCGGTCCGATAAGCCATACAAGAAGTACAACCGCAAATATAAGTAATGCCATTGCTATTACGATTCCGATTCCTCTTGCGGAATTCGTAAGCCACTTGCCGCATTTCTTACATTTTACTGAGTGCTTTTTAATAAAGTCCTGTATTCTGTTAACCAAAGGATTAAGAAGGTATCCTAAGAATACGCCGACAAGTATCGGCTGAAGCGCTTTTATAACAAGGGACATAAATTTAGATGCCCCCGAATACCTGTCTATAAAGAAGAAGAATACAATTGCGGCCGCTATTACTATAAAAGCGGTAAGCCCCATAGCAAGATATGGCCTTATATTCCAATTTGTTTTCTTTTCGTTATCCATAAACCTTGTCCTTCTTTCATTTAGGATTACTTATCGCCGTCTTCGGTTTCCATCTGCTGCTGTTTCCACTTAAAGTAATTAGATTCGGTATTAACCTTAACTTGAGGTGAGGTATTGATCTTCATGGGCTCTTCCTTCTTCGTTCCGTCGTCATTAAGTCCCATCTGCTCGAAGTAAGCCTTATTAACCTTGACATCAGTCTTTCTGACTGCAGGCATTATCATAGTCTTGCCAAGCTTTATTCGCTCTGCTTCCTCCTTTTGAACCTCGATCTCTTTTCTTCTCTCCTGAATAAGATTAAGGTAAAGGTTTGAATCCTGTAACTCAAACAACGTCTCCTGCAATTCCTTCTGATTTGCACGGATCTTGTCCTTCTCGTTCTCTATCTGGCGATTAATCTCATGGTAGAGATTATCCATATCTTTCTTATTCTGATCTAAGATATGCACAAGACGCGATATCGCCTCATCCGTATATAAAACAGACGCCGAATAGACATCCTCCGCAGTAGAGGTTGCCTTCGCTATCGTCTCATCATATTTCTTGTTAATCTGATACTGTGCTTCTTCTTTCTTCTGCTTGGATAAGCTGTACTCATCAAGCATATCGTACATACACTGAGATATCTTCTCAAGCTCCGCAAAAAGCTCCTGCTTGTTAATTACTACTCTGTCAGGATCACCTTTTATCTTCGGACACTTTGATATAAGCAGATGTATGTCACGAAGCACATCTTCCATGCTTTTTCCTGCGCTCATACTTGTATCTCCGCCAAAAAATATATATATAAGTATAAACCATTTATTGAAAGATTTAAACAAAAAAATACCCTGCCCCTTGGCAGGGTATTAATTTTATTTTCTTGTCTCGAGACGTACAAGCGCTTTTTTCAACGCTACTTCGGCTCTTATAATATCCGTACCTTCCGCACGCTCTGACAAGCGCTTTTCAGCTCTGTCTTTTGCTGCCTTGGCACGCTCGACATCAATTTCTTCAGGCCATTCTGCAATCTCTGCGAGTATTGATACCTTCTCAGGCTTAATCTCTGCAAATCCCGAATGAACTGCTGCCTTCTTGATTCCGTCCAACTCATGAATGGTTACAACTCCCGGTGCGATTACCGTAGTTGTTGGCTGATGCATCTTATATACACCAAGCTCGCCTTCGGTAGAATTAAATTCTACCATCGTTGCCTGGCCCTTATAAAATACTCTCTCAGGACAGATTATCTCGATATCAAATAAATTCTTCTCGTCTGCCATCACTTCACCCTTTCCTTAAGACTCACAGTAATGCTTACTGCTTATTCATACGGGCTACTACATCGTCGATAGATCCGGCATTTAAGAAATATCCTTCAGGAATATCATCGTGCTTACCTTCCAAAATCTCCTTGAATCCACGGATTGTCTCGGAAATCGGAACGTACTTACCTTCAAGACCTGTAAACTGACCTGCTACGAAGAACGGCTGAGATAAGAATCTCTGAACCTTTCTGGCACGGTTAACTACGATCTTATCCTCTTCTGACAATTCATCCATACCGAGGATTGCGATAATATCCTGTAATTCCTTATATCTCTGTAAGATCTCCTGTACCGCACGGGCAGTTTCGAAATGCTCCTTACCTACGATACGAGGATCCAAAATTCTTGATGTTGATCCAAGCGGATCTACTGCTGGGTAGATACCAAGCTCTGCTATAGAACGCTCAAGTACCGTTGTTGCATCAAGGTGTGCGAACGTTGTTGCAGGTGCCGGGTCGGTTAAGTCGTCCGCAGGTACGTATACAGCCTGTACGGATGTGATTGAACCGTTCTTTGTTGATGTAATTCTCTCCTGTAATGCACCCATTTCTGTCTGCAATGTAGGCTGATAACCTACCGCTGAAGGCATACGTCCTAAAAGCGCGGACACCTCGGAACCTGCCTGTGTGAAACGGAAGATGTTATCAATGAAGAGAAGTACGTCCTTACCACCCTTATCACGGAAGTACTCTGCCATCGTAAGACCTGCAAGACCTACTCTCATTCTTGCTCCCGGTGGCTCGTTCATCTGACCGAAGACCATCGTTGTCTTATCGATAACTCCTGATTCCTTCATTTCATAGTAGAGGTCGTTACCTTCACGGGTACGCTCTCCTACACCGGTAAATACGGAGTATCCACCATGCTCTGTAGCGATGTTATGGATAAGCTCCTGGATAAGTACGGTCTTACCTACTCCCGCACCACCGAACAAACCGATCTTACCACCCTTCTGATAAGGGCAGAGAAGATCTACGACCTTGATACCGGTCTCAAGCATCTCCTGGTTTGTTGCCTGCTCTTCAAATGCAGGCGCTTTTCTATGAATCGGCATATATTCAACATTCTTCGGTGCCTCACCGTTATCGATTGTCTCACCGAGTACGTTGAAGATACGGCCTAATGTATTCTCACCAACCGGTACGCTGATCGGTCCGCCGGTTGCAATTGCTTCCATTCCACGAACCAATCCGTCGGTAGGTCCCATGGCGATACATCTTACTATATCGTCACCCAAATGCTGTGCTACTTCTACAACGAGCTTCTTGCCATCCTGTAACGGGATGTCGATAGCTTCGTTAATCTCCGGAAGATGTCCTTCGGAGAACTTGATATCAAGTACGGCACTTATGACCTGGGTAATCTTACCAACATTCTTGTCTGCCATAATTTAGCTCCTTAATGTATTTTCCTTTTGGAATTATGAGATTGCTGCGGCACCCGCAATAATCTCGGTTAATTCCTGAGTAATTGCACCCTGACGGGCTCTGTTATACTTCAAAGAAAGATCATCTATCATCTCTTCCGCATTACTCGTTGCGGAATCCATGGCTTGCATTCTTGCGCCGTTTTCACTTGCCAATGCCTCTACGAGTGCTCCGTAGAAAAGACTCGTGACATATTTCGGAATAACAAGATTAAGTACTTCCTCTTCGTCAGGTTCGTACTCCATCGGTGCTGCTAAAGCTTTATTATCTGTCTCTTCCTTTTCATCGAATTCAACAGGTAAAAGCTTAAGCATCGTAGGTACGTTAACCACCGTGTTCTTAAAGTGTGCGTAGGCTAAATAAATCTCGCCTATCTCACCGTCAAGAAACGACTTAAGGATTGCATCGCATATCTTTTTTGCATCTGCATATGTCGGTGCTTCCATAACCTCGGAATAATCAGCCTTAATTGTATATCCCTTAAGGCTTAATCCGTCACGTCCTTTTCCGCCTATTGCGTAGATATCCGTCTTCTCTTTATCGAAGCCCTGCGCCATAACCATCTTAACAATATTGCTGTTATAGCCTCCGGCTAAACCTCTGTTTGATGTGATAACAACAACCGCCGCTCTGTCCGAACGACCACCCTCAAGATAAGGATGTGATATATTGTTACTGAGTGACAATATATCCGTTACCGTCTCAAACATATGCTTAAAGAACGGATTCGCATTCTCTGCGTGTGTCTTGGCTTTCTGCAGTTTAACTGTAGATACAAGCTTCATGGCCTTGGTAATCTGCTGCGTACTTTGTATGCTGCTTTTTCTTCTCTTTATGTCCTTCATTGAGGCCATAATTATCACCACCTTGCCTGTCTACTTATTTGAACTGCTCCTTAAATTTGGTAATTGCTTCAATAAGCTTCTTCTCGGTTTCTTCATCGAGTACCTTGGTTGTTCTGATCTTCTCCGGAATCTCAGGATACCTGGTATCGATCTCTTCAAGAAGTTCTTCCTCAAATCTCTTAATGTTGCTTACATCAATATCAAGTAAGTACTTCTTGGTTGCAGCGTAGATAATTATAACCTGCTTTTCAACAGGCATCGGCTTATACTGTGGCTGCTTTAATACTTCCTTGATTCTCTCGCCCTGTGCAAGAGATTCTTTGGTCGCATCATCAAGTTCCGAACCAAACTGTGCAAATGCTGCAAGTTCTCTGTACTGCGCAAGCTCAACTCTGATAGGAGCTGCATACTTCTTAATAGCTTTGATCTGTGCGGCACCACCTACTCGGGATACGGAAAGACCTGCGTTAATAGCCGGTCTGAAACCTGCATTGAACATTTCTGTCTCAAGGTAAATCTGTCCGTCTGTAATCGAAATTACGTTGGTTGGGATGTATGCAGATACATCGCCTGCCTGTGTCTCGATAATAGGAAGTGCGGTCAAAGAACCGCCGCCAAGCTCATCCGAAAGACGAGCTGCTCTTTCCAATAATCTTGAGTGGAGATAGAATACATCACCCGGATATGCTTCACGTCCGGGTGGTCTCTTAAGAAGTAAGGAAAGTGTACGATAAGCTGTAGCATGCTTACTTAAGTCATCATATACTACAAGTACGTCCTGTCCTGCCTCCATCCACTCTTCACCCATTGCGCATCCTGCATATGGCGCAATGTACTGTAACGGTGCAAGCTCTGATGCTGTGGATGCTACGACTGTAGTCCACTCCATTGCACCATACTCTTCTAAGGTCTTAACGATATTGGCTACCGTTGAAGCCTTCTGGCCAATGGCTACGTATATACACTTAACGCCCTGGCCCTTCTGGTTAATAATTGTATCGATTGCAATTGCCGTCTTACCTGTCTGACGGTCTCCGATAATAAGCTCACGCTGTCCACGTCCGATAGGAATCATGGAGTCGATAGCTTTGATACCGGTCTGTAACGGGGTATCTACCGACTTACGACTGATAACACCGCTTGCAACTCTTTCAATCTTTCTGTACTTATCTGTCTCGATAGGTCCTTTGCCGTCAATTGGCTGTCCGAGGGCGTTAACTACACGGCCCAAAAGTGCATCACCTACAGGGACCTCTACAACTCGTCCCGTAGTCTTAACTGTATCGCCTTCATTGATGCTCTTGCCGTCACCAAGTAATACCGCTCCGACATTATCCTCTTCCAAGTTTAATACCATTCCGTATATCTGGCCCGGGAACTCTAAAAGTTCACCCTGCATCGCATTCTCAAGTCCGTGAATACGAGCAATACCATCGGCTACCTGGATTACAGTACCAACATCTGATACTTCCAATTGCGCTGCATATCTTTTAATCTGCTCCTTAATAACGGAGCTAATTTCTTCCGGTCTTAAGTTCATTGAGCGCTTTCACCTGCTTTCAACTTAGTTTCTGACAGATTTCTTGATAACTTCTCAATCTTGGTTTTGATTGAGCTATCTACTACTCTGTCCTTAATTCTAATTACGAGTCCTCCGATTAAACTTGGATCTTCTTTATATACAATCTCGAATTCTTTATAATCGGTTGTCTCAAGTAATCTCTTCTTAATCTTCTCTTTCTGTGAATCGGAAAGTGCTTTTGCCGATGTCACAGTAGCAAGACCAATATTGTTATATTCTTTTACTCTTGTGATGAAATAAGACAAAACTTCGTCAATCTCAAAGAATCTGTCCTTAGTCACCATAAGAAGCATAGTACCGAGAAGCTCGTCTTCGATTCTTCCCTTAAAGCAGTTCTCTAAGATTCCTGCCTTTTCTTCTTTCGTAACTTTCGGATGATTCATTAGCTTGACCAAATCCTCGTTCTCAGAAAATGCTGTCTGTACCGCCTTAGCACTTTCCAGGAAACTCTCCATCTTTCCGGATTCAGTGGCCACAGAAAACAAAGCATCCCCGTACGTCTTGGAAATTAACTTTGCCATGTCTTGTCACCCATTTCCTTTAATGTTGCGTCGACAAGCGACTCTTCAATCTCTGTGTTGATATTCTGCTGGACTACCTTGGTTGCCATCATAGCGGCAACTGAGATCATTTCCTGCTTAACATCATCAAGAGCTCTCTTCTTCTCTAAGATAGCTTCTTCTTCAGCACGAGCAATGATTCTTGATGCTTCGGTCTTAGCCTGGCTCTCAACTCTCTGCTCATTCTGAAGGGCTTTCTGTCTTGCCTGACTTAATATCTCATCTGTCTCTTTGTCGGCATTCTTTAACTTCTCGTCGTATTCCGACTTAAGAGCTGCGGCATCTTCTCTGTCCTTCTTTGCTTCCGCAATCTGATCTGCAATCATTTTCTTTCTTGCATCAAGAAGATTCCTTATAGGATTAAAAAAGAGATAGCTGAGTAAAAAATACAAAACAAGTACTGCTATTAGCATTAACACCGAGTCACCCAAAAGTTGAGCGTCTAAGTCAAATAGTCTCTCCATGCCTCAGCCTCCTTTCTGTTGTTATTAATTCCTCTTCTTATCTTGCAAGCGGCTGAACGAACATAAGGAGAATAGCTACGAGCAAACCATAAAGACCTGTTGTCTCGGCTACGGCCTGTCCTAATAACATGGTTGAACGAATAGCGCCCTGTGCGCCCGGATTACGTCCTACTGCTGATGCTGCGAAACCTGCTGCGATACCCTGACCAACTCCCGGTCCGATACCGGCGATAACTGCCAAACCTGCACCTATTGCAGAACATGCTTTGATTAATTCTACTCCTGTTACCTGATTCATACGATTTTCCTCCTAAGATTAGTTTTCTTCACCAATCGCACTGGTGATATAGGTCATTGTCAACATACAGAATACATAAGTCTGAATTGCACCCGAGAAAAGGTCAAAATAGAAATGTAATGCTGCCGGCCATATAATGGCGAACTTTGACAATAGCGCATATATAAGCGCCATGATTGCCGTGCCCGATAATACGTTTGCGAATAGACGCAATGACAAAGATACCGGAACGGCGAAATCGCTGATAATATTAATCGGTGCCCATATAGGCCACGGATCGCAAAGGCCTGCGATAACGCCTTTGACTTTTTGGTACTTAAATTGGTTAAAATGAATGAGGCAAAATGTAATAATTGCCAACGGGAATGTAACACCGTAATCTGCTGTAGGCGGTCTTAATCCTAAAAGTCCCGAGATATTGCTCAATAAAATGAAAGCAAATATCGTTCCTATGTAGTTAACGAACTTCCGATAGTGTGTCTCGCCCATAGACGAAATAACCATGTCATCGAGCTTTTCTACCAGAATCTCGCACGCACTAATGAGGCCTGTCGGATTGTCTTCCGGCTTAACCTTACTTACTTTGACCTTAACCACGATGCCAAAGATTATAAGGATCAGCATGACTATCAGGATGCTTACATGTGATGTGGTGATCCACAGCTTCTGCCCAAAGACTTCATACTGGAATATTCCATGTATCATGAAGTCAACATTTGTGGCAGCCAGTGCATAACCTCCCATTTATTCACCCCCTTTTTTAATGCTTCTTGGAAAACTACTGTTATTTATTATTATCTGTCAGTTCTTCCCCAAAAAATACTCTATGAATCAACGGCTGCAAAAGCGCTGCAACCTTTAATCCCATAACGCCGATAAACCAGGTCCATATATTACCGAGCTTAAAATATCCCATTGCAATGGAGATAACAGCGACGATCACATATCTTAATACCGCTTTAAGTGATATCTTAACCTGATCTTTTTTACTGCGCACATCTAAGACGTCAAATATGGATGTGGCTATTGTTATACTCAAAAAAACCGCAAGACCTATTCCAATAAGTAACCCTGTCGAATAACGAAGCTTATCCTCTACAAACCATACGCCTATAAGTTCAACCAATACACCATAAACGAGTATCGTAATAAGCAGGCTTGGTAATGCGGGATTGATTCTCTTAAGGTAACTTATCATCGTCTTCCTGGTCCTCTTTGTCGACAACCGGATAAGTATATGACGTCTTATCCTTCTTAGTCATCTTTTTTGTAATTCTGTATATGCTTGTTATGCCGGATAATGCTCCGACAAAAAAGCCTATCACCACTATAAAAGCAGTGCCAAGCTTAGTATCGAGCCAATACCCCGCATAAGTGCAGGCTCCTATCGGCACTATCATATTAATCGCAAACTGTAATATAAATGTGTACGCCCGCACCGATTCATTAAGCTCTTTACGTTTCTTCGTCATATAAAAAGCACTCCTAATAGTAGCAAGTAAATATGTATATTCGTTGATTTTTTGCATGTTATAACATAATTCCCACAATTGCGCCGACCGCTATATAGATAACGGGATGCAGTGCATACTTTTTTAACTTAGGTGATGCCAGGGTATGCATTATTAAAAACAGTATAAGGAAAAGCACTATAGCCTTAATATCTATATTGTTAAAAAGCTCGTTAACCGGTGCATCGTGACAAAATGCAATCTTAAAGATTGAAAGTGCCGCTGTTGCCATAAGCGCCACAACCGCAGGTCTTAATGCTGAAAAAGCATAATTTACGTACTTATTGTCCCTGAATGCTGCCATCATTCGTGCAATCACAAGAATTACAAGATACGAAGGAAGCACCAGTGATAAAGTCGCAATTAAAGCACCCAAAAACGATCCTGCCATATATCCCGCAAAGGTTGCCATATTGACACCTACAGGACCCGGGGTCGATTCCGATATCGCAATCATATCGATAAGATCGGCCGTTGTATACCACGGATACTTCTCCGCTATCTCACGAAGAAACGGTATCGTTGCCATTCCGCCACCTACCGCAAAAAGGCCCGTCTTAAAAAACTCATAGAACAACTGAAGGTATGTCATTTAACTACCCCCTTTGCTCTTATGATATTATATACAATACCGATTATTATCGACGAAATAACAATTATTACGCTTTTCGCACCAAGGAATAATACGGATAAAAGCGCCAATAAGAATATTATCACCCCAAAAGCATCCTTTATTCCTTTTTTTCCGATTTTCAAAATTCCCTCGAGGATAAGTGCGCAAGCCGCAACTCTTATACCCCAGAGCGCTTTTTGAACATATACATTATCTGATATATTGCCTAAAAATGCGGCAACTATCGTTATTATTATTATTGAGGGCGAGATTACACCTAACGTCGTCATAAGACCGCCTAAGGCTTTGCGCTTTTTATATCCCACGAAAGTCGCGGTATTAACAGCTATTATTCCCGGTGTACACTGTCCTATCGCAAAATAATCAAGGATTTCCTCCTCGGTAACCCATTTGCGCTTTTCAACGAGTTCGGAATTGAGCATCGGAAGCATTGCCATGCCGCCTCCAAATGTCAATATTCCTATCTTAAAAAAGCTTACATAAAGATCTAAAAGCTCTTTCATTAATTATACCTTGATTACAAGTTCTCTGTGAGAATGCTCATATTTATAATACTTAACTCCCGCTGCATCAAGCATTCTCTTCGATGCTACGGTAGAAGGTGTCATAGCGTATTTGTCGGAATCATAGACAACCGTCTTAATTCCCGACTGAATGATCGCTTTTGCACACTCGTTACAAGGGAAAAGTGTTACGTATAATTTGGCACCTTCAAGGCTTCCGCCTCTATAATTAAGTATTGCGTTTAACTCACTGTGTGTTGTGTAAAAGTACTTATTCTCCAATGGATCGCCTTCTCTGTTCCATGGAAAATCGTCGTCTGAACAACCAATCGGAAATCCGTTATATCCCATTGAGAGAATCTTATTATCTTCGCTTACGATACATGCGCCTACCTGTGTATTAGGGTCTTTGCTTCGCATTCCCGATAAAAGCGCAACACCCATAAAATACTCGTCCCATGAGATATAATCGAGTCTCTTGTCACTCATTTCATAAACCTCCTGAATATACTATTTTGTTCCGAAGATTCTGTCTCCTGCATCGCCTAAGCCCGGAACAATGTATCCGTGCTCATTTAAATGATCGTCCAAAGCTCCGATGAACATATCTACATCAGGATGTGCTTCCTGCATCTTCCTAACACCTTCAGGAGCTGCGATGATGCATAAGAAGTGAATATGCTTAACACCCTTATCCTTAAGCATCTGGATTGCTGCAACGGAAGAACCGCCTGTTGCAAGCATAGGATCTACAACGAATACTTCTCTTTCGCCGCAATCCTCCGGTAATTTGCTGTAATATTCTACAGGCTGTAAGGTCTCCGGATCTCTGTATAATCCGATATGGCCTACCTTAGCTGCCGGAATCATTGTAAGCATTCCGTCTACCATACCAAGACCTGCACGTAAGATTGGCACTACTGCCAACTTCTTACCCTTTAACTCTTTAACGGTTGTCTCGCAGATAGGAGTCTTGATTGTAACATCTGTAAGCTCAAGCTCTCTTGTTGCTTCATAGCACTCAAGCATAGCAATCTCGCTTACTAACTTACGAAACTCCTTTGATCCTACTTCCTCTCTTCTGATCCAGCCAATCTTATGCTGGATAAGCGGATGGTCCATAACGACAACTCTAGCCATTTTATCGCTCTCCTTTACACACTAATAGTAATAATTTTTTTATGATAATACTAAGAGATTCAAAACAAAGACCGTATGACTGCAATGGTGCGCCAATCGGATCCATTATTTCCAATTCGTCTCCCGTAAGATCGGTCAAAACCTGTATATTCTTTGCATCCGGAAATCTCTCGATAAGCTTATTTTTCTGGCGTTCTTCCATCGTAAGAACAAGCGTCTTATCGGAGAAATCATCCGTCTCTATCTGTCTGCTCTTAAACTCCGGCACCTTATAGCCGTTACTTATAAGCACGGCTTCAACCTTTTGGTTCATAGGCTCAGGAAAAAGCACGGTAATTCCCCTTGCTTCCGTAATAACATCGGAAGTATTACCGTCGTCAAACATTATTTTTGCCATTATTGCCCGCTCATTTCCATGGTCTTCCACAAAAATGATTCTGTCGATATCTGCCATTATCCCATTCCTTTATCAAGTATTAAGTATATTATGACCTGCGGCTCTTATCATTCTGTTATGAACCGCGCGTCCCAATCCACCGTTACCAACACTTTCCGAATAGATTATGCTTACATTCTCTTCATCAAATTCACGAAGCACCTTATAAAGCTCATGCGCTATCTCCGCTTCCTTATCCCCGATAGACTTAATTACCAAAGCATCCTTCGGTATCTTAAAAAGCTTCTCCCGCACGTACTTTACGTGAGCATCTCTTAACATAAGACCTACAGGATTATTAACTGTTGCCAGGCTTGCCTTATCTATAATGGTATTAAGTACATGTGCTTCTTCCCCTTCGACAAGAACAAGTTCCGCCTTAGGAGCATAGTGCCTATACTTCATTCCCGGAGCCTTCGGATGTGCATCTTTCGATACACCGTCAACAGCCGCATCCAATGTAACTTCGCGTCCTATAACTTTTTCTATCATCTCTGCCGTTATGTATCCCGGCCTTAATATGCTTATCTCATCTTCGGAAAGATCAACTATTGTCGACTCTATTCCTATTCCTACCTGCCCGCCGTCAAGGATTAAAGGGATAATTCCGTCCATATCTTCCTTAACATGCTCTGCCAGTGTCGGTGACGGACGTCCCGAGCGATTTGCGGACGGAGCCGCTATAAAGCCGCCTGATGCCTTAATGAATTTAAGTGCTATCTCGTTATTCGGCATTCTTACCGCAACAGTATCAAGTCCGCCGGTTGTAGTATCCGGCACTTTCTCATTTTTCTTAAATCTCATTGTTAAAGGTCCCGGCCAGAATGCATCTGCAAGCATCTTTGCCTCTTTCGGAAGCTCCTTAACTATTTTTTCAAGGTCCGAATAATCCGCTACATGAACAATCAACGGATTATCCGAAGGTCTTCCTTTGGCTGCGTATATTTTAGCTGATGAATCAACCGACAACGCATCTCCGCCAAGACCATATACCGTCTCGGTAGGAAATGCCACAAGTTCTCCGCTTTTAATTAAAGAACCTGCCTCTTCCATTACTTCGTCAATATTCTTATCCGTAACCTTAACTACTTTTGTTTCCATAATTAATGAATGTATCTGTTAATCATATTAAATGTGGTGCTCTTCTCGAAACCTAATTTCCAGAATGCTACACCCTTAACATCGTATTTCATAACCGTCTCAAGCTTTAAAGATAATGAATCTTCATCTTCAAGCCAGATCATATATGTCTTGCCGTTCTTCTCATACTCTGCATAATTCTGTCCGGCATTACTGTCATAAGTAACCTTCGCATTATTCTCGGATACTTTTTTCTCTGCGGAAAGCATTCCGAGTGCAGAGCTTTTAATATTGTATGATATAATATCGCCCTCATCGGTCGTTACCGGTGTAAGCTCCCAAAGTCTTGTATAGAAAGGAAGTGCAATGATCACCTGCTTAGGTGATACTTCTTCCAAAGTGTCTACCGTGCCGTTCTCAACATAACCGATCGATGCAACGGAACCTTCACTTGAACCTGCATAATGCTCATCATATGCCATTACCACGATGTAATCCGCATAACGTGCCTGCTCTCTTCTTCCGTAAAAGCTCGTATAATCAGATGGAACATAGTTATCTACGGAAAGTGTAAGACCATTGTCATGACACTTAATCGATAACTCCCTTAAAAACTCAAGGTAAGCATCGCCCATATCAGATGTGAGTGACTCAAAGTCCACATTGATACCGTCAAGCTTAAACTCTATTGCCTTGGATATAAGAGCACTTATTAATGTCTCTCTGCTTGAAGTCTTCTTAAGTACGGCGCCCGTATCTACATCCTTATTTTCAATGTTATTGATAAGTGCCCATACCTCTATACCGTTGCTGTGGCAGTAATCCACATAATCCTTGGAACAAAATGATGCGATACCGCCTTTATTGTCATTAAGGTAAAACCATGTAGGACTTATTACATTAAGACCTGTTGTATTCCTGGTTATGGCAGCTGCCTCGCTTCTTCCGACGCGTGATAATATCTGGTGCCATGCCATGCAGATCTTTCCGTCAAATTCCTGGTGTCTCTCTTCTATCTTAAGACGGGAAACCTCAATACTCTCGCCGTCTCCTTCTTTAATACGCTTCTTTAACACATAACCTCTGATTCCGTCTTCGGTTACTACTTCATCCCACTTTTCACCGGCATTTAAACGATACATCTTGTCGCCGGCCTTTACATCTCTTAATATCTCGCTCTTGATGCCGCCTCTGAAACGAATCTCCGTATCTTTCTTGGCAATTACAACTTCCATATGGCGGGATGCGGTCTCCATCACAATTCTGTTAGGGTCATCGTACTTATTATATTCGATGCCTGTAATAAGGCAGACATATTCAAGATTAATAAATACCTCTTCGTTTCGAGCTTCAATTATTACACCGTGCTCCCAGTCCATTTTCTTATCGTCGAAAAAATATGTATCTTCCGATACCTTGGCAAGATAACTTCCTGTCGGAATCGTATAAAAGAGCTTACCCTCTTCATCATCATAAAAGAATCTGGAATCAATCTCTTCTTTAACGAAGGCTAACGGCAAATAATACTCATTCTTAATTATTGTAACCTTTTCTGCCGATAATTCATTATCCTTAATAAGTGCGCATTCATCGTCCGCTTCTATTGAGAAGTACTCCGTTAAATCTGCGTGTTCCTTACTCGGTGTATATTTCTTTATAAAAATGCTGCCCACAAAACATCCTATTAAAACAAGGGTGAGTCCTATTACAGCTAAAACAAGCTTTGCCTTTTTCATTAAAAAGTTCCCCTTTATCCGCTTTTCTCTTGATTCTAAGCCAAAAATACCCACTTTCACTTATATCTTATCTATTATAACATCTCAATGCTTTATTTACAAAGGCTTTCTCCTATTTTTCATAAGAAAAATAAAAGAGGAAGCCTTCTTCCGAAAAGGCTCCCTCAGTTTTGATAGGATTTAATATTTTTTTAAGCATTCTCTGTCGAGACGAACCATTCTGTATCCGTAGTATTTGCCCGTTTCTTGATCATAATCATACTCCTTCATATAGATCGGTTCTTCTTCTTCGACTTTTCCGTCCTCTACAATCTCAATGTTGTAAAGCATTTTAATACCTCTTTTATAATCCAGCAAAATTTCGCCGGTAGCCTTTAACCCCCCGATAATACTATTGTCGTTCACCGTTATCCCTCGCCACTTTATTATTTTGTGATATTACAAAAGGTGCACTACTCTCACTACATTTTTAACCCTTCCGCTATCTTTACGCACCCTAAAGAAATGGGTTAACACCGGATGTTAATAATACTTGTTATATTAAATAACAGCAAACTTTTTCATTCCTATATCTAGCCTTTTAAAAAATCCGTTGGGGAATGTATACGAGCAGATAGCTCGTATCATTAATCGGCGGCAAATCTTAAGATTAAGAAAGAACTCACTCATAATGTCCGTATCATGACGCTGCCGATTCTGAAATAATAATCCATGTCACATTAAATTTTACCTTCGTCCTATTCGCATACCCCCTTTAAACATTCGATGCGTTTTATAATGTATCACAATTTTTACAAATATGCAACACCATTTTTTCATATTTTATTAAATTTTAATTAATAGAACAGATTTTCTTATTCTGTATTTTTTGTAAAATAAACTACTGCGTTATTGACCGCCCTTTAAACTTCATTTATAATCAGTATATCTCTAGAAATAGCTTTACTTTTAGAGAACGACTAATCGGAAGGAAGTGATTATATGAAGATTGAAAAAGTTAACGACACTCAGATTCGATGCACTCTTTCTAAGGAAGATCTTGCAGAACGCCAGATTAAATTAAGTGAACTTGCTTACGGCACAGAAAAGGCCAAATCATTATTCCGCGACATGATGCAGCAGGCAGCTTATGAATTTGGTTTTGAAGCAGAGAATATTCCGCTTATGATAGAGGCTATCCCGCTATCAACCGAATCAATTATTCTTATTATCACTAAAGTTGAAGACCCTGAAGAATTGGATACCAGATTTTCCAATTTCTCACCTTCTGAAGATACAGAAGAAGAAGATCTCCCGTTTGGTGACGACAATGAAATCCCTATCTTGGAAGGCGGTCCTAATTTACTTGACTTATTGAATCAAATTAAGAATAGAGTAAGAGAAAGTGAAAAGAACAAGGATACTGATGAGCCTAAGACTGTAGAATTAGGTCATAAGAACTATAGAACCAAGCTCTTTATCTTATCTTCATTCGACGACATAGAGCAGGTAGCGAAAATCATTGCTCCTATCTATAATTCGAATAACTACTTGTTCCACAACTTAAGTGATGATAACTATTATCTGTTCCTCCATCAGGGAGAGCATTCTGCGGAAGAATTCAGCAAAATTTGTAACATTCTTTCTGAGTATGCTAAGCAGAAGAAGTATTCACCTTCACTCGAAGCCTTCTTTAACGAGCACTATTCAGTGCTTTTAGGACCTAAGGCTTTGCAGACATTATTTAATCTTTAATGATTTTCAGCCGATACTTAAAGTATCGGCTGATTTTTTTAAAAAAAGGAGTAAGTCTATGCATCCTATTAATATCTACGAACTTACCAGAGTTAAAGATTATGAATTAATGATGCGCCTTGAAAGACAGATGTCTAAAAGGAGCCGTACTTTACCTGTCAAAGAATGGGAACTTGATGGAATTAAAAGTCTTACGGGGCACTTATGCGATATCATGAAAGACGGAAGCCGTCTCGATTTTTATTACTCCTTTATTATGCCTAAGCTTGGAAAAGAATTCGACCTTATAAGAGTTAACGAAGACACGATTATCAATATTGAATTAAAAAGCGGAAATGTCTCCGATGATACCGTAAGAGTTCAACTTTTACGCAATAAATACTATCTGTCTACCTTAGGTAAAACCATGCACTTTTATACTTACTTAAGTGTACCGGACAGACTGGTTCGACTCTCCCGTACGGATAAGATAGTTGATACTTCATGGGAAGAACTTGCAAGTGTACTTTCTGAACAAAAGGACTGCTTTACCGGCGATATCGAAGAACTTTTCAAAGAAGATAAGTTTCTTATATCTCCTCTTACAGATCCTTTTAGGTTCTTAAGGAAAGAATACTTCTTAACTTCGCAGCAGCGCGATATTAAAAAACAGATTCTTCGTAAGATAAGACAGGATTCTCCCGGTATAAAAGCGCTTGGATTCAGCGGTTTTCCGGGAACCGGTAAGACAATACTTCTTTACGACCTTGCTATGCAGTTGTCTTCCGCAAATGATGTTGCGGTTCTGCACTTTGGCGCACATATAAAAGAACTTGAAGAACTTGATAAACGTCTTAAACGCGTCGACTTTTACAATTGTGAGCCTGATAAAGAAATAAAAGTTCACAAAGACTATTCCGCAATTCTGATAGATGAAGGTAACAGAATAAGCAGGCGTAATCTTAACGATATCCTTAGACTAGCGGAAAAAACAAGCGCTCCTATAATCTTTTCATATGATATGGAAGAGGTTCTATCGGAAGATGAACGTAAGGTATACGGCGCACCGCTGATTGAAGCGCTTCCGGATTTTACCGGATATAAGCTTACCAACAGAATAAGACTTAATGCGGAAATTTACGTATTTATCAAAAAGCTCATGTCTTACAAAGAAAAGAGCCACGCAAAATACTATCCGTCCGTATCCGTATCTTACGCAAACGACGATAACGAAAAGAACACTCTTATAGAAAACTATATAGATAAGGGATTTACTTATATTTTTGATGAGAAAATAGACAAAGATTCGGGAAATATCAAAGAAAATTCCGTAAGTACCACGTACGCAACCTGTAAAGAATACAATAAGGTCCTTATGGTTATAGATGAATCCTTTAACTACGATAATGAAGGCTTCTTACGAAGCGAAAAAGAAGATTGCGTAAGAAACATCTTCCACGGATTAAGCAGAGCAAAAGAATCCGTCGCTCTGATAATTAATAATAATCCTTACATGATGGATATGGTGCTTTCAATATTACAAAAATAATTATAAATATAGCCGGTACCTAAGTACCGGCCTATTTTTTAATTATTCGCCCTGTGCCATTAAGAAGTTATTGATTGATTCAACCAATTCATCAGGATCGATTCCGTGAACCATTGCTGCTTCTTCAATTGACTCCATCTGTGAAGACGGGCATCCGAGACAATGCATACCGATTTCAAGTAAAAGCGGTGCTACATCTGCGTTAATATGTAATAATTCGCCGATTAATGTCTGCTTTGTAACTGTTGCCATAGTAGTTTCCTCCTAACGATTCTCTCTGCGCTTCATTATATTATTTTTTTATAAAAAAAGCAATTGCTTTAAAGAGAACTTAATTTGATTTAATTGTAAATAAAAACTCTATCGATATCTTAAAAGATTCTCGATAGAGTTAAACGGAGAAGGAGGGATTTGAACCCTCGCGCCGGTTCACCCGACCTATACCCTTAGCAGGGGCACCTCTTCGGCCTCTTGAGTACTTCTCCAGAATTCCGAACTTATAGTTCTTCTATTCAATTTGCGCTAAACGCAAGTCTTATTATACTTTATCGTGCCTTCTATTGTCAACCAAAAATTACTCTTTTCTTCCCTTTGTCTTAGCCTTCAATTCACGAGCTTTTTTAAATCTCTCCATTGCAACTTCGTATCTTGTAGATCTCATTTCAGGGAATGCCTTAATGATACGGTTCATAATGACATTTCGTACATGGAAAGCTTCTTTAATCTTAATATTCAATTCTTCACGTTCGGCCTTAAGACGCTCTATTCTCTCATCGTTTGCAGTAAGTAAAGTCTTTTTCTGCTCATCCGCAGCTTCTTTGACCTTAATTACACGCTCCTTAACATCGGTTGTGCCTTCATATATACCCTCACCGATTGTATCGGAGATTTTATCAAGTCTTGCATCAATCTCATTGATAATCATAAGGTGACTGTTGATCTTAAGTACTGCCATAACGGTAATTACGATATCCGCTATAAATACCGTAAAGAAGAATATCTGCAAAATTATTCCAAGTCTATACGGGAATATCGATATTAATTTTTTGATTGGAGGATGCGCAATATCGATAACCATCATACACGCAAATCCCCAAATCAAGGAAAATCTTAAGCATATATATCCCTTAAAATTAAAATGCTCATCCGAATAATCCCACCAATGTTGATGAAAGACCTTTTCCATTCCCCAGCCGACAAATAGCTCAACTGCAGTTGTAAGCAGCATCGAACCTAAGAATAGCACAAGATGGTTACTCTTTAACGGAGTAAGACATGATACTACCATAAGCATTCCGACACCGTATATAGGACATACCGGGCCGTTTAAGAAGCCCCTGTTAATAAAAGTGCCTTTCGTTACGGCAGAATATGCAACTTCTGCGCACCAGCCTATGAAGGCATAGATTAGGAATACCCATACCACTTCATAAAAATTGTCAAATCCCGCCGTAAGATATGCTACCATTTTTTACTTTACTCCTCTTAAGCCTTAGCTTTCGCCACCATCGTCTGTATCATCTGATGTTTCGGAATCTACTGCCTCTTCTTCCGCCATCTTTGCAAGCTCTTCGTCTGTATAAAGGCTCTTATCTTCTACTACTCTTGCAACTGAAGCTACAAATACATCCTTATCAAGGTTTACAAGTTTAACGCCGGATGTAACACGACCGTACTGGGAGATACCCGATGCCTTCATTCTTATGATAATTCCTGCAGTAGTAATCATCATAATCTCGTCATCGTCATTAACTGCTACAGCGCCGACTACGTAGCCTGTCTTCTCCATAATCTTGTAGCACTTTGCACCCTTACCGCCACGATTCTGTAATGAGAAATCTGTAATCTTCGTTCTCTTTCCGATTCCGCATTCTGCAACTACAAGTAAATCTTCACCCTGAATGTCGGTCTGCATTGATACAACCTCATCAAGATCATCTAATGTCATACCTATTACACCCATAGCGGTTCTACCTGTAGGACGCACATCGGTTTCCTTAAATCTTATACACTGACCGTAACGGCTTACCATAAGAACTTCCGCATTGTTATCGGTTATCTGTACTTCGATTAACTGATCGTCATCACGAAGACCTATTGCCTGGATACCGGTCTTTCTGATATTAATATACTCTGAAGTAGGCGTCTTCTTAACAATACCCTTCTTCGTTGCCATGAATAAGAACTTTTCTTCCGAGAATTCATCGATAGGAATTACGGAAGTAATACTCTCTTGAGGCTGTAACTGCAATAAATTAATAATTGCGGTACCTCTTGCGGTCCTTCCTGCTTCCGGAATCTCAAATGCCTTCATTCTGTATACACGACCAAGGTTAGTAAAGAATAAAAGCGTATGATGCGAAGTTGTCATCATAAGGTCCTTAATATAATCGTCATCGATTGTCTCTAAGCCCTTAATTCCGCGACCGCCTCTGTTTTGAGCACGGAAATTGTCTATGCTCATTCTCTTGATATATCCAAGCTTGGTCATTGTGATTACAACATTAGTCTTAGGAATCATATCCTCATCTGCAATCTCGGAATCGTCATAACCTATCTTGGTTCTTCTTTCATCTGCATACTTTCTTGAAATCTCAATAAGCTCATCTTTGATAACTCCAAGGAGGAGCTTTTCATCAGCAAGAATTGCCTTTAACTGCTCAATTGTCTTCTTTAGTTCAGCATATTCATTCTCAATCTTCTCGCGTTCCAAGCCTGTCAATGCACGAAGACGCATGTCTACGATTGCCTGTGCCTGCGCATCCGTTAATGAAAAGCGCTCCATTAAAGTGTTCTTAGCGCTCTGTGTATCACGGCTTCCGCGAATGATTGTGATTACTTCATCGATATTATCAAGAGCAATCAAATATCCTTCTAAGATATGTGCTCTTTCTTCTGCCTTATTAAGGTCGAATCTGGTTCTTCTTGTTACAACTTCTTCCTGATACTTAAGATACTGTTCCAAAATCTCCAAGATTGTAAGTATCTTAGGCTGGTTATCTACAAGCGCAAGCATTATTACGCCGAAAGTATCCTGTAACTGTGTATGCTTATAAAGCTGGTTTAAAACTACGTTAGGGTTAACATCCTTACGTAATTCTATGCAGATTCTCATACCTTCACGGCTTGTTTCATCACGAAGATCCGTGATTCCTACAATCTTTTTGTCTTTTACAAGCTCTGCAATCTTCTCGATAAGGCGTGCTTTATTAACCATATAAGGTAACTCTGTTACGATTATACGGTTCTTGCCGTTAGCCATAGGCTCAATATTGGTTATTGCTCTTACCTTAATCTTACCCTTGCCGGTTCTGTAGGCTTCTTCTATATCACGGGTTCCTAAAATTTCACCGCCTGTCGGGAAATCGGGTCCCTTAATTATACTTAAGATTTCTTCAATCTCTGTGCCTCTTCCTTCGGCTACTCTGTTATCGATAATCTTAATTACCGCATCTATTGTCTCCTTTAAGTTATGAGGAGGCATATTGGTTGCCATACCTACTGCGATACCTGTAGTACCGTTAACAAGTAAGTTAGGGAATCTTGACGGAAGTACCGTAGGCTCTTTTTCTGTCTCATCAAAGTTAGGAACAAAGTCTACCGTGTCTTTGTTGATATCTGCAAGCATTTCCATGGAAATCTTGGATAACCTTGCTTCCGTATATCGCATTGCGGCTGCACCGTCTCCGTCCATTGAGCCAAAATTTCCGTGTCCGTCAACAAGCGGATATCTTGTGGACCATGACTGTGCCATATTAACCAAAGCACCGTAAATGGATGAATCACCGTGAGGGTGATATTTACCCATTGTATCACCTACGATACGTGCACATTTTCTGTGCGGTTTATCGTAGGTGTTACTTAATTCTATCATTGAGTAGAGTACTCTTCTTTGAACGGGCTTAAGTCCGTCTCTTACATCCGGTAATGCACGTGCTGCAATTACACTCATGGCATAATCGATGTATGATGTCTCCATCGTCTTTTTAAGATCGACTTCGTGTATATTGTCAAATATATTATCTTCCATACTGAGCCTCTCTCCTAAATATCAAGATTTGTAACGTATTTCGCGTTATTCTCTATAAATTCTCTTCTCGGTTCAACCTTATCACCCATAAGAGTTGTAAATGTAAGGTCAACTTCCGATTCGGATTCATCATCTATCATAACTTTACGAAGGATTCTCTTTGCAGGATCCATGGTTGTCTCCCACAACTGCTCGGCATCCATCTCACCAAGTCCTTTGTATCGCTGAATCTTATTGTTGCCGTCTCTTCCGACTTCGGTAAGAATGCTGCTTAATTCTTCGTCAGAATATGCATACCATACCTTCTTATTCTTCTCTAATTTGTAAAGCGGAGGCTGTGCAAGATATACATGGCCCGTCTTAATAAGTTCCGGCATAAATCTATACAGGAAAGTAAGCATAAGAGTAGCAATATGAGCACCGTCGACATCGGCATCGGTCATAATGATAATCTTATTGTATCTAAGCTTAGATATATCAAAGTCATCATGAATACCTGTACCGAATGCGGTTATCATTGCCTTAATCTCTGCATTTCCGAATATCTTATCGAGTCGAGCTTTTTCAACATTTAATATCTTACCTCTTAAAGGAAGTATAGCCTGAGTAGCTCTGCTTCTTGCTTCCTTTGCAGAACCTCCCGCGGAATCTCCCTCAACTATGAATATCTCACAGTTTTCAGGGTTCTTATCGGAACAGTCTGCAAGCTTTCCGGGTAAGCCCATACCTTCAAGAGCAGTCTTTCTTCTTGAAAGGTCACGCGCTTTTCTGGCGGCTTCTCTTGCTCTTTGCGACATAATTGACTTTTCGCATATAGTTTTTGCAACCGAAGGATTCTGCTCTAAGAAGTATGTAAGCTGCTCTGATACAATGCTGTCTACCGCAACTCTTGCTTCCGAATTACCCAGCTTTTGCTTGGTCTGTCCTTCAAACTGAGGGTCTTCAATCTTAACACTTATGATTGTTGTAAGACCTTCTCTTATATCTTCACCCGAAAGATTCTCTTCATTTTCTTTAAGAAGCTTATTGGCTCTTGCATAATCATTAATTGTCTTGGTTATTGCATTTTTAAAGCCGGACACATGTGTACCGCCTTCAGGCGTAATGATATTATTAACGAATCCAAGTGTTGTCTCGTTATATGAATCATTGTGCTGCATGGCAACTTCAACATATACGCCGTTTCTTGTTCCTTCACAATAAATGATTTCAGGATAAAGTACTTCTTTAGATCTATTCTGATATGTAACAAATTCCTTGATTCCGCCTTCAAAATGGAAGATGTCTTCTACTATCTCTTCTTCTCTTTCATCTCTTAAAACAATTCGAAGATTCTTGGTAAGGAAAGCGGTCTCTCTTAATCTTGTCTTTAATGTATCGTATTCAAATACTACTTCTTCAAATATACTTGGGTCAGGTAAGAATGTAATCTTGGTTCCGTGAGTAGAAGGATCGCATTCACCTACTATCTTAACATCTTCTTCAGGCTTACCTACGTTATAACGCTGATAATATACCTTACCTTCGTTATATACGGATACTTCAAGCCAGGTTGAAAGCGCGTTAACAACAGATGCACCTACACCATGAAGTCCACCCGATACTTTATATCCTCCGCCACCAAACTTTCCGCCTGCATGAAGTACTGTAAATACTACTTCCAATGCGGATTTGCCGGCTTTCTGATTAATACCTACAGGAATTCCTCGACCGTTATCAAGTACGGTTATCGTATTACCTTTATTGATGGTAACTTTTATCTCATTACAATATCCGCCGAGTGCTTCATCTACAGCATTATCTACTATTTCGTAGACAAGGTGATGAAGTCCTCTTATTGACGTGGTTCCTATATACATTCCCGGACGTTTTCTTACAGCTTCAAGTCCTTCAAGGATCTGAATCTGATCCGCGCCGTAATTGCTTTCTTTTTCTGTGCTCATCTATAAGCCTCCTGATTAATTTCCCTCATATACTTTTCCATCTATAACATGAAATACCTTGTTTAAAGATATACGTTCATTAATAAATTCATCAAGACCGGTACAGGTTATTATTGTCTGAGTCTTATTGATACTGCTTAATAACTGATTTTGTCTGCCTTTATCAAGTTCAGATAAGACATCATCAAGAAGCAATATTGGTTCCTCTTTAATAATTGACTTAACAAGTTCAATTTCCGAAAGTTTTAAAGAAAGCGCTGCAGTTCGCTGCTGCCCCTGAGAACCATACTTTCTAAGATCAACATTTTTAATTAAAAATGCCATATCGTCTCTGTGCGGTCCTACCGACGTAGTTAAAAAGCGCTCGTCCTTTTTTATTGCTTCTTTTAAAGCATTTTCATAATTACTTAAAGTAACATCCGGTTCATAAGTAATTGTAAGTTCTTCTTTATTACCTGATAATTTCTTGTGAATAAGGAATATTACTTCATTTAAATCGTCGATAAACTTCTTACGTCTTTCTATTATCTCTTTTCCGTATTTTAATAATTGCTCATCCCAGGAATCAAGCGTATCTCTTAAAGACGGCTTATCAAGCATATCTTTAAGAAGTTTGTTTCTTTGATTAAGTATTTTATTATAATTGGTGAGATTATGAAGATATACCTTATCAAGCTGGCATAATTCCATATCAATAAATCTTCTTCGCTCTGAAGGACCTTCTTTTATTATGTTAAGATCCTCAGGAGAAAAGAAAATAATATTTAATACACCGAAAAGTTCGGTAGCTTTTTTAATAGGCACACCGTTAATAGCAATACCTTTGTTTTTATGACTTTTTAAATGAATATCTATTTTGTATTCGATATCATTTTTTAAAACAATTGTCTTAATATGAGCTTCTTCTTCACCAAATTTGATAGTTTCTTTATCTTTGGCATTTTTATGAGATTTTGAAGTTCCGCTCATATATAAAGCTTCTAAAATATTGGTTTTACCCTGTGCATTATCACCATATAAAATATTAATGCCGGAATCAAAATCAATATTAAGATATTCATAATTCCTGTAATTTAAAAGCTCTAACTTTTTAACAATCATTTTTTAATAATTATCTCTTGTCCTTCAAATGTTACTACATCACCGTCATATAATTTTCTTCCGCGACGGGTATCAACTTCACCGTTAACTTTAACAAGTCCTTCTGTTATAACATCCTTTGCATCAACGCCGGATTCTACAAAACCTACTGCCTTTAAAGCCTGGCCAAGTTTGATATATTCATCTCTTAATTTAATTTCTTCCATAATTTACCTTCTTTTTTACGAAGCAGAATTAAAATTAATAGGTAAAATCAAATAAATATAGCTTTCGTCTTTATCTTTAATAAAGCATGGAGCTTTTGGATTAACCATATAAAGCGATACTTCTTCATCATCTATTACTCTTAAGGCATCAATAAAGAACTTTGAATTAAATCCGATCATTAAATCTTCGCCTTCTTTTGTAATATTGATCTCCTCTTTCATAGATCCTGAATAAGAAGCCATGCTTATCTCAAGTATGTTATTAACAATATTCATTTTAATAGGCTTCTTATCACCACCTTCAACAAATACTGTTGAACGATCTATACCACTTAAAAGTTCACGCTTATTAATCGTGACTTTTGTCTTATAATCTGCTGAAAGCATTGTACTTATCTTAAAGAATTCACCTTCAACAAGTCTTGATACAACAGTTGTCTTATCAAACTCAAATAAAATATGATTATTGGTATAATAGATATTAACGTTATCTTCCTGTCCGCCGTTAATAATCTTAATAATTTCCTGTAATGTTCTTCCCGGAACTATTAAATCCTTATCAGGATAACTGTTATTAAGATTTATTTTTCTAATTGCTACTCTATGACCGTCAAGTGATACTACACTTAATTCATTCTCATGAATTCTGAATAATTCACAACCCATCATTTTATTGGAATCATTTTCATTAATCGCAAATATGGTCTGTCTTATTATTTCTCTTAAAGAAAACTGGGAAATAGTAATTTTATTATTTCTTTCTATCATTGGAAGATAAGGAAAATCTTCACCGGATTTGCCTATGATATTGAAACATGATTTTTCACATTCAATACGTGTCTTCATATCACTTTCAACTGTAATTAAAATATCGTTATCAGGAAGCTTACGAACTATCTCTGAAAATATTTTGGTATCAAAAGCTATAATACCTCTTTCAAGTATTTCACCTTCAACAATAGTTTCAATTCCAAGTTCCATATTATTGGCTGTTAATTTAATTTCATCTCCTGAAGCATCAACAAGAATACATTCAAGAATAGCCATGCTTGTTTTGTTGGAAACTGCTTTTGAAACTGTAGTAATACCTTTTAATAGATTTGATTGTGAACATCTTATTTTCATTTTTGTTCGTAACTCCTTTCGAGTATAAAAATAAATATATATATATTATTATTTTAGTAGTAATAGTATTAGGTGCGGTTAATATGTGTAAAGGTTAAAAATATGTGATTATTATAGGATTTGTTATTCTGATAATTGGGTTAAAACATTTCTCAAAATGAACTCATAACTTTCACAAAGTGTTAACAATTTTAAGAGCGTAAAATTATACATTACATTGTTAACAGTCAATATACCTTATATAAACATATTAATAACGACTTAAGGAGATAACTTCTTTTTTATTGTCTCAATTATCTGAGATGTATTTTCATCTTTTGATATTTCTCCTTCTATCTTATTGTATCCATGTAATATAGTGGAATGATCTCTTCCTCCCAATACTTCACCTATTGCATCAAGTGAATAATCGGAAGTCATCGTTTTACATAAATACATCGCAATCTGTCGCGGAAATGCAATATTATTAGTTCTTGATTTACCTATCATTTGTTCAAGTGATATCTGAAAATGATCGGCAACTACTTCTATTATTATCTGAGGAGTAAGTTTTTTAGGTTTATCAGGAGAAATAATGTTAGCCAATTCTTTTTCTGCTATTTCCATTGTTATTTCTTTACCTTCAAGGTTTGAATAAGCAATAAGCTTATTAAGTGCACCTTCAAGTTCTCTTACGTTGGATTTAATATTCATTGCTATGTAATTAATTATTTCATCATCAATATGAATATTATCTGCTTCCTGTTTTTTTCTTAATATGGCAGCTCTTGTTTCAAAGTCCGGAATTGAAATATCTGCAAGTAAACCCTGATCAAATCTGGATCTTATTCTTTCTTCCAAAGTTTCCATTTCTTTAGGCTGTCTATCTGATGAAATAATAATAGCTTTATTCTGAATATATAATTCATTGAAAGTATGGAAGAATTCTTCCTGCGTACCTTCTTTACCAATGATAAATTGAATATCATCTATAATAAGTACATCTACGTTTCTATACTTTTCCCTGAATTTATTCATTGCAGATGAATTATTATTTTTATTATTTCTTATTGCATCGATTAAGTCATTGGTAAATTTCTCAGATGATACGTAGAGAACTTTTAATGAAGGATTATTATCCTTAATATAATGTGCAATAGACTGAATAAGGTGAGTCTTACCAAGACCTACACCTCCGTATATAAATAAAGGATTATATACTTCACCCGGAGATTCGGCCACAGCAAGAGATGCAGCATGTGCAAATCTGTTGTTGGCACCTACTACAAATTTATCAAATGTATAATTAGGATTAAGATTATCATGTTCTTTATCATTAACAATGACATCTTTATTAAGCTTAACGTCGCTTACAGGTTTATAATTATTGGCCAAGATAAATTCAAGTTCGTATTCTTTGCCAAGGATGCTTGCAATTGTAACGTTAAGAGGGTTATAGTATCTCTTCTTAATATATGCTAATGATTGAGAATCAAGATCTACAATTATTTCAATTTTATTATCGGTAACATTACCGACTTTAAGTGGTTTCTTAAGCCATGTCTCGAAGACTATAGGTGATAGTTCATATTCAACACGCATGGTTTCAAGGATTTCATCCCATTTTTGTTCGACTATGTTCATTCAGGTCTCCTATCCACAAAATAATCAATTTTACCCATTACTATCATACTCTACTTTTATCAAATATTCAAGAAATATTAGTATATGTGTGGGGGGTTTAGTATTATATAAAAATGGCTAGAATCCGAAATTTTTGCGTCATAGAATATTATCAACAAAATTATACACCATGTTTACAACTTAAAGTTGATACTTTTGATATTTAACTTTTATAAACAAATTGTTATCAACATATAGTTAATAACTGTTGATAAGTCATATATCTTGTGTATAACCTAATTTTCTTGTAAATATCGGCATTTTTTCCTTGACTTATTCTTTTTCCCTTGTATAATAGAAGTGATGTTTTGTAACCGTAAAGGAGGTGTATACGATTATGAAGATGACATTTCAGCCAAATAAGAGACATAGATCTAAAGTACACGGATTCAGAGCAAGAATGAGTACTCCGGGCGGAAGAAAAGTTTTACAGGCCAGAAGATTAAAGGGAAGAAGACAGTTATCAGCATAGATAAAAGTTACAGACCACATTCTTTGTGGTCTTTTTCTTCTAATTGAAGAAATTTTAAGAGGAATTAATGTATGAAGTTTTCTGAGTCAATGAGAAAGAATAGAGACTTTCAATATATGTATGACAATGGTAGTTCTTATGCCAATAAATACCTTGTTATGATTACAAAAGAAAACAATACAGACAAAAATTCGATTGGCATTTCGGTCAGCAAAAAAGTTGGAAATTCTGTTATAAGACATCACCTTAAAAGATTGATTAAGGAAAGTTACCGATTACACGAAGAGGAATTCAATAGTGGTTTGAATATCGTAGTCATAGCTCGTGCTTCTGCAGCTGACGCAGATTATAAAAGGATTGAAAGTGCGCTTTTACACGTAGCTTCTCTTCATAAGATTTTAAATAAGAAGATGGATCATGATTAAAAGATTAATGATTTTTTGTATTCGTTTATATCAGAAGTATTTATCTCCTTTAAAGACAGTAAGATGCCCTTATTATCCTACTTGTTCCTGTTATGCAGTTGAGGCAATAAGTAAGCATGGAGCTTTAAAAGGCGGTGCTCTTGCTACGTGGAGAATACTAAGATGTAATCCTTTTTCAAAGGGAGGATATGATCCGGTTCCATAGTTTGGGAGGTTTAATTTGAACGCAATTATTGACCCGATTGCAAGATATCTGGTAAGTCCTATTATTGGTTTAATCTATGCCGGACTTTATAATTTACCGATATCTATCAATAATATTGGTGTTACAATTATAGTTTTTACTATTGTTGTATATATGCTTTTATTGCCGCTTACTTATAAGCAGCAGAAATTTTCTAAGATTACTTCAAAAATCCAGCCTGAGATTTCAGCTATTCAGGCTAAATATAAGGGTAAAACCGATACGGAATCCAGAATGAAGATGAATGAGGAGACTCAGTACGTATACGATAAGTATGGTGCTTCTCCTATGGGTAGTTGTCTCCCGTTACTTATTCAGCTTCCGATTTTCTTTGCTATATACAGAGTTGCTATTTATGCAACAGAATATATTAAATGGCCTATGTCCTTACAGGGTGATGCTTCTGTATATAACAGTTTTATTTTACTTGATGTATCCAATACACCGCTTAATACTATTAAAGCTTCATGGGCAGATAAGAGTTTTGGTGTTCTTTTAGTTGCTTTACTTATTCCTGTTTTATCAGGTCTTTCACAGTGGATAAGCTTAAAAGTCGGTACTGCAGGTCAGAGTGAAGAAGTTAAGAACAATCCTGCAATGAAGTCCATGCAGACAATGAATATATTTATGCCTTTATTTTCGGTATTTATCGTATTTTCAATGCCTATAGCAGCCGGTATCTACTGGATTATGGGTGCTTTTGTTCGTACAGCTCAGATGGTAGTATTGAATAAGCATTTTGATAAGCTTGATTTTGATGCTATTCTTGCTAAGAATAAAGAAAAAGCTGATGCTAAAAGAGAAAAGCGCGAAGGTTATTCAAGTAAGATGATTGCCAATAACGGCACAATGAAGACAAGAAGTTTCGAAGCAGCAGGTTCCGATAAGGAAGCTATCGAAAAGGCCAATGAATTAAGAAAGACTGCTAAGCCAGGTTCAATGGCAAGCAAGGCCAATCTTGTCAGCGATTTTAATAATCGCAACAATCGTAACGATCAGGGGGAATAAATAATGGAATATAAAGAGTTCGCCGGTAAAACGGTTGATGATGCTTTAACAGAAGCTTTGGTTTTCTTTGGAACAACTTCAGATCAGGTTGAATATGAAGTTGTTGAAAAAGGAAGCTCCGGATTCTTAGGAATCGGAACAAAGGAAGCTGTTATTAAGGCAAGAAAAAAGTGTACAGCTGAAGATAAGATCGAAGGATTTATCAAAGATGTTGCACATGCGATGGGAATCGAAGTAAGAGTCGAGATTAAGAAAGACGAAGAAGAAGGAACCTATAACGTTGAGTTATTCGGTGACGAAATGGGAATCTTAATCGGTAAGCGCGGTCAGACTCTTGATTCTTTACAGTATCTTACAAATCTTGCTATCAATAAGGGCACCGATGAATATATCAAGGTTAAGATTGATACCGAAGATTACAGAAACAGAAGAAAAGAGACATTAGAGAATCTTGCTAAGAATATTTCTTACAAAGTTAAGAAGACAAGAAGACCTGTTTCGCTTGAGCCTATGAATCCTTTCGAGAGAAGAGTTATTCATTCGGCATTACAGCAGGACAGGTTCGTTACAACACACAGTGAGGGTGAAGAACCTTATCGTCACGTAGTAGTAACATTAAAGCGCGAGAGAGCTTAAGATAAGTTAAGATTTTGATACCCCGGAAATGAATAATATTATTTCTTTCCGGGGTTTTTTAAGGAAAAAGTTATGTTTGATACAACTATTGCAGCTATTGCTACATCCCTTGGTCCTTCAGGTGTAGGTAAGGTAAGGATAAGCGGAGCTGATTCTTTCAGTATAATAAGCAAGATTGCTTTTAATAATAAAAGAGAAGCATTATTTGTAAAAGAAATGGAAAGTCACACTATTCATCATGGGTATATTTATGATGATGATGTTGTTATAGATGAGGTGTTAATCCTTCTTATGAAGGCACCGCGTACATTTACCGGCGAAGATACGGTCGAGATAGACTGTCACGGCGGTGTAATGGTAATGCAGAAGATCCTTGAGACAGTTATTAAAAACGGAGCAACTTTGGCGGAACCCGGTGAATTCTCGAAGAGAGCTTTTCTTAATGGAAAGATGGATTTAACCAAGGCTGAGTCGGTTATAGATTTAATCAATTCCTCCAATAAGTTTGCGATGGATAATTCTATAAAGCATTTAACCGGTAAGCTTTTTGATAAGATTACAATTTTACGAAAAGCGCTTTTACACGAGATTGCTTATATTGAGGCTGCACTTGACGATCCGGAGCACTATGATTTAACAGGTTATGAAGGTGAGTTAAGAGATAAGCTTCTTAAGATTAAGGAAGATATTGATGTACTTATTAATACTTCTGATAACGGGCGTATATTAAAGGAAGGCATTAATGTTGCCATTGTTGGCGAGCCTAATGTAGGTAAGTCAACTTTACTTAATGCAATTTCCGGCTATGATGCCGCTATTGTTACTGATATTGCAGGAACTACGAGAGATGTTATTACTGAGCATGTGATGTTTGGTAATATTTCTCTTAATATAATGGATACTGCAGGTATAAGAGAAACTACGGATCCTATAGAGTTAATCGGTGTTAACCGTACATTAAAAGCTGTTAAAGATGCTGATCTTGTGCTTTTTATGGTAGATAGCACTACTCCGATTAATGATTACGAGGATGAGATATATGATCTTGTTAAGGAAAAGCAGGTTATTATGCTTCTTAATAAGGTAGACAGAAGTACTGTTGTTACAGAAGATGAGTATGTCGAAAGATATAACCTTCCGATTATTTCAGTTTCCGCTAAAGAAGGTAGTGGGGTAGAGCTTTTACAACAAAAGATTTCCGATATGTTCTTTAACGGTGAGGTTACATTTAATAATGAAGTATATGTAACAGGCGTCAGACAAAAGCAATGTCTTATTGAAGCAAGCAATTCTATCGCGAATGTGTTACACAGTATAGAAAATCATATGCCGGAGGATTTTTTCTCTATTGATATTATGGCTGCATATGCAGCTCTTGGCAGAATGATCGGTGAAGAGGTCGGCGACGACCTTGTTAATGAGATTTTCTCAAAGTTTTGTATGGGTAAGTAAGGAAGTAGATTATGCCGCATATTGAAGAAAGTTATGATGTCATTGTAGTTGGTGCCGGTCATGCGGGTTGTGAAGCGAGTCTTGCAACGGCGCGTCTCGGACTTAAGACTATTCTTTTTACGATAAGTATTGAGAGTATTGCAATGATGCCTTGTAATCCGAATATCGGTGGAACTTCTAAGGGTCATCTGGTTCGTGAGATTGATGCCTTAGGCGGACAGATGGGAATTAACATTGATAAGACTTTTATTCAGAGTAAGATGCTTAATTCATCAAAGGGTCCGGCTGTTCATTCACTCCGTGCGCAGGCCGATAAGGAAGCGTATTCTCTTAGTATGCGTAAAACTCTCGAGAATACCGAGAATCTTACGGTTCGACGCGGTGAAGTTACGGAGCTTTTAATTGAGGATGGAAAAGTTCATGGAGTTAAGATGTATTCGGGCGCAGTGTATTATGCCAAGGCAGTTATACTTTGCACCGGTACTTATCTTGCGTCCAGATGTTTATACGGTGATGTTATAGAACATACCGGTCCGAATGGACTTAAGTCAGCGAATGAGTTGTCGGATTCTTTAAGAAATAACGGCATTAATCTTAATAGATTTAAAACCGGAACTCCTGCAAGAATTGATAAAAGAAGTATAGATTTTTCAAAGATGGAAGAGCAGCTTGGTGATAAAGAGATCACCCCGTTTTCTTTTACGACAGACAGGGATAGTCTTAATATAGATCAGGTATCTTGTTATCTTACATATACCAATGAGAAGACTCACGAGATTATAAGGAATAATCTTGACAGGTCCCCTCTTTTTTCCGGAACTATTGAAGGAACGGGTCCGAGATATTGCCCGTCCATCGAAGATAAGGTTGTTAAGTTTGCCGATAAGGACAGACACCAGGTTTTTATCGAGCCTGAAGGATTATATACCAATGAAATGTATATAGGAGGTATGTCTTCTTCATTACCTGAAGATGTGCAGTATGAAATGTACCGCTCTGTTCCGGGCTTAGAAAATGCGGTAATAGTTCGTAATGCTTATGCGATTGAGTACGACTGCATAAGTGCGAATGATCTTAAACTTTCGTTGGAGTTTAAGAATATTGACGGATTGTTTTCTGCGGGACAGTTCAACGGAAGTTCGGGATATGAAGAGGCAGCAGCGCAAGGCTTAATTGCAGGTATTAATGCGGCTCACAAGATTCTTGGGAAGGAGCCTTTAATCCTTGACAGGTCTGAAGCATACATCGGAGTCTTAATTGATGATCTTGTAACCAAGGATAACAAAGAGCCTTATCGAATGATGACTTCAAGAGCGGAGTACAGATTATTGCTCCGCCAGGATAATGCTGACCTTCGTCTTACCGAGATTGGTCATAAAGTCGGACTTATCTCTGATGACAGATATGAGCATTTACTTGAGAAAAAGCGCATGATTGAAGAAGAAGTTAAGCGCGTAAAAGAAGTATACGTAGGGGCGGGAGCTTTTGTATCTGAGTTCTTAACTAAGCACGACTCGACACCGCTTAAGACTGCGGCTTCAATAGCAGATTTAATAAGAAGACCGGAGTTAAATTACGATGTACTTGCTGAGATTGATGTAAATAGACCGATATTACCTAAGGAAGTAACCGAGCAGGTAGAAATATTTATTAAGTATGAGGGCTATATAGAGAGACAGCAAAAACAGGTAGAAGATTTTAAGAAGATAGAAAAGCGCATACTGCCTACAGATATTGATTATACTACGATTTCGGGCTTAAGGCTTGAAGCGCAGCAGAAGCTTAACAAGTATAAGCCGACTTCAATTGGTCAGGCTTCACGTCTATCCGGTGTTACTCCTGCAGATATTTCTGTGCTTTTAGTTGCATCGGAGCAAGTTTATAAGATGAGAAAGGAAAAGGAAAATGACCTTTGATATTTCTAATTTAAGAATTGCACTTGAGTCTATGGGATTTCATTTATACGATGATGAATATGATAAGTTTTTTACTTATTGTATGATGCTTCTTGAAAAGAATAAGGTGATGAATCTTACGGCAATAACCGATATAGAAGAGATAATAACCAAGCATTTCGTCGATTCGGTGATGTTACATAAAGCCATCGATCCAAAGACGGTTAATACAGCAATCGATGTTGGAACGGGTGCAGGATTCCCGGGAATTCCTTTAAAGATTGTATATGAGAATCTTAATATGATATTGCTTGACTCATTGAGTAAGCGCCTTGAGTTTCTTGATGATGTTATAGATGAATTACATCTTTCCGGAATAGAGACTGTTCATGCTCGTGCTGAGGATGCCGGACAGGCTGAAGTTTTAAGAGAGAAGTTTGATATTTCTTTGTCAAGGGCTGTTGCGAATCTTTCTACTCTTTCCGAGTTATGCCTTCCTTTTGTGAGAGTTGGCGGTCACTTTATTGCTTATAAAGCAGGTGATGTAGAGAAGGAAGTTGATGAAGCAAGACATGCTATTGAGCTTCTTGGAGGAGGCAATATAGAGATAATTAAGTTCACTCTTCCTAAGTCAGATCTTGAAAGAACCCTTGTTAAAATTGAGAAAATAAATAAGACTCCTTCAAAGTACCCGCGTAAGGCAGGTCGTCCTTCAAAGGAGCCATTGGTTTAAAAATATTTTGTTAAGAAAGATGTTATTGCATCACAGGTTCTTCTTGGAAATTCAACATGAGGCATACCTGTTGCATCGTTTATCTTGATGTGATTAAGATCTTCCTTATATGTCTCGTAAGTGCCGTAAGCATTCTCATTCTTACCGGAGATGATAAGAAGCGGAATGCTTAAATTCTTAAGGGCATTCTTAACATCTACATTAAGATATTCGGATGTGATGCTTGCATACAGATATTTGCCGTGGCATTTGTTAAGGTGGCAAGCTTCATAATATGCATTAATCATATTGCGGGTTATGTAGTATTTTTTGGTGCAGTAATTATTGCTGCATCTTCCGAGAATATATGATCTTCTCATTGCTACATTATATAGATATGTTCCGATTATCGGAAGCTGATATAGCATGGTGAGAAGTCTTTTCGGTTCATTTAATAATAAGCTGTCTGTTTCGGTGCTTATTGGATTAATGAGAATCAATTTTTCAATATATGATTCATCCATTAAAGTCTCCATAAGAGCTATTGCGGATGAGCGTCCGGAAGTTACAACAGTTGCTTTCTTTCCTATTACATCTCGCAAAAAGAAGTTAAGTGCATTAACATATATGTAGTTTGTATAGGTAAGTGCAGGCTTATCCGAACGACCGCAGCCAAGTAAATCTACTACGTATACAGTGTTGGTCTTTGAAAGTTGATGGATGATCTTGGACCATTCAAAGCCTGAGCCTTCCGGTGCGAGATTATGGATTAATACAATCGGAGCGCCGGAACCGTGTTTTTCATAATAAATCTTACCGTAACGGTATTTATAGAAATGACCAGTCTTTGTATCTAGTAAATTGAGTCTTGTTGCATGTTTCTCTATGATGAGGTTTGCAACGTGGAGACCGCCGATGGTTAAAGCTGAGAAGGTCAAAATGTTTTTAATTGCTTTTTTCATAAAACTCCTCCTTATTTACTTATTGATATTATAGAACAAGTGGGAGTTTTCTGCTATAATATTTTGTAAAAATAATGAGCTTTTTCGTTATATAAGTTTGGCGAAGCGCGGAGGAATGTATGGACAGTAAGCCGTCGGAGTTTTTTGAGGAATATCTTAATACCTTACTTGAAGAGAAGGAATTCCTCGTAAAAGAAATTAAAGAATTGAAAACTGACGAGATTGAGAAAGGCAAGTTTATCGATATTTTAAAAAGCTCGAACGATGCTTCTGATGATTTACTTAATCCGTACGATGAGAACCGAGCTAATCAGAAAAAGATTCTTTCTTTGAGAGAAGAGATATATTCTATCAGGGATAACCTGGTTATTAAGAACAGAGAACTCGAGAATTTAAGTTTATTAATATGCCGTTATGAAGAGAACTTGGCGGCGGTTAAGAAGTTGGAAGAGGGTAATGTTTCACGTGAAACATTATAAGGCCGACCGGGTGCGTGAAACATATATTTCAAAGATGTGGTGGAACGAAATTTTTGGCAAGTCAAGATGTTGTATCTGAAAAATAGTTTAGTACTAGTTTCCAAAAATTGTTTCACGTGAAACATACATGTGGTATAATGAACGCATCGGTTAGCGTTAATTGTATACCGCCAAGGCGGGACACAATCTTTTAGATTGCGCCAAGCTCCGCACTTAGAATGCCCGATGCATTCTAAGCGCTATGATATAATGAACGCATATCTTATAACAAATAATAGATAGTTAAAGGGGAATAGATATAGATGAGTAAAATTATTGCTATTGCAAATCAGAAGGGTGGAGTCGGTAAGACGACAACCGCAATAAATCTTGCCGCATGTCTTGCGGAAGAAGGCAAGAAGGTTCTTGTTATAGACCTTGATCCTCAGGGCAATACAACAAGTGGACTTGGACTTGATAAGGATTTAATTGAAAACACGGTATACGAACTTATCTTAGGAGATGCGTCAATTAAGGAATGTATCCATGAGACAGCTATTAAGAACTTAAGTGTCTTACCTTCTAATGTTCAGCTTGCCGGAGCAGAAATTGAGTTACTCGATATTGAAGATAAAGAATTTATATTAAAGAAAGAGATAGATTATGTCGAAGATGATTATGGCTTTATTATTATCGACTGTCCCCCGTCTCTTAATATGTTAACGGTAAATGCAATGACGACCGCTAAGTCCGTTCTTGTTCCTATTCAGTGTGAGTACTATGCACTTGAGGGACTCGGACAGTTAATGCATACCATCAATCTTGTTCAGGATAGACTTAATCCTGACCTTACGATTGAAGGTATCGTATTTACCATGTATGATATGAGAACTAACCTTTCAATGCAGGTTGTAGATAATGTTAAAGCGAATGTCGATGTAAGAATATATGATACACTTATTCCTCGTAACATCCGCCTTGCAGAAGCACCTTCACACGGTATGCCGATTAATCTCTACGATCCGAGATCGGCAGGTGCTGAAAGTTATAGACAGTTAGCAAAAGAAGTTATGAGTAGATAAGGAGATTAAGATGGCTGTTAAAGGTAAAGGATTAGGCAAGGGTCTTGATTCAATAATCCCTGATAAGAGTAAGAAGGCTACATCGGAGAAAACCGGTGACAACGGCGGCATGGTTTTCGTCAGCATTAATAAAGTTGAGCCGAGTCCGAGTCAGCCGAGAAGAACTTTTGACGAAGACAAGCTTCTTGAACTTGCCGAATCGATTAAGCAGCACGGAATTATCGATCCGTTGATAGTTCAGGACAGAAAAGATCATTATGAAATAATCGGTGGAGAGAGAAGATGGAGAGCTGCGAAGAAGCTCGGTCTTAAGGAAGTGCCGGTTATTATCAAGAATCTTACAGAACAGCAGATAGCCGAGTATGCTCTTATCGATAATATTCAAAGAGACGATTTGAATCCTATCGATGAAGCACTTGCATATAAGAAGCTTATCGACGATTTCGGATATACGCAGGATGTAGTTGCGGAGAAGGTTTCAAAGAGCCGAGTTGCGATTACCAATTCGCTTCGTCTTCTTAAGCTTGGCGATAAGGTAAGACAGATGCTTATCGATGGTAAATTAAGCACCGGTCACGCAAGAGCTATCTTAGGAATCACTGATGGTGAGAAACAGTATGTTCTTGCTCAGAAGGTATTTGATGAGAGACTTTCCGTTCGTGAGACAGAAAAGCTCATCAAGAAGATTCAGACAGAAAAGCCTGAAAAGGGTCTTCCGAAGGATGACGTTACACTTGAAATAATATATCATGATCTTGAAGAACAGCTTAAGACTGTAATGGGAACTAAGGTTTCCATTAAGAAGAAAGGCAAAGGTGCCGGCAAGATAGAGATCGAATATTATTCAACAGAAGAACTTGAAAGAATTACAAGACTTTTGAAGTCAATCATTAATGAATAGAACGTGTGTTCGGGAGAGAAGAAATGGAATTTATGGAATTACTTGGAAGTTACTCAACGGAAATTATATTAGGACTTGTTGGCGTAGTATTGGTGCTTCTTGTATTATATATCATTAATATTGTACAGATGTCCAAGCTTAAAAAGCGCTATAGAATTTTTATGGAAGGCAATACTGCGAAGAACCTTGAGAATACTCTTATTAAGAGACTTGATCAGGTTGACGCACTTATTGAAGCCAATAATGCGAATGAGAAAGATATAAGAACATTATTTGCCAATATGAAGTTTGCTTTTCAGAAAGCAGGTCTTGTAAAGTATGATGCATTTAATGAGCTTGGCGGTAAGCTTAGCTTTTCACTTGCGTTACTAAACGAGACCAATGATGGATATATGTTTAATACCGTTCATAGCAGAGAAGGTTGCTATATATATATGAAGGAAATCATTAAGGGCAATTCTATTATTATGCTTACAGATGAAGAGAAGCAGGCTCTTGATATAGCAATGGGTAACGTTAAGAAGTCATCCGAAGAATAATATCTCCCGGCAGTTTGGGTAGAGAGGATAACAAAAGTGAATGATTTTTACGATGCCGTCGGGTTTTCAAATATCAAGAATAGGAAACAATTAGATGCTATACTTGATAGTGTTATCAACGAATATGACGTTAAGTATAACAGAAAATCCAATGACGAGAATATAAAGCAGGAAAGAATTAAATATTTTGGTGATAATATCGGCGTAAGAGTATGCGGCGAAGTATATGAAGACGGAGAATTCCGCGGAGAGTATGCTTATCCTTTTATTAAGGGCAGTGTTTTATCGATTAACAGGGACGCAGATATTGAAATTAAAAAGGATACCGGAGCAATGGTCGGTATAAGTGAAGACAGCCGTATCGGTGCGACGCTTATATATCAGTTCCAGGAAGCTTATGATGAGACATTAAAGCGCGTGGTTGATAAGAATAGCTTCAGCAATGCAAGAATATATCTTACAGGTCTTTCAAATGCCGGTATGATTATTCTTCCGATTGCCAATAAGGGCGAAGTGGAGAATAATATCTTAAAGAATAAGCAGCGTGTGGAATTAAGGGAAGAAGCAATTGAAGGTGACGAAGAAGCGCTTCGTTCTCTTGCTTTAGCTGATTATGATACCATTAATATGGTAGGAAGACGTATCCAGAATGAGGATGTATTATCTATAGTTTCGACGACATTCCTTCCTTTCGGAATAGAAAGCGACCATTATATGGTTATCGGTGAGATAGAGGAATTTGAGTTTATCAATAATACTTTAACTGAAGAGGAAATCTGCATTATGAAGGTTTTGTGCAACGGAATGCAGATGACGATCGGTATTAATCGAAGTGACCTAATAGGCGAACCGCAGATAGGCAGGAGATTCAAAGGTCTTATCTGGCTGCAGGGAGCTATTTTACTATAATTCGTGGCACATTCGTTCTCGTAGCTCAGCTGGACAGAGCGACCGCCTCCTAAGCGGTAGGTCGGGTGTTCGAATCACCTCGGGAACGCTAAAAGCATAATAAAATATAGACTGTTGATTTTAAGGAGGCCCACTCTATGAGCAAACAGGAAAGAGAGTACAGAGTTCCACAGACAGAAGTAGCCGGCTTAAAGGCGGTTTTTGCTTCAGTTATCATGGCGGCATGTCTTGCATTTGATCTATTTGCGATGATTAATCTGTCCGACATGATCTGGCTTATAGCAATCATATCGCTTGTATTCTTAGCTTCGGTGTATTTCTTTGTAAGCTCCATTATGGAGATCCGTTTTTTATATGCAAAGAGAATGGAAGATACTTATAATGATTTGTTTAAGTCTTCTAAAGCCACATATCTTATGCTTAAAAAGTACGGAGAGGATCTTGAAGAGAGAATCGAAGACCTTGAAGACAGAATCGGAATTCCAACAGAAGAGATAATTGATGCGCAAAAGAATATTGCCAAGATTACGATAAGCCGTAATAAGGAAAATGCAGATGCGTTGATGAATTCTAATGACAAGGTTATCGATAAGCTTTATGCATTTGAAGAAGCCATAGAGCGAATGGAAGAAAAACTTCTTAATAATCAGAAGGAAGCTTCAAAAGAAGGTATGAGAGATCTTCTTTTAAAGCAAAATGATATTATAAATGCAATTAAGCAGTTAGAGCTTTCATTAGGTAAGGATATCTATTCAATCGGACGTAACATCCAGGCAGGACCTGTTATGATGGCAGCTCCTTCACAGCCGATGTCGCCTCAGTCGCAGCCGGAGATGCCTTCGTTTGACAGTTTTAATTTAGATGAAGATAATTTCAATGACTTGGTAGCAGGTACTGAAGATGACGGTTTAAATCTTGACTCCTTTATGGGCGAAGAATCGGTAGAAGCACCTATGGAAGAGTCCATGAATTTAGGTGATTTGGGACTTGATATCGGTGCTGAATTTGCAGAAGAACCGATTATTGAGGAGCCGATTGTGGAAGAAGCTATAGCAGAAGGTATTCCTGTTATGGAAGAACCTGTTGCAGAACCTGAGCCGGAGCCAATCGTAGAACCGGAGCCGGTGGTAGAGCCTGAGCCTGAACCTGTCGTAGAACCGGAACCGATGGTAGAGCCTGAGCCTGAACCTGTTGTAGAACAGGAACCGGTGGTAGAGCCTGAGCCTGAACCTGTAGCAGAACCGGAACCTGAGCCGGAACCTGTAGCTGAGGAACCAAAACCGGCAATGCCGGATCTCTCAGATCCAAATCATGTAATGACCCCTGAAGAAATACAGGCTTTACTTGCCAATATGGGCTAGTTTAAGAGAATAATAAGGAGCAGGATTAATTCCTGCTCCTTTGTTTTTCATTGTGATTATCTTTCGGTATGTGTCATAAGATATTTAATTATCTTAACGGATGTCTCCATTCCTTCAACTGTAATATGTTCATAAGGTCCGTGGAAACCATATCCGCCTGCTCCAAGGTTCGGACAAGGGAGACCCATGAAAGAAAGTCTTGCTCCGTCTGTACCGCCACGAACAGGTCTTGATATAGGATCAAGTCCTACAGACTTAATTGCATCGCGAGCAAGTTCGACTACATACTCATTCTTCTCGATTATCTCGAGCATGTTACGATAACTATCTTTGATTACAACTTCGCAAGTGCCCTTGCCGTATTTTTCATTGATATAATCGGCAGTTGCGCGAAGTAAATCAGCTTTCTTATTGAAAAGAGTTTCGCTATGGTCACGAATGATGTAGTAAAGAGTCGCTTTTTCAACACAGCCTTCCATATCAGTTAAGTGGATAAAGCCTTCATGGCCTTCTGTATGTTCAGGAGTCATATCCTTCGGTAAAAGCGAATTAAATTCGCAGGCAATTGCAGCTGCATTCACCATAATGTTCTTGGCTTCACCCGGATGAACATTGACACCGGTAAACTTAACGGTTGCGCCTGAAGCATTAAAGTTCTCATAGGCAACCTCGCCTTCATAATCACCGTCAATAGTGTATGCGTAATCAGCCTTAAAGTAATCAAGATTGAACTTGTCTGCACCGCAACCCACTTCTTCATCAGGAGTAAACCCGATCCAGATATCTCCGTGGCCCGTGCCTTCTTTAATAAGCTCATCTGCAGCTGTTATGATAGTTGCGATACCGGCTTTGTCATCGGCACCGAGAAGAGTACTTCCGTCAGTGGTTATTAAAGTACGCCCTTTTAAAGATTTAAGATGAGGGAAGTTCTTTACTGAAAGAACAGCGCCTGTCTTAGGAAGAATGACATCCTCTCCGTTATAGTTTTCAATAATCTGCGGATTAACATTTTCACCCGGATAATCCGGAGCGGTATCCATATGAGCAATAAAGCCAACGGCCTTCTTATTCTCATAACCCGGTGTTGCCGGAAGAAGTCCGTATACATAGCAATTACCGTCACAGGTAACCTTTTCAAGCTTAAGCTCGTTTAATTCCTTTTCAAGGATATGCGCAAGATTAAATTGGATTTCGGAACTTGGAATAACATCCATATCTTCTTTTGAAGTAGTGTGGACCGAAATATAATTTAAGAATCTCGATTTTAAATCCATTATTAAACCCCCTTTTGGACTTGTTTTTACAGTATAATTCGATTATATATCAAGGCAGAAAAAAATTAAAGTGTAGGAATTTGCAAAAAAATTAAAAAAGTTCTTGCATTTTTGCTTAAGCCGTAATATAATAACAAAGTGCCTTGCAGAAAGGCAATAAATTAAGCGCCATTAGCTCAGTTGGTAGAGCACCTGACTCTTAATCAGGGTGTCCAGGGTTCGAGCCCCTGATGGCGCATCATAAGTACTGATTTTGCGAACGTAAGAGTCGTGGGGTCGGTGCTTTTTTTTGTCCTAAATTTTACCCCTTTTACGAAAAAGTGCTTGCCACAATATCGAAAGAATAATAGAATTAAGGCATAGAGTTACAAAGGAGGAAAGGAATATGGCAGATGTCAGGGAGTTATTCTCTAAAAAATTAGGTTTTGGTCTTATGAGAATGCCGGTGGACGAAGATAATAAGGTCGATGAGAAGCAGGTATGCGCAATGGTCGACCATTTTTTGTCTGAAGGATTCAAGTATTTTGATACGGCGTATATATATCATAACGGCGAATCTGAGAATGTAATAAGAAGATGTCTCGTGGAACGACATACAAGAGACGAATTCTATCTTGCAACCAAGTTACCTTCTTTCATTATTGAAAAGGAAGAAGATATGGATCGCATTTTTAACGACCAGCTTAATAAATGCGGAGTTGACTATTTTGATCTATATCTTGTACACGCCCTTAATGCTAAGGAATATGAGAAAATGAACGGATTTAAGGCATTTGAGTATGTACAATCGTTAAAAAGCGCAGGTAAGGTAAGATACGCAGGTTTTTCGTTCCATGATAAAGCAGAAGTACTCGATAAGATCTTAACCGAGCACCCGGAAGTAGATTTCATACAGCTTCAGATTAATTACTATGATTGGGATAAAAGCGATGTAGAGGCAAGATTATGTTATGACGTGGCGGTAAAGCATAAGAAACCTGTTATCGTAATGGAGCCTATTAAGGGAGGAAGCTTATCAGATCCTTCAGAAGAGGCAAATAAGCTTATAAAAGAGCGCTTTGGTAATACACCGTCTGCGCTTGCATTAAGTTTTGTTGCATCGTTAGATAATGTAATGATGGTATTGTCCGGAATGTCTTCGTTAGAGCAAATGAAAGAGAATACTGTTCTTATGAAAGACTTTAAACCGATAACCGATAAAGATATCGAGCTTACGAAGGAAATCGTAAAAATCATCGACTCCGTTCCGACTATTCCTTGTACAGGCTGTAAGTATTGTGTAGACGGCTGTCCTATGAAGATAAGAATTAACGGATACTTTTCCTTATATAATAAGGACCTTCGATTTGGTAAAGGAAAATATGATAAGGCAAGCTATGAAAGAATCGGACGTGACGAATTCGGTAAGCCGAGTGACTGTATAGAGTGCGGTGCCTGCGAGAATGTATGTCCGCAGCATCTTCCTATAAGAGATAACTTAAAGAAGATAGCAGAATGCTATGAATAGATAAGGAAAAAGCGGTAGAAGTAAAAGCTCCTGCCGCTTTTTAAATAAAAAATGAATATTACTTTCTCTTTGCGATAAGCATATTAATCTTAACTCCTTCTTTACTGAAGCGTTCTTCATATTCCGTCATGATATTACCGTCGGATAATTGTGCATCAGCGTGAAGGTCACACGTTATTGCCGTAAGTTCCCAGTTATTGCTTTTAAACTCTTCTACTGAAAACTCGAATAAATCGTTATTATCCGTTTTAAATCTTATTTCACCGCCATGCATAAGGAACCTGTCGTAACGTGCAAGGAATCTTGAAGAAGTAAGGCGTCTCTTGGCATGTCTGTCCTTAGGCCAAGGATCTGAGAAATTAAGATAGATTCTTTCAACATCGCCCTCGTTAAGGAAATCGGGCAGAACTTCCGCATCATTACAGATAAACTTAAGATTGGGAAGAGGAGTTTCCATCTCATCCATCTTCTGGCAGGCACGAAGCAAAACGGAAGAATATCTCTCTATGCCAAGGTAATTAATATCGGGATTGCGATGCGCAAGCTCCATTATAAACTGTCCCTTACCGGTACCGATTTCAATATGTAACGGCTTTTCAGGATTGGAAAAGCAGTTCTTAAGCGTTTTTTTCTCGATCGATTCAAGATTAATGCAGTGAATGCTGTTATATACGGCGTCTTCAGCGCCTTTAATGTGTTTGAGTCTCATATAAAAACCTCTTTAAAAATAAGTGTTGCCTTGAATAAGATTATAATAAATTGACGAAAAATGCAAATCGTTATAGAATAGTTTCTAGGTAAATAGAGAATAATAAGGGGATAATCGATGAAGAAACGACTATTGATCGTGCTTTTATCAGTTACGCTTTTGGCGACAAGCCTGGGTAAAAGCGCTATGGCAGCAGGCGAATATTACTGGCCCACCGGAGTCCAGGTTACAGCACCCGCGGCGATAGTAATGGAAGCTACTACGGGAACAATATTATATGAAAAGAATATTCACGAGACCTATTATCCGGCAAGTATAACGAAGATTCTTACGACATTAATCGCATTAGAGAATTGTAATCTGTCAGAGATAGTAACATTTTCAAAGAATGCGATATACAAGACGGAAGGAACCAGTATCTCAAGAGATGTAGGCGAGCAGATGACATTAGAGGATACACTTCATGCGGTAATGCTCGGATCTGCCAATGAATGTGCGTATGCAACAGCAGAACATGTCGGAGGAGATTATGAAACCTTCATCACAATGATGAATGATAAAGCGAAGGAACTTGGATGTGAAGACTCACATTTTAATAACCCGCACGGACTTCCTGATACAGACCATTATACTTCGGCATATGATATGGCAATCATTTCAAGAGCAGCCATATTAAACGATAAATTCAGGGCAATAACGGGAACGAGTAAATATACGATTCCTGCAACGAATAAGCATGACGAGCCGACATACCTTGTTAATCATCATGCAATGCTTAACTATTATCATACATCGAAGTATATCTATGATAAGTGTATCGGCGGCAAGACAGGATACACACAGGCTGCAAGACATACACTTGTTACTTATGCGTACAAAGACGGAATGACACTTATCTGCGTTGTGCTTAATGTAGATACGACAGAGAACCAGTACAAAGATACCAAGAGATTATTAGAGTACTGCTTTGATAATTATCAGATGTTTAATGTGGTTGATAATGATGCCGACTATGACATAGGAAGCGTATTAAACACCACAAACTTTACTGTAAAAGCGCCTTATTTTACAATTGACGACCAGGCAATGATTATCTTACCAAAGACAGCAAGCTTTACCGATGCAAGATCGGAGATGGTACCGGTAAGTAATGAAGAAGGGGTCGTAGGACGAATCGATTATTACTACGGAGACAGAAGAGTTGGATTTGCCAATGTACTTTATACCGGAGCCGAAGTTGAGGAGTATAGTTTTAGAGATTATAAAGAAGCCAAGACAGAGGAAGACAGAGTGCTATTGGTTCTTAATGCGAAGGTAATCGCAGTTGTTGTTATCGCCATTTTATTACTCGCACTTATAATATATGTCATCATCTACTTAAAGAGAAACATCAATGTTATAAGATACGAGATGGCAGCCAAGAAGGAAAGAAAGAGAAAAGCATCACAGTTTAGAGGAGCAGAATTTAATAAGAGAAGGCGTCGCAGATAGAAGCAAAACGACAACCGGACGCTTAATTGTGTCGTAAAAGTGAAAAAATCAACTAAAAAGACACGAAAAACGACAGGGTTCGGAAATTACGACAAGATTGAAAGACGAAGTAAAAAAGAAAAGACAAGATATCGAAAGATATCTTGTCTTTTTATAACGGCCGGACAAGCGGAAATCGGCGCCAAGTTGTCTGAAAATTTACATCAAACTATCTAAAAGCACACGCAATGTCTGCTCTTGTCTCGTGTAAAACAAAATTCCGTCTGCTGTTTCAATCACGGTTTCATATTTATCTTTTAAAGTTATGCACTTTAAGATAAGTGTCATAAGGTAGGATACATCTTCCGGTTTACAATGAAGCATAACAGGAACGCAATCGTTAAGACTTGAAAGCGAAGCGTTACTCCTTTTTAAAAAATAGGAGAGATCTTTCTCTTCTTCCAGTTGCTCTTCGGTCTTATTGATGATGAGGTATCCGTTCTCATCCTTCGGGAGCATCATTGCTTTGATAGCTCGCTGGACCTGTTTGGTAAGAGCGTCGCTTGCCGGGAAAAGTGATTCAAAGTAAGACATAAAATCAGAAGCGTTCTTGAACTGTTCGTTCTTACCTTTGGTTAAGACCTCGGTAACCAATATTCTCTTGATTATGCTCTCGCAATCCTGGCGGGAGGGATTCTTCCTAAGTACTTCCGGACTTACATCACTCATGTTACAAAAATCTCCTAAAAAGACAACACTATTTGTCTTATTTCATTATACAATATAAAAACGACAATTTCAACGACAAATATCTCAAAATAGGACATTAGAAACGACAAAGAAAGGTTTGGGATTCTGCTTAAAAAACCTATAAAAACACCTGAAAAATTAGGCTTTTACGGCAAGAAAATCCTACACATAAGGCTTAAATTATGGTAAAATGAAAACACCGAAATCTCGTGAATGGAGCGGAAAAATGGAAAATCTCGACAACATTAAATCAAAGATTAAAGAAGAGATGAAAAAGCATAGCGGCGTAATGAAGACTGCGGATCTTTATGACGATTGCGGTCTTACATATTATCTTCTCGACCGTCTCGTAAAGGAACAGTTTCTTACAAGAATTAAGAACGGCTATTATACGATTAAGGGTGACGAGCATACAGAAGAAGAGATAATCGCAGCGCTTTTTCCGGATGGAGTTTTATGTATGCAGAGTGCGCTTTATGCGTACGGTTATCTTAAAGAGAAGCCGTTTTGCTGGTACATTGCCATAGATAAGAATACAAGTAAGTCGAGATTTATGATGGATTATCCGGTTGTTGTTCCTTATTATACGGAGCAGGAGGTTCTCACGATGGGCACGACTTCGGTTACGATAAGCGGTCAGTCATTTAAGATATATGACAGGGACCGTCTTATGGCGGATGTCCTTAAATATGAGAAGAAGTTGGAACGCGATGAATTAAAGTCTGCGCTGGCTAACTATATAGTAGATGATAAGAAGAATGTAGACCACCTTATTAAGTACGCCAAGGAGCGTAAGGTCTTAAAAAAGTGCGAGACAATGTTGGGAGTGTGGCTGTAAGTGAGTGCGATAAGCTTAAGGCTTATAATGAAAAAGAGCCACGACCTTAAGATCCCGTACCAGAATATGCTCCAGGGAGTCGCAAGGGAGAAGGTTGTAGAGAGACTCTTTTCATTGCCTGATAATTATATAGTTGCCCTGATGAAGACCGGTGAATACGGGCTTGATAACTACAGGACATCAGCGACAAAAGATGTTTGTGTAAGGGTCAAGGAAAAGGGCGCGGACGGAATGTATTTAACTGATATGGTTTCGCTTCTTGTACATGACGGTGAAGAGAAGGCTGTAATCGAAGAGTATGAAGACGGTGCCAAGGCAAGACTTAGTATACCGTTTGATAAGATAACTATACCGGTTAATCTGTATCTGTTTCCGTTAAAGGATGAAGGAAGCGATCTTGAAGATACGACATTCAAGCTCTCATATGAAAATGACAGAAGTATCCGGATAAAAGCGTTGTATGTCGAGAAGGAAATTGCGAACTATTTTGCAATCCTTTACGATAAGCAGGAATTTATATCGGATATGTCAATCCTTTATAACTTATATCGATACGGAACGAAAAGAACTTTTTCCGGGCGAAAGCTTATGACAGCAATCGATGATGAGGTAAAAAGTCGAGAGCTTATTATTACCAAAGAGCGGTTCGAGAATTTGCAGAGCACGCTTTTAAGTAAGTCGACAAAGGCAAAGTTTAAAGCATTTCTGTCACTTGGAAAAAGAAAAGAACCGATATATGAAGAAGTGGTAGAGGTATTTAATAAGATTTTCGATCCCGTAATAGAGACCATGCTTCGCGACGAAGTGTTCTTCGGCGATTATATGCCGGAGCTTCAGAGATATCTTTAATGAAATGACGAGGAATTAAGACAATGGGTAAGATATATTGCCTTATGGGTAAAAGCGCCACAGGCAAGGATACAATATATAAGAAGCTTCTTGTAAAAGCTCCCGAATTAAAGACAATAACAACCTATACGACCCGCCCGATGCGAAGCGGCGAGCGTGACGGCGTCGAATATTTCTTTACCGACGAAGCAGGATTAAATAAATTAAAAGAAGAAGGCAAAGTAATAGAGTGTAGGACATACGATACCATATTCGGACCATGGCACTTTTTTACGGTTGACGACGGACAGATAAAGCTTACAGATAACGATTATCTTATAATAATAACCCCGGAAGCCTGCATAGAATTCTTGCGATACTTTGGTGAAGAGAAAATAGTACCGTTATATATAACACTTCCGGACGGAGAGCTTTTGGCAAGAGCGCTTAGCAGGGAGAATTCGCAGGAGACTCCTCATTACGATGAGATGTGCAGAAGATACTTAGCGGACCTTAAGGATTTCTCAGAAGATAATCTTAAGAAAGCGCATATAGAAAAGCGCTTTACCAATAACGATGCCGATAAAACGGTAGATGAGATATTGGCATATATAGGAAAGTAACAAAGTTTACTATAGAAAGAAGGTGTAAGCATGGATGATAATATGAAGATTCAGAAGCTTTTTAACGCGCAGCCCGTACAGGGACCGGAGAAAACCGGGAAGAGCGACGGAACATTTAAGTTTACCCTGGCAAGCCAGATAGGTGAGAGCGATCTTCAGGAGAAGGTCAATTCCATGCTTAATGATATAACCACGCAGGGAGAATTACTTGCGAAGCATATGGATATCCGCGATATGAAGAGGTACCGTGGACTTATAAAGGACTTCTTAAATGAAGTCGTATACAGGTCCCATAAGTTTTCAAGAGAGAACTTCCTTGATAGAAGAGGCCGCCACAGAGTATACGGCATCGTAAGGCTCATAGATGAGAACCTCGATGCATTGGCGACGGAACTTATTAAAGACGAGAAAAACCAGATAGATATACTCGCTAAGATCGGCGAGATATCAGGACTTTTACTTGATATATTAACGTAGGGAAAGTATGGCAGAATTTTTGGATGTAAAAGGCCAGGATATGGCCGTAAGGCTACTCAGGAATGCATTACAATCTCATAAAATTTCGCATGCATACATGTTTGTAGGCGAGACCGGAACAGGTAAGAGCCTGTTGGCAGATGCTTTTGCGAAGAACTTATTATGTGAATCGGGGACAGGTATTGCTTGTAATAATTGTAAATCCTGTCATCAGGCGAACTCGCATAATCATCCCGATATCATATATCTTCACCCGGAAAAGGAAGGATATATATCGGTCGGCGATATAAGGGATAATGTTAATGCGACAATTTCGATTAAGCCTTACCAGGGACAATACAAAGTATATATAATTGCACATGCGGAATGGATGAGTGAGGGAGCACAGAATGCCCTTTTAAAGACAATGGAAGAGCCGCCCGAGTATGCGGTAATCTTACTTCTTACCGATAACGAAGAGCACTTTCTTCCGACAATAATGTCAAGAGTCGTAACGATTCCGCTTGTTCCGGTTGCTTATGAAGAGAAGATAAAAGCACCTGAATTCATAGCATTAAAAGAAAAGGTAATGCCGTACCTTATTGCAGGTCATGACACTGAACTTAATGCGGTAGAGCCGATTATACAGGAGCTTTCAAAGGATAAGATAGATTGCCGCAAGGCATTGGAGGTATTTCTTTTATTCTATAGAGATGTCTTAATCTATAAGTCAACGCGCGATGAAAGCCTTGTATTATTACAGGATGCGCTTTTTGACATAAGGAAGAAGGCGGATACGATAGAATATGAAGGAATCAATAATATAATTAAAGAGATAGAAACGTCACGGCGGCGCATAGAGATGTCGGTTAAGGCAGAGTATGTGCTGGCGGATCTATATATGACGATTAAGGAGAATGATAAATGATAAAAGTGGTAGGTGTACGCTTTAGAGAGGCGGGCAAGGTATATTATTTTAATCCGGAAGGATTTGAGCTTAAGCTTTACGATCATGTAATCGTAGAGACAATAAGAGGCGTCGAGTACGGAACTGTTGTAATAGCGGAAAAAGAGATTAACGAAGAAGATATCGTAAGTCCATTAAAGCCTATTATAAGAAAGGCTACGGAAGAAGACGAGAAGCAGTTAATAGAGAATCATGAGAAAGAAAAGGAAGCAAAGAAGATCTGCTTAGAGAAGATTGCAAAGCATAATCTTGAAATGAAGTTAGTCGATGCGGAATATACCTTCGATAACAATAAGCTTCTATTCTACTTTACGGCAGACGGACGAATCGACTTTAGAGATTTGGTTAAAGATCTGGCAGCAGTATTCAGAACCCGTATAGAGTTAAGACAGATAGGTGTAAGAGACGAGACCAAGGTATTGGGCGGCCTTGGAATCTGCGGAAGAGAGCTTTGCTGTAAGACATTCCTTCCGGAATTTGCGCCGGTATCGATTAAGATGGCAAAAGAGCAGTCCTTATCGCTTAATCCGACCAAGATATCAGGAACCTGCGGAAGACTAATGTGTTGCTTAAAGAACGAGGCAGAGACTTATGAGTATCTTAACAGTCACCTTCCATCGGTAGGGGAATTCGTTATGGCACATGATGGTACCAAGGGAGAAGTAGAATCAGTCAACGTTCTTCGTCAGAAGGTTAAGCTTCTTGTTGAAAAAGGCGATGAAAAGGAACTTGTGGAATACCCTGTATCGGAGCTTAAGTTTAAGCCTAAGCGCCATAAGGTATCGGTAACCGCAGAAGAGATTAAGGAACTTGCAGCACTTGAAGATAAGGAAGGAAGTTCTAAGCTTCAATGAGAGTAGAGATTAAGGAGCATGAGAGAGTTGACGATCTTCAGCGATGCGGATATAAGATAATCCAGAATCCGGAAGCTTTTTGCTTCGGTATGGATGCCGTACTTCTTTCTTCTTTCGCAAAAGTTTTCGAGAAAGAGCGCGCGATAGATTTAGGTACCGGTAACGGAATAATACCGATACTATTGCGCGGAAAAACCGCAGGTCGCGATTTTACGGGACTTGAGATACAGGAAGAAAGCGCAGCCATGGCAAGACGATCGGTTATGCTTAATGACCTTGAAAGCGATATTAATATAGTAACGGGGGATATAGTTGGTGCTTCAGCGCTTTTCGGGGCAGCAGCCTTTGATGTTGTGACCTCGAATCCACCGTATATGATAGGAATGCACGGGATTAAAAACCCGGATGATGCCAAGGCAATAGCACGACATGAGATAAAATGTACATTTGACGATATTGCAAGAGAGGCATCGAAGCTTCTTAAGGAAAAGGGGCGATTCTATCTTGTTCATCGTCCGTTCAGGCTTCCGGAACTTTTTGAAACGATGAAAAAGTATAAGTTAGAACCTAAGCGAATGATAATGGTTTATCCGTACGTTGATAAAGAACCCAATATGGTGCTTATCGAGGGGATAAAAGGCGGCAGGGCGCGTCTTACAGTGGAAAAACCATTGATAGTATATAAAGAAACCAACGTATATACAGATGAAATCTATGATATATACGGATATTAACTAAGGAGTAAAGCTATGACAGGCACACTTTATCTATGTGCGACTCCGATCGGCAATTTGGAAGACATGACTTTAAGAGTCTTACGAATCTTAAAAGAAGTCGATTTAATAGCCGCGGAAGACACAAGAAACTCCATAAAGCTTCTTAATCATTTTGAGATTAAGACGCCTATGACGAGTTACCATGAATTTAATAAGATAGATAAAGCATATGAGCTTGTGAATCTTCTTAAAGAAGGTAAGAACATAGCTTTAATTACCGATGCAGGAATGCCGGGAATATCGGATCCGGGCGAAGAACTGGTAAGAATATGTTACGAAGAAGGGATAACTGTTACGGCATGTCCCGGAGCATCTGCGGTTGTAACAGCGCTAACCTTATCAGGATTAAAGACTCGAAGATTTGCTTTTGAAGCATTTCTACCTAAGGATAAAAAAGAAAGAAAGCGGGTTCTTGATGAATTAAAGAATGAGACAAGAACCATAATCATATATGAAGCGCCGCATCACTTGCTTAAAACGCTTAAAGAACTATACGATACACTCGGGTACAGAAAGCTCTCAGTTGTAAAAGAACTGACCAAGCTTCATGAGAATGTCAACCGTACAACCATAGAAGAAGCGATTTCCTATTATACAGAGAATGAGCCTAAGGGAGAATACGTTCTTGTAATTGAAGGAAAGAGCAAAGAAGAATGCGAGAACGAGATACGCAAAAAGTACGAGAACTTGACTATCGAAGAGCACGTTAAAATGTATGTGGATACCGGAATGGATAAGAAAGAAGCTATGAAGGTAGTCGCGAAAGAACGAGGGCTTACGAAGCGGGACGTATATAATGCATTAGTATAGACTATAAAGGAGGATAGCGGTAAGACGCTTATAACTTGAAATGCAAGAGCAGTATGTAGATACCAACCTCACCGAAGAGAGTGTAGATGAAATAAGAGAATTATTCAAAGAAAGAAGATATACCGAATTAAAAAAGCGCTTAAACGATATGAACGAAGCCGATATTGCTGCGCTTTTTGAAGAGATGTCGGAAGAAGAGATTCCGATAATGTTTAGACTTTTAGCAAAAGAAGAAGCAGCGGAAGTATTTGCGAGAATGGAGCATGAGAATCAGCTCGTTCTTATAAAAGCTCTGACCGATAAGGAATTAGGGCTTGTCATTGAAGACTTATTCCTCGATGATACGGTAGATATAATTGAAGAGATGCCTGCTAATGTGGTTAAGAGAATCTTAGCGAACTCCGATCCTATGACAAGACGCCAGATTAACGAACTTCTTAAGTATCCTGATGATTCCGCAGGCTCGATCATGACAGTCGAGTATGTTAATATCAAGCCAAATATGACGATTGCGGAAGCAATAGACAGAATCAGGAAAAAAGCTCCGGATTCCGAGACAATATATACCTGTTATGTAACGGATAACAGAACATTAATCGGTGTATGTACAATAAAAGATTTACTCCTTGCTCCCGATGATGAGCTCATCTCCAATATTATGGAAACCAATGTTATCAAGGTTAACACCCTTGATGATAAGGAAGACGTTGCGAAGATGTTTAATAAATACGACTTCCTCGCACTGCCTGTTGTAGACGCGGAAGACAGATTGGTCGGAATCGTAACAGTCGACGATGCTATCGACGTCTTACAGGATGAGAACACCGAAGATATTACCAAGATGGCAGCTATCTACGATGCATCCGATACTTATTTTAAGACCTCAATCTTTAAGCATGCGAAGAATAGAATAGTATGGTTACTCGTACTCATGCTTTCATCAACACTAACAGGAATTATCATAACCAAGTATGAAAGCGCTTTTGCGGCAGTGCCGCTTCTTGTATCCTTCATACCTATGCTTATGGATACGGGCGGAAACTGCGGATCGCAGGCATCAACACTTATCATACGTGGTATCGCACTTGATGAGATAGTCTTTAAAGATATCTTCAAAGTAATCTTTAAAGAGTTTGGTGTATCGATTATAGTAGGTGTTATTCTATCAATAGTAAACGGACTTAGAATATACCTTTTCTATCATGATGCAAGTATAGCGTTTGTCGTTGCAGGTTCACTTATCTGTACGATCATGCTGGCAAAGTTCATCGGAGGAGTGTTACCGCTTATTGCCAAGAAGTTAAAGCTTGACCCGGCGCTTATGGCAGCACCTTTAATTACAACAGTAGTTGATACCTGTTCAATACTTGTATACTTTAGAATAGCAACAGCATTCTTCCATATAACCTTATAGACCCTTCAATAAGAAAGAGAGGCAATATGATATTCAATATTTTAATGGTACTTGTAACGTTTATATATCTCGTTGTATTGGAATTATCAAAGAATACGATAATAGGATGGATAGTCGGCATCGTTCTTTGCCTTGCCGGAATAATCGGACGCCTTGAGATAATTAAGCATGGTATTTATGCGAGAAGATACGGATTATTCATTTGGGCAGCCTTTTTTATCTTACTTATCGTTAATTATATAGTTACAGCACCACCTTTAAAGAGGCTTCCTGCGGTTGACAATAAGAATCCGGAAGTAACGGAAGTAATTAAGATTACCCAGGGAGAATTAACGGGTGTATATAATAAGGATAAAACGGTCCGTGTATATGCAGGAATTCCTTATGCCAAGCCGCCTATAGGAGAGCTTAGATTTAAGGAACCGCAATCACCGGATGCCTGGGAAGGCGTTAAACAGTGCGACAAGTTCGGTCCGATGGCAATGCAGGCTCGTACTGCACCTTTTATGGATTCGCTTTTACACATATTCGGCTGGCATGATTATCGTGTTCGATTCGGAGACGAATATATAGAAGATATGAGCGAGGATTGCTTATACCTAAATGTCTTCGCTCCTGAAGAAAAAAGTGATGAGCTTTTACCTGTATTATTCTACGTTCACGGCGGCTCCCTCACTACAGGACAGTCTTCTTACAGTGAATATAGAGGCGAAGACCTTGCAAAACGCGGAATTATAGTAGTTAACTTTGCATATAGACTCGGACCTTTCGGATACTATGCGGCAGAAGATCTGGCAGCAGAGTCAGCAAATCATACCACGGGAAACTACGGATTACTCGATCAGATTGCGGCATTACAGTGGGTATATGATAATATCGAAGCCTTTGGCGGAGATAAGAACAGAATTACAATAGCAGGTGAATCTGCGGGATCGTCATCCGTAAATGCAATGTGCGTATCACCGTTAACAGAAGGATTATTCGATTATGCCATAGCGGAATCAAGCGGAATAGCAGTAAAGAAGCCGTTCCATACCTTCAGAAGTTTCGAAGAAGCAATAAATGAAGGCAATAAGATGCGTGAAGAATTTAATGTGACAAGTTCTGATGCACTTCGCGATATTCCTGCGGAAAAGCTCATTCAATCGAAGACAACGCATTCTTCAATGACCGTTGACGGATATGCGATAACCGAGATGCCGTATATAACATATGAAAAGGGACTTAATCATGAAAAAGCGCTTTTAAACGGATATAATGCGAAAGAAGCGGATGTATTTATGATGACATATGAGGCGACAGCAGAGAATTATATTAAGATACTGTCTCAGGCTATAGGCGATTATGCAAAAAAGCTTGCAGAAGTTATACCGGTAGATACACCGCAGCGAGACCAGCATTTTATTATAGATAAGTTAGGAGACGCGAAGGGTGCCGTAAATACAGCATATTCAGCTCTCTGGTTTTCTTACTCGCACTTTGTATGGAACAGATACTTAGTAGCTCAAGGCCGACCTGCATATGAATACTGCTTTATGAAGACCAATAATTCATTATCCAATTATCATGCGGGCGAGTTGCCTTATCTATACGGAAATCTGTGGAGACACGATTATGTATATGACGAAGAAGATTTCAAGCTTTCCGATATAATGCAGCAATACGTTGTAAACTTTGTTAAGACGGGAAATCCTAACGGAGATGGCCTTCCGACATGGGATGCTGTAGGCCCGGGAGTATATAAGCTTCTTAAGCTCGATACCAAAATCGAGATGATGGAAGACCCTAATATGGGCGCGTACCTAATAATAGATGAATATCAGAACGCAGAATAAAAATAAAGCTCCACATTAATATGTGGAGCTTATTCTTTATTCTTCTGCAGTATCAGGTTCTGTGTAATTAAACGGTATTACATTGTATCGATACGGTGCGGTACATGTTAAGTGTGACTGCCATACGGTAATCATATCTTCAAATTCCAACGGATCGTCAAGCGTAACCTGCAAGGTGTTATGATCTATAAACTTCGTTGATTGCTGAGAGTCATTAACATATACCTTACTGTAGTTGGTGAAGTTTTGACCAAGTACAAGGTAAGAGTTCTCTTTCGTTCCGTTAGGAATGATGTTGAAGATTGAGATTTTATCAAGTCCCATGACCATGTCGGTCGGTTTATACGGGTTAATGCCGTTAAATATAAGATTATCGCCGTAAAGCATATCATATTCAAGAGCGGCAAGGTTTTCCTTAAAGTTAGGGTCGGACTTATGTGTCTGACGGAAAGCATTGATTACTCCGTTATGCATACCGAGTCGCTCAAATACATAGGAAGCAATTTCATCTGCTGATATATTCTTGCGTCCATAGTTAATACCGCAGTTGGAGTAGATTATGTAATCGGTCTGGTATACAGATCTGTTTGTAAGCTCAGACTGCTGAATATCAAGAGAAGGAAGATGGTCGCCATACATAACAAGGATAGTGTCTTCCTCAAAATTGTCAATTGCCGCAACAAGTTCTCCCACGAATTCATCCATCTCATAGAGCATGTTGGCATAGTACTCAAGCTGAACTCTTGTTGATGCACGCTCCGGAGAGGTTTCCTTAATAGATACATGCCTGTCATATCTGTCGTTAGGAGTATATCCACCGTGTCCCTGAACCGAGATGGTATATACAAGGTCACGACCTTCGGTTTCATTAAGGCACTTAAATATATATTTGGTAAGGATTGAATCCTTAGCCCAGCCTAAAATTGTCTTTTCGTAATCCTGCATATATTCAACAGAAGTAAAATCGTCAAAGCCAAGGTTTGAGTATACGATATGACGGCTGTAGAACTTACCGGTGTTATTGTGAATGGCATGGCAGGTATAACCGTATGGTTTTAAGTTATTGGCAAGACTCTCTGTGGTTTTTTCCTTTAAGATAGACTTAAAAGGATACTCACCCGCGCCAAAGTCGTCCATGCACATACCGGTTAAGACTTCAAACTCGGTATTAACGGTACCGGCTCCGATAACCGGAACAGAGAAAAGACCGCCGTTTTCCTTCTGTAATCTTGTAAAGTTAGGAAGAACCGTCGACGAGAACGTTACATCGTTAAGCTCTTCTACATTAAAGAAAGTCTCAAGCTGAACGAAGATTATATTCGGCATATGTTGAGCGGTATCTTCAGCAATAGTAACATCCTGTCCGGCAAAGATGGACTTGATGTTCTCGCTTGAGTATTCCTTAGGCTTATCAACGCCCGTATCTATAAGGCTATTTGTAAAGCAGTATACGAAACCATTGTTTCTGTATGCGGCTGAAAGTTCTGCAAACTGACCTTCCATTATATTAAGAGCAACAAGGCCCTTGACGGAACCAACTGCAAGAACGAAGAAAATTGCGATTGCCGCAAGAGCGTTAATGTAGTACATCTTGTGCGTTACTTTCGGAGCCTTAAAGAAAAGGAACACAAGGCCCGCAAGAGCAAAAGCAACAAGAATACCGATAAGCACTATCTGGAAGTTATTAAAGTACTTTTGAATAACTTCAAACAAAGATTCAATCAGGAATAAGTCGTTGGCGGTAAAAGGCGTAACGCGGTTACATAAAAGCACCAGATTTGAGATACCGAATGTAAGCCATACCGCACTTAAAACAGAAAGCAGGAATACACGCCTTTTTATAAGCAAAGCAATAGAAAGCGTAAAGGCAATAATTAAAGCATTCGCCAGAAATACAAGCGGCGAATGGAAGATAAACTTAATGCCCTTCCATAAAGATTTAAGCTCCATGCATTGTATGATAAAGAAAAGAAGTATAGGCCATAAGATAAACATCGATATAAACGAAAATCTTATAGGATTCTTTTCATATAGAGCTTTTATACGGGAATGAACTTTTTTAATTAGGCCGGCAACAACTCCGGCAGGCTTTTTAATCTTGTTTAAGACTGATAGTATTTTTTCTTTCATAACTGTTTCTTCTTATTATATATGTGTTATAATTGCTACAATAGAATATCGAATCAAAACTTTGTAATTATAGCAGAATAATGTGTAAAAATCAAATCGTCTTTGTGTAAAAAGATTAAAGGAGTGGTGCATATGTATGAACAGTTAAGCAAGATGCTTTCCGAATCGAATAATATCGTATTTTTCGGCGGCGCCGGAGTAAGCACCGCGAGCAATATACCGGATTTTAGATCGTCGGACGGCCTATACTCCAAGAAACTTCTTAGAAGATGTTCGCCGGAAGAAGCGGTTTCACATACATTCCTTATGCAGTATCCTGAAGAATTCTACGAGTTTTACAAGAAGAATCTTATCTATCCTGATGCAAAGCCTAATGATTGTCACATAGCGCTGGCAAAGCTTGAGGAGATGGGTAAGCTTAAGGCGATAGTTACACAGAACATAGACGGTCTTCATCAGAAGGCAGGTTCTAAGGTCGTATATGAGCTTCATGGTTCGACCGAGAGAAATTATTGTAGAAGCTGCGGTAAAAAGTTCGGAGTGGATTTTATCTTAAAGTCGGAAGGCGAGCCTATATGTGATAAGTGTGGCGGCAAGGTGCGTCCGGACGTTGTTTTGTATGAAGAAGGCCTTGATGAAAGCGTAGTTATGGGAGCGATAGATGCGATAGCTTCAGCAGATATGCTTATAGTGGGTGGAACTTCACTTGTCGTATATCCGGCAGCAGGTCTTATCAGATATTTCAGAGGTAAGAACTTAGTACTTATCAATAAGACAAAGACCGGCGCCGAGGGAATGGCAGACCTTGTAATCAATGATGACATTGCGGTCGTTATGAAAGAAGCGGTCGAGAACATGTAAATTATAATAGGAAGAAATATTATACGCTATGGAACTTAAAGTCGGAGATAAAGTAGAGATGAAAAAAGCGCATCCTTGCGGTTCTAATATATGGGAAGTCACAAGAATAGGCGCTGATATTAAGATAAAGTGCTTAGGCTGCGGACATGAGATAATGAATCCGAGAGTCAAAGTGGAAAAAGGTATCAAAAAAATAATAAATAGTGAAAAATAGGCTTGAATTATATAAACTCACGTGATAAAATATAACTCCGTGATATTATAAATTTCCTTGTTCCCGATTAATTCGGGGGCCAGAGACCAAAAGGAGGTACTACAAAGCATGAAGAAATATGAATTAGCACTCGTTCTTAATGCAAAGTTAGAGGATGACGCAAGAAGCGCCAAGCTCGAGAAGATTAAGGAAATGATCGCTCACTTCGGTGGAACAATCACCAACGTTGATGATTGGGGCAAGAAGAAGCTTGCTTATGAGATTCAGAAGATGAGTGAAGGATTTTACTACTTCATCCAGTTTGATGCAGCTGCAACAACTCCGGCTGAGTTAGAAGAACGTCTTCGTATTGAAGAGAACGTCATCAGATACTTATGCGTTAGACAGGACGAAGAATAGAATCGTTTAAAAGGAAGGTAATCGCATGAACAAAGTTATTTTGATGGGTAGATTGACAAGAGATCCTGAGGTTAGATACACAGGAGGCGAGTCATCGGCAGTAGCAAGATATACACTTGCTGTAGACAGACGTTTTAAGAAAGAAGGCGGAGATACCGCTGATTTTATACAGTGTGTTGCATTCGGAAAGAGTGGAGAATTTGCTGAGAAGTACTTTAAGAAGGGAACCAAGGTTGTAGTCGAAGGACGCATCCAGACAGGTTCTTATGAAAAGGATGGCCAGAGAATTTACACCACCGATGTTGTTGTAGAACAGCAGGAATTTGCTGAGAGTAAGGCAAGTAGTTCCGAGTCAGCAGGAAATGTCGAGCATCAGCCTGCACCTAGTTCTGCGGTAGGCGACGGATTCCAGAATATTCCGGATGCCGTTGAAGCAGAGTTACCATTCGCTTAAGGTGATAACTCTTTAACACGATAGGAGGTAATATAAATGGCTTTCACAAAGACAGACAGACCGGATGGCGCTATGAAGAGACGTCCTAACGGTATGCATAGAAGAAAAAAAGTATGTGTATTCTGCGGTAGCGATAATGTTATCGATTATAAGGATACCAACAAGCTTAAGAAGTATATCTCTGAGAGAGGTAAGATTCTTCCTAGAAGAATTACAGGTAACTGCGCTAAGCATCAGAGAGCACTTACAGTAGCAATCAAGAGAGCTCGTCATATCGCATTAATGCCATATGTACAGGAGTAAGATGTTGTAAGCACAAGCGGGACCGAAAGGTCCCGTTTTTTTGTGCCTTTTCCCTGTACCGGAATTGTTTTTCGGTGAAAACTATGTTAAAAAACACTATAAATTCTATATTTTTATAACTAAAAATTATAGAATACAATCAAGTATGTCATGCGTAACGCCAAGGTTGCGGACACTCTTCTTCATGAGGTTAACAGGTTTAAACTTTAACACTTGTCATTGCATACTTGCACTGATATAATAAGCGTGGAATGATTTGTTGATACGAACAAGTCACTTTTGATTTTCATGAGGAGGTAATATCAAAATGTACAGTTTTGATGAGATCAAGAAAGTTGATCCGGAAATCGCTGATGCGATTCAGGCTGAGAATGACAGACAGAATTCTCACATTGAGCTTATTGCATCAGAGAATGTAGTAAGCAAAGCAGTTCTTGCAGCTATGGGAAGCCAGCTTACCAATAAGTATGCTGAGGGTTATCCGGGCAAGAGATATTATGGTGGTTGCGAGTGTGTTGACGTCGTAGAAAATATCGCTCGCGAAAGAGCAAAAGAATTATTCCACTGTGATTATGTTAACGTACAGCCGCACTCAGGCGCACAGGCTAACATGGCAGTGTTCTTTGCAATTATGAATCCCGGCGATACTTTTATGGGTATGGCACTTGATCAGGGTGGACATTTATCACACGGTTCGCCTGTAAATATGTCAGGTAAGTATTTTCATGTAGTACCTTACGGTGTTAATGACGAAGGCGTTATCGATTATGAGAACGTTCGTAAGATTGCATTAGAGTGCAAGCCTAAGTTAATCGTTTGCGGTGCATCAGCATATGCCCGTACAATCGATTTCAAGAAATTCAGAGAGATTGCTGACGAAGTTGGTGCAGTACTTATGGCTGATATTGCTCACATCGCAGGTCTTGTAGCTACAGGACTTCATCCGAGTCCGTTCCCTTATGTAGATGTTGCAACAACAACAACACATAAGACATTAAGAGGACCTCGTGGCGGTATGATTATGGCTACAGCAGAAGCTAACGAGAAGTTTAACTTCAATAAGGCAGTATTCCCTGGTATTCAGGGTGGTCCTTTAATGCATGTAATCGCAGGTAAGGCAGTAGCCTTCCATGAAGCATTACAGCCTGCATTCAAAGAGTATCAGCAGCAGATTCTTAAGAACTGCCAGACTCTTGCAACAGAGCTTCAGAAGAGAGGATTCAAGCTTGTATCAGGTGGTACAGATAACCACTTAATGCTTGTTGATCTTACAAATATGAATATTACAGGTAAAGAGTGCGAGAAGTTACTTGACTCCGCTAACATTACATGTAATAAGAATACAATTCCTAACGATCCGGCATCACCGTTCGTAACAAGCGGTGTTCGTCTTGGTACTGCAGCAGTAACAACCAGAGGATTTAAGGAAGAGGATATGGTAGTAGTAGCAGAGGCTATGGCACTTGCTATTAAAGAGCGCGATAATGGCGGAGTTGAGAAGGCTAAAGAGCTTGTAGCAACTCTTACCAAGAAATATCCTTTATATGCATAATCTGACTTAGAGACTTCTTAATAAGAAGTCAACGAAATAGAGAGGGTGGTGCGCTTAGATGGGTAGTTTGAAATACTTCTTTGTAATGAGAAAATCTAGACTCCATGAGTTTTACTCCGAGTCTCTTAATAGAATGTCCGTTATGGAGAAGCTTAATGATACCGAAGGCGGAATCAGTAAGACATTTGACGAATGGTCTAAGCGTTACCACGATACCTCTTCAAGATTACACGAAGAGTATGACAAGAACGAAGCAGAATTAAACGAATTCATCTATCCGATACTTGATGGTAGAATACCGATGTCTCATAGACTTGCCCATGTACTTATCGAGGAGATAAGACAGGCGGTAAGTAAAGACTGTCGGGACTCACTTATCACGTCAGACGTTTTGGAAGTCATTGTAAAGTTTTATGAGGATCATCCGCCAAAGAATGTAGAAGACCATATTATGGCGGTATTCTTGGCTGCAGATAGCTGCCTTTCCTACGGAATAGATGAGAAATTCAGGAGGGCCGTGGAATATTATACCATGGCTATTTCTTTTACATCCCACTTTGACAAGTGTAAGAATCTGCACGCAAAAGGGATGATTTTTGAGGCATATTATAAGAGGCTTGTGGCTGAAAGCCTTAAGTCCAGATGTGATCTCGCCGCATTATATGAATATTACAAGGATGCAATGGCATTCTATGATGATATAGAGAATAGAAAGCATACCGAGCTTCCGTTTGATAACCTCGTCGTTTTAAGCCAGGCAATCATGCAGTATCAGGCATTAAGTAAATCCAGAGCGATAATCAATAAGCTTGCGGGAATAGTTAATGAGGAGGCAGATGCTGCACTTTCTTGTTATGAGCATAATATGAGAAGTACGAGTATCGATATTAATCCGCTTATAATTGTTAATTACGCACTCGCCTGTGTTCACAAGAATCAGATGAGCGCAGTAGAGGCATACGGATTCTTAAGTGAGGAGAAAAAGAAACTTCCTATGGAAGTGGATTTTAATAGTTCGAACTTTTATATGAGCCCTAAGTATGCCTATACGCTTTATTGGGTTCCGGAGATGATGATATTACTTGAAGAGTCGGGATATCCTATTAAGAGAGTCGGTGAATTAAGAAAAGCGCTTGCGTTCGAAGTATTTGAAACATATGCGAGAATACCGTACGATAAGAGAACGCATATTACGAATTCGTATGTCTTTATGGCATATGAGTATGTGCTTCCTTATTATGACGTAACCTTTGCAAACCTTGATCTTCTTATGAAGGTTACGGTTATAAGACATAATACCATGGCAATGCATTCAAGAATGGTAATGCTTCTTGCAACGGAACTTACCAAGGCAATTATCCAGGGAGCACCGGAATTGCTTATAGGAACCTTGGATTGCAAGACGGTTGAAGATGTCAGGTCAAATGTATCGGAGATACTTGATTTTATCAGGAAAGCAGCCTTTTGCCATGATATAGGTAAGATTGTATTACCTAATATTATTAACATTCAGTATAGAAAAGCGACACCTACGGAAACTGAGATAATCAAGATGCATCCGCAGATAGGAAGTACGATTATCGACAGAGTTCCGGCATTAAAGGTGTTTTACGATATAGTTATGGGACATCATAAGTCCTATGACGGAGCATCCGGATATCCGGAAGGATATAATAACTGTAGTTCTCCGTGGAGGTTCATTACGGATATAGTACATATATGCGATGTACTTGATGCAGGAACCGATACGTATGGCAGACTCTATAAGGAGCCTAAGACCTATGAGGACATTGTTGAAGAATTACAGCGCGGCAGATGTACGGAGTACAACCCGGAGATAGTAGATTTCATTGTTGGCAACGATCGTCTTAAAAAGACTATCAGATTCGTTGTTACAGAAGGCCGCGAAGTTTATCTTTATTTCGTATCACAGATTAAGAATAAAGATGACGAGCTGGATAAAGTGCTTAAAGGAGATATGTTACATGAAGGGTAAGTTAAGACCATATTTGTTCCTGCCCGTATTTATGGCAGTAATACTTATGGGAATAGATGTCTTTGTTATATATATGGATAAAAGCACAGGAACGGTACTT